>DATKEV010000059.1:0-71114 GCA_035511855.1 Candidatus Udaeobacter sp.
CCGAAGATGCTCGGTTTCAGAAATGAAGGACGAGACCAGCCGAAAGCTGGAAATTGTTCTGGGACTGGCTGAAGAAACTCGTGCGCACATAATCCCCTTGCAAGCGGCCGGAAAAACGGGGATTGAAGCGGTAATCCGCGCCGCCTCCCAATTGCAAGCCGAAGGCGTTGCGGCCGCCAGCGGAGGTTTGCGGCTGCTCATGCGCGCCACCCATAATCACATGCAGCCAGGGTTCCCATTGCCTCTGCCGCCAGGCGATCTTGGGCCCGGCGCCATACAGCAGTAGCTTGACATGTTCTTTCTGAAAGATTTCTGGAGCGTAGGCCGCTGAGATACTGCCCTCGATGCCGAACCAGGAATTTGTGAAGTACGTGATCGTCGTTCTGAAGCCCACGGCGCTGGCGTTGAAAATAGGGGATCGAAAGCGGATCCAGTCGAAGCCAAAACCGAGTTGCCAGCGATAGTCATCGCGGCCGCCGAAGACGAACCTGGGCTTGGGCGATGCGGCAGCCGGTTCGGCTGTGTCCGGCGTCAAGGCCAACGGCTTGGCAATGGCGAGCGTACCGAACGTGCTGGCAGTTAAGGCCGGGGACGGGAAGAGCACGTCCGATGGAAATAGAGGATCGAAGAGCGTGGTTTTCGCAGTAGATATTTCCGCAAGGCCCAGCGAGAAATTGTCCTTCTCATTCGTTACGGCGGGAGCGGTCCACTGCGCTTCGGCCGCACACGTCGTCCCAAGCAGCAACGCTGCCATTCCAAATAGCCTCTTCATGATGCTCCCCTCAGAGGGCTCTGCCCCACGATTCGCTTCAGCCACCTAGCTACGGTAAACAACACTATGGCCCTTTGTCTATGCTCTTTCGCGGAAGGAGCACAAAGAGAAAAGGGGGAGCACCCTTTACGAGGGCACTCACTGCTAAGTACGTTTGACAAAACTCTTATCCCGACAGCGTGGTTCGCTCATTGTAACTTCGCGTACTCGGCCTTGGCTTCTATCAGGATGGGGATATCGGGGTCGGCGTCTTTCCACAGAGCCAGGAAATCCTGATACGCCGTTCGAGCTTTCCCAACATCTCCTTGAAGGGCATAGGCACGCCCGATATTCAGTTGCGAAAGCGGTATGAGCTCGCTCGTAGGCATGAGACTCCGGTGATCTAGAATCTTCTGGAACTCCGCAGCGGCTTTTTCTCCATCCTTCATGCGTAGATAAGCAAACCCCCGGGCGTGCACAAGCCGATAGGCGGGATAGCCCCCCGGCCCAATACCCAACTCGTACGGTCGGCCCGCCTCCATGCCAGCGACAGCCGCCGCCGCGTTTCCCTGCTGCAGCTCGGCGAACGCCCGAACGATCGGTATGCTGATCGTGTGAAGGAGTGTGTCCTCGGGATACTCCTTATTCATTGCTACTATGAGTCTCTCCGCCATGGTGATATCCCCACATTGCGCTAGGGCGAGGGCGGCGGCGTCGCGGTTCCATCCGTCCGGCACTTCGGCGAGCGACGCGGACGCTTCAGCGCGAGCGGTTAAACAGTCACCGTAGTTTGCATTCCGTACCGCCGCGGCGGCCTTCAGGAAGGCCGCAAATTCCTGCATGCCATTCCGATTCGCAGACCACTCCGCTTGATGGTCGGTTTCGCGGGCGAGCTTCAGTCTTCCCTGGGCGGCCTCGGCCTCCGCCTTGGCTCCGAGCAGGAATGGCTCATTCTCCGTTCCTTTCACAGCTGACACCTCGCGCTCCATGCTGGCTTGATCGCCTCGCAGGAAAGCGAGGCTGAAAAGTATGTGGTGGGCACCACGTGAACCCAGTTTCTGCGCTGCGCCTTGTTCGGCAACGGCCCGCGCTTCGTCCAAGCGATTGAGGGCCAGATAGGACCGCGCCAGATTGGCGTTGGCGTAGGTATCTTTGGGATCCAGGCGCATGGCTTCACTGGCAGCCGTCAGGGCCTTCTCATACTGGCCGGCGGAGCGGGACGCAAGAGATAAATTATCCAAAGGAGTTGTGTCCCGCGGATAGGTCTGCCGCCATTGTTCGTAGGTTTCGATGGTCTTCTCGACCTCTCCGCTCACCTCGTCGTAATAGTGGGCCGAGATATAGAACCTCTCGCGCTCGCTGGCGCGCTCCTTCAGGGCGAACGCCTTCTTTATGCTCTCTTCGGCCTGCTTACTCTCGATCTGGTTCCCGTAGGCTACGCCGAGGGTTGCGTAGGCCAGGGCGAAATTTGGGTCCAGTTCGGTGGCGCGTCTCAGGTGTGGAATGGCCGCGGCGTCATGCTGCTTCAGGTGCTCAGCTTCTCCAAGACTGTATTCTTTCAGAGCGTCGAGTGAAGAGGTGGTTGCCTGCTCTAGCGGCGTAGCGAACTGTCGAACGGAAGCGAGCGATTCACCGAGCTTCTCGCGCAGGCTGGAAGCAGCCTTGTCCAGCGATTTGAGCACCTGCTCCTTACCGTCGGCCTCGACCTGTTCGCGCGCGAGCGAATCACCAGTCTGTACGTTGACCGCACCGACGGTGATCACATAGTGGCTGCCCAGGCTGGCTATGGAGCCGGTGAGCATGGCCTTCACTCCTTCGCGAAGGCAAATCTCCTTGGCCACGTCGCTGGTGATGCGTTCGCCGCTAGGACGCCCCATGTAACGCAGCGCTTCTTGAATCCGTGACTCGGGAACCAAGTTCAGGTAGGGCGACTGCTCCAGTTGCACGGCCAAGGCTTGCTTCAGGGTTCCGTCAAATACGGAATCACCCGTCGTGTTGACGAAATCGGTGAGCAGGATGGAATCTTTTTCGGTCAGCGCGTGCGCCTTGGTGGAGCGCCAGTAGAGAACGGCGGTGACAACGGCCACTAAAAGCACAGCCGCCGGAATCAAGAGTCTCCAGTCGCGCGTTATGGGCCTTTTCAACTGTGTGGATGACACAGCGGAAGGTGCAGCAGTTTGACTCGCAGAAACTTGCGATGGCGCTGTCGAAGGGACAGCAGTGGATGGGGTGGCAGCTTCTTCCGGCAAACTGTGCTGGGCGGTCCGCCCGGAGTCGGTATCGCGTTTCATCCGTTGCAAGTCCGCGCGCATGTCCGCGGCGTGCTGGTAGCGAAAGTTGCGATCCTTCTCCAGCGCTTTGTTGACGACTTCTTCCAAGCGCTGAGGAAGGTCCGGATTGAGCCTCACAGGAGCGACGGGCGCTTTGTGCAGAATCGAATCGAATATAGCCGCCGAGGTTTCTCCGCGGAAGGGGAGCTTGCCCGTCACCATCTCGTACAGCACGGTGCCAAACGAGAACAGGTCGCTGCGCCCATCCAATTCTTTCCCGAGGGCTTGTTCCGGTGACATATAGGCCACTGTACCCAGGGCCGTTCCCGGACTGGTCAGGTGTTCGTGACTCGCCTCGATCGTGGCCTGCAATGAAGCGAAATCTGGTTGTGCTGCCGCTCGATCAACCGCAACTTTGGCCAAACCAAAATCGAGGATTTTCGCGTGCCCGCGTCGCGTCACAAAAATGTTCGCCGGCTTGATGTCCCGATGGATGATTCCTTCGGCGTGAGCTGCATCGAGGGCGTCGGCGACTTCGATGGAGAGCGCAAGCGCCGCATCGAGGTCCATCGGCCGGCCCAGGATGGCGTGCTTGAGGGTCATTCCGTCAAGGAATTCCATTACGATGTAGGCCTGTCCGTCCTGCTCGCCAATATCGTAAATGGTGCAGATGTTGGGATGATTCAGGGCAGAGGCAGCCTTCGCTTCGCGCCGAAAACGGCTCAAGGCTTGCGGATCTTTGGCTACTTCGTCCGGCAGAAACTTGAGCGCCACAAAGCGATCTAATCGCGTGTCCTGGGCTTTGTAAACAACGCCCATACCGCCGCCGCCTAGCTTCTCGATGACGCGGTAGTGCGAGATGGTTTGGCCGATCAATGGAGAGGCCGCTCCGTGAGCGACCATATTAGTGAGCCAAGTTGCGGCAAGTCAATGCATTGCGGGCAAAGCTGAGTTTCAACCCGCCACCCAATCGGCTCGCAGGAAGCGCCAGCAGATCAGAGCACACCCCAACGACAAGAACGCCTCGTGAATGTCCGCCCGCTTTTCGTATCGAACCCGCAGCCGCCTGAACTGATTCAGCCAAGCGAAGGTCCGTTCGACTACCCAGCGCCAGCGCCCCAATCCGCTGCCATGTTCGGTGTTGCGCTTCGCAAGGAAAGGGATGATGCGGCGGTCACGCAGACCTTGCCGAATTGACTGAGCATCATAACCACGGTCGCCTAATACGCAATCAGGACGATGCCGCGGGCGTCCCCGCTCTCCCTGCAAGCTTGGGATGGCGTCAACCAGTGAGAGGGCTTGCTGTGAGTCGTTACGATTCGTCGCAAGCTTTTCCGCAGCTCCGGCCAAGCTTGGTCAGAATAACAAGCGGTGATGAATCTGCTACGACGGTCACGCTTTGAGACGGTCAGCGGTCTGGCGTTCTTCTTCCAGGTCCTCAAAGCTGTACCGTAGCGGGGGGACACCGTGCTTTGCCGCAAAATCCATGAAAGCCGCCAGCGGTGTCTGGCATAGCTCAGCGGCTCGTCCCAGCGAGACCTTATCCTCGCGATAGAGTTCGAGGGCCAGCAATCGAGCGGCTTCCTGGGAGAGGCTGCTCCCCTCCAAATTTGCGACCCTCAGAAGTTCCGACGGCAACTTTACATCCACGGTTTCCATACCTCAAAATTACGGCGAACCAGGCAGTTTGTCATGCCTTATTGTTTTCCTCGGAGCCGAATAACGCTGCCTCGCGTTCCAGATCGGCTTCGTCGATCACAGCTAGGGGAACGTGGTGGCGGCCCAGAAAATCTTCCGTCTCGACTCGGGCTATTGATACCGCCGAGGTATTCGGCCAAGAGCTGCGCGACTTCAGGGCTTCGCCCAATGAGCTCGGGCGCGGCTGCGAGCACTACCTGGTCGGATTTTGCAGGGATCTCTGAGCCCGCAGGCCAATGGAAGGTTCCCGGGTGAACTAGAAAGCCCAGCATCTTCAGGGTCGCCGCAACCTGCCAATCTTCACGGGAATGAAGATATGGCAGGACTGTGCGAACCAGGTCGTCTTTGCGGTCCTGAAACCAAGGCGCATGCTAGGAAATGACATACGTCAGCTCGTCATTGCGGCCCCGGAGGTGGAGCATTTCCAGAACTTGAGCGCGAATGCCCTCTTCCCGGGAAAAAGCGCAAGCTGCCAAGAGCGCAACCATGAATGAGCCGGTCGGTTGAATATAACTGTCCAAGGATCACTTGAAGCACGTGGGGATTCGGGGCATCCGCAAGCAAAGAAGGAAAATAATCACCAACAATTTTCCCAACATCATTTGGTATCTTTGAAATTTGTTTCTGAAGCCAGTCGCTCCTCTGCTCCTGTGATGATTGCTTTAAGAATGATGGTAATTCAGCGGCCGTGGCGCAAATAATCGTCCGTTTTGTTCAACCAGTCTTCGCGGGGAGGATCGAAAACGTCCAGATCCACGGTATCCTCAAGAGCCCAGGCTTCGTGAGGCATGTTCGACGGAATGCACAGGACTTCCCCCGTGCGCACCACGATCTCCCCGCCATCGATCGCGAACTTCAGCGCGCCCTCGAGAATGTAAGTCACCTGCTCATTATGATGGTGGTGCATGGGCACATGCGCACCCTTCTTCAGAAGCACGCGCGAAAGCATGATCTTGCTGCCGACCACCATCTCGCGGTCGATGAGCGGATTCAGCTTTTCGCGCTCCACATCTTTCCAGGCGATGTGTTTCGCTTTGTCGGGGGTGTTCATTTCATCTCTCCGTAAAGTCTTGCCGCGTTGTCGTGCAAGTAGAGGCGCGCGAGTTCTAGTGCCATCTCTTCGGTGAAGGCGCCCTCGGATACCAATTCGGCCAGCGCGGCGGCGACGGCGGTTCTTGCCGACCGCGCCGCCAGCCAGAAGGTCTCTTCCGCGCCGACCGCATCGTTGAAGGGAAAGGCGTCCGAGCCGAACATGATTTTCTCGGGATAGAGCGAAATCCATTGTTTGAGAATGTTCTTCAACTCCGAGGGATAAACGTAATAGCCCACGAGCGAGGAATCGGTGTAGACATTTTTCGCGGCAGTGAGCCAGATCATGTCCAGGGTGTAGGGATACCCGCCGTGGATCAGGACGAATTTCACGTTACTGTAACGCGGGTCGCGCAGGACGTTTTCCAGATTGAGCGGGTTGCCGTTGCGCAAGCTGAAGTAATCCCCGATGCCCACGGCGCTGTGAAAATGCACCGAGAGCTTTAGTTTCCCCGCCTGATCGATTAGCACGCGGAAAATGTAATCCTGAAAAGTGCGGTAGTCCTCTGCGGAAGGAACTCCACCGGAATGATATTTGGCGTAGATGGTTTCGGCCTTTTCGCGCGGCGGATCGCGAAAATAGAGCGAGCGGAAGTAGGCCGCTTCGAATTTCATGGCCGCGCCGCCCTTTTTCTGATTGTCGGCCAACGTTTGGCGGACAAACGCTTCGTAGCCCGCCAAATCAGCGGGTAGGCCGCTCACGCCTTCCTGTTTCATATAACGCTGGAGCACTTTTTCCTGGAGCGGAATGTACACGCCCATGTCACCGTTCCTGGCCGCCTGGTCGTGGTTATCGAAGGGAAACAAAAACGAATCGACAAAAAACACCCAGTGAAAGCGCTTGGGATCGAGGTACGCGGCCAAGGCCACGCGATTGGCCAGGCAAGTCTCGATATTCAATTTATCCAGAATGCTGTCCCAATAGGCTGTCCCACCGGCGGCTTCCGCCGCCTTCTCCTTGTCGATGAGCCATTTGGCATGCTCGGGCTTGAAATCATCGTAGGGATAGCCAAAGAGAGCTTTGGCAGCCGCGACAAACTCTGGATTCGTATCGCGAAGGCGCAGCACGGTGCTCTCGTCGGGTGGCGAAGCCATGGCGTCCATATCCATATCGTCGGGGAAGGTTGCGTGCGAGTGATTGTCGTAAATGGGGATCTGCTCGATCTGTTTGAGCAATTTGTCGTAGAGATTCTGAACGCCCGGACCGGCCAAAGGCTTTGCTTGCGCGGAGATTTTTCGGTCAGCGGCGAATAGCAGAACGATGGCCGCCGCGCCAAGATGAATCAAACCTCTCATTTCTCTCCATCTCTCCTGAAAATTCCACCTGATTCAAAACCGCTCTAGACCTGGCTCGAGAGCCAGGAGAATTAGCGCGAAACCGTTGCCCGCCAATGAAATGAGACGCGCTGCATGCGCTCCAACGCATCATCCAGCAAACTCCGGGCGCTGACCAGGGAGAACCGCAGGAAGTTCTTTCCCCCGGGACCGAAAGCCGCACCCGCGATTCCCGCCACTCCCGCCTCTTCGAGAAGCACGCGCTGGACTTCTTCTGCAGAGATTCCGGTCTCTTCCACGTTCACCCACGCATAGAAGGCACCATCCGGCGCCAGGCAGCGGAATCCCGGGATGTGATTCAATCCGGCGACGAACTCGTCGCGCCGCTTGCGGTATTCTGTCACCATGGCCTCCACGGCGTTCGTCGCATCACGAAGCGCTTCAATGGCCGCCCACTGTGTAAACTCCGCCGCGCAAGTAAACGTGTTCAACACCAACAGGTCCATGGCGTCGATGACTTCGAGCGGCGCCACAGCGTATCCGAGCCGCCAGCCGGTCATGGCGAAACTTTTCGAGAAACCGTCAATGATGATGGTGCGCTCCGCCATCCCGGGAAGCGAGCGGATGGATTCGTAGTCGCCCCTAAACAAGATCCGCGCGTAGATTTCATCGGAGATGATCCACAGGTCGTGCTTTGCCGCCAGCGCCGCGAGTCGTTCCAGAGCGGCATGGCTCAAAACCGTTCCGGTGGGATTATTCGGCGAATTAAAAATGATCGCGCTCGTGCGCGGCGTAATCTTGCGCGCGATCTCATCCAGGTCCGGCTGGAATTTGTTTTTTTCTTCCAGTCCGAAGGAAACCGCGGTCGCTCCCAACCCCCGGGTGAACGACGGATAGATGGGAAACCCGGGATCGGGGTAGAGAACTTCGTCGCCCGGCTCGATGAGCGTCATCATCGCGAGGGACAGGGCCATCTTGCAGCCGGGGGCGACTAATACCTGCTCAGCTCGAACATCGATCCTTCTCGTGCGCCTCAAATAGTCCGCGATCGCTTCGCGCAGCGCCGGCACACCGCGCGGGGAACAATACCGGTCGCGCCCAGCCGCCACCGCTCCCCGCACCGCATCCACCACCGGCGCGGCAGGATGAAAATCCGGTTCACCCAATTCCAGATGAATGACCGAGCGCCCTTGCCGCTCGAGTTCTTTCGCTCGCGCGTACACCGCCAGCGCGCCCTCGCCATTCAACTGAGAAATACGCGATGCGATTCGGGTCATGTCCTTGTCCGGAGGAGAAATCTTATCACTTTGCCCGAACAATGTTGTTTTGACCGCGGCCAGCCTGGTCGGGGCCATAAGAAGAAAGAACGCCGCGACAGAATCATTCCTGCCCTCCATGTCCGTGGATCATGGTCCCGCGAACTAGAACGCGTATCGCAGTGAGAACTGAATCAGCCGCGGCACGCCGCGCGTGCTCACAATGTGACCAAAGTTGCTCGGGCTTTCTACGTCCGTGGACACCGGGTTTGCAAAGTTGGGGTGATTCCAGATGTTGAAGAAGTCTGTCGTAAAGCGCAGGCTTTGCCGCTCCGTCAGCCGGGTATTCTTGATCAACGAGAAGTCCCAGTTCTGCTGGTGGGGGCCGCGATAGGTGTTTCGCCCGAGGCTGCCAAATCCTGTTACGCAATAATTCGGATTGTTCACCGGATCGCAGGTTGTCGTTGGATGGGCCGCATCAAATGGATACAGCAACGCGGCCGGCGCAAAATTATTGAAATTGACGTAACCGTTCAGACGATTATGGATGTTGCCGCTGGTGTATCCACCTGCGATCTTCGCTGCCGGAGCCAAGCTCGAGGTGAGTGTGGACGTGCTGCCATTCAGGATGAACGCTGTCCCCGAGGCCGTATCAAAGATCGAGAAGGGAAGCCCGGACTGGACCGTGGTCACGCCGCTGATTTGCCATCCGCCCAGAACAGCATGCGTGACCCCGGCAGAATGGCCGAGCAGCGGCAAATCATAAACGTAGCTCACGACGAACCTCTCGGGCCGGTCAAAATCCGAAAGTCCACGAGAATCGTTCAGCGTGCTTTCGTTATTAAAGGCCGTATTGAAGGCCGGGTTTCCCGTCGAGGTGGCGTCGGTCGATTTGGACCAGGTGTAGGCGGCCTGTAGATAGCCCTGAGACCAGCGCCGCGATAGGGTCGTCTGTAGCGAGTGGTAATGCGAGTAGGCATCGTTGGCAAAAATCTGATAGCCGCCATAACCGTTCAGCCCGGGTGTAGGCGTCCGCGCGATGGCGTTCGAGAGCGTGTTGGCGGTGATGGTGTACGGATTGCCGTTGACATCCGTGACGTGCACCGGAGTAACCGACGCGTCCAGCGACTCAATGGCATCGCGCGTGTCGCGCAAGTGCACCGCGTGAGTTCCCACGTATCCCGCCTCCAGCACCCATTGTTTTCCTAGAGATCGCTGGATGGTCAGGTTCCATTGCTGCGTGTTTGGAACTTTGAAGTGGCGCGGAACTTCCAGGACGAAGATGCTTGCCGCGCCGACCCCATTGCAGCCCGCCTGGTTAGCGTACACAGGCGATTGCGTCGAATCGAATGTCGCCGTGCTGGTGCCATTCAGGACAAACCCCTGGAGGACGGAGGCGCAACCGACAAAACTCGGACTCAGCTGTCCCGCCGCCGGAAGTCCGTTGGGGTTGGTCATGCCGAATTGCGTTGAACTGCACCACGGATTCTGAGGCGCGGGATTGCTGGTGGCGCACGGCTCAAAAAAATTCGTCAAGCTTCCCGGCAACCCTCCCGCGCCGGCGATGGGAATAAACGGCGCCTGAAAGCTGAGTTGATCCACTGCTCCGATGTCTTCGCGTACGTAATAGATTCCGTAGCCCGCGCGAATCGTGGTCTTGTGTTTGCCGAAAACGTCGTACGCCAGGCCGATGCGCGGCCCAAAACCCCTGGCGTATTGATTGTGGAACGTGCTTCCATTCCCGGAGCCTGACAAGCCCGCCACCCCCAGGGTATTCACGCAACCGGGATAGACAAACGGATTTTCTCCTTTCAGCGTCAGGTCCGACTCGAGGTTCCCGATATGGCAGTCCCCATCGAGCCACGCCCCCAGGAACTCCGTGCGCAGACCCAGGTTCAAAGTTAAATTCTTGGTCGCTTTCCAGTCATCCTGCGCGAAAACCGCAAAATCATTCTGTTTATACTGATGGTTAAAAACGCCGCCGCCTCCGAAGCTCCCCGTTGGCGCGCCTTCGAGAAATTCCTGAAAATCGCTCAGCCCCCCGCTCTGGCTGGAAAAGAAAAGCTGCCCGTTGAAAACCTGCGGGAACAGCTTGTATAGGTTCACGAAAGTCATCTCCCCGCCGAGGCGCAGGACATGCGATCCGTGAACCCAGGAAATTGTGTCGACGAAATTGTAATTGTTCTGTTCCTGATGCTGGTCCGCCTGTGGCGTGGGGCCGAATTGGAAACCCGAAGTGTTTAACGTAAATTTGTAAATGTTGTTCGTGAGATTATTCGTTGGCCGGTTAATCCCGACGGCCGTCGAGGTCGCTCCCGCGGGAGCCGTATTGATGGAAGAATTGTTGATGTGCACCAGGCCAAAGCGGAACTCGTTCACCAGCGTCGGCGAAAAAAGGTGCGTCTCGGTGATGCCCAGGAAGCGGTCTCGGACAGGCAGAGTGTAAGGGAAGTTCAAATCGGAGGCCGCGATGCCCCCGCCAAGCGAAGCCTGCAGGCCGCCGGCGCCAAAGGGCTCAAACGTTTCTGAGTTGGAATAGAAAAAGCGCTCGGATATTTTATCCACGCCGTTGTGGAACTCGCGGTCCCAGTTCGCCGTGAACTGGTCATCGGTATACTTTCCCGGTTTGCTGAACGTGAACGTACCGGTGTTTACGCTGGCTGAGCACGTGTTCGGATCGACATTCACCGTCGGCGTCCCGGGGACGGTAGGAAACAGAAAACCACCGCCAGCTCCGCCAAATTGATCGCTCTTTAGGCTGAGTAGGTTTGCCGTGACGGGATCGATCGAGATGGCTTGCGCGGCGCATTTTCCGGTGGCCGGGCTGCTGAATACCGTGGCCAGGTTCCCCGCCGTTCGGTCAGGCGGGAGAACGGGAATTGTTGTGCTGATGATCGTCCCGGGCGAATCCCCGCTGCGCTGCCGCGTGCCCTGATAGTTTACGAAGAAAAATCCTGCTTTCTCCGAGACCACGGGGCCTCCCAAGCTGCCGCCAAAGAGATTTTGCCGGACGACCGGTCGCTTCTGGGCACTGGCGTTCAAGAAATAATCATTGGCATCCAGCTTGTCGTTGCGGAAAAACTCATACGCATCCCCGTGAAACTGCTTCGTGCCGCTCTTCAGTACCGCGTTGATGTTCCCGCCGCCATTCCGTCCCTGACTGGCGTCGTAAAGCGACGTCTGTACCTTGAATTCCTGGATGACGTCGGCATTCGGCAAGGGCGTGTTGGTCAGCTCCGCCACGTTATAGTCGGTCGCGGAGATGCCTTCTATCAGGTAGTTGTTGTTGTCCTCGCGCTGGCCATTGACGATGATGCGCACATCGCCGCGGCCAAGCTGCGTCGAGCTGTTTAGTTCGCTTTGCGCGCCCGAGGAAAGAGTCAGCAATTGTTGAAAATTCTGCGTCGCGAGCGGAAGTTCGCGGATGGTTTCGGTGCCCAGGGATTGTCCGGTCGTCGCATTGGTGGTTTCGACGCTGGTCACCTGAGCGGAAATCTCCACCTTTTCCGCCACCGAACCGGGCTTGAGGGTGATCGACACGCGCGTCGTTTCCGTGATGCGCACCTCGATATGCTCTGCTTTCAGTTCCGAGAAGCCGGACTTGTTGACAACCACGGTATAGGTTCCCGGTGGGAGAAGTGTGGCGACGAAAGCGCCGTCCGACCCGGTCGGCAGTTTCCGCACCAACACTTCCGTGCGCGAATCGATAATCTGAACGTCCGCCCCGGCAACCGATCCGCCGCTCGTGTCAACCACCACACCGTTGATCGCGCCGGTGGCGCCGCCCTGCCCATACGCCGACGTGCCCGACAGAACGGCGAAGATGAGCGTCAAGACGAAAGCAAACCTATAAGTGCTCCCCATAATTTCCCCCGGCGATAAGACTGCAATTCATCAGCTCGTAAGCGGGCCCATGCGGATTCATTTACGCCCTTTTTGTGGAAAGGACTACGGACCGCGGGACACTCGACACGAGCGTCGTGACACTTCCCCGCTTGTGAAACTAGCCTTTCAGTTTCCGGGTGTCAAGGAAGTACAAATCAAAAACTTAAATGTACGGCATTAAGAAGACGCACATCCGATTTCGGAGGGAATCGAGACTCTCTCTCCCGGGACCCTATGTTCAGCATCGATTAAGCTTGGCTTGACGCAGCCATCCCCAAGCGGGACTATGGATTAGGGCACGTTCGGCGCAACCTACCCGGGCCCGCACACGTCAAATCATTAGGGTCGCGCCCCACGAGGGGGTCATATGATTTCCCGCAAACTGATTCGTTCGATCGTGCTGCTGCTCTTCTCTGCCGTCCTCATTGCCGCGCCTCTCGCCTCGGCAGATTCGAGCCACGCCCGCATCATTCGTCTGAGCCTGGTCGAAGGCGATGTACGGTTCGCCGCCGAAACACATGGCGATCCACTCACCGACTCGAACACAACGTGGTCGACTGCCGAGCTGAACCTGCCCATCCGCCAGGGCTATGTCCTCTCTACGGACAACGGTCGCGCCGAAGTGGAGTTCGAGAACGGCGCCATGGCTTTCCTCAAAGAAAATACCGTCGTTGAATTCTACGACCTGTCCCTCCATGACGGCGATCGCACCACGCGGATCGTTCTTCGCCAGGGAAGCGCTTCCTTCTATGTCAATCCCTCCGGCGGCGACTACTTCAGCGTCACCGGTGGCGATTTCACTGTGGAAGCCGATGGCCGGAGTACCTTCCGGCTGGACAATTTTGACGATGGAAGCACCGTCGAAACCCTGAAGGGTCATGTCTCGGTTCTCCACAAAGGCGACACCAAGCATCTCGAAAAGGGCCAATCGCTCTCCGTCAAAGCCGGCGACGACACTTCCATGACCATTGGCCGGCTTTCCAACGAAGATGACTTCGACCACTGGGTTTCTGGCCGCATCGACCGTGTCACCGCCGGCACCAACGCGACGCTTCAATACACGAGTTCTCCTTACTATGCCTCAGGCTTCGCGGACCTCTCGACCTACGGCGCTTGGTCCTCTTGTGGGGGCTACGGATTCGGCTGGCGGCCTTTCGGAGTAGGCTACGGCTGGTCACCATTTGGGGTGGGGCAGTGGATCTGGGATCCGTCCTTTGGTTGGACTTATCTGAGTTCGCAGCCTTGGGGCTGGGCTCCCTACCACTATGGCGGCTGGCTATTTGACTCTTCCTGTGGCGGCTGGTTTTATTCGCCGCCCTACCCCTATGGATTTCTGGGCGATCCGCGGAAGCGCTTCCCGCCGGTAGTCCATGCGCCTCGCCCGATTTATCACGCGGTGACCGGAGTGTTTGTTCGCCAGGGCGGAAAGGTCGGCATCGTGCCGATGCATCCCCTCGACCAGAAGGGCAAGACCCCGCTGAATCTGGAACATGGGGTCTTCGCGCCTTCCGTTCGGAAAGCCGCTGGCGAATCGTTCCTGACCGGGGAACCGGGGGCGAAGTGGCAAACACTAAAATCTGCACCGCGGGAAGCTCTTGGCAGCAGCTTGGTTCCGACGACACCTCCGAATCGCGTTTCGAGGACCGTGCTGGGGGGCAATTCGGGCGCTCGCGTCGTCTCGCTCAGCAAGGATTCCTCCATCGCCTATGACCCGCAGGAGCACCGTTTTGTCAATACGAATTCCCCTCTAGGGGAGTCCGCCGCGGCGAACGCAAAACAAATCCGCGCAGCCAATGGATCGGCTGCAGGCGCAGGTTCGGAACGAGTGGCAAGTCTTACGGGAAAAGCGGCGGCTTCAAATGCTGGAACTCCGTCTTCCGCGCGCGCGCCTGAACGGCCGCAAACGACGCCGAGCGCCAATCGGACGCCGCCGTCACGCATTATCCCTCCGCCCCCGGCTCCGCGTTACTCAGGCGGAGGAGCAAGTTCCGGCGGCAGAAGCGGTGGAAGCGGCGGAGGTTCGACGTACTCCGGTGGTGGAGGTGGACGCTCCTCTTCTTCGGCTTCTTCCGGGTCGTCCGCACATCCGGCGTCAGCGCCCAGCTCATCCGGCCGCCCGCATTAAGCAGGTATTTCCGCGAAGACCCAAGCGGCTCCGAAGGTTGGAGCCGCTTCTTTCTTGCCCGGCTAATCTTCTGATTCCTGTTCAGGAAAATAGCATTCCCGCGTAACCGACGACGGCCTCGCGATCGCCCGAGACATCAGCTGATGTGGCATGCTTCACCAGCTCTGATCTTTTCGCGCCGAGCAGATTCAGCGCCGTAATCATGGCCACCGCGGGGCCCAGCCCGCACATGGAAATATCTCCATTGCGGCAAGTGTCGTAGAGCCCGCGCGCGTTGAGCGCCAGCAATTGCTCGATGGCTTGGCGGTCCTTGATTTCTGTCGTCGCCTCATCCTCGTAGTGATTCAAATCCGAACTTGTGATCAACAGCACGTCTTCCTTCAACGAACCGAGCACTTGCCCGAGCGCTTGGCCAACGCTGACCAGACTTTCAAACTCGATCGTTCCGAGCGCCACGGGCACGAATGTGAATTCCGGCGCCAGCACTTGCAAGAAGGGCAACTGCACTTCGAGGGAGTGTTCTCGACTATGAGCGACGCTATCTTCGCGCAACAGAGGACACGCTTTCTTCAGCGCTTCCGCTAGGGAATCATCGACCGGCGCATCTCCCAGCGGCGTGCGCCAAGCCCCGCTTGAAAGTATTGCGGCCGGTTCCCCCCGCGGGTAATGCCGCACGCCAAGCACTATCATTTTCCTGGGCAGCGCGATTCGTGCCAACACCGCACCGGCAAGGTGCCCCGAATAAACATATCCGGCATGAGGAACCAGGCAGGCCCTGGCGCGAACGGGCTCGCGAGGTGGAACGATCTTCGAACACTCGCCGACGAGTGCAGCTAACTCGCGTGGATTGGAAGGATAAAAACGTCCGGCAACGGCAGGAAGGCGAAGCATACCGCAGCCTCTGAAATCAGACAGGTTTCGAGGCTTTGCCCTTGATCTTCATCGCTTTCATCGTCGTGGGGTTGTACAAGATCGTCACTTTGTCGCCGTGTTGGTAGCCGCCTTTATCTATAATCTGCTGCATCTTCGCGGCGGCCGCTTCAGAAAGCGGAAACGTTTGGATCGACAGGTCGTTGCCCTTGGCGCGCACGGTGATCTGCGCGATATTGGCGTGCTGCACGAAGCCCTCGAACCGAGCTAACCCCGTGGGCTTCGGTTTCGGCTTAATCGTGTTGACGACCATGGGCACCGCTGTATCCACGACGATCGGCACTACCGGACTCTGCGCCGCGGCAGGGGAAGAAATTACCCCGGCAGCTGCCAGCAGCAACGGCAATCCGAATCCACTCGCTCTCTCGAAACTCCTCATTCGACGTCGTCCGTGGAAATCCGCAGCGATTTCAGAAACCGCACGTCCTGCGGGGTCATCGCCAGGCGCGTCGCTGGCTTTCTGTCGTTCTCTTCTAGAAACGATTCCTGATCCACTTGAATCCGCAACGACTCGAGGAAGCGTCGGTCCTGGGTTGTCAACTTGGCGGCTTCGGCGGCGGCATCGCGCTTGGCCAGTCCGATCGTCGCATCCAGCTTCAAGACGATGTCATAGCCGTGCGCGCGCACTCCGGCGATCGCACCCGTGATGCGGTCGGAGTCGGACACCGTATCATTGATCGCGTGTCCCAATTCACGGAGCAAGTTTTTCAGGTGATCGTCGAGTTGCAAGGCTGGCTCTCCCGTACTTCTTCCGCCATTTTAGGCCCACCATGAGTTGGATACAAGAGAGCTTGGTTTCGTTGTCTCCAATCCGTTCACAGTACGTTGGTTCAGGTTTTTTGAAGCGCCACGCACTTGAAGATCGGCTTCACATGTCAACTGTCGGCTTCATTTTGCGTTAAGATGCCTGCATGTCCATGGTCGCAATCCCCACCACCGCGTCCGAGCAGCAAGGCGGCTTCCGGCGATTCTGGCGCACGCTCCGGCAGCTTTTTCACGAAATGATCGGAGCCCTGTTCGCCGTTCTAGCGCTGGCTTGGCTCAATGCAGCCTTTCGCGCGTGGACGCGCGACGCCGCTCGCTGGCTCATCGGCCTTGCTGTTGCAGTTGCGCTGTTATTCGTGTTCTTTGCCGTAGCGTCGTTCCGCAAGTCGCGGAAGTTGTAGCGGCCGGACTTCAGCCTGCCATTTCTATGGGGCAAAAGAACAGATTTTTGGCAGTGAGTTTCGTTTTGAGGTTTCGAACTTCCAATGTCTGACACCAAACTTAAATCCTCGGCCCCTGCCGAACGCAAAGAAAAATTCACTACCCTCTCCGGCCTGCCCCTCGAACGCCTTTACACCGAAGAACATCTTGCGGGCTCCGATCCGGAAAGCGCGCTCGGCTATCCCGGCGAATTCCCCTACACGCGCGGCATCTATCCCACGATGTACCGCGGCCGTTTCTGGACCATGCGCCAGTACGCCGGCTTCGGCACCGCCGTCGAATCCAACCGCCGCTATCGTTATCTCTTGAGCAAGGGGCAGGCCGGGCTTTCCGTGGCCTTCGATCTCCCTACGCAGATCGGTATGGATTCCGACCACCCTCTGGCCAGGGGCGAAGTTGGCAAGGTCGGCGTGGCCATCGATTCCCTCGAAGACATGGAAACGCTCTTCGACGGCATTCCCCTCGAAAGGGTCTCCACTTCCATGACCATCAACGCCACCGCCGCGATCTTGCTCTGCCTCTACGTGGCCGTCGCAAAAAAACAGGGCGCCAGCCTGCAAAAACTTTCCGGCACGGTGCAGAATGATGTTTTGAAGGAATACATCGCCCGCGGCACCTACATCTATCCCGTTCGCCCCGCGATGCGCATCGTCACGGACATTTTCGCCTGGTGCCGCGGCCATCTTCCCAAATGGAACACCATCTCCATTTCCGGCTATCACATACGCGAAGCCGGCTCGACCGCCGTCCAGGAAGTCGCCTTCACGCTAGCCGACGGCATCGCCTACGTGCGGGCCGCGCTCGACGCCGGTCTTAGTGTCGACGAGTTCGCGCCGCAGCTCTCTTTCTTCTTTAACGCACACAGCGATCTCCTGGAAGAAATCGCCAAGTATCGCGCCGCCCGCCGCCTCTGGGCCAAAATCATGCGTGAACGCTTCCACGCCAAAGATGCGCGCTCGCTTCTGCTGCGCTTCCACGCACAGACCGCGGGCTCTTCTCTCACCGCACAGCAGCCGGAAAACAATATTGTCCGGGTCGCCATCCAGGCGCTCGCCGCTGTGCTCGGCGGTTGCCAGTCGCTGCACACCAATTCCCTCGACGAAGCTCTCGCGCTTCCCACCGAAGATGCCGCGCTGATCGCCCTGCGTACGCAACAAATCCTCGCCCACGAAACCGGCGTGACCAACACCGTTGATCCCGTTGCTGGCTCCTATGCCATCGAGCGTCTTACCGACGAAATCGAACGTGGGGTCATGGAATACATCGACAAAGTGGACGCGATGGGAGGAATGTTGCGGGCGATCGAAGGCGGCTTCGTTCAGGGCGAAATCCAGAAAGCTGCCTACGAGTTCCAGCGTGCCGTCGAGAAAAAAGAACAGATCGTCGTCGGCGTAAATGACTTCGTCGCGGGAGAAGAACGCACCATTCCGACTCTCCGCATCGACGCGGACATCGAGCGCTCTCAAATCGCCCGGCTGAACGCTCTTCGCACCAAGCGTGACTCCGCCCTCACCCAAGCCGCGCTCGCCGAACTCCAGCGCCGCGCCCGAACCACCGAGAATCTTCTTCCTGCCATCCTCTCCGCTGTCGAAACCTACGCCACCGTCGGCGAAATCTCCGACGCTCTTCGCCGCGTCTTCGGCGAATACCAGGAATCCGTGGTCATCTGATTTTCTCGAAGTGTCTCCTAGCGCCTCCATGGATCTAATTCAATACATGGTCTTCCGTCTTCCCCGAGGCATAGAGATCCCGAAGTAGAAATATACAGGCCCGCCTCTCGTGGCCTCCTCACGCCGGAGAATAGACGCCAGCGTAAAAACGAGACTGGTGGTCGCTTGCCGTGTAGTATTCTTCCCCTCCAGGATTCTTCATGAAGCTAATCCTTGCTTCCGCCTCGGAACGACGAGCCGAAATCCTTCGCGACGCAGGGATTTCCTTCACCCAGCTCTCCTCCGCCATCGACGAAACACCTTACCCTGGCGAATCTCCTCACGATCTCGTCCAACGCCTGGCCGCCGCCAAAGCCGAGTCGGTCGCGGCACGCGCCGTTGGGCCTGCGATCATCATTGGCGCCGACACCGAAGTTACTCTCGACGGCCACATCTTCGGTAAACCGAAGTCCAGCGACGACGCGCGTCATATGCTCGAACGACTATCAGGCCGTACGCACTCGGTCATCACCGGCGTTACTCTCATCCGCCTTCCTGATGCCGCGCGCCTCATGTTCGCCGAAACCACACACGTTCATTTCTCGACGCTTTCCTCCGAAGAAGTCTCCCGCTATCTCGCCACGGGCGAGCCGCACGACAAGGCAGGTGCCTATGGCATTCAGGGCCGAGCTGGCCGCTACATCCCGCGCATCGAAGGTTGCTACTTTAACGTTGTCGGGCTGCCACTCGCCCGCCTACTGCGCGCGCTCACCGATATCGGCTGGGCTGAGGAATAAAATCATGGGAACTCCTCGGTACAGTCCAGGCAAAATGCTATTTACTCGGTCTTTTGCGGGCGCTATCCTGAATTAGGTTCCGTACTGGAGAATTACTTCGGCGACGCGCAGCCGGAACCTCGGGATGTCCCCGGGAGACCGTTATGAGAAGACCGTCATGGACGCTCGCGCTGATTGTGTGGTTTGCCCTATTTCCTTTCCGCGCCTACGGTCAGGATCTCAACACAAAACTTTTGGAAGCCTCCAAAGGCAAGAATCGCGCTGCCGTTGAGAAGTTGCTCACGGATGGCGCGGACCCCAACTCCAAAGACAAGGCCGGATGGACCCCGTTGATCTGGGCTGCGTATTTCGGCCGCACGGATCTAGCGCGCCTTCTTGTCGAAAAAGGTGCGGACGTAAATGCCAAAGCAAAGGAAGGTGAGACGGCACTGATCAATGCTGCCGTCGCCGGTTATACGGACATCGTGCGCACCTTGCTAGACAAGGGTGCGGACATTCACTCAAGGGACAACGACGGATGGACGCCGCTCCTGTGGGCCGCTTTTTCGGGAAGAACGGACATCGTGCGCAATCTTCTCGATAAAGGCGCAGATGTGAATGAGACGGATAACCAAGGAAAGACGGCGCTCATGGAAGCCGCCCTTCGAGGCCAAACGGACACCGTGGCGGCCCTGCTTGAAAAGGGCGCGGATGTGAATGCCAAGGCCAAAGACGGGCGAACTGCCTTGATGGCGGCAGCCGACTTGGGCCAGATCGATTCCGCGCGGCTGCTACTAGAGAAAGGAGCGGATGTCCGGCCGCGGGACAACGAAGGAGACACGGCCCTCCGTTTAGCCGTGAAGTATAGACATTCCGGGATTATTGCCCTGCTCCGGAGCGCCCCTGGAACCACCCAGAGCGCGAGTTCGAAAAGCACCACGACGAGCTTGGCAGCTCTATCGCCAAGCGGTTCTATACCTTCAGTGAACCCGGCCTCCAAGCCAGCCACTCCGCCACACTCCATCCCGTCCACTACTGAGCCGAACCCCAAGCCGAGCACCCCCCCAGCGTCGGTGGCCACGACGGCAGCTCCGGATCCCAAACCAGGGGCCACTTCGGCTCCATCGATTGTCGGCTCGACAGAAAAGCCGGCAACGCCAGACGCGGCTACTCCCGCGCCCGCAATCGTCACCCCGCCGGCATCTAAGCCGGACATCTCGTCGACCATGGTGCCCCCAAATGGCAGCTCCTCTCCCGCCCCGGCAACCACTACGGCCTCGACGCCGAAGCCTGAGACTTCGTCAACAACCGCTCTATCTCCTGATGCGAGCTCAACACCCGCATCGGCCGGCCCCTCCGCAGTCACTCCTGACGTCGTTCCGATAGCGAAATCCACCGTGCCCCCCGCGACCGTGGTGCCTGGATCGGTTCCGCCTTCCAAGCCGGCACCCGCCTCATCTCCTCGAACTTCGCCCGTCGCTCAAAAGCTTCTTGAAGCCTCCGAGGCCGGCGACCTGGGCGAGGTGAAAAGCCTCTTGCGGGGGGGCGCCAGCGTAAACGCCAGGGGCAGCTACGGACACACGGCGTTGATGGGCGCAGCGGTTCGTGGCCATACGGACACGGTGCGTCTCCTGGTGAAGCGAGGCGCCGATGTCAATGCCAGGGGCGGCACGGGAAGGACCGCATTGATGGAAGCTGCGGCGGAGGGTTACACCAACACCGTTCGGGTCTTGCTGGAGAACGGCGCGGATGTAAATGCCAAAGACAACGACGGATGGTCGGCGCTGTTCTGGGCCGCCTTTTCGGGACGCACGGAAACGGTGCGCGCCTTGCTAGAAAAGGGAGCCGACGTAAATGCGAAGAATAATTTCGAGGATAGCGCGCTGATCCAAGCGGCTTATGGCGGCGACACAAGTACCGTGACTTTGTTGCTGGAAAAGGGTGCGGTAATCGATGTCAAGGACGACCAGGGCAGGACGGCGTTGATCGAAGCCTCCCGCCAAGGACATGCGGACACCGTACGCGTCTTACTGGAAAAAGGAGCGGATCTCTCTGCCCAGGATAAAGGTGGAGATACCGCCCTCTCCATGGCCCAAAAGAACAACTACCCGGATGTCTTCGCCTTGCTCAGAATCGCTGCGGGCCGTTCCTCCGAGAAAAGCGCGCGCAGCACAGGCACGAATTCGGCGGACGCCCCAAAGGGTTCCTCCTCCCCGCGGGCAAATCCGGTTAAAGCCAGCGTGGAAGCCCTGGACAAAAAATCTCTGGCGCAAGCTTTCTATAGGCTCGGGCTGGACATGCAGATGATCGATGTTTCCTGGTCGCAGAACAGCCCCCTGGCTTCGCGTTCTGCTCATAGCATTCAAGAGGATCTGAAGAAAGTGACCGCACCCGCCGATTTGATCGAGCTCGCTCGCCAAGCCAACGTTCGTTTGGACGCACCCACGGAAGACAACTCGGGCTCGCTGGCACGCGTGGTCCGGGATCTCCGGGCTCGCTTGGATAAGTACTGCAGGGCGCAGGCGGATGGCGAGTTTTTTTATGCTGCGGGCGGCTATACCATGGACCTTACCCTTCTTGGGGAAAAATTGAAAAATCCTCAAGAAGCCGCGCCCAGTGTCGAAGACGGCAGGCGCAAAACTGTCCCGGTCGCCGCGGTCATCGCTGCGGAGTGTTCGGCGACGGAGAATTGCAAAGAGTATGCATTGCCGTATTTCGTGTCTGCAGCGACAATCCTCAGGAAGCCCCGGCTTGGCCCAGCGGACGGGCCGGCCCTCGTCAGCGTCTCAAGTGACCTTGAGAGAACCTTGAGCGGGGACGAGCGCTAACTCACTCTCGACTGGCCGCCAGAGGCGGTTCTGGTTATCGGCCCTGTCGAACCTACGGGCTCCCCGCTCGAGAAGTGATTGGGCTCTTCAACACTCTCTCGACTCTTGGACTAACAAACGGAAGAACTTCGTTCCTACTGAAAACTGTCCACTAAAGAAAGAAAGGCGCTCCGGTAAATTTGGAGCGCCTCTTTTGCTTCGGGGTGCAGGGAGAACTTATTGTTGTGGCTTGGCCGGTGGCTCGGTTTTGGCGTTGTGCTTCTTGTTGTAGATGCTTTTCGACGCGGCGTTTTGTTCTTTGTTGACCTGCTTTTTTTCGCCGGTCGTCAACGTCCCGCCATTGGCCTTGCGGTCCGCCGCAACCTGCTTGTTGATGCCTTTCTGTTGGTTCTCGGCCTTGGCCGCTTCGCCGGCCGTCATCTGCCCGCTCTTGATGCCCTGGGCGATGCGGTCCTGCTGATTCTCGCGGCGCTGGCCCACTTTATTGTTTCCGTATTGGGCGGTATTGGCGTTGTGCTTGTCAGCATAGATCCGCTTGGAAAGCTTGTTCTGTTGTCCGTTGACCTGCTTCTTTTCCGTGGCGGTGAGCTTTCCGCCGTTGGCCGCGCGATCCGCCTTCGTTTCGCTGTTAATTGCCGCTTCCTTGGTTTCCAGTTTAGCGGTTTCGCCCGCTGTAAGTTGCCCGCTCTTCACGCCTTGGGCAATGCGGTCTTGCTGATTCTCCTTGCGTTGTGCCACCGTCGGCTTCGGCTTCGCTCGAGGAGCCGGCGTTGCCGCAGCCGTTGCCGGCGTCTGAGGATTCGCGCTCTGCGCCGGCGGAGGCTCGGAACTCGGAGCCGGTTGATCCTGCGCCATCGCTACGCTGCCGGCGATCAGGAACGTAGCCGACAAGGCGCTCCACTTCATCCAAGTCAATCTCATATCCTTCTCCTAAAAGTTTTTCTCAGAATCCTGTGCTTCAGGGCCCCTGGTATTCCCTGATGCTGCGCGCAAAATCGGGTGGCCGCTACTGGTCGAAAGGGCAGGTTTTCCGCCTCCAACAAGGCTTTTCCGCTACTCTTTGGACACAATCGGTGCCTCAAAGGTAATGCGCGCTCACACCGCTCTTGGCAACTGCAAAATTCTTTGCGGCGTTCATCCTCGTAGCGTCGGGATTCCGACCGGGACACTCTCAACTCCATCGGATCCAAACGGGCGAGCCGGTTGACGAAAATCCCTTTCGAGTTGGAATGATCGAACGAAAGCGCGAGGAATGTTCGGTCGAGGCAGGAAGGGGAAAAAAGGCGCCCACACGGGCGGCCTCATTCATTTCTTCGCGAAGGAATCTGTCGGCGCTTTACTTCTTTCCGTCCGTAGGCTTCTCGGCGCGCGCGGCCGTCTGCGTCTGTGCCGGCGGAGTGGTTCGAGGAGGCTCGGGAATTCCCCTGCAGGCCCTGTCTAAAACCGCGCACTCCTTCGCTCAGGCCCGCGCATCACCGTCCGCGTCTCGAGCGACCTTTTGAAAGCTTACGATTGCGGCTTGGCTGGCGGCGGGGTTTTATCGTCCTGCTTCTTCTTGTCGGTGGTCTTCGAGGCACCGTTTTGTTCGTTATTGACCGGCTTCTGAGCATCCTTCTGTGGCGCCGGCTTCGGCTTTGCCGCCGGAGGTGGCGTTGTCGTGGGGGTCCACTCCTTCGGTGGGGTCGCATCCTGCTCTGGCGGCGCAGGCTGCGAACTCGGAGCCGGTTTATCCTTATCCTTGTCCTTACTCTTATCCTTATCCTGCGCCATCGCTACACTGGCGGCCATCAACACGGCAGCGCCCAAGGCGCTCCACTTTATCCAAGTCAATTTCATGTCCTTCTCCTAAAGCTTTTCTCTGAATCTTGTGTTCCAAGGCCCCGAGTATGATTCAATGCTGCGTGCAAAATTGGGTGGCCGCTACTGGTCGAAAGGGCAGGTTCGCTCCTTCGATAAGGGCTTTTCCTTCCTCTTTGGACACAATCGCTGCTTCGGTGGTGCGCACCCGCACCTCCTGGCAATTGCAAAATTCTCCGCTGATCGAAGTCCGGCAGAGAGCTCCGAAATTTACAGGCTGCCAAGGAGCAATTACGTGGCCAAGGCCGCAGGTTGAGAACAGATTGTAAACTATAGAAAATAGGCAGGATTTGCTGTCAGCATAAGCTAGCCCGTCTTTCGCCATAGCCGAGAGTTTTCCGCAAAGTTCCATAATGAATCTCAACGAACTACTTTCGAGCCGAGGGAGGCAGTCGGGGCAGGAATATCAAGGCAGGAACAAAAAGGGCGGCCACACGGGCCGCCCAACCCAATACTGTTCGGAGGATTCTTTCCTCGCGTTATTTCTTTTCTTCGGCAGGTTTTTCAGCGGGCGCAGGACTCTGCGTCTGCGCTGGCGGTGTGGTGGACGAAGCTTGGGATGCCCCGTGCATGCCTTCCTTGAAACCGCGCACACCCTCGCCCAGCCCGCGCATCAATTCGGGAATCTTGCGTCCCCCGAACAAAATCAGCACGACGACCAGAATGATCAGCCAGTGCATTGGGAATTCCATGTTGCCTCCTACACCTGCCAACTTCACGCTAGCACTTCTGGCGGGTTCCCGCGCTCAGCACCCACGAGCCGCAACCTAAAGTATAACACGCTCGTCCCCGGCCCGGCGCGTCACCCGCTCGCGGTCCAGGTATTCCAGCAGCGGGATGGCGTATTTCCTGGTGATTCCTGTCAACTCCTTGAAAATGGGGACGGTTATCCGGTCACCCTTCTCTTTCTTATGGGCGGAAAGTTGATCCTTGAGTTGCGCCAGAGCCTGGCGGTGAAATATGAGTTCGGGCGACACGCGAACGAGGCTTTTTTCGCGTAACAGAATTTGCAAAAGCTTCTCCGCGCGCTTGGCTTCCACGGCAAGTTTCTCGAGTACTTCTTTCACCGAAGGCACTGCCAGACTCGCGGAAGCAAAGGCGGATTCGATCTGCTCCTTGGCCTTTGCTTCCTCCGGCAGCAGTGCGATTTCCGATCCCGCTTTCTTTACCAGTTCGCCCGGCGCGTCGAGTTTTCTCTCGTTCGTTAATTCTTCCAGCGCGGCACGAAATGTTTCCGTTCGCACACGCTTGCCGAGGCTTGCTCGCAAATCCTCGCGCGGGATTCCCGGAAGCAGGGGATTTTCTTTGTGAAATTTGTCTACCTTCACGAGGATTTTGTTGCGAACTTCGTCAAACACTCTTCCGGAGACCAGCGCCAACGGCTCGGCAGAAACTACTTTTACGCGAGCCGCTTCGGTGAGCTTGTGCGCCGTATAGCGTATTTCTCTTTCCAACCAACCGGACCGCGCGACGATTTCCTCGAAGGTCAAGCCGAACAGTGCGCGCTCCGTCATGGCCGCTAGAACTTCTTCCGGTTGGCCTTGTTCCAGCGTTTTGAGAAACGCCACTCGCCCGGTATCGCGCAACATCGGCCGCCGCGCCAACGAGTCCAGCACCGCGCCGCCACCGATGGTCACGACCGGCGAAAATTGCCGCACGATGTACCGGTCGCCCGGTAAGAGCAGGAGTTCCTCTTGCAATTTCAAGTTCGCTAGCGCGCTCCCGCCGGGCGCGACTTCCTTTTCCCGGTGAAGGAAAACTTCCGCTATCGTCTCTGAGGTTCCCGCGTGAAAATGGACTCGCGATCCTTGCTTCATTTTTCGCGCCGACGCCAGCAATTGCAGTCGCACATCGACGCGCCGCGTCCTCCGGAACTTTCCTGGCGTCGCCAACACCATCCCGCGTTTCAGAGCCGTATGTTCGATCCCCGCCAGATTCACGGCCGTTCGCTGCCCAGGCGTCGCGCGCTCCACCGCCTTCCCGCCGGATTCGACGCCGCGTACCCGCAGGCGCTCACCCGACGGAAAAAGCTCCACTTCATCGCCCGCTCGAACGCTTCCGGAAATGAGCGTGCCCGTCACCACGGATCCAAACCCTTTCATGGCGAAGGCGCGATCGATCGGCAAACGAAAATACCGCGACCCGTCTTTTCCGGGTACATTTGCCGCGGCGGCGCTCAATGCCTTCCGTAGATCACCGAGGCCCGCCCCCGTTTTGGCACTCACCGGCACGAGCGGCGCTTTTTCGAGAAAGGATCCGCCGAGAAATTCCTCGGCCTCCATCCGCACCAGTTCCAGGGTATCTCGATCGACCAGGTCGCTCTTCGTTAGCGCCACCACGCCGCGCTCGACTCCCAGCAACCGGCAGATATCGAAATGCTCGCGCGTTTGCGGCTTGATGGATTCATCGGCAGCAATCACCAGAAGCAGCACATCGACGCCCGTCGCGCCTGCCAGCATATTGCTGACAAAGCGCTCGTGTCCCGGCACGTCGACGAAACCGAAGCGCACGCCATTTTCTTCGAGAAAAGCAAAACCCAGATCAATCGTGATTCCCCGCTGTTTTTCTTCCGCCAAGCGATCTGGATGCGTTCCTGTCAGTGCTTCAACCAGCGCCGACTTGCCGTGGTCGATGTGCCCGGCGGTACCAACAATCACGCTCTTACTGAACTCGGACATGAAAGATCCATTCGGGAAGATTCTCTCGGTTCGGATGCTACTGGAGGAAAGAATCAGACGTCAAACGGGAAGGACTACTTGGCGGCGGCAATTTCGTCGACGATGGATTGGGCCGCGGCACGCGGATCGGGCGCGGCAAGAATCGGCCTGCCGACTACCAGGAAATCGGCGCCGGCGCGAATCGCTTCGGTCGGCGTTGCTTTCCGGGCTTGGTCTTCTGATTTGGATTCCACCGCTCGGTCTTTCGGGCGAACGCCGGGGGTCACGATCAAGAAATCGCGGCCGCAGGCTTTGCGGATGGCCTTGGCTTCCTCGACCGAAGCGACGACACCATCGACGCCGGCTTTTTTCGCAAGTTGCGCCAGTTTCACGACACGCAGTTTCGGAGCCCCCCCTATCCCAACGTCTTTCATGGTCTTCTGATCCATGCTCGTCAGGATGGTCACCGCCAGGAGGCGAGGCCGATCCGCGCCCATCGGCACACCCGCACTGATGGCCTGCACCGCCGCTTCGAGCATGGCCTTGCCGCCGAGCGCGTGGACATTGACCAGCTGCACTCCGGTCATGGCCGCAGCAGAAAGCACGGCTCCGGCAACGGTGTTCGGGATGTCATGAAATTTCAGGTCGAGGAAGATGCCGCATCCTAGGGCAGAAACTTCTTTGACCGCTGCGGGGCCTGCCGCCGTAAAGAGCTGATTGCCGATCTTAAACATGCCCACAAGATCGGCAACCTGTTTCGCGAATCTCACCGCAGATGACAGTGAATCGAAATCGAGAGCGACAATCAGGCTGCTGCGGGGATGCGCGTCGAAGGTCAAGGTCATAGGTGACCCCGACTCTCGCGGGGTCAGTGTTTTTCTGGCAGTTCCATCAATTCGAGCCGCACCTGGCTCACGCCCGAATGGATCAACCCGATTTTCCGGGCCACACGATAGGATACATCAATTTCGCGCCCTTCTTGATAGGGACCCCGGTCATTGATGCGTACTAGTTCAAACCTACCGTTCCTCGCGTTAACGACGCGAACCAGAGATCCAAAAGGCAGATTGGGGTGAGCCGCGGTCAGTGCTTCCGTGTCGAAGATCTCCCCGTTGGCCGTTTTGCGGCCATTGAAGCCGGGGCCATACCAGCTGGCGTTACCCACCCAGGTCTTGATCGGCTTTGCCGGTTGATGAAGATGCGCTACGAGGGGGGCCTCCATCGCCGGAGCGACGAGGAACATGAGAAGTACCCACCGGAGTGCAGCCCAGATCATGAAAAGTCGATGTCTCATAGTGTGTTCTTTGTACTACTCAAATCCTAAAAAGTGTAGCAAAATAACCGCGTTATGTCAACTGTTTTCTGAGAGCAATTTACTCTCTATCTCATTCACAGTAAATGGTTTAACGTCAAATAGTACGTTGGTAAGGCCTCCTACAAGTCGCTCACTGGCCCTCGGGTCAGCAAAGCTGGCCGTCCCTACCTGTACGGCCGAAGCGCCTACAGCCAGGTATTCAAGCACGTCCTCGACCGTCTCGATGCCTCCTAGACCTATAATTGGTGTCTTCACGGCCTTCTTCGTTTCCCAGACCAGCCTCAAAGTAATGGGTTTAATGGCAGGACCCGATAAACCTCCGGTCGGATTGCCCAGCCGTGACTTCCCCGTGCGGAAATCGATGGCCATTGCAGGATAAGTGTTTGCCACCGTCAGGGCGTTAGCTCCAGCCTCTTCGGCCGCCCTGGCAATAAGTCGAATGTCTGTAACGAGAGGCGATAACTTGACCCAGAGAGGCCTCTTGGCAGCGGCCTTCCGCGCGGCACCAACAACCTCGGAAACCAGCAAGGGGTCGCTCCCGAACTGCATACCCCCCTTCTTGACGTTGGGGCAGGAGATATTCAGTTCATAGCCTGCTAATCCCTCAGCATCCTCAAGCGTCCGGATCACCTCGACGTAATCCTCAAGGGTATAACCAAACACGTTGGCGATGACGGTCGTATCGAATTTTCGGAGTACTGGGAGTTTTTCGGCGACAAATGCCCGTACCCCCACATTCTGGAGTCCGACAGCGTTGAGCATCCCGGAGGGCGTCGGGAACAGCCGAGGGGCGGGAGCGCCTTCGATGGGTCGACGGGAAAGGCCTTTGGTAACGAAGCCACCAAGACGGTTCAGATCGACAAGGTGAGAGAATTCGAGGCCGTAGCCAAAGGTTCCGCTGGCGGCAAGAATAGGATTTCGCAGGCGCAACGCGCCGATGCTTACGCTCGGGTCCGCGGCGACAGCGGGAGTCACTTCGCGGAAGAGAATAACACGAAGTGAGTGGATTGCTCTCTGGAAAAAAATCCGCAAGAGCGTATGGGCATTCGATTCGAAATTGAGTCTAATCCTAAGGTTTCGTGGCGTTTGCGGCGCCCGGAACCGTCGGCTTCTGTCTTGCCGGAGCGGGACTCGTTTTAACGAGCGCTTCGGCGAGGATGCGGCCATCGCGCGAAGCAAGGGTGATGCCCGCGAGAGAAGCGAGTGTGGGAGCGATGTCGGCAGGAGTCACGCTGGCGAAATATTCGCCCGGCTGGATGCCAAAGCCCATCAGGAAAATAGGCACGCGCTGATCGTAGTTCCAGGGAGTGCCATGGCCCGTGCCATAGAGCCGCGCTTCTCCGAGAGGCGTCGAATCCATGAGCCAATAGGCTTTCGGCACGATCAACAAATCGCCGCTGCGTCTGGAAAAGTAACTTAGGGCCATCGCTTTCAGCAGGGGATTTTGGGTCGCAGGGCGGTCGGCTACTTCTTCGGCACGGTAGACGCCTGCGACCCCAGCAACACTTCGAATCGCATCGAGCACCGCGTTCATAGCGCTCCGATCGGCCTCAAGCTTTTCGTAAACTCCAGGAACAAAATTAACAGCGCTACCCGTGATTTGCGCCACCGCAGGCTTTCGATAGTTGAAGGGTTCGAGGGCCTTTTCGATGCGTCCCTGCAATTCCGGCAAACGAAGGCGGCCGGCATCGGCGCCTGTCCTTTGCATTTCTTCCGGAAGCGGCGCAACGCCGTGGTCGGCGCTGAATGCCACGACGTAGTTTCCGCGGCCGACCTTCTCGTCCAGACGGGAGAAGAGTTCTGCCAGGTCTTGGTCCAGGTGAACCAGGATGTCTTGGACCTCACGGCTTCGAGGACCGAACTCGTGCCCAACATAGTCCACCGAGGAGTAGCTCACGGCGAGAAAATCCGTTCCCGCACCTTTCCCCAGGTTTAAGGCGTCCACGGCCTTTTCGGCGAGTTCGGTGAGCGCGGTATCGGCGTAAGGGCTCGACGCCCATTGCTCGTAGAAGGCGCTGTCCAGCTCGCTGCCCCCTGTCTCTCCACGCAAAGGGTGCGGAAAGGACAAGTCCCAGCCATCCGGGGTTACCGCGCCCGCTGTTTTTTCATCGTACAAATACCGGTCTGGCGGAAGCGACAGCGCCCAAGTCTTGCCGTAATCGTTTTTGACCGGATGGGCTTTAGCATAGTCGCCGATGAACGGAGCTACCGGGTACGCGGTCGAGGTGACCCAGGAACCGCCGTCGAACCAGGTGACTGCATTGGCTTTGTGGCCGGCCATGGTGATGGCGGCGCGCGCCTTCAAGGAAAACGACACGATGCGCGTGGCGTCACCGGTCTGAAATTTGAGCTCTTCTGCAAATGACGGCACTTCCATCCTCCACGCGGAGTCGCCGCCTTCTGCGATCGCGCCGCCGTAGGCCACGTTCTGGACTTTTGGATCCGCGGTGCAGGTAACCATCTCCTGTGCCTCACGGTCCCACCAGGCGTTAGAAACCATCCCGTGGGTCGAAGGAAACGCTCCGGTCGAAATCGTCGCATGTCCTGCGCAGGTTTCAGTCGCGGCATACGGATAGGCAGCATCGCGAAACCACGCACCGTCGTCGTGCAGCCGCTTGAGCCCGCCGGTCCATTGGCCGCGGAATTTGTCCACGTAATCGGCGCGCATCTGGTCGACAACCAGCAGGACGACCAACTTGGGCCTCGCCGGAGCTTTTGCCGCTTTGGCGGCCGAAGGCCCAACCTGTGCGCTTGCCGTAAGCGCGGAAGCGAAAAATAGTGCGAGAAGGGCGGAAAGGGCGAGGATTCCGTGTCTTCTAATGGCGGTCCAGCGAGCCATGAGGCGGCTAATCTCCCGACGGCGCGTCGAGTCTATCACGCCGCAATTGCTCCCATGTCGCGGTCGCTCGATTGGCCGAAGCGCCGGGACCAATGATAGGATTACCCGACCATGCGCATCGTGGAAAAAGCTCAATTGATGTCCGCGCCGGAAGTTGACCGCACGTTGCACCGATTGGCCCATGAAATCGTAGAGAAAATCGGGGGCACCAAGAACCTGGCGCTGATCGGCATCGTACGGCGCGGCGTGCCGCTGGCACAGCGGATCGCGCAGGCGATGCGGGGGATCGACGGCGTGGATGTGCCCGTCGGCGTGCTGGACATCACGCTGTATCGCGACGATCTTTCGAAAGTGGCGCCGCAGGCGGTGCTTCGTTCTTCAAACATTTCGTTTGGCGTCGACAACATGGACCTCGTCCTGGTCGATGACGTTCTCTACACCGGGCGGACGATTCGTGCGGCCATGAACGGCTTGTTTGACCTGGGCCGTCCAAAGCGCGTCTCCCTGTGCGTGCTGATTGACCGCGGCCACCGCGAAATGCCCATCGAGGCACAGTACGTCGGGCGAGACGTGCAAACCAGCGACACGGAGATCATCGAAGTGCGGCTCCGCGAAATCGACAAAGAAGAGCGCGTGGTGCTGGTGGACCGCGTGGAATAGTTTTCATTTCTAGCGTGCGCATCTTGTCATCACGTTCTGAGAAGGGACATTGACTCACCGCTTTCGCGACCTGCTGGCCCTCGAACCGCTCACGGCGGACGAACTCAGCTTTCTTCTCGATCAGAGCAAGCCTTTTCAAGAAATCCAACGGCATCCCTTGAAAAAACTGGCAACGCTTCGCGGGAAAACCGTGGCGCTGGCGTTTTTCGAAACTTCGACGCGCACGCGCATCAGCTTCGGCACGGCGGCTTCCCGGCTTGGTGCCGACACAATGAATTTGCAAGCCGAAGCCTCCAGCTTGAAAAAGGGAGAGACACTTCTGGATACGGCCTTCAATCTGAATGCCATGAAACCGGACTGCTTGGTGATGCGTCACGCCGCTTCCGGAGCACCGAGTTATGTGGCGCGGCACCTGGACATTCCCGTGGTGAACGCGGGCGACGGCACGCACGAACATCCTTCCCAGGGTTTGCTGGATGCCCTGACGATCCGTGACCGGCTCGGGACCATCAAGGATCTAAACGTGACGATACTCGGCGACATCCTGCACAGCCGGGTGGCGCGATCGAACATTCATTTGCTGGGGAAATTTGGCTGCCGCTTCACGCTGTGCGGGCCGGCGATGTGGGTTCCGCGTGAACTCGAGAAAATCGCGCCGGGCACGCCGATTCGCTGCGTGTATCGGATCGAAGAAGGGCTCGAAGGCGCGGACGTCATCATCATGCTGCGCGTGCAGACGGAACGGCTTGACGATCCGCCGCTTTCCGCGAACGATTACATCCTGCTTTACCAATTGAACGGCGAGCGGCTGCGCCGCGCGAACAGCCAGGCTATTGTGCTTCATCCGGGTCCCATCAATCGCGGGATCGAGATCACGCCGGATGTCGCCGACGGGCCGCGGTCTTGCGTGCTGGAGCAGGTGACGAACGGCGTGGCCGTGCGCATGGCCATTCTCTATCTGCTGATCAGCGGCGCCACGGAAACGGATGCGCATCCGGCGCTCGAAGCCCAACCCAAGGAATCGACCAATGCTTCTGATTAAGAACGGGCGCGTGATGGACCCCGCATCGAAGACCGATGCGGCCCTCGACGTCTTGCTGGATGAGGAAAAAATAAAAGAAGTGGCGCCGGCGGGGAAAATGGCGGCGCCCCAGAATGTGGAAGTTTTCGAGGCCACCGGGCTGATCGTTGCTCCCGGATTTATCGACCTTCACGCACACCTACGCGAACCCGGCCAGGAGTCTTCGGAAACCATCGCGATGGGAACGCGAGCAGCGGCACGCGGGGGCTTCACGGCCGTTTGTTGCATGCCGAACACCAAGCCGGTCAACGACAATGCTTCGGTGACCCGATTCATTCTCGATCGTGCCAAAGCTACCGGAGTTGTGCGCGTGTGGCCGATCGGGGCGGCGTCGGTCGGAAGCACGGGTGAAGCCATCGCGGAAATTGCGGCGATGAAAGAAGCGGGCATTGTCGCGGTTTCGGACGACGGAAGACCGATTGCCACGGCCAAGCTGGCAAGGCAGGTGATGGATTATTGCCGCTCCCTGCATCTAACGGTGGTCGAGCATGCCGAAGACGTCTCGCTAGCGGCGGGGGCGGTGATGCGTGAAGGTGTGAACTCGACGCGACTGGGATTACGCGGCATGCCTGCGGCAGCCGAGTCGGTTTGCGTGGCGCGGGATGTGCAGCTAGCGGAGCTCACCGGCGCGCACTTGCACATCGCACATCTTTCGGCGAAGGCCTCCCTCGAACAAGTGCGCTGGGCAAAATCGCGCAAGTTGCGGGTCAGCTGTGAGGTTACGCCCCACCACTTCACTCTGATCGACGAGGACGTGCAGTACGATTCACGGTTCAAGATGAATCCGCCGCTGGCTTCTCGCGAGGACCGCAAGTCGTTGCTCGAGGGTCTGGAAGATGGCACGGTGGATGCCATCGCAACGGATCATGCGCCGCACGAGCCGGCATTGAAAGACGTGGAGTTCGATCGCGCCCCATTTGGGATTCTGGGATTCGAGACGGCTCTTGGGCTGGCGCTTGAGCAACTTGTCCACACAGGCCGCATTTCGCTGATGCGCTTGGTGGAGCTTTTCACGACCGGCCCGGCGCGCGTGCTCGGCATAGAACGCAAGATCGCCACGGGCCAGCCGGCTGATCTGACGATTTTCTCGCTTGACCAAGCTTGGACCTACGACGTCAAGGAATCGGCCAGCAAGTCGCGCAACTCGCCGTTCGACGGCCGCAGCTTCAAGGGCGGTCCCGTCGGCACCATCGTTGCCGGACGCGTTATCTATAAAAGATAAGAAACGAAACCGAAGACACAGAAACCGCAGAGAAATACATTCCCAATACAGACGACGGCGCCCAGTTCTCAGTGCGCGGTGGGTTCGGCGGCGGGGTGCATGCCGTCCTGCGAAATAGGCTGCCTTTTTTGCAGCATGCGCAAAATCCAGAATCCGGCGAGGCCAGAAGCCAGATGTTTTAAGGTGTGCCCGCTGATGAGGTGGCCGATCGAGAAGATTTGCCGGTCGGCCGTTTCGAAGACCTTGGCAAGGACATAAAGGCCAGCGACGACGAGCAGGTCTGCTCCGCGCGTGTAGCGCGGAGGCAGAAACAACGCGGTGAGGAGCCCGAGCACGGCGTACAGCTGCACCGTGCCGTAGAAACGCAGATCACCTGCATCCTGCCGTACCGTCCAATGCCACTGAAGCACGCTTCCGATGCCGACGGCAGTCAGAATGGGCAGCGACCAAAGGCCCATCTTGAGATTGACCCGTTCCGTAATTACAGCGGCAACCAGCGGCATAAAAACAATAGTCATCGGCAGCCGGTCCCACATAAGACGATCATTATCCGGAGCAAGGTGATAGTAGCCGGACCCGAAAGCCGTCAGAACCAACCCAAGAAAGACGACGAGGTAAGGCCACCGCTCACGTCGATCCACGAATTGGTCGAGGCTGGACTTCCTCGACAGAAATGCCAACCCCCACAACCCCGCGATCAGAAACGCAAGATTGGAACCAACGTCACCGAAGTTCGGGATGCCCAGCCAGCTGCGCTGATCGACGAAGTGATGGTAAGAGGGCGGGAGATCCGTTCGCGGCACAAACAGCGCGGCGATTCCAAGAATCACGGCGAGCGCAAGGAAGGGCCAGATTCCGGCGCGCTTCGAAAGCATCGGGCGTCCCGTGCTCAGTGAGCGGTGGGTTCGGCGGCAGGGTGCATGCCGTGTTGTGGGACTTCGTGGGTGCCACGGGCAAGAGGCTCGATTTTCTGGCGATAGAAATGATCGAGCGGCACGCGGCCTTTGCCGATGGCGTAGCCCTTCTCGATAGCTTTGGTAACGTAAGCCTTCGCGAGGGTGGCAGCTTCAAACAGGGAACGACCGGCGGCGAGCTGCGCAGCGATGGCCGAGGCGAACGTGCAGCCGGTGCCGTGGGTGTTTTCGGTCTTTACACGATCGCCGCCGAGCTGAACCATTTCGTGGCCATCGAATAGCACATCGATGGCGCGCTCCATGTGGCCGCCCTTGACGATCACCGCGTGGGCGCCCATTTCGACGAGCTTGCGCGCCGCCGCTTCCATATCCGCTACATCCTTGATGGTCAGCCCGGTTAGAACTTCTGCTTCCGGCACATTGGGGGTGATGACGCTCGCGCGCTTCAGCAGCTCCGTGGCGACGTACTTGATCCCGGCCGCGTCGAGGAGCTCGGCCCCGCTCGAAGACCTCATCACCGGATCGTGGACCACATGCACGAAGTTGTGGACATCGAGAAATTCTCCGACGACGACCGCGTTCCCGCGATTCCCGAGCATGCCGATTTTTACGACAGCAATCTCCGAGTCTTTTGCCAGTACATCGAGCTGCGCGCGCAGCTCCGCGCTCGGAGTGTTGTGGATGGTCTCAACGCCTTGCGTGTTCTGGACCGTAAGAGAAGTAATCGCGGCTACGCCATAGCAGCCGTGGGCGGCGAAAGTCTTCAAATCCGCGGCCGTTCCCGCTCCGCAAGAAGGATCAAATCCGGCGATGGTCAACAAAATGGGTGGAGCTGGATGCGCGTGTCCGTTCGTGCTCATCGTCTTTCTTGCTCCAACGACGAAAATAGCCGGTCGCGTCAAAAGACGCACCGGCAACTGCGACTGTACGCGCCTCAGTTCCTTGGCGCAACAGAAAATTTCAGCCACCCGACTTCGGAGGAGAGGGTTCAAATTTTTGTTCGATGGAGGGCACTCGCAGATAGAAGAGAAAAAATAATTTAAACGCCGAAACGGCTGCTCCCCCGGAGCTTCCACAAGATGCCAGGGATGAGAAGGAGGATCATGCCGACCACAAGATAAACCATCATCGTAAAACGGCTACCATCAGGCCCGGACGCTTCAATCTCTAAAGCGCGAGACCCGCCCTATAGGAAACCCAGGGCACCGCTGGAAAACAAGTTGTGAGAACCATCAGCCAAAAGCAGAGCCAAAGGAACACCCCGGTGTCCTCCGTGGCCGAAGGCGCGATGTTTTCCACGAAAATGTGGCAAAAAAAGTCTGCCAACAGAAGGATGAACACCGGGGAAAACGCGAAGGCCATCAGGCCTGGTAGAGTCACTCCAATCGGCCGGCTTCGAGAGCCGATTGGCATGGGCTCTCGCTACTTATCGCTTGCTATGGGAACAGGCCGCGGACGAGGGTGGCTTCGGCGACGCGGCCGACGGCGAGAATCATGGCGCCGGCGCGCGGCGGAACGTGATGCTTGCGCATGGTATCCACCATCTCATGGAAAGCGCGCACGATGATTTTTTGCAGGCGCGCATTCACTTCGTCCACGTCCCACATGAGACCTTCCTGGTTTTGCACCCATTCGAAATAGCTGACGGTGACGCCGCCGGCGTTCGCGAGAATATCGGGCAGGACGGTGATGCCGCGGCGTGCCAGGATTTCATCGGCATGCGGGGTGGTCGGGCCGTTGGCGGCTTCGGCCACGATGCGGGCCTTCACGGCTTCGGCGTTATGCAACGTGATGACGTTTTCCAGCGCCGCGGGCACCAGGATGTCGCATTTCATAGTGAGCAGTTCGTCGTTGGTCATCCGCGACGCACCGGGCATGCCGACAACGGTCCCGGACCGCTCCTTGTAGCGAATGGCCTTGATGGGGTCGATGCCGCGAGAATTGGTGACCCCGCCGCGCGTGTCGCTGAGCGCGATAATCTTAGCCTTCTTCTCGGCGAAAAGGCGCGCCGCAGTGGCGCCGGCATTGCCGAATCCCTGGATCGCGACGGTGGCGCCTCGCAAAGAAATCTTTTTGACCTTGCAGGCTTCTTCCACGACGTAGACGAGCCCGCGCGCGGTGGCCTCGCTGCGTCCTTCCGAACCGCCGATGGAAACGGGCTTACCAGTGACGACCCCATGCGCCGAATGGCCAACCGTCATGGAATAGGTATCCATGATCCAGGCCATGGTCTGCGCGTCCGTGTAAACGTCCGGCGCGGGAATATCCTGCGAGGGCCCGATGATGGGAAGTATCTCGCTGGCGTAGCGGCGCGTCATGCGCTCGAGCTCACTCTTGGACATGCGCTTCGGGTCGCAAATCACCCCGCCCTTCGCGCCGCCAAACGGCACATTGACGGTGGCGGTCTTCCACGTCATCCACGCGGCGAGCGCCTTGACTTCATCGACTGTGACGTTCGGATGAAACCGGATGCCGCCTTTTCCCGGCCCGCGCGCGACGTTGTGCTGCACGCGATAGCCGGTGTGCACCTTCACCTGGCCATTGTCCATCTTCGTGGGCAGGGACACTTCCAGGATGCGCTTGGGCGTGCGCAAAATCTGCCGCAGGCCGGGATCGAGCTTCAGGAATTCCGCGGCCATATCGAACTGAATCTGCGCGATGCGAAATGGATTCAGGTCCTCGCGCGGGGCAATGCGCGGCACCATCGGCGGTGTGCCTACCTGTCTGATTGGGGCTGTGGGCTTTGCGACCGTGGCCATCGGCGTCGGTCCTTTCGTCTACTCGATTAATTTTCCGTCTGAGTGCCTTGCTTCACTTGGCCCAAACATCCACAACTTCCCATCTGAAATGCCTTACCCGTTGGCAGCATATTTTCGGGTAGTGTGCGCATACGCGTCGCGGCAGGCGATGGAGCAAAAGTGCACGAACTCGCCGTCGTCGCGCAGCGGAACGGAAAGAGTCTCGTCCACGTGCACGCCGCAAACGGGGTCCCGCACCAAGCGCCGTGATGCGCCGGCTGTTTGGGCCGCGGTTGGGCCAGCCAGGTCTTGCTGCGTAGGAAGTTCTGCCCTCCGGAGCAACCAGCTAACCATGCGGCGCAACAGCCACATGCTCCAGGAAAGCACCAGCAGCCAGAACAGAAACCGAGCGACACGAGCAAGAATGGTCATAAAGTACTCAATCGCGGCGCGATGCGCTAATTCCTCCGATTGTCCCTGATTGGGAGTGTATGCAAGGCGAAAAGGGGGAGTCAAACGAAAAGGCGTAATTTCAAGAGGTTGCGAGGCGAATCGAATAGTTGGGGATAGGCCAAACAAAGGGCAAAATGCAGTCTATATTAATGATAAAAAAGAACTTAAATGTCAATCAGCCTCATTTTGTGCCGCCTGGAATCCTCCCTCTGTAGATGTGCTCTAAAGGGCTGGGATCCGCTCGACGTCCAGGTATGGGCGCAGCACCTCAGGCATAAGAATCGAACCATCTGCTTGCTGATAGTTCTCGACTACGGCGATCCAAGTGCGGCCGACGGCTAGCCCAGAGCCGTTCAACGTGTGAACGAAATCAGTTTTGCCGCCGCCCTTGGGCTTGAAGCGAATACCAGCGCGGCGCGCTTGAAAGGCTTCGCAGTTCGAGCAGGAAGAGATTTCGCGGAATTCATTGCTGGAGGGAAGCCAGACCTCCAGGTCGTAGGTTTTCGCGGAGTTAAAGCCCATGTCACCGGTCGAGAGCAGCACGGTGCGGTAATGCAGGCCGAGCTTTTGAAGGATGGTTTCGGCGTTGCGCACCAGGGCTTCGTGTTCTTGGTAACTTTTTTCCGGATGGGTGAACTTGAAGAGCTCGACTTTCTGGAATTGATGTTGGCGGAGAATGCCGCGGGTATCTTTGCCGGCAGCGCCTGCCTCGGAGCGGAAACAGGCGGTCCAAGCGGTCAGGTGGATGGGAAGTTTATCCTCCGGAATGGTTTCGTCGCGATAGAGATTGTGGAGCTCGACTTCGGAAGTAGGCGTGAGCCAGAAGTCGGTGTTTTCCAGTTTGAAAAGATCGGCGGCGAATTTCGGCAGTTGGCCGGCGGCTGTGAGCGACGCGGTGTTCACCAGGAACGGGGGAAGAATTTCCGTGTAGCCGTGCTCGCGGGTGTGCACGTCGAGGAAAAAATTGGCGAGGGCGCGTTCCAAGCGTGCGCCCCAGCCTTTGTAAACCGCAAAACGCGCTCCGGTAATTTTGGCCGCGGCCGGAAGATCGAGGATCCCGGCTCCTTCGCCGACTTCCCAGTGGGGCTTCGGTTGGAAATCAAACTTCGGCGGCGCGCCCCAACGGCGAACTTCAACGTTTTCCGTGACCGAATGTCCGACCGGTACGCTTGCATGCGGTAGATTCGGAATCGTGAGAAGCAGTTCACGCTGCTTCGTGTCCAGTTCGGCGATGCGCTCGTCGGATTGCTTGATGCGCTCGGACACTTGCTTCATTTCAGCGATTAGGGAGTTGGCGTCCTGCTTCTTTTTCTTGAGCCGGGCGATTTCCTCGCTGGCCTTGTTGCGCTGCGCCTTTAGTTGCTCCGTCGACGTGATAAGCTCCCGGCGTTCCTTGTCCAGCTTGCGAAAAGCGTCCAGGTCAAGCGTGGCGCCGCGGTTCTTCGCCATTAGAGCGAAGACGTCTAAGTGAGCCCGGAAATAATTCAAGTCATGCATGGTCAGGAAAGGATACCGTAATCCGCCTGACCCTCACAGCGCCCGGAACCGGATGTCCGCGGTGCGGAGTGAAGCTCAAGCAGGACGCGGCACTTCGCTCATCAATTCCAACAGATTCCCCTCCGAGTCGCGAAACCCCGACATCCAAAGATCGTAGGTGGGCATCGGTGCGATCAGGCGAGGTGGGGCTTCAATCTCGACACCCCGCTCTACCAGCCGCTGATGGGCGGTGTTGATATCGGGAACCCGGAAGTAAAGGATCGAACTCGGATGATCCAGCTCCGGCGTTTCCGCGGGGCCAAGCATCAACCGGACGCCGCCGCAATCGAAAAACGCGAGGTTGCCGGCGGTGAAGAGCAGTGGCAGACCCAGCATGTCACGGTAGAATGCCGTGGCGCGCTCGAGGTCGTGAACAATGATGGAGATTTGGCCGATATTCTTGATGCCGAGGTTGGTGGAAGCGGCGCTCATGGGTCCTATACCTCCGGGAGAAATTTAGTTAGCATAGCTAATTATATTCTATGACGGATGTCAAGTCCAAACGTCTCGCCGGCGGTGAAACCTTCGAAACCGCTGACCGCCTGCACTCCGCGGCCATCCACCTGCTGCGGCGGCTGCGTGTGCGCGACCGCGAAAGCGGCGTCGGGCCGTCGCAGCTCTCGGCGTTGTCGGTGCTGGTGCTGGGCGGCGGCCCGCGGTCCCTCGGAGAGCTCGCGGAGGCGGAGCAAGTCCGGCCGCCGACGATGAGTCGCATCGTCGCAGGTCTGGTGCGCGCGGGCCTGGTGCGCCGGGGCAAAACAGAAGACGGGCGCCGCGTGCGGCTCGAGGCCACCGCCAAGGGAACCAGGATTCTCGAGCAAGGCCGCCGGCGCCGCGTGGAATCCCTGGCGCAAGCTCTCGCTTCTATTTCGAACGAAGACCGCGGGAAGCTCCGCGAATTGATCGAACATCTGGAAAAGGTGATCCGGAATCTTTGACGCGCCGTCTCTGACGTCGATAGACGCGAGGTTCGGGCTATCGAACTTCGGCGACAAGCTCGATTTCCACGCAGGCCCCGAGGGGAATCTGCGCGACTCCGAAAGCACTGCGAGCGTGGGGCCCTTTTTCGCCGTAAACATCCACAAGCAACTCCGAAGCGCCGTTGGCGACGAGATGTTGTTCGGTAAAAGTGGGGGCGCTGTTCACCAGCACGAGCAGCTTTACAATCCGCGTGATCTTATTGAGATCGCCGAGCGCCGCATGGAGCGTGGCCAGCAGTTCGATGGCGATGCCGCGAGCTGCGGCCTTTCCCTGCTCGGTCGTCAGATTCTCGCCGAGCTTTCCCACCCACGGCTTGCCAATCTCTTTCGCGATGTGGCCCGAAACGAAAACCAGATTCCCGGTGCGCACAACCGGAACAAAAGCAGCGACCGGCGGTTCGACGACGGGCAGCGAAATGTTCAATGCTTTAAGGCGCTCGTAGACAGACATGCGACGCTCGGCTAGAGTGGCTTGGCGACCGCAGCGCTGAAGTCTGGAGGAACTGAATTTGCTCCCGCCGCTCCAGCATGGCTGCGAAAATTGACGGCCGTGGTATTCCCGCCGCAGAGCAGAAGGCCAACTCTCTCGCCGGGCTTCGGCTCATAACGGCGCGAAAGCAGTGCCGCAAAAGCCGCGGCCCCTCCGGGCTCCGTGACCACTCGCAGGACCTTCCAGAGCGCTTCCTGCGCCTCTTGAATGGCGGCGTCCGAGACAAGCAGCACGCCATCCACGTGCCGCTTGGCAATGGGAAACATCAATTCGCCAACGCGCTTCGGGGCGAGGGAGTCGGCGGCGATTCCACCGGCGGGACTGTCAACGGGATAGCCTGCATTTAGTGCCTTCGTAAGCGTCGGGGCAGCTTCGGGTTCCACGCCGATGATCTCAATACGCCCGGCGTACCAGGCCGCAACTCCACCGATCAATCCGCCTCCGCCCACCGCAACGAGCAAGGTATCGAGTTGCGGAAACTGTTCCTCGAATTCGAGGCCGACGGTTCCCTGGCCGAGAAGAGTCTCGACCTGATCGTAAGCATGGATTTCGAGAGCCCCGCTTCGAGCGGCCCAGGCTTCGCTGGCGGCGAGGGCGTCCGCGTAGCGTTCCCCGGTCACGACCAGGTCCGCGCCATAGCCCCGAATGCGCTCCCGTTTTTCAGCAGAAGCGACCGTAGGCACGAAGATCCGCGCTCGTTTTCCGAGCTCCCTCGCGGCGCAGGCCACCGCCACACCGTGATTTCCGCCGGAAGCCGCGACCACCCCGGCCGCTGGAGTCTGCCGCGTGAGCAGATGGGTGAAGGCGCCGCGCGCCTTAAACGAGCCTGAGTGCTGCAACAATTCCAGTTTGAAGACCAGGTTGATAGAATCGAGCCCGAAGTCGGCTCCGTTGGCTTCGACGATCGGCGTGCGGCGGATATACGGACGAATGAGTTGATAGGTGGCGGCGATGCTTTCTAGATTGATTGGTGTCGTGGACATGGTGCTCGACTTCGTATCCGTGACCCGCGAAATTTGCTCGTTATTCCGGGTGACAGAAACTCTTTAGCTCCCAGTTTGCGTTTCGCGTGCGATTATACTTAGGAAGTTGGCTAATTGTCTATATGAAACTGGAACTGGCATTGCGGGCCCTGGCGAACGACCGCCGGCTGCAAATCCTCGATTGGCTGAAACACCCGCGGAAGCACTTCCGGCCGCAGGTGGATGGCGACTTGGTGGAAGACGGCGTTTGCGGCGTGCTCATTGCCGAGAAGCTCCGCGTAAGCCAGCCCACCGCCAGCGAGCATATGAAAATCCTCCTGCGGGCTGGACTCGTAAAAGCAAAGCGCATCAAACAATGGACCTTCTACAAGCGCGATGAAGCCGAAATCAAGAGGCTGAAAAAGTTGATCACGGTTCGCGTGTAGCGCCGGGTACTTCCGTACCAGCGAAGGGTACAGCGGTAGGAGCGAGTAGTACTGGAAAAAATAGGCCTGCCGAACTATCGACGAAAACACTGGCGGAAAGCAAAATCAATGGGTAGTCAGGAGTGAGTTGGGCTTCCCGGGTCATTCCAGCATGACTTGTATGGTCCGGTGTGTTGTTCTGCTGCTCGCGAGCGCAGCAGGGCGGCCTGCATAGCCCGACTGATTTCCGATTACAGTACCCTCATCCCCCACGCCCGAGCGGTCGGTCCCCCCACCGGCCGCTCATTTTTTTGCCTGCACTCGACAGTTAAAAGCACACAGCCGGAGAGAGAAACAGGACGAGGAGCTTGCCGCACCACGCGTCATAGACAGGGCCAGCCCGCTAGATTGAGCGATAGAACCGGCATAACGGGGTTGGGCCGAGCGCTTCAGTCGGAGGAGTGGCTTGGCAAGACATGGTGTCCGAGGGATCGACCGCAGGGGAGGAGACAAAACGAAAAAGGGGGCTGGTGCAAGCCCCCTTTTTCTCAATTGACGCCCCAAAACCGGTAACCGAGTCGAGGATCGGTTCCGGCCACCCCGGGAAGCCAATCTTATGTGTTGGGGTACTGAGTGCAAACGGGATGCCAGCCACTTCATAGATCCGTACATGGACGAGCTGACTGAAAGCACGGAGTTTAGGGGCGAATGTCACTTCCGATTTGAAGCGAGCCCTGCAAAAGTCTACAAAATCCCACAGAATGCGGGGCGACGCTCTACATTCTTTGGGAGCCTTGGGCACAGAATCGTTGCCACATACAGCCGAAGGTATATCCTCATTGTCCTGATACGTTACATTTTCGAGCAGGGAGCGCAATATCGTTATTCTGGATTGGGAGACATCACCATTCGACCACGTTCGCTAATCCGCTTTGGCCACGAGTCGAGATGTTTCGCTCCGACGAGGTCACGTAGCCGTGGTGCCGATCGAGAATCTCTTCCAAGGTGGAGCGTGAATGGGCGAATTCCTTTGTCACCACAGTAAGCTCCGCGGAATAGGCGATTCGCGGCTCCTGAAACAAACCCGCTCGGTCGCCTGGTGCCGCTTTATAAAGTTCGGAAAGCGCACGGGGTGCCCTCAACGCGTTCGCTTCCTTGGTGCCACCGCCCATCAGTCGAAGATCTTCTGGCGACAGGATTTCGCTGTTCGGGCTCACATGATGTTCCGGCAATAGCGGAACTGACGGATGTCCCTGTCGCACCTCCCGATTAGGCGCAAGCAAGAGAAGGAGAAACACGCCAGCCAAAATGATACCCGCCAGCACCAAGCCGCGCCGGGCAGACAAAGATTCACGGAAACGCACTACCAGGGATCGCAGGCGGTCTTTCATCGGAATGCCTCCACTTACGTCACGGTTAGAACGGAGAGGCCGCCGATTCTTCGAGCGCTTCCATCGAAAAATAAACGAGGCCGGATCGGAAAGGTCATGTCGGCAAATAAGCCTAGTTTCCCGACCGCCTAGTTCAAACGCCGATGGAGGAGCGAAGCGCGTTGGCGAGGGACTGGCTGTAGTGCTGGACGTCGGCATCGTGTTCGGCTTCGACCATGACGCGGGCGAGCTGCTCCGTCCCCGAGTAACGCAGAACAACCCGGCCGTTTTCGCCGAGCGCCGATTGCGCTTCGGCAAGGGCGCGCGAAACCTCAGGCAGCGTGTCGAGCGGAGGTTTCGAGCGAACTTTCACATTAATGATGGTTTGCGGATAGTCTTTTAATCCTTCGACAAGAGTCTCGATCTTGCCATGCATCGAAACGAGCGAGGCGATCTTGACCGCCGTAAGCAGGCCGTCTCCGGCCGGGCTGTCGTCCAGAAAGATGATGTGGCCGGACTGCTCGCCGCCCAGAACGTTTCCACTGCGCAGCATTTCTTCAAGCACATAGCGATCACCCACGGCAGCGCGCGCGAGGCCGATTTTCTCGCGGGCAAGAACGCGCTCGAGTCCAAGATTGGACATGGACGTGGCCACGACACGGTCGCCCCTGAGCTTGTTTTGTGACTTGAGGAAGCGCGCCACGGCGAGAAGAACTCCGTCGCCATTCACGATTTTCCCTGTTTCGCAAACGAAGAGAGCGCGGTCGGCATCGCCGTCAAAAGCCACCCCCAGTCGCGCTTTTTCGGCGACGACGCGCTTTTGAAGACCTTCCAGATGAAGCGAACCGCATCCCGCATTGATGTTTCGCCCGTCTGGCGATACTCCCATGGCCACCACATCGGCACCTAGCGAGCGGAAAAGCTCCGGCCCAAGTTTGTACGCTGCGCCATTGGCGCAATCGAGAACCATTCGAAATCCGTTAAGTTTCGCCCCGGGGATAAACCGCTTCTGTAAAAAGCTGAGATATTCGGCGTCGAGAGATTCATCCGCGGTAAGCGTAGCCAGATTCTCCGACACCGCGTCGCCGCGATGCTTGAAGATATCGGCTTCAAGTTCTTCTTCGACAGCATCGGGAAATTTCATCCCGGCATGCGAGAACAGCTTTACGCCGTTGTCCTGGAACGGATTGTGCGAAGCGGAAATGACCACCCCAGCTTGGAAATCATTTTGCCGGACAAGGCAGGCCACTCCAGGAGTCGTGATCACACCAGCGAAAGCAACCGAAGCGCCAGCTTGCTTGAGACCACCAGCGAGCAGGGCAGCGATGTGCGGACCGGATTCGCGCGTGTCCATTCCAATGAGCACACGCGCAGTGCCCTGCTGGCGCTTGAGGTACTCGCCGAGAGAGCGCCCGGTAGCGCAAAGAGTGCCATCGTCAAGGGGTGGAGTGCCGGGGACACCGCGAATTCCATCGGTTCCGAAGAGTTCTTTGGCCATCGATAGAAGCAGTTCACCTTCAAGTTTCGAAAAGAGGGTGGCCGATCACCCGGTCAACGACCCAAGAGAAGCTTAGCATAGGAAAAAGCGGTCATGACGGGACGGGTTCGAGCATGCCAATGGCATCACCATTTTCCGAAAGATCGGAGTTCAACAACCCGGAAAAGTTTTCTTCTGACGAAATTGTAACGCAGGACTCCCGAAAGGTCTTAACATAGTGTGCTAACGTGGAGACCGGAGCTGCTCTTGTCCGTGACAGAAACACCACCGTCCGTCGTGCGCTTCACAACGTCCAGCTTTAGCGCGCGAATCGTCGCGGCGGCGATCATCCTGCTTTTCTTTTATTACGCCGCGGGCGTTGTCATCACCTTGCTGCTCTCGATCCTGCTGGCCTACTTCCTCGATCCTGCCGTGGAATTCCTGGAAAGAATGCGCCTGCCCCGAACGCTGGGAGCAATGGTGATGGTGTTGATTCTCATCGCCGTGCTGGTCGCGGTGGGCTATGGACTATGGACGCGTACCTTGGATTTCGCTGACAATTGGTCAAAATACAGCGCCGTGTTGAGCCAGGCTGCCGGAGCCGTGGAAGGCAAGATTCGAGGCATCGAAGGCCAGGTTTCTAAAATTGCGCCCGAGCAAGGTGCCCCCACGGGAACGCCGCCACGGATAGAGCCGGGCATCGTACGCACCCTGATTTTCCGGGGAATCGGTTCTCTCTATGCGCTCTTCCTGGAAGTTACGTTCATGCCCTTCCTGGTGTTCTTCATGCTGGCCGAAAAGCGCGAGGTCTGGCACGGCACGCTCCAGCTGTTTCCAGCGTCACGTAGAACGCAAGTAAAGGAAACGTTGGAGGACTTGCGGGACGTGTTGCGCGATTACCTGGCCGGAATGACCATCGTCACTTTCCTGGTCATTGCCGGGAGCAGTCTCTTTTTCTGGATCCTGGGGATGGAATATCCGATTTTAACCGGGATTGCCTCCGGGCTTCTGAACATGGTTCCGTACATCGGTGCGGTCCTGGCGTGGCTGCCCGCGTTTGTCATCGCGCTGGCAAAGTGGAACACCCTCGGATCGTACCTGGCAATCGCCGGGGGCCTTACGATCATCCACGTCGCGGCGCTGAATTTCGTTGCTCCGCAGCTTGTAGGTCGGCGGGTGCGGCTGAACGCCGTGGCGATTACCATCGCGCTGCTATTCTGGGGCTGGGTCTGGGGCGGCATGGGTCTCATTCTGGCGATTCCGATCACGGCCACCTTAAGGGTGATCTGCGATCACACTGAATCCTGGAAGCCCATCGGGCGTTGGCTGAGCGCGTGAAAAACGAAATGGTGCGGCAACGCGACCGCGGACCTGATGATCAGATGCGCTTGGTGGGAAGTTGCCGGCAGTGCGCCGACGATGATCCTCAACGACAGGGCGAAGCTGGATCTTTAGCGGCAGCGGACGGCTGATTCGCAGGTGTGGTCTCCCCTGGTTTTGCGGCAACGCCGAGAGACTTGAGATAACAGACAAGCTGCCAACGCTCGAGTTCAGGCAATTTCGACCACACTGGCATCCCCTTTCGAACAACGCCATTCGTTAGGATCCAGAAAATCGTCCCCGGCTCGGCGTTTTGGACTTCTTCGGCCCGCAAGCTGGGCCCTTTCTTTCCGCCTTCCGCTGAGACCCCATGGCATTCCGCGCAGTGACGACCGAAAAGATTCCTACCGGCTGCCACAGCATCTTTATCCGTTTCCATGGGATTCCGCTTCGAACGCGCCTTTTCGGGGGCCTTTCCCAGTTCAGCGTAGATCGAACTGCCTCTCTGATCCTTGGGCGTGGCCGTTTTGTCTTGCTGAGCACTGCCCTCTGACGCCATCAGGAGCGCAGCGATCAAGAGGCGGGACGCCCTGTGCACTTTCATCGGCGGCCCCCAAAAAAACGGCTGACCATGGAACCGAAGCCGGTGATTTCCCGGGAGACGCCCCAGCGCAAGAGAAACTGGTGAGAGTTGTCATTCAGCCCGAAACCAGGAGAAATTCGAAGCGTCCATCCAGAAGGCAAGTTCCAGGCAACAACCGGCGCCACGTAATGCGAGGTCTCATGGAGTCCCGAGTGGTGGCGGTCGCCGAGGCCGCCATACATCTCGGCCCCGGCAGAAAAATTCTGTGGGCAAAAGGTGCAGCGGTTTGGGGAAGCCTTCAGGGCGAGAGGGCGGCTGGCGCCCAGCGCGTAGCCGAATTCCCAGGGTGAATTGGATAGATCTTTGGCTGCCAGAATGTTTTCCGCGAAGTTCCAGCCCTTCACCGTGCTGGAAAGAATCATTTTCAACTCGATTTCGTGGATGTGGTCTTTGCGGGCCACGTCGTTCGGAGTCAAGAAGTCCGCCTCGACGTCGTGGCCTTCCCCTTCTTTCAGAATCTTGTCCGCACCATTCTTGTTTTCAAACTCGACGTAAAGCACCGGGTTGATGAAGTGCTCGTGCTTGAGGGGTCGAACGCGATTCTCCCATCGAAAACCGGTGAAGACCGTGCTGTCGCCGAAGGTCGTCTGCCCGTCGAAATAGAATTCCGTAGTCCACCATGCGGTAGCGCCGTATTCGAACTCTGTCCAGAAGGCATGGAAGTTGTTGCCGCCGCGCTGGGTGCCTACGGTAGAGAAATACTCGATCTCGAGGTTTCCAGGCTCCTCTAGATAGTGATCGTAGGTCACAAAATAGGGGCTCTCTTGCGCCCCGGACGGGGCAGGCAAGCAAAGATTGGTAAGCGCGACAAGAGTGCCGGCAACGAAGCCGGCCCGGACGATAGGAAGCACTGGTTATCCTTGCAAGTCATTTGCAACTGGATATAAGACTAATTCAGTCCTATTATCCTCGCAACTGTTTTTTGCCGCCTTGTGCGTATTCTGAAAAGCCCCGCCGGGCTTGGCAAATGCCTTAGGAAGGGGCTAGTTACCCTTGGTCAATGCCGCTCGTTGACAGGAGGTTCCTGGCGCGGGATTCTTTGTGGTGATTTTTTCTGAAGAATCCGGGTGCCGAGGAGGCCTTCGTGAAATCCACCCCGCTAGTGCTCGCTCTCTTGAACGAAGCTTACGAAGAAAAAACCTGGCACGGACCCAACCTCAAACAAGCCCTCAAAGGCGTTACGGCGCGGCAGGCCGCGTGGCGCCCCGGCCCGGGACGGCACAACATCTGGGAGTTGGCGCTGCACGCGGCGTACTGGAAGTACACCGTGCGGCGAAGGATCAAGGGCGAAAAGCGCGGCTCTTTCGCGCTGAAAGGGAGCAATTTCTTCGCGCGGCCGCAGAAGGGCAAATTGAATGAAAACGCGTGGCGCGCGGATAAGGAATTATTGGAGCACGAGCACGTTGCCTTGGTCAAAACGATCAGGAAAGCGGTCTCGGCCTTCGAAGGAGCGAAGGTTCCGAAGTCTTTTTATGGAATTGCGTTCCACGATGTCTATCACGCGGGACAAATTCGCTTGTTGCGCCGGTTGATGGAACGCGGCTCAGGAAGATAAATTTCGCAAATTGCCAACGACCGCCGCGAGGTCCGGCGCGTCCTGAAAAAGGCGGATGGCGGCAATCCCCGAAGCGCCGGCGGCAAGACATGCTGGGCAATTTGCCAGAGTGATTCCTCCGATGGCTATCACCGGGATGGAAACCGCGCGGCAAACCCGAGCGAGATGTTCCAGACCCTGAGAGGGCCCGTAAGCAGCTTTCGACGGTGTCGCGAAGACAGGGCCGAAAAAGATGTAATCCGCGCCGCTCTTTTCGGCGGATTTCCCTGCTTCGAGCGAATGACAGGATTTTCCGACACGGAACTCTCTCGAACGGCCCAAGGAATTCACAAGTCGTTTCGTATGGGAGATCGGCAATCCGCGTTCACTCAAGTGCACGCCGCTAGCTCCCTCAGAAAGCGCTATGTCGAGACGATCGTTGACGGCTATCTTCGCCGGTGTAACTCTGCTTGCGGCCGAATTCGCGGAACGTCTTATCGCACTGTGCGTGAGTTGAGCGCAATCTTTTCCCGAAAGATCTTTCTCCCGAATCTGGATCCAGTCCACGCCGGCCGCTGCAGCGGCCTCGATTTTCTCTAGAAGGGCTTCTCGCACATCTCCCGCGGCGGCTCGTGGGATGAGCTGACGGTCCGTCACGTAGCAAAGGACCAGTCGACGTTCGGAATTACTCGGGAGAAACACGAGTCGGGTCCGCACGTGAACCGATCCAGCCGATCGCCAAGAGAATATCCAGCACGCCCACGCCGCTCACCGCCCCGCGAAAGGAAGGGTGCAGCACGATACGCATAAGCGAAGGGTATTGGCTGAGAAAATAGTTTTGTTCCCAATATCCGGACCACGGAAGATAGAGCAGCATAGCGCCCATTTCAAACGCGAGAATCACCATCAGTGCGCGAAAGATCCGGTTCATAGATGAGCGGAATCCCGTCCTGTCAGGAAAGGTCCCGAATCAGCGGATAGGCTTCTGAAGTGCAGCGATGCGTTCGGCCACGTCGCGATAATCAATATTCATCGCATAGACCTGGGAAAAACTCTTTAACGCGGCATCCAGCTCGCCCGCCGATTCCTGGGCCACGCCCAAATCATACCGCAAGGCGAGCGTACTTTCTGGATCCATGCCGGGAGTCAGCAGTGCGCGCTCGTACCAGATCGCGGCGATGGACGGCTGGCCTTTTTCCATGAAAGCGAGCCCCAGGAGCGTGCAGCACTGCATGGTGTAGCGAAATGCGCGCCCGCTATCGCTGGCTTTGGCCACCTTTTGGAATTCGCTGATGGCTTCTTCCAGGAGCCCCATCTCGCGGAACGCGATTCCCAGATTGTAGTGGGTCTCCAAATCTTCGTCCTCCGCGCCCATCTCTCCAAGTTCGGCACGGAATTCGTCGAACACCTCTTTGAGCGGTCCCGACTCCGTGGGCGACGGCGGGGCGGTCTTGGGCGTTGCCGCCGCGGGCAGTTGGGATTGGGGCGTCGATCCAGAGAATCCCGGAGAGAGCTCATCCAATCCGAGAGCATCGATTTCCTTGGCGAGATCGGCGAGGAATTGATCGGAAGCAAAGCCGCTGCCGGCCGGCGGCTCGGCCTGGGAATCTCGTGCGACCGGAGCCCTTGAAGTCTCCGGCGGCTTCTGGTCATAGGCCGGTACCAGCGGCTCGGAGTCCAGCACGAGTTCATATTCTTGCTCGAGTTCAAATTCAGGCTCGGGCTCGGGTACCTTGGAAGGCTCCGCCGGAGTTTCGACCGGTTGTTTCGCCTCGGAGGTCTTTGAAGGAACCTCCTCAACCGCCTCCGGTTCCAACGGCACCGCGCTAGAGGCACCATCCAGGTACAACGCGGCCTCGGCAGCGGGTTCTTCAGCGATATGAAACTCTTCTATGGGCGCTGGCTCGGCGTGCGGTGCGGCTTTGGCGGCGGATTCCTTGGAAGGCGGCTCAGCCACTTCGCCACCCTTTTGCGACTCATCAAGCAACGTCGCCCACTCGTCCGATAAATCCAGCTCCTGAACTTCTGAGCCCTCCGGCGTTGCGCTGACTTCAGCCGGCTCCGGCTTCGCTTCCGGCGCCGACGGCGGAGGCTTTGGCGCACCTTTCCCTGCGGGTTCGGCGGCAATTTCGGGTATTGCCATTTCAGAAATTTCTTCCGTGACGGTCACTGCCTGAGCAGGTGCAGGCGCAGCAAGAGCCAGCTCTGCGTCGCTTAGGCCGGCCGCCCGCTGGAAGCGGCGGCGCAATTCACCAAACCGTTCGGCGCTGCGTTGATCGCCAGTTTCGGTGTGGATTCGCTCCAACTGCAAGGCGAGTTCAGCCGTTCGCCGGTCATCTCCGGCGCCGAGAACAAAGTCCAGAAGCTTTTCTAGCGTTGAGGTGTGGCGCGGCGCGCGGCGGAGAATGGCTTCAAGCAACCCAATTGCTTTTTGGGTGAGACCATAGCTGGCAAAAAGGTCGACGTCCGTGAGGGATTGAGCGATGAATCTCTGCGTCTCTTCGTCGGGAGCGGGCTCTTTGGACGTCGGTGCAGGCCTGGCCGTTACTTCCGGGACCGCCAGTTCCTCGGCGGAACGCAGTTTGGGTGTTGGGGCCTGCCGAATCTCGGCTGTTAGAGTCTCTTCGGTCTCGGGCTCACCCTGTGGAGAGGTCTGGACGCCCATCTTGCTGAGAACAGCGTTGAGTTTGCGCTTTGCTGAGTCGTTCTCCGGGTCGCGGCCAACAAGCTGCTCGAGCACTTGCTTGGCGCGGTCATACTGACGATCAGCCGCAAGCGCGTCGCCGAGATGCGCGAGCGCATCAGGCAAGCGGAAGGAATCGCTGGTGCGGCCGTACAATTCCACGAGCCACTCCAGCGGTTCGAGCCGCCCTGGCATGCTGGTGGCGAGCTCATGGAGAAGCTTGCCGACGACTTCGTGCTCCCCGGCATCAATCATCGGAAGACGCGAGCGCTCCAAAATCCCCATGGCTTTTTCGGTTTGGCCCGCTTGCAACAGGGCCTCGACGACCTTTTGCATGGGCCCAAAATTCTTCTCGTCGGCTTCAAACACCCGCAGGGCCAGGGCTGAGCCCTTGTCCCAATCCGAGCCCTTCAAATACAAGTCGAGAAGAAGCTCGGTTTGCTCGCCGCCTTTCTCGAGATCGGGGACCTGTTCGAGCAGTTCAGCGGCTTTCTCAAAATTGCCTTGCGTGGATTGGCAGCGCGCTTTGACGATGGCCGCCGCGGGATTGCCGGGTTCGAGCTTCAGGCCCTTGTCCGCAAGCTTTTCGCTCTCGGCCTGATCACCGCGAGCCAGGGCGCGTTGCGAGGCAGAGACGTAGGCTTCGATGGCCTCCCGCTTCTGTCCCATGGCTTGATAGAGATCGGCGAGGTGAATCTGGATGCGGAGGTTATCGGGTTCCGCTTGAAGAAGCTTTTTCAGCAGGCTGACCGCTTCCGGTTGGCGGTTGTTTTTCAGATGGATTTCGGCCAATTGGAGGAAAAGCGGCCGAGCTTCGCTCATCACGCCTTGCTGGACGTAGAGGTCAGCCAGTTTTTCGAGCGGACGGATTTCCTCGGGAGCAAGTTTGGCGATGCGCTTGTAAACCGCAATCCCCTTCGTCAGGAAGCCGTCGCCAACAAAGATCTGCGCCAGGCGCTCGAAATAGTCGATGGCCTGAAAGGTTTCGCCCTGGCGGATGTAGAGCTCGCCAATGGTCATGAGCGTGACCTGGTCGCGCGGCTCGAACTTCAGAATATTTTGGTATTCCGCGATGGCTTGAGGAACTTTGCCCTGATTCAGAAGCTTCTGGGCCGCTTCAACGTGTTTGCTTTTGTTATAGGCCATGCGCGAACAGGGACAAACCTCCCCTCGGGAGTCTGTCCAAGACATTCTCCTCGATTTGCTGCGGTAGCGGAAGAGCTTACAACGCTACTTGGTTACGCTAACAGGCAGGAAAAAGCCAAGTCAACGAACGCAGAAGCTCTTGTGAGCAGGCAGTTATCCCCTTTCGCTTCAGGAATCTTCGGAGAGAAAACGCAGCGAACCGGCGGAGGCATCTGAATGGACGGTAAGGCTGGCGGATAGGAAGAAGCAACTGACTGACGCCGGCGTTCTCCGTGGCCTAGACAGTTGCCTCAACGAAGTCGACGAAAACGTGTAACTTCCTCCTGTTGAATAAGTTCCAAGGTCTCCAGCGGCAATTAGCGTTATGGAGCAAAGTAGTTTCGGAGTCATATCTATTCTGAACATGTTCACATTCTGACCTCGGGAGAGCGGCGAAATGGCGAGGGGCGCCGGACAACAGCCAGACATCTCGCTTGAGTGAAAGGAAGCCGGTGGAGAATAAATATACCTCCAGTGAAAATGTAACGCGGCGCCGGGCAAGTGCCAGGCGCCGCGGTCGAAGGTGGTGAGACGGCGAGCTAGAAAAGAATCTTTAGGGAGTACTGCATCTGGCGCTCATTGCTTGCGGTGCTGGTATAGGTTCCGAAAGAAGGAGACGTCAGAGTATTGACGAATCCAGAAAAGTTGGGATGATTAAAGACGTTGTAGACCTCCCAACGGAACTGCAGGTTCAGCCTTTCCGTCAGTTTAGTGTCTTTGAGAAGCCCCGCATCGTAGTCCACAAAGTGCGCCAGACGCAGGAGATTGCGCGAGCTGGTGCCGAGGTTGCCAAGGAACGGCTGCGTCAGGAAATAGCCGCTGGTGTTGGCACACTGGACGGTGATGGTTTTTCCAGGATTATTGGGATCCGGAATTTTCTGGGTTCCAATGCCACGTGCGCAAGTGCCAGGAATGGCGCTAGCGGCTGGACTTCCCTGGGGAACGGGGTGCAACAATCGCGGATCGCCATTGGCATAGATACTCTGGAGGTTCAGCACGTTTCCCAGCAGGGCTTGATCAGCGGACAGGCCGCCTCTCGCGCCGGACAAGACAGTGGTCGGGAAACCGGTTTGGAAAGAGAAGATGCCGCTTACGGCCCATCCATGGAGGAACTTTCTGGCCGTACCTTCGAGGTGATTGGTGAAGGGGATTTCATAGACGTGGTCCAGAGCAAAGCGGTGCCGGAGGTCAAACTCGGAGCTGGCGCGGTTGCCCTTCAGGTTGGTGGGGTCCTGAACCGTTGGAGTGTCATTGACGAGAACGTTGAGGGCATCGGAAACATCATCAAGCGAGTGCCCATAAGTGTAGGAGCCCTGGAGAGAGAGCCCATGGCTCTGCTGCTTGATGACGACAAGCTGAAGCCCCTGATAGTTCGAAGTGCCCATACTCTCGACTTCGGTAACAGTATTGAACCGAGGATCGAGACGGTCGTTCACTAAGCTCCCGCTTGCGGTGCCGTTCTCATGGCCAAACACCGCCGCGAACTGAGCGAGGCGGGCCTGCTCATCCGCAAGACTGGTAGCAGGTGCGGGGCGATTGGCCGCCGGGACCAAGTTGACCGGCAAAGTAACCTGCAGATCACTGGACCAGATTCCTACATAGCTGGCCTTAAGGACATAATCTTTAGAGATCTGGTATTCCACCCCGAAGCTCGATTGCTTGGAGACGGGGTTCTTTAGGTTTTGTTTTACGGCTGAAAAGCTGCCAAAGTTAACCTGGTTTGCTGGGAACGTGCCGATGGCCGCGATTGCGGCGGCCTGTGCCGCGGAGGTTCCAGCAACCAAGTTGGCGTAGGAATTTGCACCGGCGATGGCCGCTCCGCTCAAAGCTAGCGAGGGAATGAACGGTGCCGCGAAGCGGAGGTTGGTGATGGGGTTCTGATAAATGAAATCATAGGCCCAGCCATAGCCACCACGGAAAACCAGCTTTCCGTGGTTGGGGTTCCAGGCGATACCGAGGCGTGGAGCCCAGTTGTAATTGCGCTTGAAGGAGGTTCCGCCCAGATCCACGCCTCCCAACGGTCCGCTGCCCCCACCGCCGAGTGGAGTCGTATTGTTGGGATCGATGTTGGAGAGAATGTTGTGAACCTCCGAGACGCCGCCGGCGGACTCGAGGCGCACGCCGAGATTGAGGGTAATGGTGTTGGTCACGCGAAAATCATCTTGCGCAAAGCCAAAAACGTCCGTGTTGCGATTGCCGCGGACGGAATTGCCGACATTCTCCGTAAACAAAGACGGAGTTCCCGCTTGAAAAGCAGCAACGGTGGGAAAGCTGAGAGTGCCGCGGAAATTGGAATCAAAGAAGCTATTTTGCTGGTAGCGAAAGGCATCGACGCCATATTTAAAGGCGTGGCGGCCGCGCGACCAAGAGAGCGTATCGCTGTATTCGAAATCATTCTCGGTACGGCCCTGCGGGATAATGCTCGCTTCCCCCATGGCCGCGAAGCCAGAGATCTGGATGAGAGGGGCAAACGGAGGCTTCAGACTGGTAAAGGGGAGAAAAATGGGCTTGGTGCGGCTGAAGGTGAAACGCGCCTGATTGACGATGGCAGGGGTAACGACGTGGGTCTCCCCGATGTTATAAGTACGCGCCGTATTCGTGACATTTGCACCATAGTTAGGAAGGGCGGTGCCGACGAAGACTAGACCGGGGCGGACCTGCGTAACGGGATTCGTGCCGTAGCGAGAGGTGAGAACGTCCTTTCCTCCACGCCAAGTTTCGTCGACGCGCAGAGCCCAAGAATAGGTGTCGGTGGCGTTTGCGGCAGAGTTGGACACCGAGCCGCTATTGTCGGGTGAAGTGGGAGCCCCCACGGCTTGGAACAAAGCCTTGGAAGTCGGATCGGTAATCGCAGCCGCCTGGGCGGGGGTGAGAACGACAGCGGCATTCGTGCTGCCCTGGCCGCGGATCTTGTTGCCTTCGTAGTGGCCGAAAACAAAAAGATGGTCGTTAACGATGGGGCCACCAGCGGCGAAGCCCCAAAGGTTGTTCACCACGGGAGTGACCTGGCCGTTGGTATTGAAAAAATCGCGCGCATTTCCGGCAGCGTCCTGGTGAAACTCGTAGACCGAGCCATGGTATTGGTTCGTGCCGCTCTTGGTGATGAGCTGAACCTGGGCGCCGGAGTTGCGGCCAAATTCTGCATTGAAATTGTCGGTGATGAGCTTGAACTCCTGAACTTCATCGAGACTGAAAGTACCCAGTCCCGCACCGCCGGTCGTGGAAATGTCGCTGGCTACGGCATTGTCAATCGTGATGTTATTGGCGCGGCCACGCTGCCCGTTGGAGTTAAAGCTGCCGGAGCCGAGGAAGGGATTATCCTTGCTGACAGGCGAGATCCCCGGGGCGAGCGTGGCAAAAGCAAGGGGATCGCGATTGATAATGGGGAGATCCTTCACATCTTGCTCGCCGATCGAAGTGCTAATTTGGGAATCTGCCGTGTCTAGGAAAGCTTCGGCACTGGCTTCGACGCTGACGACCTGGGTAATGGAACCGACCTCCAGCCAGAAGTTCAATCGAGTAATTTCGCCGCTGCGGATAACCACCTGGGTTTTGGAGGTGGTGAAACCCTGCTTCTCAATGGTCAATTCGTAGGGCCCAATATCAAGCTGCTGCGCGGCGAACTCGCCTGCGGAAGTGGTCTTCATGGTGCGGGTGACGCCTGTCCCAAGATTCTTGATGCTGACAGTGGCGTCGGCGACGGCCAGCCCTTTTACATCCAGAACTGTACCCTGGAGATCACCTGTCAGCGCAGCGAGAAGCGGGAGTGCGCAAACGAGAGCGACCATAAAAACTGCAAAAAACTGCCCAACACTTCTGCGATTCATTTTAATGGCCCTCCGATGGCCGAAATGCTTTTCGATCCAGCGACGAAAACAGCTCCCGTCTAGCTGACGCTTGTGAAAAACACTCCGCCAGCCAGTTCCCCCGCTTCGCCGATAAAATCGAAATTCAGATTGTTCATCTACAGATAGAAGTACTCGATGATCTTTCAGGGCAAGAGAGATACCATCCAGAACTTTTCGTTCGGAAATCCGCAAAGTATTTATTTTGTCTGTCTTAAAGAGTCTTGATTTGGGGAATGGAATATAGAATAGGACCAAATATTTTGAAACTCATATGAAATTTATATAAATTGCTCCGGGTTCTTGGAAATTCCGGAATGGCGAAATACGGGACTTAGAAGAAGCCTATCCCCCATAGGTCAGTTAGATGAGCGGCAGGGAAACTTGCGTGGCGCCGGCGGCCCAGCAGACGGAATCGCGCACCGGCGCGAAAGATTGGCGATGCAAGGGTGACGGACCATGTACGCGCAAGGCTTCGAGATGATCCGCTGTGGCGTAGCCTTTGTGACGCGCGAGGCCGTATTGCGGATAAACCGCGTCCCACTCTTCCATGCGTGCGTCACGATGTGTTTTTGCCAAGATGGATGCCGCGGCGATCGAGACGCTTCGGGCGTCTCCTTTAATCAAAGATTTTTGCTCGATGAGCACGTCCAATTGCATGGCATCAATGAGCAGATAGTCCGGAGAAATCGTGAGTTGCTCGAGCGCCGCCGTCATGGCCTGGCGCGAGGCTTGATAGATATTCCAGGCGTCGATGCGCTGGGCGTCCACTTCGGCGACGGCCCACGCCAGTGCGTGTTCCTTGATGCGCACGGCAAGCTCCGTACGCCACTCGGCGGCTAGCTTTTTCGAATCGTCCAGGCCGACAATGCGGCGCTTCGGATTGAGGATGACTGCGGCGGCAACCACCGGACCGAACAGTGCACCGCGCCCGGCTTCGTCGAGGCCCGCGATGCGTGTCCACCCCAGTTTGCGCGCCGCTCGCTCGAAACGGGAGGAGCAGAGCCGGCTCATTTCGCCGCGATTCTAGCACGCGGAAGTCCGCAGCGGTCCGGTTTGTTATTGACGGTGCGCTAAAAGCTTATGAAGCGAGGCCATAAATTCCCGCGCCGGCGAGGATTGACTTGTGTTCTTACGGCATGGGAGCATACGCGGGCCAAAGCCTCGAGGCTTTTGAATTTCGAAGGCCTTACTCCCTGAGGAGCAGACCAGCCATGACCTCTACCGAACGTGTTTCGCGCCGTGCATCCTTTGTCGAGGGAGGATTCCGAATTCCCCGGCCATCGGTTCTGGGAGTTCTGAGCTTGCTCCTGTTCTTGCCCTTTGGCATCCGGCCCGCGACGGCGCAATCCCGGCATATTGAACTGAACGACGCGGCGAAGATCATTTCGGTCTCCGACCCGCAAATCTCTCCCGATGGGAAGAGCATCGTCGTCGGGGTCTCGCGGCCTAACATGGACCAGGACCGCCGCGATAGTGAACTGGTACGCATCGATATCGCCACGGGAGCGCAAAACATTCTGACGCACGACCGCAAAGGGGTGGGCTCGCCGCGCTGGTCTCCGAGCGGCGACCGATTGGCGTTTGAAGCTGAAGCCGGGGAAGGAAAAGAGGCCAAGTCACAGGTGTTTGTCCTCTCCATGACCGGAGGCGACGCCAAGAAAATTACCGATGCGGCAAACGGGGTCGAACAATTCGCCTGGCGGCCCAATGGACAGGACATCGCCTATGTCACCTCGGACGAGCCGGAAAACAAGAAGGAGATCGAGAAACATCACGACGCCTTTGAGGTCGGGGACAACGATTTCCTCGCCACCGAAGCTCCTAGGCCCTCGCACATCTGGATTGTTGACGCCGATGGCGGCAAGGCGAAACGGTTGACCTCCGGCTCGTGGAGCCTACCAAAGAGTGCGCCGCCGAGCTCACCGGCATCTCCGATTTCGTGGTCCCCCGATAGCAAGTGGCTGCTCTTTACCCGCCAGGAACATCCGCATCAGGGCGACAACGACCTGACGACGCTCGAAGTACTCAACGTCGAAACCGGCGAGATCCGCAAGCTCACCAAACACGAAAAAGTGGAAAGCTTTGGCGTGTTCTCTCCGGATGGCTCCCGCGTGGCCTACTGGTATTCGCGCGACGGCGATCCCAACAATGAGAATGAAATTTTCGTTACGCAGGCGAGTGGCGGCGACGGAACGGATTTGACGCGCTCCATCGACCGCGATCTGTTGCGCGTCATCTGGATGCCGGATGGTAATTCAGTGCTGGTCGGCGGCCACGACGGCACGCAGACTTCCCTATGGATCCAGCCGTTGAGCGGCCCAACAAAGAAACTTGCGCTTGGGGACGTATGTCCGGCGTGGGGTTTCTGGATCGACGCTTTTGTGGGTCGCAGAGGAGATATCGCCTTTACCGGGAGTTCGCCGACGCATCCGAACGAGCTGTACTACATGGCGAGTGCGGATTCTGCGCCCAAGCGCCTCACCGATTTCAATCACGAAATCGCCTCGCTGGCCTTGGGTAAAACCGAGCGCTTTGAATGGAAGGGCCCGGACGGTTTCCAGGAAGACGGCGTCCTCGTGTACCCTCCTGATTTCCAGAAGGACAAGAAATATCCGCTGGTGCTGATTATTCATGGCGGACCGCAAGCTTCTTCGACCACACAATTCAGCTTTCTTCCGCAGCTTATGGCCACGCACGGCTACGTGGTCTTCGAGCCAAACTATCGCGGCAGCGACAACCTCGGCAATGCCTACCAGCGCGCCATCTGGAACGATGCGGGCGACGGCCCGGGACGCGACGTCATCGCCGGAATTGACGCGGTGAAGAAGCTCGGCTTCGTTGACGAAACAAAAATCGGCGTGACTGGCTGGTCTTACGGCGGCTACATGACTTCCTGGCTTATCGGCCACTATCAAATCTGGAAGGCCGCGATGGCCGGCGCTCCGGTCACGGACGAATACGATGAGTACAACCTTTCGGACGGCAATGTGAGCGACCGCTATGGCTTCAAAGGCTCTCCCTACGTGGGAGACAATCTTAAGGACTATCGCGCGCAGTCACCCATCACCTACGCCTTTCGCATGAACACGCCGACGCTCATCATGCACGACACCGGCGATGCCCGCGTCACCGTCACGCAAGGCTACTCGCTCTATCACGCCCTAAAAGACAACGGCGTGCCCGTGAAGTTCATCGCTTTCCCCGTGCCCGGCCATTTCCCCGGCGACCCGGTCCGCCAGATGGATGTGTTTCGCTATTGGGTAGATTGGATGGACAAATACTTGAAGTAGCGGTGACTTCCTGTTGGCGGCGCGGCGGCGGTCCACTTCGAATGAAAAAGCCCCGATCAACTGGGGCTTGCTTCGTCAAATGGTCGGCTTTCCAAACGCTCGCTTAGACTTTTGCTTCGGTGCCGGCGGTGGCCACGGCGGCAACCTCTTCTTCGCGCCCCGCGCGCTTGATGCGTGCGGCCTTACCCTTCAAATCGCGCAGATAGTACAGCCGTGCGCGGCGCACTTTGCCCTTGCCAACCACCTCAATCGAGCTGATCGACGGCGAATGCAACGGAAAAATACGCTCGATACCGATGCCAAAGCTCACGCGCCGCACCGTAAACGTCGCACCGGAGGCACGGCCCTTCTTCGAAATCACCACGCCTTCAAAGGCCTGCAGGCGCTCTTTCACTTTTTCGCCTTCGCCTTCCTGCAGACGCACGTTGACGCGCACGGTGTCGCCCGCGCGAAATTCGGGGAGGTCTTTGCGCAGTTGCGCTTCATGTAATTTACGAATAACCGGATTCATGTTCCTGTTTCCTTTTAGACCCACTCAGGCGGGGCCAACTCTTCCAAGACAATCCATGATTATAGACAAATTGTCACAATTCTCCTAGCGGAATACACTTTGGGTAGTGGGGCACTTTCGATCTTGACCCCTATTGTCACGATTAAGAAAATTCAAACTGTCCCACGGCCGAAAAATCCGCACCCTTTGAAAATTCGCAAAGGGATGCGCCACCCGGCCAGACACTATCAGACAATGCCTTGCGACGGTCGATCGAGTCTCTTGAAGACTTCGAAACAAGGGCCTATATTTTTGTGGATGTTCGTGGAATCGCTTCCGGAACCCGGAGAGGTTTTTGACCGGACCCGGCTGGAGGAATTCTTCAAAGTAAACCGGACCATCGTGCCCTCCGATGTATCAGAAGACGATGTAAAGGTAGGGCGTAACACCAAAGCGAGAACAGTAGCAGTTTTGTTCGACCTCCGGACTTGTCCCCCGCACTCGAACTGACTTGACTCCTAGAACCACAGTAAGGTCGTGGGCGAATTGTTTGCCATCCGGAACCTACGTCTAGCAGTCCATTGTAAGTGAAGCAGAATTTCGTATGAGTCGCGGGAGGGCTTGCATTGTGGGAGCAATTCGAGCACCGCAGGGAGATGAGCAGGCATTTTTTGTGAAGTTTGGCGTTGTACTTCGACCCCGTTTATCCTGCATGCTCAGAAGGAATATTAGAAAATCGAAATTCGAAGCTCGAATTCGAAATTGAGGCAGTAGGAGGAGAAATCCATGGCGAACTCCGGTGTGCGGCGATTCTCGGGCGGTCCATACTTCTCGCGCTATCCCGCAATTCTCTTGGCTAGCGCGCTGAGCCTTTTTCTTTCATCTCCACGGCTGTCGGGACAGTCCAGCGGAGGCGGAACGGATGAGCTGCGCAAACTGAACGAATCAGCTGGGGCGCTGATCAAAAGAGTTTCGCCTAGCGTTGTGCAGATATTGGTGACGGGATACGGACCGCTGGAAGAAGGGGAAAAGGGCAGCACCAGCTCCGTGATCGGGAGGCAGCGGGCCATCGGCTCCGGATTCGTGATCGAGCCGAGCGGATACATCATGACGAACGCGCACGTGGTGAATGGCGCGCAGCGCGTGCAGGTAGTGCTGCCTCCGACGATTGAAGAAGGGCCGCTGCGGGCGGCGCTCTCGACGCGCACAACGGTTGTTCCGGCAAGGATTGTCGGCGTGGCGCGCGATATTGACCTTGCGCTGATCAAAGTGGAGACGGAGAAATTGCCGGCCCTCGCGCTAGCCGACTACCGCAAACTGGGACAAGGCGAACTGGTTTTTGCGTTTGGGAGCCCGGAGGGGCTGCGCAATTCGGTGACCATGGGAGTAGTTTCGGCGGTGGCGCGGCAGATCGATGCGGATTCACCCCTGGTCTACATCCAGACAGACACGGCTATCAATCCCGGGAATTCCGGCGGTCCACTGGTAAACGTGAACGGCGAAGTGGTGGGAGTAAACACATTTATCCTGTCGCAATCGGGAGGAAACGAAGGCCTGGGTTTCGCCATTCCGAGCAGGGTGGTTGAGGTGGCGTTTCAGCAATTGCGCAAGTATGGCCATCTGCATCGCGCGGAGATTGGCATTGGAATTCAGACGATCACACCCACGATGGCGGCGGCACTAAACCTGCCGCGCAAGTACGGGGTGGTGATCTCCGACGTGAAGCCGGACAGCGCGGCCGAAGCCGCAGGAGTGCAAATCGGAGACGTACTGGCGGGTGTCGATGGGAGAGTGGTGGACAATCTGCCGTTCGCGGCGTTTCATTTTTTGTCGCTGGAGACCGGCGGCAAAGTTCACGTTGATCTCCTGCGCGGGAAAGAGCGCTTCGCTCTCGATGTGAAAATCATGGAACCGCCGCACGATATGGACCAAATCGCGGCACTCGCGGATCCGGAGAAAAATCTCGTGCCGACGCTGGGGATTCTGGCCGTTGAGATAGACAAGAAAATCGCGGCCATGGCGCCGGACTTGCGAGACCCCTTTGGAATCCTTGTGGCGGCGCGAGCGGCAGGCGCGGGCGTGGAAGTGCCGCTGAACGCGGGAGATGTCATTCGCACGTTGAATGGACAGCCGATGACAACGCTCGACCGTTTGCGAAGCGCGCTGAAGACGCTGGCTCCCGGAGCGCCGGTGGTGTTGCAGATCCAGCGGGACCAGAAGCTGCTCTTCCTGGCATTCACACTCGATCAGCCGTGAAGAAGGCAGAAATTAGAAATTTGAAAAGAGAATGGAGCGTCCCGACACAAAGTGTCAGGACGCAAAAGACCGCCCACTCCTCAAAAAGTTACAGGTGCTTGAATAGGTGGGCGATTTTCTTGCCGGATTCTTCGGTGTAATAAACAGTGACGTGCTCGCCCTTCTTGGCTCCGACGGCGGTATAGCGACCGACGGTTTTGCCGGTGTCCACGGTGGCATGCTCGGAAACTTCAAAGGCTTCCTTGGTGCCATCGGCCGTCTTCACGGCGACGACTTTCGTACCCTTGCCGACGTCTTCGACAGTGCCTTCCGTGGTATGGACGGTTTTGTCGCCAAACCACTCGACGGAATGGGCGGTCTTTTCCGCGCCTTCGCCGGTCGTGTGGACGATGACGTGACCACCTTCCTTGCCGACGAGGTCGGTGCCCTTGGCGCCGTCCTTCAGGCCGTGGACGGTGGTTTTCTCAGTGAACTTGACCGTTTCGACGGTGCCGTCGGCGGTCTTTACGGCAATCGTTTTTGCTCCGGCGTCGACTTTTTCGACGGTGCCGGTGATGACGTGCGTGGGATTCTGCGCGCGCGCCGCGGCAATGGCAAAGCAGGCGGCGAGGAGCATGGGGACTACCCGAAACCGGGCTTGAAGCAAACGGGATTGCATAGACTCTCCTTAGGGTGTGGGGATGGAAGCAGCACCTTAGCAGTATAGAGAGTTGCGGATTGCGAATCCAGGAAGCGCTAGGGGCGGTAGTGGGTCGGTTTGGATTGTAACGCCGTAAAACAGCCTACGAGGAACACTTCCGCTCCGCCAACTTTCAACCACGGACATCGGCAAGTTAAGGAACTAGACCGATGCTCCCACGGATGACCCGCGACGAATAACCGAACTCGCAAAGCGCTCCATCTCCTCGAGTTGCGGGCTGAATTGCAGAAGCACCAGGTCGCACCCGGCAGCTTCGAATTGCGCGAGGCGCTGCGACACTTGTTCCGCCGTGCCGACAAGCCCCGATCGCAATCCGCGATTCGAGACGGAATAATCCTCCAGCGAAACGCGCTGCTCGAGTTGCGTTCCCGCGAGCCATTGCTGGTAGTTGGCATAGCCGGCGGCGAATTGCTGCACGTCCGTGATGCGCCGCAGCTCGTCCTGCGCCTCTTTCTCCGTTTCACGGACGATGGCATATCCCGCGACGCCAAATTTCAGCGGCGGCAAGTTGTGCTTCGCACGGCGTTCGCGCAGGTCTGCGACTTTCTCACGCACTCGCTCCGGCGGATCCCCGTGCATCAGATAGGCGTCGCATTTCTCGGCGATCAGCTCCTTCGCCGCAGGTGATTCGCCGCCCGCGTAAAGCGTCGGCCGCGGCTTCGCCACCGGCTTCGGTTCTAAGACATTGTCTTCCACTCGATAGTATTTTCCCGAATACGTGAAATGATCCTGCTTCCACACGCCATCGAGGACATCGAGCCACTCGCTCGTGCGCGCGTAGCGGTCGTCGTGCTGTTCGAATCCGACCCCGTACTTGCGCGCTTCATCTGCCCACCACGAGGAAACGACATTCAGCGTGAGCCGGCCATTGCTGACGTGGTCGATGTTGGCAGCTTGCTTCGCCAGCAGCGCGGGCAAATGGAATGTCGGACGCACTGCGACCATTAACTCGATCCGCTCGGTCACGGCCGCCAGCGCTGCTGCGGTGGACCAGGCATCCAGCGATGGCGCCTCGACACCTTTGATGTCATTGAGATTGAGCTCCGCGATCAGCGTGAGATCGAACCCCATCTTTTCGCTGCGCTGCGCGAGCTTCTTTACATACTCCCAGCTCGCCTGCATATTCTCGTTCTCGACGTTGCGCAGCCACCCGCCAAAAACGGGTAGCCAGTAGCCGTATCTCATCGCGGGCCTCCTCCTGCCACCACGCGCTCGCCGCGCCTGGCCTCCTGGTGTTTCGCCTCGGCAATCAAGAAGTCCGCCAGCCGCGCGTAAGGATTGAAGCCAATCACCCGCACCGGATCAGCGACGAAATTCGAAAGCGCGTTCACATCGTAATAGAGCTGCCGCCCGGTCCGGTCGTCAACGACGTACTCGATGCCGCCGACCTCCACGCCGGCAAGCTCCACGATGCGCTCAACGTCTTCGACCACCTGCCGCGGCGGCTCATACCCTTCCACCTTCATCCCGCTCTTCGGCGCGTCCACGGGGCAGGCCATGCGCGTCAGCTCTTCGCCGCGCGTGTTCTGGCAAATATCCGCCGGGCACAGGTTGTAGCTCTCGCCGGTGATATGAATCTGGATGGCGTAAAGATATTTGCCGCCCAGAACTTCGACGCGCGTGATGACCCCGTCTCTCGGCGTGAATGCTTCCTGGACGAGCGCCGTCGAATCGATGCCGAAATAGAGCCGATTCTCTTCCACGGCGCGCCGCAATTCTTCCGGCGAATTAAATCTTTCGATTCCCGCGCCGCTACCGCCGATATTCGGCTTGAGCACCACGGGATAGCCGATGGCTTCCGCGGCGTCGAGCGCCTGAGAGGGATGATTGATCACGCGCGCTTTGGGGTACGGCAGCCCCAGCCTTTCCAGGTTTGCGAGTTGCAATGCTTTGGAAATCTCATGGTTAAAGCAGCGGTAGCCATTCACTACGCGCACACCCTTTGCTTCAAGATGCGCAAGATAATTCAGCGTGTAAAAAATCCCGTGGCCCAGCCCGCGCTGCCAGGCTGAAGGGCTCATGCGATTGAACAGCAGCGAATATTCGCGTTCCGGAGAGGCCACGTCGTAACGATGGTGCCGCGCGTCGATCTTCAGCCACGGCTCGCCGCGTTCATCCATTTGCTGAAAAAGGGGCCGAAACCAATCCGGATGCTCGTAGTAAATCGCGATGGGCTTTTCCAATTCGTTGCTGGCCCCGTTGGTCTCGTTGCTCATAAAACCTCTCGATTTCCTGGCGTCCTTCGTACCCCAGCAGACCTAGTCTGGCGCCCTTCTATTCCCGTCATTCACGCGCCCCCGGGATTTTCGTGCCACGACTGCGAATCGTTACCGCAAATCAGGGCGGTTGCGGCGCGTTTTCTCGATGGCCGCCACCCGCCTCCATTTCGCGACTTCTCGGTGATGGCCGCCAATCAACACTTCCGGCACGCTCCAGCCGCGATATTCCGCGGGCCGCGTGTAATGCGGAAAATCGAGAAGTACGTGATTCCCAGCTGTTGATTCAGATTCCCTGCGGCCACGCCGATTCACAGCTTCCGTTTGTAGGGGCGCAGCATGCTGCGCTGCTACTGGAGGAGAATTAGCCGCCAAAGCCAGACCCGCGCTGAACGACTCGTTTTGCGATGAAGCCTCATTCCCCAACGCGCCAGGCAGCAGCCGCGTGACAGCGTCCACGATCATTGTGGCGGGAAGCTCGCCGCCGCTCAAGACAAAGTCACCGATCGAAATTTCCTCGGTCGCCAGGTGCTCGGCCACCCGTTCGTCCACGCCTTCGTACCTCCCGCAAATAAAAACAATTCGGTCGAGCTCCGCGTACCGCCGGGCCGTTTCCTGTGTGAACAATTTCCCCGCCGCGGACATCAGGACGATGGCAGTCTTTGCCTTCACTGCAACCGGGTTTGTGGCGTCGCCGATGCCATATCCAAGCAGCGACTCCACGGCTTCGAATAGCGGCTCTGGCTTCAGCACCATGCCTTCGCCACCGCCGAACGGCCGGTCATCCACGGTGCGGTGGCGGTCCTTGGTGAACTCGCGCAAATCCTCTATGTTAACCTCGACAAGCCCCGCCTCCCGTGCCCGCCGCAGAATACCGTGGTCCAGGGGCCCGGCAAAAAACTCCGGGAAAATCGTGATCAGGTCAAATCGCATGCACTTCCAGTGTAACAAACGCGAGCTAAGCTTCGAATCTATGGAAGGAAGCCATGCGGGATGCGGCTGCCGACAGCAAGTGTCATGGTCCAATTCTGTTCCTTAGAACAGGTTGTTCTGGCTCCCTCCACGCCATAGCCTTTGAACTCAGGCTAAGCGTCCGAAGTGACACGCAATCCCAGGGAATTCTTTCATGGCACGGTCGTTTCCTTCAAAGCGATTCGATTCCCTCCCAACCGCTCTTCTCTTGGCGGTCTTTCTGGCAGGGTGCGGGGGATATGCGTCGCCTGGAAAGGGGAGCGGCGGAGGCGGCGGGTCGGCGCCTCCGCCACCAACGGGCCTTACAGCATCCGCCGCCAATGCCCAGGTAAATCTGAGCTGGGCCGCCAGCTCGGGGGCTTCGGGCTATTACGTCAAGCGTTCCACCGCCAGCGGCGGTCCATACTCACAGTTGGCCAGTCCCACTCCTACGAACTACGCCGACAACGCTGTATCGAATGGAACGAAATACTATTACGTCGTCTCGGCGTACAATTCCTACGGCCAAAGCGCGAACTCCATCGAAGTCAGTGCCACGCCCACTGTTCCCGCAAACGCTCCTCCAATTCCGACGGGCTTCGAAGCCACCGCAGGGAACGCCCAAGTCAGCTTGACGTGGTCCGCCAGCGCCGGAGCGAGCAGTTATCACGTGAAGCGTTCGACCACGAGCGGCAGCGGCTACACACAAGTCGGCGCTCCCACTACAACGAGCTTCGCGGATTCCGGCCTGACCAACGGCACGACCTATTACTACGTCGTTTCCGCCCTCAACGCGGCTGGCGAAAGCTCGAATTCTTCCCAGGTGTCCGCGACGCCGGTAAACGCCGCGGCGGACGTGACCATCACGATCGATCCCACCCAGACCAGGCCAATCTCCCCTTGGATCTATGGCATCAATTTTTATAGCGGCGTTGCCGGCGCGCCACCCCTGCTGACCTTCGACCGCGCGGGGGGCAACCGCTGGACCGCTTACAACTGGGAGACCAACGCCTCTAACGCCGGCAGCGACTACATCTACGACAACGACAACTACCTGAGCAGCAGCAATGTGCCGGCCGAAGCCGTGCGCAGTTTCATCGCAGGCGATCAGGCCGTGGGTGCGGCAAGTTTAGTCACATTCCAACTCCAGGGCTTGGTCTCCGCCGACGAAAACGGTCCCGTCAGCGTCACGAATCCTCCGGACCTGACTCGCTTCAAAACCGTGGTCGATCAAAAGAGCACCGTCTCGAGCGTGCCGTTCACCATTACTCCGCCGACGACCGATGCCAATGTTTACATGGACGAGTTCCTCTGGACTCTCGACCAAAAGTTCACTGGCATGGGTATCTTCGGAGCAAGTCCCACACACCCGACCTTCGTCAGCCTGGACAACGAGCCAGAACTCTGGAATTCCACACACCTCGAAGTGCAAGGGTCTAATCCTGTCACGTCCGACGCCTACATCACGAAGACCATCAATCTTTCGAAAGCTTTGAAGGACCAATTCCCCAATGCCCTGATCTTTGGTCCCGTGCACTACGGATTCCAGGGCATCTACAACTGGCAGGGAGAATTGAGCGCGACACCCAGCGGCGCGAACTGGTTCCCGGACAAGTATCTGCAGGCTCTGAAAACGGCTTCGACCGCGTACGGCAAGCCCCTGGTCGATGTCTACGACTTCCATTGGTACGCCGAGGTTTATGACGCCAGCGGCACAAGAATCCTCAACCTGATTAGCAGCACTCTGACGGACGCCCAGGTGCAGCTCATCGTCGAGAGTCCTCGCAATCTTTGGGATCCCACGTTCAAGGACGACAACAACAGCAATCCGTGGATTTACAACGAACTGGGCCAGACCCCGATCAACATCCTTGGCCGGCTCCAATCCAAGATCAGTGCCGAGAATCCCGGCATGAAGATCTCCATCACGGAATACGAGAGCGGCGGCTGGAATCACATCGCGGGAACCATCGCCGAAGCCGATAACCTGGGCATCTTCGGCAGCCAGGGCGTCTTTGCCGCCAACTTCTGGCCTCCCGGCGGCACTTATTCCTATGCCCTGGCCGGCTTCCGTGCCTTTCGGGGCTTCGACGGGGCCAGTGCCAACTTCGGCGATACCTCGCTGCTGTCCACTTCCGGCAGCGTGAAGGACGTGGTGGTCTATGCAAGTTCGGACAGCACCACACCGGGCCGAGTCGTCTTTGTGGCCATCAATCGCTCCAACTCCGCCAAGGTCACGGCCATCAACGGCCAGGCGCTCTCCGGCACCGCGTACCTTTATCAAATGACGGCGGCTTCCGCTCAAGGGCAGAACCCAGTCCAGCCCGTCCCTGCGGGAACGATGCAGGTGACCGGGTCGTCCCTGACGATCACACTTCCGGCGTATAGCGTCACTACAATTGACGTCCACTAGCGGCGATTGGCACGCGACAAGCATGCTGTCGTGTCGCAGGAGCGACCGAATCCCATAGCGCTATTCGTGGTTTAGATTGCGCAGGCCTTCCGGGAGCACCACATCAATGCGCCGCGCCGCAGGATCGATCTTGGTGCAGATGTCCATTGCGAGAGGGACGAGAATTTCTCCGGCGGATGTGTCTACTTCGAGTAGCGGCGTCCCGGAAAACCCTTCACCGGGAAAGTGCACATCGCGCACCGTCCCGAGAAGGGCGGGAGCTTCCGCAAGCGAGCACGGCGAGGATCGAACCACGGGCGCGGAAGCCGCGGTTTCGAAAACAGAACAACCGATGAGATCGGACACGAAATAGTTTCCCGCAGCCAACTCCACGCGCTGTTCAAACGGAAGCAGAACATCAAGTCCACGAAACTTCTCCGCCTGTGAAATGGAATTAACGCCTTCGAAGTGAAACACCGCCTGTCCCGGATGGTTCTGGCTCAGCCAGCACGACTTCAACGTCATGCGACGCGGTTCGCTATTACCCTCGACGAGCTGCCCCAGAAAAACTTCCTCTAGTTTGGTAAGGCGTTCCGGAAAATCGGTCAGAATCTCCGCAGCAACTTCGCCTTTATTGCCGCGCGCGCGCAGGATGCGCGCCATCAGGACCCAGCGTGGAGTTTCCGGTTTCAAGTAGAATCAGAGTTGCCAGTAGCCCAGTTCGCATGCGGGCCGCGAAAAGCCCAATCAATCTTCCAGGATTTCCAGCGTATACCGCTTCCGCAGCTTCATCCCGCCGGCGCCCAGTATCGTTCGGATCGCTTTCGCCGTCCGCCCCTGCCGCCCGATCACTTTTCCCAGGTCCTCGGGATGCACCCGCAGCTCCAGCACCATCACCTGCGACCCCTCGACGGACCTCACCTCCACGGCCTCGGGATGGTCCACGAGGGCCCTGGCGATGGCTTCGACCAGTTCCTTCATTGGGCGCCTCCCCTCGAGCCCAACCAACCGGCTTATTCACGCCCAAAGCAAATGGGTCCCGCTCGGTTTAGCGAGAGTTACGAACCACGGTCACCTGAGAATGGCGGCCCGACCCCTTTCGGGACGCGCAAATTGGGCAGGCTCTGCGATTACGCGATCTTTTGCTGACGGAGGAAGCTGCGCACGGTATCGCTGGGCTGCGCGCCCAGCCCCATCCAATACTTGATGCGGTCTGCGTCGAGCCTGATCTCCGCCGGCTTTTTCAGCGGATCGTAAGTTCCCACCGCTTCCTTGACGCGGCCGTCCCGCGGCCGGGTCCTCTCGATGACTACTACGCGGTAAAAGGGCTTCTTCTTCTTGCCAATCCTGGACAAACGAATCGTTAACACTAAGTCAGTCCTCCTCAAACTCCTCTATTCTAGCCTGCGGGCTCCCCAAGCGGCAATCAATCTCTCCGAGCAGCAGGAATGCTCTGATTCTGTGTTGCTCGGAGTCGCTCCGAACCCCTTCCCATCCTGAGCCAGAGCGATCGCGGCGCCGATATTGTCCTCGGTGCCCCGGAAGCCGGCGATTCCGCCGCCAGTTCTATCCATTCGCCCCACGGGTTGCTGCCGCGTCACCCACCCATCCCGAGGGCCCTTCTCCGCTTGCTCCTCGGCATGTACCTTGGTATATTGGTACCAGATTAGAAAAACGCTCATGAAACCTCAACACAAATTTCTTGTCGAACGCGTGCAAACCGGCGTGCGCATGGAAAAACGCCTCCTCAAAGTTCTCCGCGCCTTCGCCGACTATCACGATTTGACCCTAGGAGATCTTCTTGAAGGCATCGTTCTTCACGCGTTCGATGGAAAATGCCCGTTCCGTCAAGACAGCTTGGGACGCATCAAGGAACTGAAGAAATTCTATGGACTCCATCTGGATTCCGCCGCCAGCCATCGCCTCTTCGAAGCCGGAGCGAGTTATTCCATCAAGCGAAAGGAGGGCCGCAAATGAATCCACGGCCGCAACAGTTCGCCATCCCCGCACTTCGCTGGACACTGGGCCTGGTGATTGTCTGGGAGTCTTACCGCTTCGCCGTTTCGGATTTCGCCGCGCATTTCCTTGCCAAGATCGGTCTGCCTCACTGGGCTGCCCCGGTGCTCGGCGGCAGCGAAATCGTCGCCGCGATTCTATTTCTCGTCCCCGCGACAACCGTCGCCGGCGGCTATTTGCTGCTCTTCATTTTTGCCGGCGCCGCCATGGTTCATTTTCTCCATGGCGCGTTTGACCTTAGCGGCCTGCTGGTCTACGCCGTGGCCGTCATCGTTTGCATCAGCCGGCGCCCTCCTAAAGCGAACCGCGGCGCGCCATGACTGACGACGAGTTCATCGCTGGTTTTGAAAACTGCACTTTTCCCAACGAGTCTTTTCACCATGCGGACCACGTCCACATGGCCTTCCTGTATCTCTGCCGGTATCCGGCACTCGAGGCGCTCCAGCGTTTCTCTGCCTCGCTCACGCGATTTGCCGCTGCCAGCGGCAAACCCCATCTTTACAACGAGACCGTCACCTGGGCTTTTTTGTTTCTGATTCGTGAACGCATGGTTCGCGGCGGCTGCGAACAGAACTGGCTTCAGTTTGCAGCCGCTAACGCCGATCTCCTAGAATGGAAGGACAACGTGCTGAAGAAATACTACCGCGAGGAAACCCTCAAATCCGACCTCGCTAAACGCACTTTTCTTTTTCCTGATAAGACGAGCGGGCGCGCGCCCAAAATGAAGGTTCGTGACTTCTCCGTCCGTTAAAACCGGACGGCTTCTCGTGGCACGCATGAGTTTAGGACCTCTACGTTACGCCACGAAGGCCTTATCCGAGGCCTCAAGTTCTTGAAGACTTACGTTGCCCAGCGGGCGGTCGCTTCAAGAGGTCG
>DATKEV010000060.1:0-162382 GCA_035511855.1 Candidatus Udaeobacter sp.
ATCCGCGGAGGCTGAGAAATTCCGCGGATGCTCTGCGCAACGCCTCTTCATCTTCGACCAGCAGGACTGTCTCGCTGCCCCGAAGCGCGTCCGCTAAGCACGATTGTGGAGCTTCCAATAGCGTTGCACGGTCCTGTACGCAGGGGAAGTAAATCTTAAGGGTCGTGCCGATTCCCGGTTCGCTATAGACCCAGACGAATCCATGATTCTGTTTGACGATGCCGTACACCGTCGCGAGACCGAGCCCAGTGCCCTTGCCGGAAGGTTTCGTGGTGTAGAAGGGCTCAAAGACGTGCGCCAGATGATCGGCTGGAATTCCGCTACCCGTGTCAGTCACGGTTAGAACAGCATAATGACCCAGGGGGATGATCGCCTTCTTTTGCTCAGCGTACTGTTCGTCGAGTTGCACATCAGAGGTTTGAATGGTCAGACGGCCTCCCTGAGGCATTGCATCCCGGGAGTTCGCCGCGAGATTCATAAGAATCTGCTCGATCTGCACTGGATCCAGCCGAATTCTTCCCAACTCCTTGCCCGGGACGAAGATCAGCTCAATATCTTCTCCAATGAGGCGGTGAAGAGTTTTGACGATCCCAGCGACTACCGGGTTGATTTCAGCCACCCGCAAGGCCTGTGGCTGCTGGCGGCTGAAGGCGAGCAACTGCCGGGTCAGTTCTGCGGCACGACGCGCGGCGGAAAGGATTTCCTGAAGCCGCGACTGAGTCGAGCTTCCGGCCGCGACAGTATCGAGCGCAAGTTCAGAGTAGCTGGTGATGATGGTAAGCAGATTGTTGAAATCGTGGGCGATGCCTCCTGCCAACCGGCCGATGGCGTCCATTTTTTGCGCCTGCAGCAGTTGCGCTTCAATGCGCAGCCGTTCGGTCAGATCGCGACCGTTGGATACGAAGTGAGTGATGGTTCCCGCCGTATCCCGTATGGGACTGATGCTCTCATCGACGTAATACAACCCCCCACTCTTTTTCCGGTTTACCTCGATATTGCGATAGACGTCGCCCGGACGAATGGTCTCCCATAACTCGCGGTAGATTGCCGGCGCTTGTTGTCCAGACTTCAGAAAGCCTGGAGTCTGGCCCATGACCTCCTGGCGGGAATAGCCGGTGATCTTTTCAAACGTAGGATTCACATATTCGATGACGCCCTGGTCGTTGGTGATAAAGATGATATCGGCCGACTGTTCCACCGCACAGGAAAGCTTGCGTAGAGAATCTTCCGCCAACTGCCGCTGCTGCTGCGTCGCGTGCAGGCTCAGCGCACAGCGGATCGTGCGCACCAGGTTCGCACCGTTGAGCTGCGATCTCTCCATGCAGTCATAAGCGCCCGCCTGAATGATTTCCGCAACCGCTTTCTCGTCGGCATGCTCGGTCAGCAGGATGAAAGGCATGGCGCCCCTGCTCTGTAGAAATCCGGAGAGTAGTTTCGTGGCTGCGGCATCTCGCGTCTCATGTTCAAATAAGACCAGCCCATAATTTCCCTGTTGCAGCATCGTCTTGGCTTCATCCAGCGAACTCGCATGATCGAGTTCCGCCGGCAAAGCCTTCCAGTTGCGGTCGAGGATTTCCCTGATCAGAAAGAAGTCCTCTTCCTGACTTCCCACTAATAGCACGCGCAACAGGGACCGCCCGGGTTGTGCCGTGGTTGACAGGGGGATCACTTGCTCCTCTTATCACATCGGAAGGTTTCAATCGTTCCGTTCCCTTAGTCGACGGCAGGCAATGATTTGACACTGGGGCCAGGTTCCATAACGGGGATGGTTTCAGTATGGGACTCGACTGAACGTTTAACGGCGAAAAGTGAGGCTACCCCAGAAATCGTCAGTGAATTCACTTTTCGCTAGTAACCAAGTCCAAATTCCAGCGTCTAATAGCCAGAGTCTGGGATTTTACCGACGCACCTTGTCCGGAATGAAAATCAGGGAACCCCTGCGCCGTTTCCTGCGTACCGGTTAGAGAGCGACCGTGTGCCTGACCCTGAATTTGATTGGAGGGTGTATGCAAATCCAGCACAGCGCAAGCGCGATCAAACCTATCGCTAACCTTGGCAATGGCCATGTCCAGGAAGTCGTGCGGCAGGCCCACGAGGAGTTGCGTCAACTCTTGCAACAGCGTGCCCAGGTGATGCGTCGCATCGGCACCATCAAACAAACGATCGCTGGTCTCGCCAACCTTTTTGGCGACGATGTGCTGAGCGATGAATTGCTCGAAATGGTGGATCGCAAAAGCAGCGGACGCCAGCCCGGCTTCACCAAAGCCTGCCGTATGGTTCTAATGGACGCGAACCGTGCACTCAGCTCGCGCGATGTCTGTGACCGCCTGAATGAAAAATCCCCCTCCATGTTGGTGCGCCACAAAGATCCCATGGCCTCGGTCACCACCGTGCTGAACCGTTTGGTGGCGTATGGAGAAGCTAAGGCGGTTACTCTCGAGAACAACCGTCGCGCCTGGCAATGGGTGGCCGACTCGGAGTTTGATTCAAAGCCGGAACTGGTCGCGTCCGCCCAGCATTAAGGTGCGGACTTCGCCCCTTGCGCCTTTGCCCTCGCGTGCTGCGGGCAACGGAACGAAGCCGCCTGCTCAACCCTGCGTTCCGCTATCTTCTATCGGAGCCCCACCTCGGATTGTTCGCTGTCTCCTCGCGCATTTGTAACTCCGCAATTTCGCGGTACTTTGGTAACTCGAACCGGAACGCTGCGAACGATATCCTACCTTTAATCTGCCCCAGTTGAGCCCACGCAGTTCGCAAAGAGGACTGCGCGGCTTTCTTCTGTGACGAGGCGCGAACTATGTCCACAAAAATCGGCCACTTCGAAATCCTCAGTGAACTGGCGAAGTCTGCGACTTGTACTGTCTACAAGGCGAACGATCTGCAGACCAGTCAAACCGTCGCTTTAAAGGCGATCCAGTTGTCTGCTTTTGGGGAGCAGGCTGGCGAACTGGAGAAGTGCCTGCTCGAAGAGGCTGAAAACACCAAGGCCGTGAGCCATTCCAATCTTGCAACTGTTTACGGAGCGGAAGTAATCGACGGCCGCTTCTGTGCCGCAATGGAGTACATACAAGGCAACAGCATCGCTACCATGCTCGCCCGCAAAGAAGGATTTTCCATTTGGGACCTGCTCGACATAGGACGCCAGGTCTGCAGCGGCCTCGATCACGCTCAGTCTCACAATGTATTTCACTTCAGTCTGGAGCCCGGCAAGATCATGTGTGGCTGGGACGGCACCGTCAGAATTCTAGGATACGGCATTTCGTGCCCAGGCAATTTCACTGGGCAAATGCCCGGCGTTCCAACGCTACTGCACTACATGTCCCCGGAACAGGTGCGCGGCGAAAACATTGATGCGCGCTCGAACCTCTTCAGCTTGGGCGCAATATTTTACGAGATGGTGACCGACCGCAAGGCCTTCGATGGGGAAGATGCTGAATTCCTGCGCCGAAGCATTGTCGAGGGTTTGCCTGTGGCTCCGGTACTGGTGAATCCCAAAATACATCCCGCGCTCAGCGACCTGATCATGAAAGCACTGGATAAAGATCCGGCGGCTCGCTACCAGACGGGACGGGAACTGCTCGACGATCTGGAAAAGTGCAAGGAATCCAAGCCGCAGGCAGCAAAGCAGCCGGCAGGCCAAACTCCAGTCAAGCCGGTAATCGCACGTTCACCTTCCGCCGCATCCGCTGGCGCGAAGCCTCAGCCGCCGAAGGCGAGCCCGAGCCCGGCGGAAAAGAAAATCGCCGCTCCGGCGGTTGCTGCGAAAGCGGCTGCTTCCGCGGCGGGATCGCCGGGCGGCCAGCCAGTATCATCCACGACCGTCAAGCCACCCCGCAATATCGAGACGCGGCCGGCGGCTTCCATGTCTTCAGCAACTCTTGATGAGCCAGCAGATATCGCACAGGCGCCGAGGATTGCAGTCGATCCCTTGATGTCCGACGCAGGCCCGACGCGCGGCGCCAGCGTCAGCTTTTCGGAGATGACGGAACTACCTCCGCTCAAGGAAGTCTACGTCGAACCCCCGCCTCCACCACCGGCCTTTGACGCGCAACCTGCTCAGTCACAAACGGTCTATGAACAGAAAGCGGAAAAGCCAAAAGTTCAGCCTCGCGAAGCTGCCAGAAAGGCGATGAAGGAAGTTAAGAACGTTCCGCCCCGTCTGATGATTTATTCGATTGCTGGCGCGGTGATTGTAATTTTGATCATCGCTGTCGTCCTGTTTCTGCGCATCAACGGTCTGAATGGTGACGGCGACTCGTCAAGCTCCACGGCCGCCAAGCCCACGATTCAATCTGCGCCAAGGCAACATCCTGCGCCGGCCCAGACCGCGCCGTCGGAACCAGCACAGCCTGCCGACACAATCGATGCGCCACCTCCCGCAGGTGTGCAGGATGCTGATACGACTGCGTGGGTCCCGGCCGCTCCGGAGAAAAGCAAGACTGGCAGAAGAAGAGCGTCCGCTCCCACAGGTCCGCTGATGGCGCCCGGACAGATGGCGGTCGACTCTACGCCTCAGGGAGTGCAAGTGCAGATCGATGGAAAGACTGATCCTACCTGGGTCACTCCTTTCCTGTTGTCGGGGCTGGCTGCCGGCCAGCATTCCGTTTCGTTCAGCAAACCGGGCTACTCCTCCGACACACGGACGGTCGCCGTTAATTCCGGAAGCAAGGCCTCTGTGACGGGGCGTCTCGCGCTGCTCGTGGCGACGCTCGCCGTCAACAGCAATCCCCCCGGCGCTAATGTCTTCGTAGACGGCAGGAACACCGGCAAGCTGACCCCCGCGCAGATTTCGGTGGAGAAGGGTCACCACGTTGTGCTCGTACGCAAGTCGGGTTTCATCGATGAGACCACGAACGCTCAGTTTGCTCTGGGCCAGACCACCAACTTTTCGCCTGTACTGCGCCCGCTCGGCAATGTTGATGACATCAAGACCGTCGGAAAAATGAAGAAGCTCTTTGGCGGAAAAGAAGCCAAGGATATGGGCATGGTCAGCATCAAGACCCAGCCCAAGGGGGCGCAGGTGGCCGTGAACCAGCATATGCTGGAAAAGGACTCGCCCGTCGATTTCATGCTTGACCCCGGCAACTACATCCTCGACATTACTCTGAGCGGCTACACCCCCATCCACAGAATCATCACCGTGGATAGAGGCGCCAAATCCGTAATCGATGAGGTCCTGCAGCACGAGTAGCTAGGACGCTCTACTGTCAATCAAATAAGGCTTGTCATTCCGAACCGGGCGCCCAGAGTGCTTGTCATTCCGAACCGGGCGCCCAGCCCGGTGAGGAACCTGCTTTCCTCTCAGCCCGCGAACACAGTGTCTTCGCTCCCTTTGTTGCCGGTCACGCCAGCTTCAGATCCCCTTGCTCTCGCCAGTGGATGGGCCGAAGCCCCAACCCTCGCGTATGCCTCGCCGGAATCGTTCCCGCTCTTCCGGCGTCATGTGCTCGCAGCGTTCTTTCATGCGACGGCGGAAATTGGAGCGACCCGTACCGTGGAAGCCAAATCCGCCGAAGAGAATCCGGCAAAGAGCGAGCAGTCCAAGCCCTTGCCAGAAGGTGATCTGCCGCCAGCCGAAGAGCGCCGGCAGCAGCCAATTCCACAGATGCATCACCACATCGCCCCCAATGGCGATGAAGAGCAGCATCGCCACAATCGCCAGTGGAGCCATGAAAATCCATTTCCTTCTCATATTCAGTTCCTCATTTCGCAAATTCGTCGTAAATGTTTCGCAATCGCTCGCGCAGATGCAGCACCGCAGAGCGTTTGCGCGAGAGCAGCGTATTCACGTTCACGCCGGTCTCGGCGGCCATCTCCTTGAAGCTGCGCCCTTCCAGTTCGTGCGCCACAAACACGTCGCGCTGTTCCTCCGGCAGTTCATCGAGCGCAAGTTCCAGCTCATCAAGAAGCACGTTGCGGATGTAGATTGCCTCCGGCCCGGCTTCGGGTGATGGCAACAGATCTTCAATCTGCAGCACCTCGCCGCCTTCGCCCTCGACCGCTGCGTCGCCGAAGCTCTCCGGCTTCTTCTTGCGGAAAAGGTCCGTGATGCGATTGCGCGCCACGCGAAAAAGCCAGCCGGTCACATGCTCAATCGGCATCAGCAGGCGATTGGCTTCTACCAGTTTGTAGAAGACATCCTGCACGATGTCCTCGGCGTCAGAGGGATCGGGCACACGCCGGCGGATGAAATTGCGCAGCCGGGAGCGTTCTCGCGCGATGATCTCGGAGATCTGACGGTCTTGCTCGCTCATCCCCGTGATGCTCCACGACTCATCCATCATTCCTGTAGACGAATGACCGGCGAAAATATTGCAGAGATTTAAGTCCGCGAAAAGATGGGAGTTGCGAAGCATCACCGAAAGGAGAAATCTTGCACTGCTGCGATCACGATCCTGCAACTCCTGCCTTTGCCGGAGCCAGCACGATCAGTACAACACCGATGACACTGAACACAGCCCCGGCGATCAGCAGATCTCGGCGTTCGTTGGCAAGGTGGACTGCCATGACAGCCATAACAGAGGCATGCGCAAAACTTGACCACGCGGCGAAAGCGATCACGCTGCGATTCGCCGACGGATTACGTGCCGCCAGCAGCAGGAAAATCCCAAGCGTGATGTAGAGGCTAATCATCATGGGCAATGCGTCCTCCTTGTTCGCTTGCCAGCCATCCCGTACCGACGTCACCACCGGATAAATGCCGGCCGAAAACACCAACCCCACCACCACCAACACAACCTTCAGCGCTCGTTCTCGACGCATATTGTTCTCCTCAGTAGAGCGACGCTCCTGCTCACCGGCTCAACTCATAGAAGAGAACCGTCACAGCGACATAGCAGGCGCCCACGACCAGGTCGAACCCAAAGCCCAACCTGCCTTGAACGAAGAGGACCACTCCTCCGGTCAGTATGGTGATCAAATAAAACAGGCCCGTAATTTTGGATTTAAAGCGCGGCGACGCTTCTGCAATCCGTTCTCTCATTTCAGCGGTGCTCATAACCTTTCCTCCTTCCGTGTACAAACGAAACATCTCATGCGAAATCACAGAGGCGCTTGATAGCGCCGCAGCCGCACCGCCGCCACCAGGCATCCCGCGGCAACGATCAGCCCGATCCACAGACCCGGGCTGCTCAGGAACCTGCCTGGGGCGAGTTGTGCCAGCGGAATGAAATGCGCATCGATCGGGACACCATTCTTGTCCTTGAGGTCAAAGGCGGCGGCGCCGAATCCAAACAGGCGGTCATGCAGCACGGAGCCGATATACAAAGTGTGGAACGCAATGTTCTCGACGGCGGCGATCGCCAACAGCGGCAGTACCGCCCACAGAAATGCCGCCCGACGCGCCCAACCTGAGACCAACAGGAACCAGCAATAGATGGGCGCATGCCACAGCGTAACCACGACCACGCTGTAGAGCAGCCCCACTTCCATCTCCAGCAACGGCAATCGGGTCCACAGTGTCGTGGCGCCTCCGCCGTTCACTGCCAGGACTGCAAGATTCAGCAGCCGCATAATCTGCTGCAGGGTAACGGTGATGGCGAAGACCAGCAGCGGCAGCACCACCAGCGGAATGCTCGCCTTCGAGAGCACAGTCGTCAGGTCGGAAACCGGCAGCGACTTCCAGAACAGGATGCTGCGATCGCGACGTTCGCCGTGCAGCGCCTCAAGCGCGTAGAAGATCCCGACGAGGAACCCAATCAGCATGAGTAGCATCGCAGCGTGTGTGTAGGGCATTGCGAGGTGGACGCGCTGATCCATCGGTTTGAGCCCCTCGAGTTCCCGCATGCTGGGCGGCATCCAAAGTTCGCTCATGGTGTGCTCGCGCAAGGTGTACGGCAGCCAAATCAGGCTGATGATATTTCCGAGCAAATAGACGGCGGCGACGGCCAGCGGCGCGATATAGATGGAACGGTTCTCCCACAATTCGCGTCGTAGCGACCAGTACATGGGCCGAGTTGCCGACATGGCCGCCGGCGCGATCGCCTGCGAGCCGAGAGGAGACTCGGGCACGGCGTTCGATTCAGTATTCATCTAGCCACTCCTTGTGCCTCGCCAGTGCGATTCACCGGCTGATTTCCCATCACAGCCACGAACAAATCGGAGATGCTTGGCGTGCGCACCTCGCCCAGCGCCGCCAGTTGCGGGCGGTCGACATGATTAAACTTCAGATCGAATAGCAGCATGTTGCGGCCAAGAACCTGCCGCTCGTGAATCGGCTTGAGCGTTCGAGCTCCTGCAACCTTCTCGGGACGTACCGTCACTTCCAGATAGCGCGACTCGAATTCTTCCATGCTGCAATTGAGCACGATCCGACCGTGGTTGATGAACATAAGATCGGTGAGAACGTTCTGTACGTCTTCCACCTGATGTGTGGTCACGACAATGGTGCGGCTGCGATCGAAGTAGTCATTCAGCAGCGAGTCGTAGAACTGCTTGCGATACAGAATGTCGAGGCCAAGCGTCGGCTCGTCCAGCACCAGCAATCTCGCATCAATGGCCATGACCAGAGCGAGGTGCAGCTGGGCCACCATGCCCTTCGACAATTCCCTGACCTTGCTGGCGCGCTTGATGGTGGTCTTCGCAAGAAACCCTTCTGCCTTCGCGCGATCGAATCGCGGATGCACGCCCGCGAGGTAGTCGAGAGCCTGCCAAACCCGCATCCAGCGCGGCAGCACGGCGATGTCGGCAATGAAGCAGACGTCGCGCATGAGCTGCTCGCGCTCGGTCCAGGGGTCGCGTCCGAGCACCTTCAGCTCTCCCTGATAGGGGGTGAGGCCGAGAATCGCATTGAGCGCGGTCGTCTTGCCTGCGCCGTTGGGACCGATCAGTCCGAGGATGCGGCCCTCTTCAACACGCAAATTTATCCCGTCCACCGCGACGGCTGTGCCAAAGGCCTTGCGAAGGCCGTGGGCTTCTATGCATAGCATGGCTTCAGCGCTCCTCCTCGTCGACTTTCGGCCTGGACCGGCGTTTTGCGGCACCATCTAGCTCTTCCGGTGTCAGGCCGAGCCTCTGAATGGTTGCGTAGACCCTGGGCCATTCTTCGGCAAGAAACTTCTGTCGTTCGCCCCGCAGCAGCAGTTTGCGGGCGCCCGTATTGATGAACATGCCGAGGCCTCGCTTGGTCTCGACGAGACCCTCGTCGACTAGCTGTTGATAGCCCTTCAGGACCGTGAGCGGATTGACCCGGTATTCTGCCGCGACATTCCGCACGGACGGCAGCGGATCACCTTCTTTGAGCACGCCGTCGAGTATCATGGCGACGACACGGTCGCGCAGTTGGCGGTAGATCGGCTGACTGTCGTTCCATTCGCGGTCCATCAGGGGTTCCAGTTCGCCCTACTGCCATCCGTTACTGTGCCCGTTTCAGGTCGAAGTGGGCGTGGACCGGCTTGTCCCCTGGCATCATATAAGTCCAGTCCTCGGTGTGGTGGTTGGCGTCGATGAGGGTGAATACGGCATGGTGCATGTGTCCGAACTCCGTGCCGCCGGCAACGTCGAGAAAATCGAATTCCACCCTCTTTCCGTCCGGCGACACCTTGCCCACCATGCGTGGCCGATTGCCTGCGTCACAATAATGCGTCAGGAGCAGGCGATCGCCATCCAGGTACAACATGGTGAGCGGATGGTCGTAACGAGTCGGGTCGTCCAGCGTTCCCGCTTCCTTCATCTCATGCACCAGGGCGTTTCCCCGGGAAGTCACGCGCAGCGAGATTTGCATGACCGTCCCGTGCCCCATCTCTGGCTGCGCGGGGTCGAGTTTCGCCGGGCCTGTCCAGGTACCTGCCAGGGTCTTCAGTTGGATGAAAGACTTTTGTGCATCCGACTGCGCGACGGACTGCGCGAAAGCCACGGTGGAAAGCGACATCAGAACAGCAGACAGCATAAAACGACGGGATTTCATGTTTCATTCTCCTGAAGCTTCTTTACGTTCGGTCTGGGTTTTCCCCCGCGTACTCACTTGCGGGCGATCACCTTTGATCGACCTCTAGTGATATAGTTAACTATAACACAGACTCAGATGCAAGCCTTTTTTTGCTTTCTCTTTTGCGCCTCCACGGCATGGGCTTCGATGCTTGAGAAAGGACACTCTTAAAGAGATTTGGAGGGCTGTTTTGTCAAGTAACACGTTTAGAATCAACACTTACGAAGACAAAGGCACCGCCTGTAGAGTGAACACTCGTGAAAAACAAGGGGTGTTGTGGTTAACCGTGAATCCCGCCTTTCAGAGGAGCCCCGACAGAAGGTTGCCTCACTTCAGGGCCTTCTCAATCGCTGCCTCCGCCACGGGAGCCATCAGCGCGTACCCCTGTGGGTTTGGATGGAGACCGTCGTGAGAGAGCCCTTCCTTAAACATGCCGCTGCCATCCACTACGGCCGAGAAGTAATCCGCGAAAACAGCTCCGACGCGGGCTGCGTAACTTTTTATCCACACGTTCAGTTGCAGAATTTGGGCCGGTGGACGCTGGACGCTCTGTATCAGCTTGGGGCGAGTGGTGCCTGCTGCCGGTGGAGGGCTGCCCCACTCCGGCGGCATCACCGTGTAATCGCTGACGGGCGTCACCGAGCAAAGAATTACCTTGATGCCGTGCTTTTGGGCGAGCTCGGTCATTGCCATTAAGTTTTCCTCGATCATCGTCGCCGTTTCCGGACCCGTGTTCTGTGCAATGTCGTTCGTCCCTGCCAGGATTATGATAGCTGCCGGTTTCAGGTCGATCACGTCCGCATACATTCGCACCAGCATCTGTGGGGTCGTCTGACCTCCGATTCCGCGGTTCACGTAGGGCTTGCCGGGAAATGACTCCTCTAGTTTCCAAAGGTCCGTGATGGAATCTCCCAAGAACACGACTCGCTTGGGGTCGGCGGGCTGCTTCTTCAGCTCTTCATCCGCGGAGTGATACCGGCCAAGCTGGTTCCAGTCCTGCATTTGATCGGAAAGGATCTTGGCCGTGCGAGCCAGGCAACAGTTCGATTTCGGCGGGTTGTAGTCCTCCACCAACTGCGCCCGCGCGGGCGTACACATCAGCAGGCCGATGAACAGGATTAGCAATAGAAATCGAGACACTTTTTTCTCCCTATGAATCGCCCTGAATTCCTGCGGCGATCGCCAGAACGATGACAATTTTTACCGGATTCCCGAGTTGCAACCCAATCTCGCGCATCGTACGCTTCTCCTTCACCGGAGCCAATGAATTTGTCACCAGAGGAGGCCCCGAGCGAGATCAGCGGGGTTCCAACCGCACGACGGGTGTAGAATCACGGCCTACGGCGGAGATACGCATTGGGACTCCGCGGTCTGAAAACAAATGATCACTCTGGTTTCCATCATCGCTCTTGGATTTTTTCTCGGGATGCGGCACGCGACCGATCCGGACCACGTTGTTGCGGTAACGACGATTGTGAGCCGGCAGAGAAGCATCCGCCATGCGGCTTTGATCGGGGTCCTCTGGGGCGTAGGCCACACGATCACGATTTTCGTCGTTGGTTCGGCAATCATTTTGTTCGGTTTGGTGATCCCGCCAAGAGTCGGACTCACGATGGAATTGTCGGTTGGGCTGATGCTGATTCTTCTGGGAATCCTGAATCTGTCCGGGATGATGCGCTGGATTACGGAGGCGGTTACGCCAGTCGAGCCTGGACAGCATGCGCATCCCCACGGACACGGAGACGGCGTGCACCGTCATCCGCACGGCCACAGTCCGGAGAAACACGGCCATGTTGAGGATGCGACACCCGTGGGTTGGATGGATCGCGTGTTTGGCCGGCTGGGGCTCTATCAAGTGGCGCGGCCATTGGCCGTGGGCATCGTTCACGGCCTTGCCGGGTCGGCAGCCGTTGCCTTGTTGGTGCTCACGACCATCCGTGTTCCCTCCTGGGCGGTCTTATATCTCCTGGTATTCGGGATTGGCACCGTCGCGGGGATGATGCTGATTACCGCGGCGATTGCTGTGCCCTTTACGTTTTCTGAAAACCGCTTTGCCCGCCTCCATCGTGGCCTGGGACTGGCCTCGGGGCTGGTAAGTCTGGCCTTGGGGCTTTTTATCGTCTATCAAATGGGCTTCGTTAACGGCCTCTTCGCGCACAGCCCTAATGGGGTGCCCCGTTGATCTTCGTCCGCGCGTTCTGACCCTATGCAATGACGTGAATCGCTCTGCTGCGGTCCCTTTCTCAGTGGGGAGCATTGCTAGGGAAACGGTTCGGGAAACGTGCGGCGCTTTCAGTGCATCGAAACCTTCAGGGCGGTACAATCAAGACGAGACTAGGAGCGCAAAGAAATGCAGGGTGTCAGTTTCCAGTACGGAAGTAAGGCCAAGAGCAAAGTCCGGGGCGCGATGCTGCTGCTCGTGGCAAGCGCGTTGTTCGGAGCATCGCTTGCGGCGCAGCAGCCTGGTCCCCTCACACCACCGCCGCGCGGCGCGGTCGCTTCCGCCAGCATGCCTCAAAGTGCAGGTGCGGGGCCACAAGAGGTCTCTTCGCACATCACGAACCAGCCGCCGGCAATGCCGGTCGAGCAGATCATTCAGAAGTTTGCGGAGCGCGAGGAAGATTTCCGGAAAGAACGAGACAATTTCACGTATTCACAAAAGGTCTTGATGCAGGAGTTGGATGAAGACGGCCAGCCGGACGGGGAATTCCGGCTTGAGAGCGACATTATCTTTACCCCTGGGGGCAAGCGCATCGAGCATGTCACCTATGCGCCGCAGTTAACCCTTAAACGGATTATTATGACGCAGCAAGACATGGATGACATCGAGCACGTTCAGCCGTTTGTGCTTACCTCGCAGGAGCTGCCCAAATACGACGTTAAGTATGTAGGCCGAGAGCAGATCGATGAGATTGGAACTTATGTTTTTGATGTGTCGCCGAAAAAGATAGAGAAGGGACAGCGATATTTTCAGGGGCGCGTATGGGTGGAAGACAGGGATTTGCAAATCGTCAAAACGTTTGGCCGGGCGGAAGGATTCAAGAAGAAGAATGAAGACAGCGCTTTTCCGAGGTTTGAGACTTTCCGGGAAAATATCGAGGGGCACTATTGGTTTCCGACTTACACCAGAGCCGATGACGTGCTGCACTTCAAGACGAATGATGTGCACATTCGAATGACGGTTCGCTACGAGAATTACAAGCGGTTTGGATCAACGATCAAGATTGGGAAGGCAACGGAGGTTGACCCGGAGAAACACTAAAAGCGGAGGTTGCGGGAAACAGATCAGACCCCGCTGAGCCATACAAGATGTTCTCTCCCTTCTAAATTTACCACCTGGCTTTCCTATATGCGCGTCAATCCACCTGCTTGAGTCCCGTCAGCGGGACAAAGGAGCGGCCCTGCACGTGGTACGGGATTCCGCGCCATCGCACGGTGTTCGAAAAAAAACTCGCTACGTAGACGCAGAAATTGAGCGCATCGCGAACGGGAACCAGCCAGATCCTCCTGCGAACCACAGGATCATCCAGACCCCAAACGCCGATACTCCAAGCAACCGCCAGCCGCAATACCAAATAGGCTGCAAAATAGCTCAGCACGATGGAAATTGAAGGTACGACCAGAGCAACCATCACAGCCCAAGGCAAGCCAAACGTCATGGCCATCGCGGCGTATCCCGCGGGGCGCAAGTTTTTCAGCAGGATCGACCATCGCAACTCATGCTGAAGAAAGTCACTCAGCGTCTCGCGGGGAAAAACCATCCACACAGGCTTTCGCGTTAGTTCAATCCGGTAACCGCGTTTAAAAATCTCGTTCCCCAGCGCGAAATCGTCCGAATGATGATTCACGAGCGATTCGAATCCCCCAATTTCCGCCAGCCGCGTTTTCGTAGTTGCCATGGTCCAGCCAAGCGCGAAGTCCATACCTCCAAAGGTTTTTGCCACAAGTGTGCTGGCGGAAGAATCGGTTGGGACACCGACGGCGTCGACATCGGCGGCGAAGCCGCCTTCGGTCATGCCGCGGAAGAACGCGGTAACACAGCCGACCTTGGGGTCGGCGAAAGGGGCAACGACGTCGCGCAGATAATCCTCTTCCACGCGCACGTCACTGTCATTGATCACCAGCAGTTCGTACTTCGCTTCTCGTGCCAGCCGGACCAGGCTATTGGTCTTGCGCGTGATCCCGAGTTGCTCCACGCCGACAATCAACCGAATCGCCTGTTTTGGATGGTTCTTCCGCAGCCTCTCGATCACGGGGATTACGGGATCGCCCGCATCCGCAACGGCGAACAATATTTCGTAATCCGTATAATCCAGCCGACAGAAGCTCGCGAAATTTTCATAGCCTTCGTGGTCGATACCGCGCACCGGTTTGAGGATACTTACTGGGGGAGCAAAGGAGCGGTCCAGCGGAGGTAACTTGTGCAGGCGGCGAAAGTAATCCAACCCGGCGTAGAGGGCCAGGCAGTAGTAGACCAACGGACCAAGGGAAGGAAGGAGAATCAGAAAGCGCAGTGCGGTGATCACAAGCGTTCTCGCTGAGCATCCAGTGACGGATTCCGAATGATGTGTCGCGCAGTCAGCACCTAATCACTCTGGCTTGAAAAATCCCGTCTGCTTTGGCTCATCCATCGATTACTCTCGCCCGGCACGTTTCGATCCATCCGTCGAGGCGCGAGAAGGCGCTGGCGACACGAGAGCGGTTCGCCGACGATGGCAAACATGTAATAATTCTTCATACTGGCAGGCAGCTTCTGCCCGCCGGCCGGGCATGTTACCACCGCGGAGTTTTCTACGGTGGTGGAGAAGCGAAAGCACATCATGATACATGGAAGGCGATTGTTGCGCACATACTGCTCTCGACCGAGGCTGTCGGAATCAAAGCTGTTGTCCTTGAGAGGCGAGCAAGCGAGGGCTGGCGAAAATCAGCGTATTGATGAGAAAGGAGTCGATGTTGATTCGTAAGTTGGTGGCCCTGTTGAAAAAAATACCGATGGACTTCGGTCAGTACGAGGTCCGCCATACCACAAAAGGAAAGCTCATTCTCCTAGGACTACTGCAGGACGGCCGCGGAAAAAAGGCGCTGGATTTGGGGTGCCGCGAACAATACTGGACCGAAAAGATAAAGGCGAAGGGTTATGAGGTCGTCCCGGTCGACCTCGAACCGCAGCACCCCTCTGTCCTGCGCGTGGATGCCAACGACCCACTCCCGTTCCCTGATGAATCGTTCGATCTGGTCTGGTGCACGGAAGTCATCGAGCATGTGGTGAACCCGGCTTTTACCCTCGGCGAAATAAATCGGGTCCTGAAGCCGGGTGGCAAGCTGCTGCTATCCACGCCGAACAGCGCATTTTGGCTCTTTCGAATGTTCCGGCTATTTGGAACAGACCCGGCAGAGATGCAGAACGAAGACCACAAGCAGTTCTTCGACTACGACTACATGCGGCGGCTGTTACCGAGCGCCCAGCAGTACGGCTACTTCCCTTATCTGCTGTACAAGCGCACGCTGAGAAGTGGATTTTCTTTCCTGTCCCCGACCATCGTCGTTGAGAATGCGCGCGCCAAACGCGATGGGGTCGGCGCGACGAACTAAACGGGGAAAGATTCCTCCTGAGCAATCGGAAGAATGGCGGCAGTCACAAGTGTCCGGCTGGAAGCTTGCGCTGTTCGCAACGGGCTGGCGGTTGACGAAAACATTTTTCCCGCCACTCGAGGCAGCGAGATAGGTCCCCGCTGCCGGAAGCCTTTTTGCAGCATCTTCTTTTTGCTCCAAAGGTACGAACAAATACACACGTTGTGGACCCCGCCAAAGTTGGAGAAATTCCGGATCGGTCAAGAAAATGTGCGGCGCATCCGGATAGTAGGACCCCGGTTCCAGATTGTTGTGGCGTCCGTTCCAGAGGAAAAGCCGCCGGTTCGCGTAGAAAGCCACGCTCGAACCACCGTCAAACTCCCCGTACAGCACCATCACGTCATCCTGATGGATCTGGGGCAGAATGGTCTTCACGAGCGGGCGCGACGACAAATAGGGGCTGAAAACACCGAATGCAATATTGGCCGCGACGAGAAAAACTGCCATCGCGAGGGCGGTACAGATGGTGGCGGCAAGCGGCCGGTTCTTGCGCCTCAGCCACCAAGCCGTTCCGAAGCCAAACAGGAATGCGGCGCCTGCAAGAACCGAGGGCAGGCGCAGGACAGCAAAGGCCCGAGGCGTCAGGTCGAGAAGATGGGCCATCGAAACACGATAAGAGTCGATGTCGCGTTCTTCGAGGAGCGAAGAGATGTCGCCGTGAACCTGAACCTTGGCGGAGATCCACAGCATCGTACCGAGCACGGCCGCGAACAAGACGCCAAGTGCCGCAAGGGCCGCTTGCATGGCATGCAACCATTGCTTCCCCGCCTGCTCGGCCCGGGCGAGTCCGATGCCGAGGAGCATGGCCATGGCGGGCCAGGCGCCGAAGCTGTAGTATTCCATTCGTGACCCGAAAGTAAGCGAGAAGAAGAACAGGATGAAGCCCATCCAGAATACGAGCAGCAACCGCGCCTGCCCTTCGATCGAGAGGTTCTTCCACGTCCTCGGATGAGGAACGAGCTTCCACACGCCGGCCAGAAACAGGCTCCAAGGGAAAAACCACACAAGATGGGCGCCCACCCAAATCCAGAGCGGAACAGCGTCGTAGTCCGGCGGGTAACGCGTCCCAATCGCGCGTTTGAAATGCTCGTTGATGAAGTATGACCAGAAAAATGAGCGCGCCCGCAGGCTTGCCAGGATGTGCCATGGCGCGGCGATAGCGAGGAAAATCAGGCTGCTCGAAAAAAGTCGCAATTCAAGCCAGCGGGTCCAGCCGCGAGTCGCGATGATGAACAATCCAACTATCGCCACGGGGAAAATGACGCCGACAAGGCCTCGCGTGAGCAGGGCGAGCGCTGTAAGCGCCGCGGCGCCCCAGTAAGCGATGCGCGGTTCAAGCGTGCCGGCCCAGCCGCGCAAGAAAAGATAGAAAATCGCCGTGAATTCCAGGGCATAGATGGCTTCAGGAATCATGATGCGGGTAAAAAGAAAGAAGCCCGCACCCGTGCAAACCACGAGACCGCTGTATAAACCGGCCCGCTCTCCGAAATACCGTCGGGCAAAAGAATAGACGAGGAACGCAAGACCGATCATCGAGAGCGCCACGGGCAGTCGCGTGGAGAATGCGTTGGCGCCGAGCAAGCGATAGCAGAGTGCCACCGCCCAGTAATGCAGAGGGGCCTTCACGAGGTAGCGGATTCCATTCATGTACAGGATGACCCAGTCCCCGCGCTCGACCATGGAGCGCGAGACACTTGCATGGGAGGCATCGGCGTCGTCCAGCAAGCTGGGATAGGCGGCGTTGCCGATGTAGATCCCCGCCGCAATGAATACAAGTAAGAGAATGGCGAAACGGGGCTTCAGGGAGAATGGCTTCGCGCCGAACCCCTCCAGCTGATCTTTATTAGGCTTCGTCATGTTGGCCGCTCCGGCCGTCCAGAAGAATAATATCTACGCACGCTCATGGGACTCTTTGATTCGCAGAAAAATTGCCTGCGGAAATCTTATCGTGACCTTTTAATTCTTGGCATGCCGGTTCGCACTAGACATTTTAAATGCTAACTCGCGAGCTGCTCTTCCGAGCCGGGTTCCGAAACGAGCACGATGCGGCTCATACCTCGGATGTAAATCATAAGCCCTAGCAATCCCACCAGGGCTTTCCAAACTCGCCAGCAGAGCAGAGTTTCAGCTCCACCATGCAGCCCGGTCATTTCAAATAGGCCATTGAACGCTGTTTCTCCCACACCCAAACCGCCTGGGGTCAGGGGAAGTCCATTCACGATGTGACCGATCGGAATTACCAGGTACATTTTAGACGCGAGGCTGGCCGAGTCCAGGGCCAGGACCGCAAGCACCGTAATGGCGATCACCGAAAGATTAGCTACCAGCGAAATGACCAGGGCTCCGAGGAGCGTGCTGGGACTCCTGCCATAGGCGCCAATGGTTTCCAGGACTCGGCACGCCTGCTTCCTCCACCGGAGCCATGGAAGAGAATCTCTCGCGAAAAGATTCCGGATGCGCTGGTTGAAAGTGAGAAGTAAGAACAGTGCCAGCAAAGCACCTGCTATAAACGCGATCAGAATGAGGATGCCGCGAAGCGTCGGCACCCTCCGGATGAGCGGAAGAAAGAACGGCACAAAGAAAAAAGGCAGAATCAACATCGCGAAGAAGCCGATGACGCGATCGAAGATCAAAACGGTGGCGACTTCCGTCCGGCGGCCCTCATTTTCTTTTGTGGCGTAGTAGAGCTTGGCGATGTCGCCTCCCCCGGCTCCGGGGAGGAAGGTAGAAAAGAAAATACTCAGCAATGTTAGCTGCATGGATCTCCAAACAGTGAGCCGCATCCCCAGGGGCCGAAAGAGCCAGGACGTTCTTAGAGCCATAAGCAGAATATCCGCAAGGAATACGGCAATGGCCGCCAGAGTAATGGGCCAGGCTACGATGAGTTTTGTTAGTGCGCCAAAAGTGATAATGCCCGATTTTGCCAGGTAGACAAGGATGGCTACGCCGGCTGCTAGCCTTAAGGCGGCAAAGGCCATGTGACGCATTGTTTTCTTCGAAGGGCGAGCCCCGGGCTCGGGCGGGAGACTAGTCGGCGGCACGATGACTCACAGCTCTCCTTCGCAATTTCATACTGGTGATGGAAACTGTAAGATTCGCGTGCAGAACCGAGTAACTGCGTTTCATAGTCTGTAACCGGCCAATGAGAATCGAGAAATCGCTGTCCATGAGAACCAGCGAAGCTGAAACAAACTTGAGGCCGTAGCCCATCATCGATTTTCCTTCATGACATTCTAACACCGCTCCGGCGTGCGGCCCCGAAGGAAGGCAAATACAGGTCCGAGGTCATTACGATCATTCGTCCGCTCGTCCGGTTCGAATCACTTTACGATTTCGCTCAGGGCCTTAGGAAAGCTGCCATGCAGGCGTTCAGGAATCGGCTCAAGGCGGGATTCAGTTGCTCAATCCGGGTAGCGTCCGCAACAGCGCACTCGCGCCATTCCAAAGAATCTGCACGCCGATGCAGACAAGCAGAAAAGAAGAGAGCCTGAGGATGATGCTCATGGCGTTTTCGCCGATAAGCGCGGCCAGGCGGTCGGCGAAACCGTAGCTGAGGAAAATGCTCACGGCCACGAGGGCCGAGCCAATCACGGCCGCAAGAATGGCCCAAAGATTGGGGCCGAAGTGGCGGGGAATATTCGCGCCGAGGGTGATGGCTACGGAAATCGAGCCAGGTCCGACGGTGAGCGGTAGGGTAAACGGGTAAAAGGCGCTCTTGAAAATATCGTGCAAATTGACCTTCTTCTTGACGTCGCGGCCGCGGTCGGCATTTTCTTTCTGCTTGAGCAGAGCCCAGCCGTTGGCGACAACCATCATGCCGCCGCCGACCTGCACGACGGGGATCGAAATGCCGAAGAAAGCGAGCACGTGGGTCCCGACCAGAAAAGAGGCAATGAGCAAGACAAAACTGTTGATGGCTACTTTTCGCGCGAGGATGCGGCGGGCGGAGGCAGGATATTCTTTCGTCAGCGCGAAGAACACGGGGCTGCCACCCAGCGGATTCACGATGGGGAAGAGCGCGCTAAGAATGAGGGTGATGCTCTGGACGACTTCCAAGCTGGCGGCCCTCCGGCGGGAAGAGTATATCTGAGTGCCGTCCCAGTGAGGTTCCGCGGGATGCGGGGGAGCACGACACGGCCTTGCGAGGCGGGATGCGCGTGAGTTAGAGTCTCCGTTCTACGGTCGAAGGGGACGATGCCGCAAGCCAAAATGAGTCGGACGAAGACAGGGAAGCCACCGCGAGAGAAAGTTCGCGTGCTGATCACCGGTGGAAGAATCCAAAAGCGTATTAAGGAGCTGGCCAAGCAAATCCGAAGGGATTTTGCCGGTAAACCTTTGCATCTTGTGAGCGTGCTAAAGGGCGGCGTGTTTTTCCTTACCGATCTTGCGCGGAGCATTCCCGGTCAAGTTTCCTTCGACTTCATCGCGGTATCCAGTTACGGGCAAAATACGCACTCCTCGGGACAAGTGCGATTGACGCGCGACCTGGACTCCAGCATCGAAGGCAAGACCGTGATTGTCGTCGAAGACATCCTGGACACGGGAATGACGCTGCAATACCTACTGCGGCTTTTTCAGCAGCGCAAACCGAAACATTTGCGGGTGGCGGTATTACTGGACAAGCCGGAACGGCGAATCGCGCCCGTGCACGCGGACTACATCGGCTTCTCGATTCCGAATGAATTTGTCGTCGGTTATGGTCTGGATTATTCGGAACGGTACCGCAACCTGCCTTACGTAGGCGTCTTGTCGCTTGGCGGAACGGTCCAGAAGACTGCGTAAAGCCACGACAAGTGGCTAACTGACGCCCCCTTTCGTGCTCTGACGGGCTGTTCGTGTCCAAATTGTCCTGGTCCGGCACAGCCATCCCGCAATCCCACACGGGGTCCCCATGGGGCGCCTGCTATAATGGTTGGAGTACATGAGGGATATAGACGAATCGATGGCCACCACGGCAATCAATCCGGGCGCGGAAGTATCCGCGGAAGTTCTCACTACGCTGGCGGAGATCGGCGAAGAGGTAAATTCCTCGCTCGATCTGGACGAGGTGCTGTCGAGAGCGGCGGGGCTGATCAAGCGGCACATCGATTACGAAATATTCGGCGTATTGATGATGGAAGGAGATGGAAGTTATTTGCGGCACCGGTTCTCGATCGGCTATTCGAGAGAACTGGCCGACAACCTGCGAATCCCCCTCGGGCAGGGAATTACCGGAACAGCCGCGGCCACCGGACAAGCGGTGCGCATCGGGGATACTTCAAAAGACGCGCGATATATCAATGCGATTGACAGCGTGCGCTCCGAGCTGGCGGTGCCGCTGATGCTGCAAGGGAAGTGCGTGGGAGTAATGGATATTCAGAGCCGGCATCTCGATTATTTCACGCGCGACCAGCAAAGTATTTTGACATTACTGGCGAGCCGCCTCGCGGTGGCCATCGAGAATGCGCGGCTCTTTCAGAAAGTGCGGACACAGGCGGACACGCTTCTCCTGCTGAATGAAGTCAGCCGCGAGACCGCATCGATACTGGATGTCGAGGAGCTTCTCCGCCGCGCTGCGGAACAGACAAAGCGGGTGATTGATTATCAGATCCTGAGCATCATGCTGTACGACGGGGAGCAGAAAGTTTTTCGGCACAGGGTAGACGTCAAGCATGGACATCGCGTGCAGGGGAAGCTGCGAGTGGCGGCGAGCGAAGGCATCGTCGGCGCCGCCGCAACGCTGAAGGAACCCGTGCTTGTGCCGGACGTCACCGCCGATCCGCGCTACTTGATGGCGAATCCGGAGACGCGCTCGGAACTGGCGATCCCGATGATGCACAAGGGCAAGGTAATTGGCGTGCTGGATCTGGAGAGCCCACAGCTGAATTATTTTACCGAAGATCACGTGCAAACGCTCTCGATCCTGGCCTCGAATCTCGCTGTTTCCCTGGAAAACGCGCGGTTGTATGAACAAGTAGCGCGAGACGAGGCGCGCCTGGAACGCGATTTGCAAGCGGCGAAGAGAATTCAAGGCGCGCTGCTGCGCCCCGTCCCGACGGAAGATTTTGGATTGGAGATGGCCGCCCGGTATCTTTCGGCGCGTGAAGTTTGCGGCGACCTTTATGAATTTCTGCGCTACGGACCGCAGCAACTGGGAATCGCTCTAGGAGATGTGAGTGGAAAGGGAACAGCGGCCGCGCTTTACGGGGCGGTAGCGATCGGCATCATGCGAAGTCTCACTCCACAGAAATTGCAACCTGCGGAGATGCTGCGGCAGATGAACCAGATTGTGGGCGAGCGCCGGATTGAAGGGCGATTTATGACGGCATGTTTCGCGACATGGCAGAAAGGCCGGCAGAAGTTGAGAGTGGCAAATGCGGGACAATCGCAACCGCTGCTGTACAAAGACGGCCGCTGCGGGAAAATTGAGCTGACGGGCTTCCCTCTGGGAATTTTTGAGGAAGTGACTTACGACGAGTGGGGCGTGACTCTCGAATCGGGAAACATTCTGGTGTTTCATTCGGACGGTATTGCGGAGACCGCGAACAGCGAGGGGCAGTTCTTCGGCACCGAGCGGCTGCGAAAATTGATCGAGCAACATCACGAAGCCGGGGCGACGGAAATCGCTGACATCATCTTGCGGGAAGTGGATTGGTTCGCGCAGAGCGCGCCCCTGGCCGACGACCGAACGCTGGTGGTCGCCAAAGTTCGATGAGTCATTCGGCCGCTTCTCGCGCGCGTAAACTCAAATACGTGGATCCGGTTGATTTTACCCCGCACTTTCTGTGGAGGAAGCAGCGGGACGCGATTTCCTCCTGCGAAGAAATCTTCTGCGAAGAAGTCCCTCTGAGCGCGGTCGCAGCAAAAACGGGGACGCCGACTTATCTCTACAGCAGTGGTTGCATCGAGGACGCCTACCGGGAATTACACCGCAGCCTTGGTTCGATGCCTCACAGGCTGTGTTTTGCCGTCAAATCGAACGGGAATCTCTCCATTTTGAAAAAATTGGCGCGGCTGGGGAGCGGCTTTGACATTGTTTCCGGAGGCGAACTGGATTATTTGCGGCGAATCGGGGTGCGCGGGAACCGCATCGTTTTCTCGGGCGTCGGTAAAGACCGACATGAGATTCGCGCAGCCCTAGGCTACCGAGCACGACGTACGGACCGGCCAGGCATTCTGCTTTTCAATGTTGAGTCGGAAGCGGAACTAGAAGTTTTGGTGGAGGAATCCGCGCGTGCGATCAAAAGAGGCGGACCTGTGCCGAGCGCGGCCATCCGCGTGAACCCAGACGTGCTGGCGGGCGGGCATCCGCACATTGCCACGGGGCGCCACGAGCACAAGTTCGGCTTGGATTGGACGGAGGCAAGACGTCTCTATCTGGCGCACCGCGATACAGAGTGGATTCGCTGGCACGGAATTAGCGCGCATATCGGTTCGCAGATCACTTCGCTCGAACCGTTTCGACGCGCGATTGGGCGCCTCGGAAAATTTGTGGCGGAGCTCCGTCGTGAAGGAATCGAAGTGCGATACCTGGACGTGGGCGGCGGGCTTGGTGTGCGGTACGCCGACCAAAAGCCGCCCTCAAGAAGAGAGTATGCCCGGCTGGTGGCCCAACTGGTGCGAAAACTCGGCGTGCATCTTTTGCTTGAACCCGGCCGCTCAATCATTGCGCCCGCTGGCGTGCTGCTGACACGAGTGGTGCACACAAAAACAAACCGCGGGAAATCATTCGTCGTTGTGGACTCGGCCATGAACGATTTCATGCGCCCGGCCCTGTATGGAGCGATTCATCCGATAACTAAAATTACTCGCGAACGAAATGAGAAGAGTTTAAACCACGAGCGGGTTGAGATCGTTGGACCGGTCTGCGAGACAGGAGATTGTTTCTTGCGCGATTGGCCGCTCGGCAATGTGAAAGGAGGCGACTTGCTGGCAATCTGGGGGACAGGCGCCTACGGGATGGTGCAAGCCTCCAACTACAATGCGCGATGCCGTCCAGCAGAAGTGCTGGTGGATGGAAAGCGGTTCCAGCTCATTCGGCGGCGGGAGACTCAGCAAGACCTCCTTCGCACGGACGTTCTCGGCTAAATTCTTGGCACCTTTGTAAACGACCATCTACCCACGATGGTCCAACGTAGCGAAGCTCCCTCCCCCGAGGTGATGAAGGCCAGCTAAGCCTCGCCCCACTTCAATTTGCTGCGCAAGATTTCAAAATAGGACTTCTTGGAAGGATGAATCAGCCGGAGAAGCTCCTTCGCGCGAGCGATTCGAATGCGGTCGGTTGGTTGCAGCGGAATGCCCCGCTGGCCATCAAGAGTGAGGAACATAGATTCTGCATTGCCCGAGAGTCGAATCTCGATCGAAGCCGAATCGCGAACCACGAGCGGCCTGTCGCTCAGAGTGTGCGGGCAAATGGGCGTGATCAGGATGGATTCCACCGACGGATCCACGATCGGGCCGCCCGCCGAGAGCGAATAAGCCGTCGAGCCAGTAGGTGTGGCCACGATCAAACCGTCAGCGCGGTAGCGGCAGACGGGATCGGCGTCGATTCTCAACTCCAGCTCGATCATGCGGGCGAGCGCGCCTTTATTGATCACGGCATCGTTCAATACACGCTGGGATTCGATCACCTTTCCGCCGCGCTCGAGCTCCGTGCTTAGCATGACACGCTGGCTAAAGGCGGACCGGCCGGCGAGCATATCTTCGAGCGCGGGATAGAGTTCATCGAGGGTGAAGCTGGTCAAAAAGCCCAAGCTCCCCAGGTTGATCGGCAAAACCGGAATCCCACGAGGGCCGGCGAGTTGCGCACTGGCGAGCAGCGTGCCATCGCCTCCCAGCACGAGAAGAAGCTGTGCGGCGTCCGCCACACTTTGCCGGGTGCGCCCTTTGGACGCGTCCGTGAGAGAAGCCGCTGTCTCCTCGTCATAAACGGCCTGAATGCCGTGGCCTTCAAGCCATTTCAGGAGCGGCGGGACTACGGCGGCGAGATTGGCGCGGCGCGGCCGGGAAATGATTCCAATTGTTTGGAGAGATTTACCGGGGTGCATAACTGCTTGCGATTCTACCCCCTTGCTTTCTTGCGCGCGTGCAGAAAATATTCCTGATTGCCTTCGGCCCCGAGGCGATGGCTGGCACAGACGGCTAGGAATTCAAGGCCCATTGACAAAGCTTTTTCGCGCACGGCACAGATCGCCTTTTCGTGAAGCGCCTTATCTCTCACGATTCCACCGGAACCGACTTCTTCGCGGCGCAATTCGAATTGAGGTTTGATCAGGATCAAGAAGTCAGCGCCCGGCTGTGCGACCGCGCCTGCAGGCGGGAGCACTTTGTTGACGGAAATGAACGACACGTCGATGACCACGAGAGCGGGACGCTCCGGAAGATCCTCGATACGCAGCTCGCGAGCATTCCGTTCGATTCGAATGACGCGGTTGTCCTGTTGAAGCTTCCAGCCGAGTTGCTCCACGTTTACGTCAACGGCGTAGACCCTAGCTGCCCCATGTTGCAGCAGGCAGTCGGTGAAGCCGCCTGTTGACGATCCGATATCCAAACAAATACAACCAGCCGGATTGACCGCGAAATCTTCCAACGCGCCTTCCAGCTTGAACCCGCCCCGGCTTGCATATTTCTGCAAGCGGCTGGTGATTTCGATGCGGGCATCTTCGGCGATTGAAAGACCTGCCTTATCGATGCGCTTGCCATCCACGCGCACTTCGCCGGCAAGAATCATCGCCAGCGCTTTTTGAGAAGATTCGGCCAGTCCGCGCTCGGTGAGAAGAGCGTCGAGCCTTATGCGGCGTGACTTGGGTTTCATGATGCGCGAGAAATATCAGGCGCGTCGCAACACGAGATATTCGCCAATTTCGCGGAGCCGGGCCGCGCGCTCAGCGTAAGGGGCCAGCTCGGCGATGGCCTTGGTCGCAAGCTCCTTGGCGATCTCGTGGGAGCGTTCCAGACCATAGACTGCCGGGTAAGTTGCCTTCTGCTGTGCGATGTCTTTCCCAGCGGTTTTCCCGAGCGCGGCGGAGGATTCTTCGACGTCCAGGATGTCGTCCGTTACCTGGAAGGCCCAACCGATGGTTTCACCAAACCGTCGCAGGCGCGCCACGTCGTCGGATCCAGCCCCCGCGCACAAGGCGCCCGCGGTGACGGAGGCGCGGATGAGCGCAGCCGTCTTCGAGCGGTGAATATATTCGAGCATCTGTGGCTCGACCCGTTTGCCTTCAGCTTCGATGTCGGCCACCTGGCCCCCGACCATGCCGTTAATGGTACCGGCTGAGGCCGCAACCTCGGTCAGAATGGCGGCCCGCCTTTCGCTGGCCACCGGCGCAGCGCCAATGGTTTCGAAAGCCAACGTCAGCAGGCCATCACCCGCGAGAATGGCAAGGGCTTCGCTGAATTTTTTGTGACAGGTGGGTTTGCCCCGCCGAAGGTCGTCGTTGTCCAGCGCCGGCAGGTCATCGTGAATCAAAGAGTACGTATGGATGAACTCGATCGCGCAGGCGGGGTGGAATGCCGGGGTGAGCTCGCTTCCAAAAATGCGCGCCGATTCCAGGCAGAGAATCGGGCGCATACGTTTTCCGCCGGCAAAGACGCTGTAGCGCATGGCCGTGTGAATCGAAGATGGCGGAGTGGTTTCAGCCGGCAGCAGCCGCTCGAGAGCAGCCTCAACGGCCAGCCGGTCTTCTTCGAAGAAGGCAGAAAGCTTCATCGGGGCGGGAGACCGGTGAGCGGGAGGAACCGCGGACATATCACGACTCATTCTCCCGCTCGGGATCAAACGGTTCAACTGCGAGCTTGCCATCGGCCTTCTTCAGCAGGATTTCCACACGACCTTCCGCTTCTTCCAGTTGTTTTTGGCATTCGCGGGAAAGAGCGACGCCCTCTTCGAACAGCTTCATGGCGTCGGCGAGCGAAAGTTGCGGACTCTCCAGCCGACGGACCACCTCTTCGAGTCTCGCAAGAGAGCGTTCGAACTCCGGCTTCTTTTGCGGTTCCGGCCTTTTGGGAGAAGGTGTATTCATGATTCGGCTCTGAATGCCCCGGAGACGCTCATTTCTGGCAGCGCCTACAAAAGTATGTTGACCGTCCGGCCTGTGCGATGCGTTGTACCGGTTCTCTACAGCGCCGGCAGGGCTTTCCTGCGCGGCCGTAGACGCGAAGAATCTTTTCCAACCCCTGGAACCACCACGACGGATCGCGAAAATCGGGCCCTGGATGCAAGCAGCATTCTAAGGCACGCTCGAGAACAGACACAATTGCTTTGTGCAGCCGGCGCGATTCCGTGGGGTTCAGCGTGGGCGCACGTCGCCGTGGATGTAAGCGGGCACGCCATAGCGACTCACAAGAATAGATGTTGCCGATTCCCGCGACGTGCCTTTGATCCAGGAGGAACTCTTTCAGCCGACGCTTCGAGCCGGCAAGCAAATCGCGCAGGCAGGAGGCGGTGAAATTGGGTGAGAGGGCATCGACGCCGAGATCGGCGAGCCCGGGAGATTCTTTGAGGGCATCCCAGGCATGGACGCGGCCGAAATGGCGGCGGTCGACAAAGCCGAGCACGCCTTCGTCCAATTCGAGCGCGATATCCACGTGGACGCCGCTTTCACGCTGATTGGCGCAAACAAGAAATTCCTTTTCATTCGAAAACCAAAGAAGCTGGCCGTCGAGCCGAAAGTGCATCGTCAATAGACCGTGGTCCAGGTGAAGCAGCACATACTTGCCGTGACGTTGCACTTCTCGGATACGCTGTCCTTCCGCAAAACGAGCCAGGTTCACCGCGCTCTGCGGTTTCGTTGCGATCGGGTGCAAAACGTGGGCGCAACGAATGCGGCGTCCTTGAACGAAAGGGCGCAACGTTCGAACGACAGCTTCTACTTCCGGAAGTTCAGGCATGAAAACTAAGAAGAATCAGGATCCGGGCTTGAGCGTCAGCGTATGCTTCCGCGCATTCGCTTCGGCGGCATCGCTGAACGCCGCGAAAATGGGTCTGCCTTCGTACCAGTAGGAAAACTGATCGGCATAGTGGCTGCTGCCGAATTGTCCGGACTGTCCCGCGGGAAGCAACAGGATGGACTCATCCCAGTTAGCGGGATTGGCGACAAACCTCATCGCAGGGCCGTGGCGCTTCATGGCTCTGCGTACACTGTAATCGGTTCCCGACAGAGGCTTGTCGGTGATGCTAAGAAAGCCTTTCAGTGGGCCTTCATGCCCGATGGGGTGAAACATCTCGAGTGAGTTGAACCGGCTCCACGCCCAATCCTCGACGCGCTCGCTCTTGCTTTGTCCAGCGAGTTTGGAGACGGCGATATCGGCCGCCGCCGCGAGCAATTCGTCGTAGCTCTTATAGGCAGATGGAAGCCACTTCGAGGGGCGGTCGGTCAGGATTTTCTGCAGAAACGTTGTGCTCCGCCATTGGTAGAGGCTTGCATCCTTTCCCAGGAATGGCTCGACGAGCAGGTCGATGGCCGCACGCCGTGTCCCTTCTAGAAATGAAACTTCAGGAGAGTTGCCGTCCGCGATTCCATTCCAGTCTTTCAAGCCTTCAATCAGTCTCTGGGTCCGCGCGTCCTTGGGCTTGACTGTCCTCACGGAGGCGGACAATTGATCCGCGAGAAATACATGAGGAAAGCTGTAAGTGTCAGTCTGAACTTTCATCATGTCTTCCGGGCGCAAGTCGTGGCGGTCGTGCAGTAAATCGTAGATGCGTGCGGTGCGATACGGCTCTTCCCAACGATCGGTAAGATAAGATTTGTAATTCGGTCCGACGACGCGTGCGTTGGCCGTGACAATTAATCCGCTCTCCGGATTCAACGCCTGCGGAAGCTGATCGAACGGGATATAGCCGGTCCATTCATACTCGCCGGCATCACCGGGAACGGGGACTTCGCCGTGGCCTTTCTTTCGAACGGGCACGCGCGCGGCCATGATGTAGCCGATGTTCCCGTCGACGTCGGCGTACACAACATTTTGCCCCGGCCCCCAAACGCGCTTCATCAGCTCGCGAAATTCTTTCCAGTTGCGCGCTTTTCCGAGCCAGCCGTAGCTATTGGCTAGCCCGCCGGGTTCGGTGGCGGTCCAGCGCAAGGCGTAACCCTTGTTTCCTTCGCGCCGCATGAGGGGACCGTGGCGTGTCACAAGAATCCGTAAGTGCTCGTCCGGTTGCCCCTTCACGTGAATCGTTTCGTCAGTGATTTCCGCCTTCGTCCAGGCGCCGTTCGCGCGGTATTCATCCGGCGCGCCCGGATTGAACGTCTCGATATACAGATCCTGCACATCGGCGCCGTTATTTGTGAAGCCCCAGGCGATGCGGTCGTTGTGGCCGATAATGACCATCGGCGCACCCGGCAGCGTGATGCCTTTCACATTCCATCCCGGAGCGGTCAAATGAATCTCGTACCAGATCGGGGGGATCATCAGTTCGAGGTGCGTGTCATTGGCGAGCAACGGCTTGCCGGTTGCGGTGTGCGCGCCGCTCACCACCCAATTGTTGCTGCCAAGTCCCTGCCGGATTTCGCTCTGCGATTCCTCCACGAACCCTTGAACAGATCGCGCTAGCGCCGAGGTCAAATCCGCAGGGCTTTCGGACGAAGCGGCGCCGCCTGAAGGGCCTAGCCCCGCTTTCAGCACCGTGTCTGGCTGCATGTCGTCATCGTCATCTTCGTCATCCGGATCGGTCGCCGTGCGCTGCGAGCCGTCATTTTGCACGTTGGGATCGCCGACTACGAAGCGGTCCATCGTCGCTTCTTCGGAAAAGAGATCTTTCGCGCGGCCCGCTCCAGCGCGTTCGGTGACCTTGGCGCGGTTCAACTCTCGTTCCCAGGTATCCGTCAGGCTTTTGTACATGTAAGCAGCAATGACCATGGTGTCGGAGGGCTGCCAGGGCTGCGGCTTGTAGTTGAGCAGCGAAAACTCCAACGGGAGATTCTTCCAATGCTGCTCGATGAATTTGTTCACCCCGCGAGCGTAAGCGTCATAAACTTTGCGCTCCTCGGCGTCGAGCAGTCCGACGTCGCGTTCCGCGGCGCGGCTGAATCCGAGCGTCCGGAAATTCTTGTCGATGGCCAGCGTCTTCTCGCCGAGAATCTCGGAAAGCCGCCCACGCGCGACGCGACGCAAAAGATCCATCTGCCAAAGCCGGTCCTGCGCCATCACGTATCCCTGCGCTTCCGCGAGGTCCTCGACCGACGCGGCGCGAATGTGCGGGACGCCCCAGCGGTCGCGCTCGACAGTGACTTCATGCTGAAGGCCGGGCAAAGCGGCCGTCCCGTCCATCTGCGGCAGCGGCCGGTAGACATACCACCAAGCCACGCTGCCCACGGCAATGACGATCAAAGCAAAACCACAGTAGATAACTCGGAGAAGAACTCGCAAGGCCACTCCCAGCCAGGACGGTCCAAAATTTCAGTGTAGAGGAGGCCTTGCGTCCGCGCAACCTGACGGCCCAGGGTCGATAGAAAAAATCTCGCTAGGAATTAGGACCGTTTAACCTTGTAGCTTGAGTCTCAACGATTGCCGATTCACTTCCTCGGTGGCGCCGCTGGTTTGAGATCCGCTGCCGCCTTCTGCAGTTCCGTGACGACCGAGGAGTCTAGTTCATACAGTGCCGGCTCGTTCTCCCGCTTAGCCACGTGGCGGTCACCGTTTTTGGAAATAAGTAATTTCTCCGAGCGTTTGCCGCTGTCGGAAGTCACAGCAATGTCCAAAGTGGCGCTACTGAAGCCGGTTTCGACAAATTTGCTTGCCGCAAGGTCGCGAATCTTATCAACGAGAGTTCGCGCGCTGCCCTCGTCCATCTTCGTCCCGTTGGACCACCAGTCTCCATCTTTTTTGCTTAGGACGTAGCTCTTCGAGCCATCGTGCAATTCCAGTTTCTCCGGGTCGGCATACCCGAAATCGAACAACTTCTTGTTTCTGAAATCATCAAGACTCTTATCCAGTCCCGTGCCGGTTCCCACGGCAACCTTATAAATGCCTTCTACTGCGCTGGATTTCGCGTAGTAATCTTCTTTACTCTTCCGCACTTGCAATTCCCGCGTTCCGGACGCATCGGTAACTTTCGCCGTCGCCACCGGGCTGCCCGAAGCAAACGCCGTGGCCGCTTTCTTCTCGTCGTCGCCCCCGCTCAAGTCCATCTTCGCGTCGCGCAAAGTGCGGAGCAGCTCCTCTACAGGGAACTGGTCCGCCCGCAGCGGCTTGGGCTTTACGATCTGCCATTGATCTTTGTTCCGGCCAAATTCGATGTGCTGCATCTTTGCCGTCAATTCGACGCGCGTAACCTTGTCCGATTCGAAATTCATCAGCCGCTTGTCTCGCAGGTCATTCATCGATTTGTCGAAGCTGACCTTGATGTAGCTCGCGATGGTGAACACACGCGGATCTCCCGCCACTTCCGCGTAATTCGCCGAACCAGCCGGTGTCTGGTCGCCGATGAGCAGTTCTCGTGCTTTGTTATTCGATTCGATAATTCTAACTTTGATCCACGGTTGCCCTAGCCCATAGGGCTCGACATCCGTGGCCCTGTCTTCAATCACATGGTCAGCATTCAGTGATGACAAGGTCGAAAGCAAGCTCGACACCGCCTCTGGATCGGCCGCCAGCACCTTTCGATCGATGATCTGCCATTTGCCGGCGTTCCGCCTCAGGTGAATGTTTTCGCCGATCTGTTTCTGGATTTTGATTTCCTGAATCTGATCTTCTGGTGCGCTGAACAACTTGAGCGTTTTGCTTTCGGCGGGCTCCTTATTCGCGTGAGCCTCTCTTCGATTCGACCACCAGAGCAGCCCGCTCAATGCGGCCAAGAGCACGCTGGCAGTCAGGAGGCCCCTCAACTTCATCGGCTATCTCCTCTTCCACCAGGTCGCCATTCCAAAGCCGACAACCCCCAGCGGGAAAACGACAATGCTCAGCCAGAACGCGGCGTTTAGCTTCCGCGTCGTGAGGTTGAGCGGGCGCTCTTCCGGAGACTTCGGGCGGATCGAAATCAGATCCTCGTCCGAGGAGAGCCAGTTGTTGATGTTGACCATCAGGTCGCGATTGTCCAACGGGCGCGAACCCACGATACTGTTCTGACCGGCGAGCGAAGTGCCAACCACGACAAATCTTCCCTGCGGTGTGCTGTTGAAGGTCCCCGCAGCGGCCAGCGTGAACGGTCCCTTCTTGCCTTTCCTCGGATCGATATGACCATCCGCAGGAACGGAATTGGTTCCCACGCTGTCTTCCGTGGTCGCCACTAATTTAGACACATTCGTCTTGTCGGTGGACTTGATTTCCAGCGATCGCGCCAAGGGAAACGCCGTCGGCACGCGTGCCAGCGGTTGCGTGATGGGGTGCGATTCGTATCGCAAAATGAAGGGAACCTCGGGCCCCAGGTTGAAGACCTGGCCCACGCCGCTGAGGTCGAGCACCAGGTCATTATTCACGTTGACTCCCCAGTCGGACAACAGTTTGAGCAGGGCGTCATTTTCGGTAGGCGGTTCGGAGCGTCCGAGCCGCACCACGGTGTCCAGCAAGAAAAGCGCTCGTCCACCGCTTTCGACATAAGTCTTGATGGCCGTGACGATCGGGGCGGGATAGTCGTTCTTCGGCCCAGCAACAACCAGCACGGTGCAGTCTTTTGGCACTTCTACGACCGGCGCAGCTCCTACTTGGCCAATGGCCAGAGCTTTGCTCGCATCCGGTCGTGCCCCCCTCAAAGCCTCCGTACGGACTCGGTAATTGTCGTGCTCCAGCAGTTGCTTGAAGTAGGAGTAGCCGCTGCCGTCCGTCTCATCGATGGAATGCTCGCCCGCTGCTGATAGCACACACACATTGCGCTCGCCCGATTTCAGCGAACGGATCAATGCCCCGGTGATCTCTTCCTCGCTGAGGCTCTTTGCCCCTTCCCGGCGCACTCCGCTGTCCACCAAAACGGGCGAATCGGAACGAAAGCCCGCGGCCTTAGCCAACTGCGGCTTTCGCTCCGGATCGATATAAGTGACGCGTAGCTTGGGCGAAAGACCGGAATACCGGTCCAGCGTGTCACGGGCCCCGGGAAATTCGTTCTGCGGGCCGAAGTATGTGAACTGCACGTCTTGCTTCAGTCCCTTTACCACCTTGATCGTCTGTTCCGAAAGGCTGAATTGCTTGTTGGCGGTCGCGTCATACGATTTGTCGTACCGGTTGGTCAATACGTTGATTGCCGCCAAGACCGCGGCGATGACAATGATATAAACGGCCGCGTAAGCGGTGTATTGCGTCGGTCTTGCTTTCAGCCAGCTCGCGGCCACGTTAGGTCCTCCACCGCAGCGATTCCATTTGCCGCAAGGTCATGAACAACGCAAAGAAAATAAACGACATGTAGAAAACCACATCTTTCAGATCGAGGATGCCTTTGCTGAAGTTCTCCATGTGCGTAACGATCGACAAATAATTGATCACTTTGGCCGTCGTCGTCGTATCGAAGGCCGTGGACCAGCTCAGCATCCACAGCAGCAGGCTCACAAAAAAAGTTACCCCCCCGGCCACGATCTGGTTGCGGGTCAGTGACGAGATAAAAGTGCCGATCGCAAGAAGGCAGCCCCCCTGAAGGATCAGACCCAGGTAGGCCACCAACACGGGCTTCCAATCCGGTTTGCCCCAGGCAAACAGCAGGGCGATGTTGAGCGCGGACATTCCTAGCACGCAGAGATAGAGCAGCATGGCCCCCAGCCACTTTCCCAAAATGATGCTCACGTCCTGGACCGGCGAAGTGAGCAGCAGCTCAATGGTGCCGGTGCGCTTCTCCTCCGCAATCAACCGCATCGTGATCATGGGAATCAGGAACAACGCCACGGTTCCCGCGAATCCGAGCAGAGGGCGGATAATCTGCTCGTTCACGTTCATGGTCGGCGCCCCTCCCATCATCGGAGCCCGGAAAGACGCCGTGAAAAAGTCGCGAGTGGCCAGGTAAAAAACAAAACCAAAGATGAGGCCAAAAAAAGCCATCACGGCGTACCCAATCGGAGAAGCGAAATAGCTGCGCAATTCCTTCCGGCAAATCACCCACGCGTTTCTCACTTGGTCTCTCCCGTTGGCGCTGCTTTTTCTGCTGGCTCGCCGGAGGGATCAGTCGTGAGCTTCAGGAAAATCTCTTCCAGGCTCACCGAAGCGGGGCGCAGTTCGTTCAAGTCCCAGCCAGCTTCCACCACCGCGCGCGCCAAATCTCCCCGCACCGAGTGATCTTTACGGCTCTCCACCTCAAACACGCTGCGGTTCTCCCGTCTTTCCTTGAAAACCACTCGGCTCACTCCGCCCACCCGTTCCAGCTTTCGTTGCGCCGTGGCCGAATCAAGATCGCCGTTCCGCCCTGCCACCTCCACAAGCACCGACTCCGCCCCTCGCGCCCTACTTTGCAAATTGCTCACCGAGTCCGTCGCCACGAGTTTGCCCTTGTTGATGATGATTACCTTCTGGCAGGTTTGCTCCACCTCCGGCAGGATGTGCGTGCTCAGGATGATGGTGTGGTCGCCGGCCAGGCTCTTGATCAAATCTCGCGTTTCGTTGATTTGTTTCGGATCGAGCCCCGCGGTCGGCTCGTCCAGAATCAATACCTCGGGATTGTGGATAATAGCCTGTGCCAGTCCTACCCTTTGACGATAGCCTTTCGAAAGTTTGCCGAGCAGCTTGTTTTTCACATCCGCGACGGCGCACCGCTCGCAAACCGTATCGACGCGCTGGCGTAGTTCTGCTCCGGCAAGCCCCTTCAATTTGCCGACGAACGTTAAGTACTCGTCAGCCCTCATCTCCTGGTACAGCGGCGGCGCCTCGGGCAGGTATCCGATCCGCTTCTTCACTTCCATCGGTGCCTGTAGCACGTCAAATCCCGCCACCGTTGCGGTACCCGACGTGGGTGGCAGGAAACACGTAAGCATCCGCATGGTTGTTGTCTTGCCCGCGCCGTTCGGCCCGAGAAAGCCCACGATGCTGCCTTTCTCGACATCGAATGAAATGCCGTCCACAGCCGTGTTGCGCGCATACCTCTTGGTAAGCTCACTCACTGTAATCATAGGTTTATTTTCTTGAACGTAAGATCCCTAACACACGACTGACCGGTCCTTAGTACCCACTCTTCCATCAATCAGAATTTACAAGAACATCGTAAGAAGCCAGGGAGCCGTCTGTCAACCTCCCGCCGGGGCTTTCTGGCCGCCCTCCACCGAAGCAACGCCTGGCCGCGCGCAGCCGCGGTGCTGCTACAATGCCGCTGGGGGGATACATCCACTCATGTTTGCGGTACGTCTCATCGGCGTCCTGGCCCTGGTGGCACTGAACGGTTTCTTCGCGGCCACCGAGTTTTCGCTCGTCGCGGTGCGGCTATCGCGTATCCGGCAGCTTGTTGTCACCGGCAATCCTCGAGCCCGCGTCGTTGAGATGCTGCTCGGGGATTTGCACCGAGTTGTCTCCGGCGTTCAGCTTGGCATTACCCTGACAAGCCTGGCCATCGGCGCGCTCGGCGAGGCCACCCTCGCGAAGGTTTTTCAGGGCGTCTGGTCCGGAACGCCTAATGCGCGCACCGCCATCATAGCTCATGCCTTCGCGCTGGCTTCTGCCTTCGCGCTCTTAAGCGCCCTTCACGTCGTAATCGGGGAGCTCGTCCCCAAAACCGTGAGCCTCGCGCGCGCCGAACGCGTCGCTTTGATGGTGGCGCGCCCCTTCCAGTGGTTTTTGAATACCTTTCACTGGACCATCGATCTTCTTGATGGCGTTTCCAGCGCGATTGTCAAAGCGCTTGGTGTTTCCACGGCGCAGGTCCATGGCGTCGCGCATTCCACGGAAGAACTCCAGATCCAGATTCAGCAAGCGCGCGAACGAGGTCTGCTGGCTCCCGGCGAGGAAAAATTCATTCTCAGTGCCATCGAACTTGGGCAAATTCAGGTTCGGGAAATCATGGTCCCTCGGCCGGACATGCACACTCTTCCCGTGGAATCCAACCTGGACGACGTTTTGCGGGCTTTTGCCACCACGCAACGATCACGAATTCCGGTCTATCGCGCCACGCAGGACCATGTCCTCGGTTTCGTTCATATCAAGGACATGATGTGGATCCTTCTGGATCGCGACCGTCGGCTGGAGGAAAACCTTCCGCCTCCGCCCTTCGATCTTCGCCGCGTCCTCCGCGAAATCTTGATCGTCCCCGAAACCAAGCCCGCCAGCGAACTCCTCGCCGAACTTAAATCCCACCACGTCGGCATGGCCATCGTCGTGGATGAATTTGGCAGCATCCTCGGCTTGGTGACCATGGAAGATATTCTCGAGCAGATGGTCGGCGAAATTCACGATGAATTCGACGTCGTTGAACGGCCCCTTACGCTTGCCGACGGCGCCGTCATTTTCGATGCGGCTCTCAACGTGCGCGACCTGGACACGCAATACAACATCACCCTGCCGGAAGACCCCGCTTACGCTACCGTAGGAGGTTTCGTGCTCGATCAGCTGGGCTTTATTCCTAAGGGTGGAGAGAGCTTCGAATACGGCAATTTTCGATTTTCCGTGATGGAGATGGACGGAAAGCGTGTGGCCCGCGTAAAGATTCAGCTTCTGCCACCCACCGCCGGCCAGAATCGAGCTGCGGGTCCTTCCGAGCCTACGGTGCAAGCGTTAAGGCAAACGAGAACAATCCAGGCGAAATCGTAGGCTATCCAAATACAAATGGCTCGCTACTTTCTCAAACGCTTCTTTCTCACGCTCCCAGCTCTCTGGCTGGTCCTGACTCTGGTCTTCCTGATGATTCATATCGTTCCTGGCGATCCCGTCGAACAGATGCTCGGAGAGGGCGCCGCGCCGGGCCAATTGACACAATTGCGCCATGCCCTGGGTTTGGATTTGCCCCTCCACACGCAATACGCACACTATCTTTTGCAACTGGCGCGTGGCGATATGGGGCAATCGCTTAAGTTTCAAGCGCCGGTGCGCGGCATCATCTTCGAGCGCTATCCCGCCACGCTCCAGCTGGCCTTCCTTGCACTTCTCGTTTGCGCTGCGATTGCCATACCAGCGGGGATGTTGGCCGCAAATTGCCGTGGGCAAGCAGCGGATCGTGCCGTTGGTGTGCTCACGCTCTTCGGCCTTGCGTTTCCAAATTTTGCTCTCGGCCCCGTGCTGATTCTCCTCTTCTCCATTGAACTGGGGCTCCTCCCCGTGTCGGGCCGCGGTGGCCCGCTCTACTACGTTCTTCCCGCCGCCACGTTGGGTGCCGCGCTGGCGGCGATTCTTACGCGTATGGTTCGCGGTTCGATGCTTGAAGAACTCTCGAGCGACTATGTGCGCACAGCCCGGGCAAAGGGCCTCTCCACTCGCGTCGTCTTGTTCCGGCATGCCTTTCGAAACGCGCTCATTCCCATCACAACGATTCTTGGGCTGCAATTCGGCACGTTGCTCGCAGGCACGATCGTAACGGAAACAATTTTTTCTTGGCCCGGCATCGGGCGCTTGACCGTCCAGGCCATCTCCTCTCGCGATTACCCGCTTCTTCAAGGCTGCATCCTGGTCATCGCAGTTTCCTACGTCGTTGTGAATTTACTTACGGATCTGCTTTACGCCGTGATTGATCCACGCGTGAGATTGTCGTGAATCCTGCGCAAGCGATCCGCGAGTTTTGGCGCCAAAGCGTCCTCGCCCGCGTGGGATTGATTGCTGCAACGCTGCTTCTGGTCGCGGCGCTGCTGGCGCCGTTCGTGGCGCCGGCCGATCCCGCGGCTCAAAATCTCCCGGCGCGTCTCGAATCTCCCTCCCGCTCACACTGGATGGGCACGGACGAACTCGGGCGCGACATTCTTTCTCGCGCACTCTACGGCGCGCGCGTCTCGCTCCTCGTGGCCGTTTGTGTGGTTTGCGGTTGCGGCCTCACCGGCCTCGCTTTGGGCATGATCGCTGGCTACGCAGGCGGCTGGCTGGACAGCTTCATCAATCTGCTTCTCATCAACGCTTTTCTTTCCTTCCCAGGAATTCTCCTCGCCATTGCCTTCGCCGCTTTTCTCGGTCCTGGAATTGGCAAAGTCATTCTCGCGCTGATCATTACCGGATGGGCCGGCTACGCGCGGCTCGCCCGCGCTCAGGTGTTGAAAGCCAAAGAGCTGGAATTCGTTCTCGCCGCAAGGTCACTCGGTGCGTCTCCCCTCCGCATCATGCGACGTCATCTTCTTCCCAACATCCTTCAGCCCGTGCTCATACAAGCCACTATCGGTATGGCCGGCGCTATCCTCGCGGAATCTACATTGAGTTTTCTCGGCCTGGGTGTGCTCGCCCCCATTCCAAGTTGGGGAGCCATGCTAAATGATGCGCGCGGCCATCTCTTCGACGCGCCACACATGGTCATCTTCCCCGCGCTCGGGGTAATGACTGCCGTTCTCTCATTCAATTTGCTGGGAGATGCCTGGCGCGACTGGCTCGATCCGCGCACACGTTCGCAAATGGCCGCGAAAGAATTTTCAAATTGATCGCGTGGAACCGAAGACGTCGGAGCGATTTCGAAACCTGGTGGCCGAGGGTAGGCCTCCGCGGTAGAATCTCCCGGTCGCTCGCGGTGAAAACTATTTCGAAAGGATCACCGCGGTTCCGCGTCCCAAGCCCAGCGTGCGCGCGGCGTTCCCTTTGTTCACGCCGATCTCCAGATATCCGCTCGAGCCCAAATACGCAATCGCTTCACCGTTGTTGCCACGCGCAAACGTATCCACCAACCGCGTTATGGGTTGATTGCCCGCCTGCAGCTTGATCGTACCCGCGCTTACTGCCGATGCCGGCAAATCTTCGGTGCGGAAATTCGTGATCAAATTACCGAAAGCATCGGCGCGCAGCACAACCCCTTTCACGACACCATCCACCTCTTTCGGCCGCGGGATCGCAAAGCGCTTGAAATCCTGAATCTCATCTCCCATGCTCGCGGTCTGCCAGCCTTTTGAAAGCCACGCGGCCACCGGCGCAAAAATGTCGCGCCCGTGAAAAGTCTTGCTCACCGGTTGCAGGTAATAATGTTCCGCGTTGGCGTGGCGCACGACCATATTTTCCTGCTCGCGCTCGTAAATCACCGAGAGCACCCCATTATCCGGCGCAACAAAATATTGATTCGCTGCGCTCACCAGCAGCGGCCGCCGTTCCGTTCCGACGCCAGGGTCCACCACGACCACATGAATCGTCTTCGGCGGAAAATACGCGTAGGTGGAGCCAACCGCAAGCGCTCCATCCAGCAAATCAAAGGGCGTGACGTTGTGCGTGATGTCCACGATGGTCACGTCCGGATTAACCTTGAGGATGACGCCCTTAAGTGTCCCCACCAGATGGTCGTTGGTTCCGTAGTCGGTCGTCAGCGTAATGATCGCGTTGGCCAAGGGAATCTCTCACCCGCAGTTTTTGTGAATTGTGCGCAAGCAGAGCAGGGAAGAACTCTGCCATATTTGACGCTAGCGGAGGGGCGCTTGAACGTCAATGATTCGCGCGAACCATGCTGTGCAATCGCCAACGGCCTCGCGCGCCAGCCGGTGCAAATTAACTCTCGCCTTGCTCCGGCGCGCATGGGTGCCATTCCGGATCAGGGAAATGCGATCTGCAGAACCACAAGCCGCACCGTTCACAGAAGCGTTGGCCCTGCCCATCACACGGTTCGTCCAGGCGCGAAACGCCCTGGCACATCTGCTCTTTCGTCTTAACGCCGGTCGAATTCATCGCATCCTCCGAATCACAAAAGAACTTTCTCCTGTGAGAGGGATGTCAGCGGACGGGTTCCACGACCCCCACTTTATCGACGCCGCTGCAGGCAATATACACCCGGCCGTCGGAAGTTGCCGCCATATTTCGCACCGTTCCGCCGCCGGAAGGGATATTCGCCCGCGCAAATTTTTCCGTCTTCGGATCAAACTGAACGATCGTGTTCGGCTTCACTCCGGACTCACTGTACCAAACCATTCCGTCCGGGGTAATCACCATGCCGTAGGGAGCGGATTTCGCTCCGCCGGGCGACGCCCACATCTTCACCGCCCCGGATGTCATGTCCAGCCGTCCCAGATGGCCTTCGCTGTAGTCCGTGAAATAAACGCGGTCGCTCGCATCTATGGCCATTCGCCGCGGCCGCGCTCCTTCCGGCAGCGTATATTCCGTCATTTCCATCGTTTGAGGATCGATCTTCGCCATTTTGTTTGTCTCAAACTCGCAGAAAATGGGGATGCCCTTGCTGTTGATGGCGATTCCATATGGATGCGAATTCGTCGTCGGCACATTTTTCAAGTCGATTTTTCCGCTGCGCGGATCCAGTCTTCCCACCATGTTGGCCACTTGCAGCGTGAACCACAGCATGCCCTGGCCATCGAACACGGCCGTATGCGGGTCTTCGCCCTTCGGGTCCGGAATCTTGTATTCCGTCACGGTTCCAGTCCGCGGGTCGAGCTTGCCGATGTAGCCCTTGAAATTTCCTGTGAACCAGATATTTCCCTCGCGATCCGCCACCAGCCCGTGCGGCCCGGAGTCTGCCAGCTTTAGCGCGTACTCCGTGAACGCGCCGCTCTTCGGATCCAGCCGTCCGATCTTGTTCTGCATCTGCTCGGTAAACCACAATGCTCCGTCCGCGCCCACCGCCGGATCGTGCGGATGCGCTCCCTTCGTTGGAACCGCCCACTCCCGAATCGTCACTTTCAGCTCGCTTACGTCCGCGCCCGGCCCGGCCCCGCGCAGCCCCGGCGCAAGCCCCGCCGCCAAAGCCAGTCCCAGCCCCAATGCGAAAACTGCCAATCCTTTCACCGCCCAACTCCTCGTTTTCATCGCAACCTCTCGTGCCCCAGATCTTTCCCTCCGCCCTTCACGCCATATTCTATCCCCCAAATCCGCTCCAAGGAATCCCGCGCATCGATCGGATGGTGCCCTTCTTTGGCATTTGTAGAGGCCGGTCTTCAGCCCGGCTCTTTGGTTTTGCCGTCGCGCAGCGGGCAGACTCCCTATCCTAATCTTTGCCGCGTGCGTGGCCAGGGCATCACCATCAGCACGCCGCTCAAAAGTAATGAGTTAGCTGTTTTGATAACATTAACTCTCTGTTTAATCGAAATCTGGCCCAACTCAATAATCACATAGCACCTCTACTCAAGCCCACCACATGATGGGCTTGCGAAAGGGCGCTACTGCGTCGCCGTAATCGACCCGCTGCCTTGTGTCGGTGGATAAGTGTAGAATGACTGGCAGTGACAGCGCCCTCCGCCAGTTCCCACGCTCCCGAATGGTATACCCTCCGGTAGCACTGCGTGAAACTACCAGTCGTCCTGTGGCTCGAAACCGGATGATTGGTGCGGAAGGAACTCCCCGCCAGTATTGGACTGCCCATCTCAAGTGACATTTCTCCCAGGTCATCCGGTTTCCACGAGTGCGCCGGCTGAGCCACCTTCGCCAGATCTGCCGGACCTCCCGAAAGAACTGCCAGATACTCCGGTAGTTCGTCGCTCGCCCGTAATACTGGTGGTGGCCCCGGAGTCTGGCGTTGAGGGTCTTCTGCTGTTCCTCCACAGGCATGTGGCGGTTCTCTTGGCACCATTCGGCAATCGCCTTCAGGCCCCGTCGGAACCACTTCTTCATCGTTCTCACGTGCACGGTGAATTTCCCTTTCCGGCTGCGGGCACAGACGTATGGTCTTCCACCGTATCAATTCGCCAGAGACCGATCGCTCCTTCTCAGTGTCACTAGCGGCGGCGAAGAGAGGCTATCAGCTTCCTTGGTACGTCAACGTTCCCCCACCGCCTGCAAGCACGGTGGTCGTCGCCGGATAGCAACGGCACTTGAAGTTATACGCTCCATAACTCACTGAGAACGATTGCGTAATGCTGCCGCTCCACGTAGTCGGCTCGTTGCCTTCCTGATTCTCGACAAGTTGATCTATGCGCGAATAGCTGGTGACACGTCCTTTGCTGTCTTTGGTTACGTTGAATGGCGTGCCATAGGTTGTTGTGATGCCCTCAAGCGTCAGGTCGGGCAGATAAAGACTACCGTAGCAGATGCCATTTGTCGGGTCGTAGCAATACGGCGAAGAATACGATGTAGGCTGTTGCGGGCAGTAGTAGAAATAGCCTGTTGATTCGGCCTGACCGTTCTCAGTTGCGACCAGCAAGCAGTTTCCTCCCATACCAGCCGCGTCCGTCCAAGTGACCGTTTGCGATTGCGCCCTGACTTGCGGGATTGGGCCGATGAGCAACATCAGACTTGCGAGTACTGGGGACAGTCTACGTTTCATACTTTCTCCTTTTCGATTTTATCTAGGGCCCGGGCCCAAAACTCGTTTCTCGAAGAGGTCTGCTCCTCTCGTTTCGTCGCGCTGCACCATGGGAGTGCGAGCGTCCTCGTCAAACTCGCGTGCGCCGATGGGCTTGAGGCCGGCGATCTTCTTGCGCTTGTCGATGTAGAATTCACATTCTTTGGTGGGTGCCTGCTCGAGATATTCAAAGATGGTTCGTGGCGCAGAACCAGATCCGATTGACGGAGGAGACGCGGGGGTAGCGCAGTACCTCTATCTCCTGCGGCACATATCTCTTGGATCTGGGCCTGAACCGTGGCTTCCCAATTTCCGCGCTCCGAACAAGCAACATCGACAAGCGAGATGATTGGGCGCATGAATCCCTCCTGGGATCTCCATACACGACAAGGGCTTCCTAAGATTCCCGTTTACTCGATATGTTTCGTCTTGTTGGAGATCCGACTTGCCTCGGTCTCCAGGCCCGGGTTTCGGAGGCCCAGACCTCCGCTTACGGATATGGCCCAGTCGTCCACATAGGGGTCTGTGCTTGCGAAAATGCCGCTCCAAAACATCAAATTACCAGTGCCATAGTTACATATATATATGATAGTAAGTACAGTATTTACTTTTCTCAGTAATACCCTAATTTATAGTATAACTCGTCGTATATACACACTATTACCGACTCATAATATTACTATACTGAGAATACAACTGAGAATTACTTTATAATAATCTTCTATAGTATACTTTTGAATGGCCACCACAGGCTAGGCACGCGAATGTGGTCGCTAAGGTGGCAGTCTCTCTTTATCGCCATGATATCGCTCGCGCGTTTTGAGGCAATCAGGTTGGCACGTGCGAAAAAGACCTGCGCTCTCCGGAACTGTGCCCGGAATAAGTTACAACCTTCGGCCATGAATTGCGGAGCTCCGCAATCGGGGACATCTGCCGCTCCTAAACTGCTCTTCAAGCCTTCTCAGCAGTCGCAGCGTGGACTCAACTCCCTCTTTGTTGGGGCTGCGTGTACCAGCGCGGACCGCACTCCTCAACGAGCTTGCATGATCCGGCCAGCCTATCCGTCGCCCCGCTTAACTGCACTGTCATCTCTGCCACAACTTTGAACAGTCGTGTAAGCAGTGCATCCCGTCTTTGTCTTTCCGTGCTATTTCGTTGGGATGCGATTCCCTGTTTCTTGCATCCCAACCCCACGCTGTAATAATGCTGAAATCGCGTCCTGCAAAAATGTCACATATCGGACACTCCTCAATTTTTTTTCTGGGTGGTCGCAGCCGGGCGCGCGACTGGGCCCGACATGCCGATCACCGCTAGCATCGGTCTTGCCGGGGATCCGTCAAATGGGTTCACCGTCTGGGGGCTAATGGCGGATTTGGTTCCGAGCAAGCGGGGCAGAAGTATCGCCGAGAGGGGCGAGAGCTAGCGCCAGGGTGCGGTACCGAGCCTCTCTGTTCCCGGGTACAGGTACTCCCCGCGAAACAATGTCGCCCATTGGGAGTGACCCGGAGCATCCTTTCTTCGTAGACTTAAATCGTACCGGGTAGCGCCCACCTCAATTCCCGGCCAAGGCTGGAATCATTCCAGCATCCGGCGGCGGTAAGCACGAGCAAACAATACATCGCGTTGGAGACGGGAATTGAAATACAACTCAGAACCGGCTGAAAAGTTTTGGAAATCGCTGTTCCATAGACTTCCTCTCGCAGTGTTGGTCATTGCGCTGCGACTTCCGGGCTTTTGCCCTTCCTTGTTTGCGCAGTCCCCGAATCCCGCCGCAACCGGGCCGGCAAGAGATAACCCCGGAGGCTTCACTCCCGGCTGGAGCTTAGGCACGCGCTTTGAAGGCAGTTACAGTGGCGACGGCGGTGTCTACGATCTTGGATCCGCTCTCGGATACAACTTTTCGCACCACTTTGGGATTGATGCAGGTTTGCCGCTCTACTTTGTCAGCTCTCCTTCGACCATCAAGAAGAATAACTCCGGCGCCGTTTCCGGCATTGGCGTCGGCGCTTTCTTCACAGACCTCCGGCTGAACTATCCTTCCAAATCCCTGAACTACAGCTCGGCCATTCGCCTGACGGCCCCCACAGGCGACACGAAGAAGGGCTTCAGCACCAGTCATGCCACGTGGAATTTTGCGAACCATATTGACCATGCCTTCGGAGATTTCTCTCCGTTCCTGGACGCCGGCGTGGGCAACACGGTGATGGATACGCGATTTTTTCACCGCCCGTTCATCACCTTCGGCTACAACGCGCAATTCAATGGCGGCGTTGAATATGATCCCGGCAATTTCAGCTTCTCGGCTTCGGCTTACGATGTCGCGCCCTGGGGGAATCAGACGGTGATCAGCCGGGTTTTCCGGTGCGGCGCATCCACCAAATGTAACGCTGGTGGCGCGACCAAAAACCGCAGGAGTTTCACCACCGCTAGTGTTTCCGCGGGCGCCGCGGACCTGGTGCGCGATAATGGTTTCAATGCTGGCATCGATTACAAACCCGCCGGGTCCCTGGACCTCGAATTCGACTTTAGCCGCAGCGTCCCGCTTCAACTCAATAGCTATTCGTTCGGTATCGGCATCGACTTGAGCTGGCTCCTGCGCCCGCACGTCCACTGATTCTTCGCCGGGCCCCGCACGCGACGAATCCGTGCGCCGTATGTTCGCTGCGACGTAATTCACCAACCTTATCCGCCCACCGCAAGAAACAGACGTCTCGACGCAATTTGAACGATCAGCTCGACGCCAAAGCGGCAACCATTTCCGCCAAGCATTACGGCTCGCGCGATGCCGTGATCAAGCGGGCAAGAAACGCAATGACCTACGCGCGGTCGTAGCCAGCAAGCTGGCTCGCGGTATCTGACAGCCTGAGACTGAAATGCGATTTGGACGCCGATGGGACAGGGTTACTGTTCGTAGTTTTCGACGATCTCTGGCGGGCGCACCTTTGCCTGATCTGGGTCACGTCCAAACTCTCGCAACGCTCGGCGCTGACGCAACAAATCCCAACACTGGTCCAGTTCGACCTTTATCTTCGCTAAGCGGTCGCGGTCATCCTCTGTGAGTTCAGAGTGGGCATGGAGACGCTCCTCTTCCTTGACTAAGCGGTCGATGTGACCCAGCACAGGCTGATCTTTGCTCTCGTTTCCCATGGAAGTCTCCTTTTGCGAGCAGCGCCAGCAGCTTCTGAGGCGATGCCTGCCGGCGGTCCGGCTGCAGATTCTACAAGCACCCCGAGCGGCGATCACGGCCTTATCCCGCACCAGATCGAGAGAGAATTGAGAACCCCGGGGTGCCACCGATCTCGATGAGAGCTGCGTGAGCCTCTCGGAAACCATTATCTCCCAAAATTCGCGGGATGTACCGCATTCTTCCCATTCCGGGACTCGTCTCTCAGAACACACCACTGACAACGGAGGCGCTTGCGGAGGCACTACTTCCAGGACGTATGCTCGAAAAGCGTTAAAGTTTCCTTCTTGTTGGGCTTGGATTTCGACCGTGGTGCAGCAGCTGGGGCAGGTGCGGGAGCTACGGTACCTGCAGCAGACTCAGGGAGCGGCACGTGCCAGATGTCTTTGCCGGATTGCAGGGCGAAGAGGCCGACTTGATTGGCTTCGCGCGTGCCGACCTGGCCGATCCACACGACGCGGAACGTGGCACTACGCCAGCGGCGCCGGACTTGAATGGCCTGGCCGGGGGCGGTGAGGAAGCCGATGCCGTCAAGGCGGGCGCCGTCCTGGCTGAGATCCACGGTGTAGGCCGATTGTACGAAGCGGTGGCCCTTGGCGTCGGTGCCTTTGACAATGACGCGGAGGGACTTGGGGACGCGCGGCTTGCGCCGACTTTTTTTCCAGAAATTGGAGATGGGCTCCTTGAAGGCGAGGCCGACGCGAAATTCGCGGTCGGAGTAGCGATCGAGGTAGGCCACGCGAACTTCCTGCTCCTGGCGGCTGCTTTTGTGGACGAGAAAAGCGGTTTCGCCAAGCTCGAGCTTGGTTTTGAGGGTCACCAGGCCGCCGCTGGAATTGACCATGACCGTCTGCGTGTCTTCGTGGAAGGCCCCGCTCTTGCCCGTAAAACCGTAAATCGTTACGGGTGCGCGGAGAGAAATGCGCGCGCTGGAGCGAGGGGTTTTCTTCGCGGCATTCGCAGGGAAAGCGTCGGCTGCGATGCGCTTGGACATTCTTGAAGATTGGGGGTCGTCGAGGGGCGCCATCTCGAGAACTTCTTTTGGGATGCCGCGCTGGGCGCCGTGCTGACGGCACTTGAATTCCCAAGATTGCTTAAGGACCTGCTCGACAGACTCTTCACGATTCGAGAGAGTGACCCAAGTGTCGTTGTCGCCGCGAGGGCAACCGAGCCGAATGGCGAAATTCCTAGACATAGAGAGACCCCTCAGTTTTCATCATAGCCATCGGCGGGCAGCCTGGGGGCAGCAAGGGGTGAATTTCCGTCGAAAAGTAACCGGCCGAAGGGACAGGAGGAGACTACCTATTTTTACTTGCCCTCGACTGTAACCTTTTTCGAATCGCGGACTCGCATGGACGCATGGGATGAGAGCCTAGTGGCGATCCCCAAAACTCAACAAACAGGAGATTCGAATGGTTCGCATGATTAAAACAGGATTGGCATTCGGGGGCCTGGCGGCGGCGCTCTTGCTCCAGCCGTCACTGGAAGCGCAAGACAGCACGAAGCAGGACAGCATGAAGCAGGACGACATGAAGCACGACAAAATGCAAGACGACAAAATGATGCACGACGGCAAGGCCAAGACGCTGGAAACGGGCACGTTCCACGGCAAGGTGCACGCCACTTCAGGCCGGGCGACGGTATACCAAGAAGCGGATGGGAAGCTGGTGTTGCGGCTCACCAATTTCAAGACTTCGAACGGGCCGGATGTGCACGTGATCCTGGTGGCGACGAAGGATGCGATGGATGATGCCAACTTCCTGAAAGACAACACGGAAAAGGTGGAGTTAGGGAAGCTCAAGGGCAATGAAGGCGACCAGAATTACGAAATTCCCGTGGGGACGGACCTGAAGAAGTTCCAAACGGTTTCGATCTATTGCGAGCGGTTCAGCGCGAACTTCGGCGCGGCGCCGCTGGAGAAATTCTAAGGATTCGTACGAGGATCGGACCGGGCAGGCCGAACCTGCCCGCTCTGTTTTTCCGGAGAGATGACCATGAATACGAATACGGGCTCGTGGGTATCGCGTAAAAAGTGGATTCTGGGGGCAATTGGAAGTCCGGTGCTGGTGGCGGCGTGGTGGGCCTTCCGGCCGGAGAAACTGTTTATCAATCAAGGGGTGAATGAGGCTAGGCCTGTGGCGCTGAGCTCGGAGCCAGAAGCATTGTATACGGGACGCCTCGAAGGGAACATTCACCAGACGAGTGGGCGGGCGACGATTTACAAGACCGCCGATGGCAAAGAGTATTTGCGGCTCTCGGATTTCACAACTTCGAACGGGCCAGATGTGCATGTGCTGCTGGTGCGGGCGGACGATAAGGAGCTTGAGCAGGAGATTGTGAAAGGCGACCTCGCTGGCGTTGAACTCGGCGCGCTGAAGGGAAATCAAGGCGATCAGAATTATGATTTGCCGGTGGCCGCGGACTTGAATCAGTATCAAGCCGTGGCGATCTACTGCGAGCGATTTCATGCGATCTTCGGAGTAGCCAAGCTGGCGAAGTTTTAAAAGAGGAAGAGTGAGAGAGCGACAAGTACGCCGCCTCCCTGAAGGGGCGGCTACAGTAGTTTATGCGAACGATGGAGACCAATGAGACGGGACTGATCGCGCGGATACTGGCGGGCGAGAAAGAACTGTTTCATGAGCTGATCCGGCCGTACGAGCGGATGGTGTACTTGACGCTATTCGCGATTGTGAAGAACGAGACGGAGGCGGAAGATGGGGCGCAGGAAGCGGTGATCAGCGCTTACCGGCATTTGGGATCGTTTCGAGGAGACGCGAAGTTCAGCACCTGGCTGACGAGCATCGCGATCAACGAGGGCCGGAAGCGACTGAGAAAAGCGAAGGGGGCGGCGGAAGAGTCGATTGATGAGCAAGCGGAGGGGCAGGAGGGCGACTACACACCCGCGCCGCTGACGGACTGGCGGGAGATTCCGCTGGAGGCGCTGGAGCGGAAGGAACTGCGCGAGGCGCTGCGAACGGCGGTGGCGGAACTGCCCGATCTTTACCGGCAAGTTTTTACGTTGAGAGACCTGGAAGAACTGAACGTGGAGGAAACGGCCGATGCGCTTGGGATCAGCGCGAACGTGGTGAAAGTACGGCTGCACCGTGCGAGAATCATGCTGCAAAAGCGCCTGGCACCCTACTTGAAAACGACGGCTCCGCCACGCAGAGGGTTCTTCGGGAGAGCGCTATGAAACTCGATTGCAAACACGTTTGGGAGCATATCTCCGAGTACATTGACGCGCGCGTGGATGCCAAGCTGCGCGATGAGATTGAGCAGCATCTGGAGCACTGCGAAATTTGTTCGGCGATATTGGATTCCACACGGAACATCCTAGTGTTGACGGCGGATAACCGGACATTTGAATTGCCGGTGGGGTACAGCAAGAGATTGCATGAGCGTCTGGCCGGGGAAATAGAGAAATCGAAGCATGAGTCGCCGGGAGGCGGGCCGAACTTACCAGAACTCAGCGGTTAGCAAACAGGACGCGATGAGCGACAAACTCGGCCGCAAGCAAGAAAAGGGTGAGAACGGACAGAGTGAATTGAAGCCATTCAGACGCTAACTTTTGCCTCGACACGGACTTTTGACGCCACGCGGACGCGGAGCGTCTCCGCAATCTCCAGACTTGCCAAAGAACAATGAGATTCAGAAGAGAGCCAGCCAAAGCGAGAAGCATCATGGGGATACGGATCGCGCCGATGTGCATACGGTCCGCCAGACGCACCGCGCCAGAAGCAGCGGCGAACGCTCCAACTCCGATCAAAAGGCGGACGCCGTTAAGCGCGACAAAAGCGCTGCAGACGCTTTGAAGCACTGCAAAGAAGAACGCAGACCAATTGAGGAGCTTCATGTTGACAAGCGAGGTCTTCGGACGTGAGATTTCAACGCCAGGGTGAGAGAATTCTGCAGGATCTTGAGTTTGTTCGCTCATTTGTGGACTCGCCGGATCCTCGCCTATCTTCGAGCTGGAAAGAATGGGCAGTTGACTATTGAGGGCAGGCTCCGCCGCCTTCGACCCAGATTTTCATTTTCGCAACGGTTTCAGCGCGCGAGAGTGGAGGCGGAGTGCGCCCGGTGCCGGGATCCCAGGCCCAGCCGACAAGATCATCGGACGACACATGTTCCAGCAATTGCTGAAGAGACCGGTCGCCAGTCTCTTGGAGGTCGTTGAACTGGCGGCAGAGTTGCGCGGGGGAGCGTCCAACGAAAACCATTTTGTGGTCCGGGGATGGAAGGGACCACTTGGGACTTCCCGGGGGCATGTGCTCGCCAGGGAGGTTGGAAGTTTGGTGGCAAGCGTTGCAGCGCATGCCATAGACACCTTGTCCGTCTTTGCCCCACTTCACATTTTGGAGGTGCACATGGCTGTCGTCGCCTTGGAGAGGAGCGTCCCCAGGTGGATGACAGTTCTGGCAGCGAGGCGAAGTCAAGACTTTGTAGACCTGCAAAAAGGCTTCACGTGAAGAGTTGGCGTCAGGTTTAGGGCTTCGGGGTGCGGCGCGAATCGTGGCGGCTGGGGAGACGGCCAGCAGAGAAAGGATGCAGAGCGCAAAAGTCAAGATAGAAAAAGGACGATGGGGGTTTGCCTTTCCCGCGGTCATGATTTTGCCTCGCTTCCCGCAACGAGATCGCTAGCGCGAATTGGCAGACGCCTGACACGCTTGCCAGTAGCGGCGAAAATGGCGTTGGTCAGCGCGGAAGCCACGGGGGGCACACCGGGCTCGCCGACGCCTGTGGGATTTTGTTCGCTCGGAACGATGTAGACCTCAATTTCGGGCGATTCGAACATGCGAAGCATTTGGTAATCGTGGAAATTCTTTTGCTGGACGCGACCGTTTTCGAGCGTGATTTCCGTTTTGAGGGCTGCGGTCAGGCCAAAGATGATGCCGCCTTCCATTTGTGCCTTGACGATGTCCGGATTAACGGTGCGTCCGCAATCAACAGCACATACGACACGATGCACGCGCACAGTGCCGTCCTTCTCTACCGAAGCTTCGATGACTTGAGCGACGTAGCTGTCGAAGGAAAAATGGGTGGCGATGCCGCGGCCACGTCCCGGCGGCAGGGGCTTTCCCCATCCAGCTTTTTCAGCCACCAAGTTCAGGACGGCAGCCATGCGGGGTTGATTGGCGAGAAGACTGCGGCGGAGTTCGTAGGGATCTTTTCTGCCGGCGTGGGCCACTTCGTCGAAAAAGCTTTCGACCGAAAAGCCCGTGTGCGAATGGCCGACGGAGCGCCACCACTGCACGGGGACGCCGATTTTCGGCGAATGCAAATCGACCTGGAGATGGGGAATGCCATAAAGGATATCGGCGGCACCTTCGACGGAAGTGCTGTCGACACCTTCCTTGTTGATGGTGTACGAAGCAAAGGGCGTGCCCTCCGTGATGGACTGGCCGACAATGGTATGTGTCCAAGCTACAGGATTGCCCGCGGCATCGAGGCCCGCCACGAAACGATCGTGCCACATGGGGCGATACCAACCGCCGGCCAGGTCGTCTTCGCGTGTCCAGACAACTTTTACGGGGGCTTTGGCAATTTTCGCGACGTGCGTGGCTTCAACGACAAAATCGGAGACGGGATTGGCGCGCCTGCCGAACCCTCCGCCGAGCAGCGTTGTGTGAATTTGCACTTTTTCGGGAGGGAGACCGGCGACCTGCGCGGCGTTGGCACGGTCGACGGTTTCGAATTGCGTGCCGGTCCAGATTTCGCAACTATCGGCGCGGAGGTCGACGACACAATTGAGCGGCTCCATCATGGCGTGGGCGAGGTAAGGGACGTCATATTCGGCGGTGATGGTTTTCGCAGCGGCTGCCAGAGCGGCCGCCGGATCGCCGGCTTTCTTCGCAACGATTCCGGGAGAAGCGGACTGTCTGGAAAAATCTTCGAGCATCTTTGACGTCGAAAGACTTGCGTTTTCACCGTCGTTCCAGGAGATTTTGAGTTTTTCGCGAGCGAGCTTGGCGGACCAAAAACGATCGGCGACCACGGCCACGCCTGAGGGGATCTGCTCGACGGCGCGGACACCTTTGATCTTGAGGGCTTCGGCAGCGTCGAAACTGATCACTTTGCCGCCAAAGACTGGAGGCCGGGCGACCACAGCGAAGAGCATGCCAGGCAGCCGGACGTCCAGACCGAACTGAGCGGTGCCGTTGATTTTTGAAGGCGTGTCGAGGCGGCGAGTTGGCTTGCCGACTAGAGTGAATTGCCTTGGATCTTTGAGCGGAATGTTTGCGGGGGGCTTCAATTGCGATGCCGCAGTGACGAGCGAACCATAGGTTGCCTTGCGGCCGGAAGCTGCATGAAGGACTAGGCCTTTTTCGACGCGGCATTCCGAAGCGGCGACGCCCCACTGCTGTGCGGCGGCATCGAGGAGCATGAGACGCGCCATCGCGCCCATTTTGCGGAAGCGCTCCCACTCGGAGGGCGTGGTGGTGCTGCCGCCGGTCATTTGAATACCGTTGACCGTGTGGTTGTATGCCGCATCAACAGGCGCGGCCTCGACCTTGATTTTTGACCAATCCGCTCCCAGTTCTTCGTTGAGCAACATGGCCAGGCTGGTGTAGATGCCTTGACCCATTTCAGAGTGGTTGACGATGACTGTGACCGAATCGTCGGGGGTGACGCGGACGAAGGCGTTTGGGGCGAAGACGGTTCCGTCTGCGGGCGTATTTTCCAACGGGCGTGCGGCGAGTTCGGGTACGTAGGCCGCAATGCATAAGCCGCCGCCAATCGCGGCGGATGTTTTCAGAAAATCGCGGCGGGCGATGCGCGATGTTCTTACTGGGGAAAGGGGCGAAGAACCGGGCGACGGCAGTTGCGAACTGGGTTTAAGCAGATCATCGAGATGGTTCATGACGACCTCTTTTCTACGACGATCTCGGCCGCGCGGTGGATGGCGCGCCGGATGCGGGAATAGGTGCCACAGCGGCAGATATTACCGGACATAGCTTCGTCAATGTCTTTGTCCGTTGGCTTGGGATTTTCCTTCAACAGCACGGCCGCGCTCATAAGTTGTCCCGACTGGCAGTAGCCGCACTGGGGGACATCCACTTCGATCCAGGCGAGCTGAAGGGGATGGGACAGGTCTGAGGAAAGACCTTCAATCGTGGTGACATGCTTGCCCGCGACTCGAGAGAGCGGCGCCACACAGGAGCGGATGGCGTTGCCGTCCAGATGAACGGTGCACGCACCGCACAGGGCCATGCCGCAGCCAAATTTTGTGCCGGTCAATCCCAAAGAGTCACGGATGACCCAAAGCAAAGGCGTCGAAGGATCGTCATCGACGGTCACGGATTTTCCATTCAAGAAAAAGGAAGTCAAGGTCCCCTCCTAGAAACCAGCTTCATTCCTCGCGAAAGATAAGCCGAACGCAGGGGCCGGACCCGCAAACGACTCCCCTGTGCGCCAGATGGCCGTTCGATGCAACGTTGAGGCGATTGGTGACACACAGAATTACTTTTGTGCGGGAAGCCACTTCATGTACACGGCGGCGAGTGGCGGAAGAGTGAGCACGAGAGAGTAGGCGCGGTTCTGAGCTGGGTGATCGGCGGCTTCCTGGCCGCCCTTGTTGCCGACGTTCGAACCGCCGTAGGATGCGGCGTCCGTGTTGAGGAGTTCGCGGTAGAAACCGGCGTTGGGTACGCCGAGGCGGTAGCCTTCGCGGACGACAGGAGTGGCGTTGATGATGACGACGATGAGATCGTCGGGGTTTTTGCCGCGGCGGATGAAGGTGAGCACACTGTTGTCGGCGTCGTTGGCGTCAATCCATTCGAACCCGTGCCAGTCGAATTCGACTTGATGAAGTGCTGGTTCGGTGGCGTAGAGATGGTTAAGGTCGCCGATGAGATGCTGAATGCCGCGATGGGAGTCGTATTGCATGACGTGCCACTCGAGACTGTGGGCTTCGTTCCATTCGGGACGTTGGGCGAATTCCTGGCCCATGAAGAGGAGTTTCTTGCCGGGGTGGGCGTATTGATAAGCGTAGAGAAGGCGGAGATTGGCGAATTGCTGCCACATGTCGCCAGGCATCTTGTGGAGGAGCGAGTTTTTGCCGTGGACGACTTCGTCGTGGGAGAAGGGAAGCAGGAAGTTTTCGGTGAAGGCGTAGAGGAGCGAGAAAGTGAGTTTGTTGTGTTCGTACTTACGATGAACGGGATCGTGGGAAAAATATTTTAGCGTGTCGTTCATCCAGCCCATATTCCATTTGAAGCTGAAACCGAGGCCGCCGAGGTACGTGGGACGAGAGACGGCGGGCCAGGACGTGGATTCTTCGGCGATGGTGAAGACGCCGGGAAATTTGGCGTGGGCGACTTCGTTCATGCGCTTGAGGAAATCGATGGCGTGGAGATTTTCGCGACCGCCGAATTGATTGGGAATCCATTCGCCGGGCGGACGGGAATAATCGAGATAAAGCATGGAGGCGACGGCGTCCACGCGAAGACCGTCGATGTGGTACTTGTCAAGCCAGAAGAGGGCGTTTGATATCAGATAGTTTTGGACTTCGTTGCGGCCGTAGTTGTAGACAAGCGTGCCCCAGTCGGGGTGCGAACCCTGGCGGGGATCCGAGTGCTCGTAGAGATGCGAACCGTCGAATTCAGCAAGGCCGTGGGTATCGCGTGGGAAATGGGCGGGAGTCCAATCGAGGATGACCCCGATGCCTGACTGGTGACTGCGATCGACAAATTCCATAAACTCGGCGGGCGTGCCATAACGGCTGGTGGCCGCGAAGTACCCGAGGGTTTGGTAGCCCCAGGAGCCGTCGAAGGGGTGTTCCATGATGGGAAGGAGCTCAATGTGGGTGTAGCCGAGATCCTTGACGTAGGGAATGAGCTGATCGCCGAGTTCGCGATAGGTCAGCCAGCGATCGTGATCTTCCGGAACGCGGCGCCAGGAACCGAGATGGACTTCGTAAATGGAGATGGGGGATTCGAACCAGTTTTTCTGCCCGCGACTCGAGAGCCAATCCGCGTCTTGCCAATGGTGGGAATCGAGGCGGGCAACGACGGAGCCGGTGCTAGGGCGCAGCTCGGAACGGAACGCGTAGGGATCAGCCTTGAGCGGGATAATGTTGCCGTTGGGGCCGACGATTTCGTATTTGTAGATGGCTCCTTCCTTCAGCTCGGGTATGAAAATCTCCCAAAGGCCGGAAGAACCGCGGGCGCGCATGGGATGGACGCGACCGTCCCAGCCGTTAAAATCGCCGACGATGCTGACGCGCTTCGCGCTTGGAGCCCACACGGCGAAGTGAACGCCATGGACGCCTTCGACAGTAATGATGTGGGAGCCGAGCTTTTCGTAGGTGTCGTAGTGGCGACCTTCGCCCATTAGATAGAGGTCGAACTCGCTTAGGACACACGGAAATGCGTAGGGGTCGTAGATTTCGAAAGGGTCGCCATAGTGTGTGCGACCGTGAATCTTGTAACTAGCGGCAGAGGGAGCGGTGGACTGATTCGAAGGCCAGCTGGCTTCAAAGAAGCCTTGGGGATGTAGCTTGACGGCGTCGGTGACTTTGGCGGGGGGAATCGTGAGGCCTTCAATGGACGGGGGCTTGAGGGAAATGGATGCTTCGGCAGCCCAGGGAAGGAAAAAACGCACAGTCCAGGAGCCGTCAACGGGGTGGGGGCCGAGAAAGGAAAAAGGGTCGGCGTGGCGGGCGCGAAGGATGGCCGCGACTTGAGCATTGAACTGCGCGTCGCGAGAGCCAACGGGCGCTGCTGGTTGCATGGCTGGGCGTTGCTCGGACAAAGCAATTGCCTCCAGGTGCCGCGCGGTTTGGTGAGCCGAGGATGAAGACCCAACGGCACATCATGGATTCTAGAGTCTTAAGGCTGAAATGCCAAATGTATCAGCGGGCTGGAGAAGCTCAGGATAGGCACCTGAAGTCTTTGGAGTGGTCGGACGAAGTGCCGGCGGACGCCCCGATGCCCTTACAAAAATAGTCTTCACGGCCCGCTGATCTGGGGCAAAAAGATCTCCACTAACAGTGTATTGCTAGCCTCGCCTGAATTATAATCCGCCGACACATGGCGCTTGCTCCGGGAACAAGACGCGAACCATGCGAGGGTTGCCTGGAGCGAACTACCTTTCTGCCAGATGATATTGAATGGAAAGATTTTGAAAGGCGGGGCCCGAAAAATGGAGAAGTGTTCCATCCAGCGAATCTTGCCAATTCTCTTGGTGCTGATGACGATGACAGCAATCGAAATGATGGCCCAGGATCGCGCGCAAACGCGATCGATGGTGATTTCGCGAAATGGGATCGTGGCGGCGGAATCTCCGCTGGCGGCTCAAGCCGGAGTGCAAATCCTCGAGCGTGGCGGGAATGCCGTGGATGCGGCGATCGCGACGAACGCGATGATGGGAGTTGTCGAGCCGATGATGAATGGCATCGGCGGAGATTTATTCGCGATCGTGTATGACGCGAAGGCGAACAAACTATATGGATTGAATGCCAGCGGCTGGGCGCCGAAAGGTTTGACGCTCGAATATTTGCAGAAACTGGACGTTCGAAGCATGCCGCAACAGGGAGTAAATGCCATCACCGTGCCGGGCGCGGTGGATGGATGGCAGAAGCTGGCGGATAAATTTGGGAGGAAGAAACTTGCAGAGGATCTTGCGGCTGCGATTCGAACAGCCCAGGGTGGATTTCCGGTTCCGGAATGGACGGCGGCGTACTGGGCAGCAGAAGTGGATCACTTGCGAACAGATGAGACAGCCGCGGGTACTTTTCTCCCGCAAGACCGCGCGCCGAAAATCGGGGAAGTGTTCCGAAATCCCGACCTGGCGTGGTCCTTGCAGCAAATTGCCTTGCACGAGCGCGAGGCGTTTTACAAGGGAGAGATCGCAGCAAGAATGTTGGACTCGATGAAGAGACATGTCGGAACGATGGCGGCGCAAGATCTCGCGGACTATTCGAGCGAATGGGTGGAACCGATTTCGACTACCTACCGGGACTGGACGGTGTACGAACTGCCGCCGAACGTGCAGGGAATTGCGGCGCTGGAAATGCTGAACATCATGGAAACGTTTCCGCTGGGACAGAAGGATTGGGGGTTTGGCTCAACGAAGGCGCTGCACGCGATGATCGAAGCAAAGAAATTGGCGTATGCGGATCTGGCGAAGTACATTGGCGACCCACGAAAACAGAAATTGCCAGTGACAACGCTGCTTTCGAAAGAGTGGGCGGGGAAGCGTGCGAAGCTCATCGATGCGGATCATACTAATTGTGATGCTACTGCCGGGGAGATGCCGGCGGGGAGCGATACGGCATACTTGAGCGTGGTGGACCGCGACGGCAACATGGTGTCTCTGATTCAGAGCAATTACTCGGCGTTTGGTTCGGGCATTGTGGCAGCGGGAACAGGCTTCGTGCTGCACAATCGCGGAGGGCTTTTCAATCTCGATCCCCGTTCACCAAATGCCCTGGCTGGGAGAAAGAGGCCGATGCATACGATCATTCCGGCGTTCGCGCAGAAGGGCGAAGTGCGGGTGGCGTTCGGGATCATGGGCGGTTGGAATCAATCGCAAGCGCACGCGCAGTTTATGGCGAACATGGCGGATTTCAAGATGAATATTCAGACGGCACTGGAAGCGCCGCGGTTCAGTAAGCATACGTTCGGCGGGTGCGACGTGATGATGGAGAATCGCATCGGGCAGAATGTGCGGAATGAATTGGCGGGGAAGGGCCACAAGATTGAGGTGAAGGGCATGTTTTCCAGCGACATGGGCGGCGGCCAAGCAGTCTTGCGGGACTTCGCGGCTGGCGTGAATTATGGAGCCTCGGACCCACGCAAGGATGGGCAGGCCACGCCGGAAGTGCCGCTGGAATAGGCGTAGAAAACGGCTGATTCCTTCCTCAAGCCAGCTTTCAGAAGGTGCAAAACAGTTCCCATAGAGGTGTAGCAGGGAACAATTGTGCATACTTCCCGCGAGTACAGGTTCAGGCGAGTATCTAAGTGGTTGAATATAGGGATGTTACTAAATCAGGCGGTGGTGGATGAATTGCACCTGTACTAATGGCCAGGGACCGCCGCCCGCAGCCAAGCGACCTGGATGTGGAGAGCCCTTTGGCACACGTTCGAGTCGCTCTGAGCCTCACACGTCTTCTGCCCCTCGCTGCCGCCCTGGCACTGACGGTTACCCCAAGCCACGCGCAAACCGTGGATGTATCCGGCCGGTATCAGTGTGCGAAAGCGGTCGTGCATGGGAAAGAGATTCCGTGCAAAGCAGCGCCACTTATTTTGAAGAACGACGGGCGGTTCGAATTGCGAGGGTGGGAAGGAAGTTACCTGGTGAACGGGGAATGGGTGGAGCTTTCGGATTCGTTGATCAAGACGCGTGCGAAGATCGTGCCCGGCCACAAGATTGTACTGCGTTATTACGGAAAGCATGGCCTTGTGGAAATGACGTACGAGCGGCGGGTCGCAGAACTGGGTAAGACGGCACTGAGCTGAATGCCGATGGAAGTCAACCTAAAGTTTGTTTCTTTCGAGGACTTGCAGGAAAAAGCGGATGGTGGCGAGGCCGTGACCTGCATGGTGATTGTTCGCGAATGCAAAAATCCGGATTTTGCGTTTGAGGAAGGCGCGGCAGGCTTCTACCCACTCGAATAGTTCACCGTTCCTATGACGATAGTTTTATCCCACGCGGTCGTGGTTTCTTCTATTGCTTCGCGATCGCCAAGCCAACGCGCGTGCAGGTGAAATCTATTTTTTTGACGCGGCTGCCTTGTTCTCCAGGCCGGGTGCTATCACTGGATTCAGGAACGGCATCATGGCGCGGAGTTTCGGGCCTAGCTGCTCAACGGGGTGCGCTTGCTCGCGCTGACGCGTGGCGAGGAAATTCGGGCAACCCTTTTCGTTTTCTTCGACCCATTTCTTTGCGAAGCTGCCGTCACGGATTTCCGCGAGGATCTTGAGCATCTCTTCGCGCGTTTGCTTTGTAATGATGCGGGGCCCGGCAGAGTAGTCGCCCTGTTCTGCGGTGTCGCTGACGGAATAGCGCATATAGCTGAGGCCACCACGGTAAATCAGATCGACGATGAGCTTGAGTTCGTGCAGGCATTCGAAGTAAGCGACTTCAGGTTGGTAGCCGGCAGCTGTGAGTGTTTCGAAGCCGGCCTTGATCAATTCGCTGACGCCGCCGCAAAGGACGGCTTGTTCGCCAAAGAGGTCCGTCTCCGTTTCTTCGGTAAACGTGGTTTCGAGGACGCCCGCGCGCGTGCAGCCTAGCCCTTTGGCATAAGCTAGCGCGAGTGCCTTGGCATTGCCGGAAGCATCCTGTTCGACGGCAAGGAGTGCGGGAGTTCCCCCACCCTCGGTAAAAACTTCGCGAACGCGGTGGCCGGGAGCTTTCGGAGCGATCATGGAAACGTCGACCTGGGCAGGTGGCTTGATCGTGCCGAAGCGAATGTTGAAGCCGTGAGCAAACATGAGTGTCTTGCCCGGTTTGAGATGGGGTTCGATGGCATCGCGATACAACTTCGGTTGCTTCGTGTCCGGAGCAAGAATCATGATGACGTCGGCCCAGGCAGCAGCTTCGGCGGGCGAGCGGACTTTCAAGCCTTCCTTTTCAGCTTTGGCACGCGAGGCACTGCCTTCGTGGAGGCCGACCCGAACCGAAACGCCGCTATCGCGGAGATTCAGAGCGTGAGCGTGGCCCTGGGAACCATAGCCGATGATGGCTACCTTCTTCGCTTGAATGAGCGATAGATCCGCCGAATTGTCGTAATAAAGATTTGCCATTGGTTTCCTCTCGCCGGCCTTGCATCGGCCGAACATTAGATGGCGTTGCGAGGTACCTATTTCTGGGGACGCCTGCGCCTTACGCCCAGATTTGTCTATTCGTGGAACCTGCCCGCGTACAGCTACTGCACGCTTGCTCCGGACGATTCGATCTCGGAACCCTGAGACGGCGCGGCCGGCGGACGCAACAGATCGTTGCCACGGGTCATCGAAATACGTCCGCTGCGCGCCATTTCGAGGACACCGAAAGGCCGGAGAACTTCAAGCAGGCCATCGATTTTGTCGGCAGTGCCCGAAACTTCAATGATCAGCGACTCGGGAGCGACATCCACGACGCGCGCGCGAAAAACCTTGATAAGCTCCATGAGGTGAGGCCGGTTTTGCTGGTCCGCGGAGACCTTGATCAAGGCGAGGTCTCGCTCCAGCAGGGCGCGGTCGGAAATATTTTCGGCGAGCAGCACATCTACAAGTTTCTCGAGGCTGGCTTCGAGCCGATGCGCGCCCCGTTCATCGGTATGGGCCACGATGGTCATGCGGGCGATTTCCTCGTTTTCGGTTGGACCGACGGTGAGCGAATCGATATTTATGGCGAGCCGTCGCGCGAGGGAAGATACGCGGTTGAGCACTCCAGGTTTGTTTTCCACATAAGCGACAAGTGTTTGCATGTTCGGCTCTCTCTTACGGTTCCGTCGCGGTTTCGACGAGGGGATTGTTTGGGCGGCGAATCATGTCGCTCAAGGAAGCGCCCGCGGCCACCATGGGATAAACGGAATCTTCTTGCTCGACGCGGAAGTCGATCAGCACGGATTCGGCCGATTCGCGCGCGGAACGGAGGGTAGGAACCACTTCAGCGCGCTTGGTGATGCGCTCGCCGCGAATGCCGAAGGCATTCGCCAGAGCGGCAAAATCCGGGGCAACGAGCGGCGTCGCGACATAGCGCTTGTCGTAGAAGAACTCCTGCCACTGGCGGACCATGCCCAGAAAACCGTTGTTGATGATGGCGATCTTGATGTTGATTTTTTCTTGCACGATGGTAGCCAGCTCGCTCATGGTCATCTGAAAGCCGCCATCGCCGACGATGACCCAGACTTCGGAGTCGGGTTTGGCAAATTTTGCGCCAATTGCGGCGGGGAGGGCGAAGCCCATCGTGCCGAGGCCACCGGAGGTGATCAGCGTGCGGGGGCGGTCGTGGTGATAGTACTGCGCTTCCCACATCTGGTGTTGGCCGACGTCGGTGACGACGATGGCTTCGCCACAGGTCTCTTTCCAGATGTCGTTGATAACATGCGCGGCATAGAGGTGGCCGTTGTCGGGCAGGCTCTGAATATCACGTACCGCGGAATCGCCCTTCAATTCACTGATGTGGCGAATCCAGGGGCCGTGGTCGCGAGTTTCGATGTGTGGGATGAGCTTCTCGAGGACTTCGCGGGCGTCGCCGACCAAGGCAGCGTCAACTTTCACGTTTTTGTTGATTTCGGCGCGATCGATCTCGATATGAATCTTGCGTGCGTTTTTTGCGTAGGTGCGCAGATCGCCAGTGACTCGATCATCGAATCGCATCCCGACGGCAATCAACAGGTCCGCCTCCTGAATGGCGTTATTGACCCAGGCCTCGCCGTGCATGCCCATCATGCCGAGGTTCAGCGGATCCTTGGCAGGGAAGCAGCCGATCCCGAGGAGCGTCATGGCAACGGGATAATTCCCGGTGCGAACAAACTGTTCGAAGGCGCGCATGGCCCCGGAGACCATGATTCCGTGACCGGCCAGGATCAGGGGGCGCTTGGCGGTGTTCAGCAATGCAACGGCGCGATCAAATTCAACCTGGTCGTGATTGTTGCGGTGACGTTTTAACGGAAGATTTGGAGTGGTTGTCTCCCAGGCAAATTCCGCGGAAGCCTGCTGCGCGTCTTTCGTGATGTCGACAAGTACCGGGCCGGGGCGACCGCTCTTGGCGATCACAAAAGCCTCGCGAACGGTGCGCGCAATGTCTTCTGCCTTGGTGACCACCACGTTGTGTTTTGTTATCGGCATGGTGATGCCGGTGATGTCGATTTCTTGAAACGCATCGGAGCCGAGAACTTTGCTGCTGACCTGGCCGGTGATGCAAACGACGGGAGAGGAATCGAGCATCGCCGTGGCGATACCAGTGACCATGTTTGTCGCGCCTGGGCCCGAAGTAGCCATAGCAACGCCGATGCCGCCGCTGGCACGCGCATAGCCATCGGCCATGTGCGTTGCGCCCTGTTCGTGGCGGACGAGGACGTGGTGCAGCTTGGATTTGCCCAGCGCGTCATAAACCGGAAGAATCGCGCCGCCCGGATAGCCAAAAAGTTCGCGCACGCCAAGGCGCGTGAGCGTCTCGCAGAGGATTTCTGCGCCGGTAAGCTTCATAAGGCCCTCGCAGGAGCGCCAGGTTGAACTGGTGATGAAAAGGATGGCGGAACGGCGGTAATTGCCCCCAGAGAAGACGAGGAAACGAGCAAAGCGTATTTGGCCATGACCCCGGTTGAAAATCGCGGAGCGGGCGGCTTCCATGTTGCAAGGCGCTTCTGGATTTCGGCCGCGCTGAGTTCGACGTTTAGTTGACGCTTCGGGATGTCAAAGACAATTGTGTCGCCATCTGCCAGCGCGGCAATGGGGCCTCCATGCGCCGCTTCCGGAGCGATATGACCGGCCATGAGGCCGTGGGTGGCGCCGGAAAAACGGCCGTCCGTGAGCAGCGCGACGGAATCTCCGAGTCCCGCACCAACGAGTGCAGCAGTGACTGCAAGCATCTCGCGCATGCCGGGGCCGCCCTTGGGCCCTTCATAGCGGATCACAACCACATCGCCAGCTTTGATCGTGCCGTTGTCAACGGCCGAAAATGCGGCCTCTTCACTATCGAATACACGCGCGGGGCCGCGGAAGTTCTGCAGATTGTGCCCGGCAACTTTCACTACGCAGCCTTCGGGAGCGAGATTGCCCTTCAGAATGACCAGGCCGCCCGTCGGCTTGAGAGGTGCATCGAGCTTGCGGACGACTTCCTGGGCCGGCGTTTCCTTGGAAGCAGCCGCTTCTTCGGCGAGATTGCGTCCCGTGACGGTAATACATTCGGCGTGGAGCAATCCTGCGTCCATGAGGCGCTTTGCAACCAACGAAGTGCCGCCCGCTGCGTAAAGATCGACCGCGACAAATCGTCCTCCTGGTTTTAGATCGGCAAGAATGGGGACACGCGAACTGATGCGATCAAAGTCGTCGATGGAAAGAGGAATTTTGGCTTCGTTGGCGATGGCCAGCAGATGCAATACAGAGTTGGTGGAGCCTCCGGTCGCCGCGACTCCGGCAATGGCATTCTCGATGGCCCTCTTGGTGATAATTTTCAGGGGCGTGACGTCACGGCGGAGAAGGTCAAGAACCATTTCACCGGTGCGGCGACCGGCATTTGCTTTAGCCGCGTTCGTAGCGGGAACACTCGAGAGCCCCATCGGAGCAATGCCCAGAAATTCGCATACCAACGCCATCGTGTTGGCGGTGAATTGTCCGCCGCAGGCGCCTGCTCCGGGGCAGGCTGCGCCTTCCAGTGATTTGAGTTGAGCATCCGTCATGCCGCCGCGCGCATGCTTGCCAATAGCTTCGTAGACATCCTGTATCGTGACGGAGTGACCCTCAAAATGGCCGGGAGCGATCGAACCTCCATAGAGAATAAGTCCGGGAATATTGAGACGCGCCAAGGCCATCACGCCACCAGGAATGGTCTTATCGCAGCCGACAAGGACGATCAACGCGTCAAAGAGATTGCCGCGGGCGACGAGTTCGATGGAATCGGCAATCACCTCTCGGCTGATTAGCGAAGTGCGCATGCCCTCCGTTCCCATGGTGATGCCATCGGAAATGGAAACAGTGTTGAACTCCAGAGGAGTTCCACCGGCGGCGCGAATGCCTTCCTTCACATGCTGGGCGAGTTCACGGAGGTGATAGTTGCATGGACCGATTTCGATCCAAGTATTGGCCACGCCGATGAGGGGCTTCTTGAAGTCATCATCTTGGAGGCCGGAGGCGCGCAGCATAGCGCGCGCGCCTGCGCGGTGCGCACCGTCGGTCAATGCATGGCTACGAGGCCTGGGTAAAATGTCACTCACTTCAGAGTCCCTTCGACAATTCGTTTTCTCGTCACTTGTAGATTTGCGGCCCAGAAAAAACCTGGGGCCATCACCCTGGTCTGGATGATGGCCCCGAATCCTTCCGGTGGTGCCGCGCTATGCGGCCATCATCCGCCTGTTGCCTCCCGTTCGAGGACAGGGTTGATTCGTACAATGAGGCGGAGTACTCGAAGCTCAAGGAAACTGCCCCGAGGAATCCGCTCGTCGGCGATGGCGTTGCGCAACATAATCTCTCGCCATCAAACTAACAGGATGGGGCAAGCAAGTCAATGAGTCAAATTAATACTTATGTTCAATCAAATAAACAGAAATTATGGAGGTGGGCAAGAAGAATAACCAGTCCGGTTTTTTGGCCTCTTGCGAGTAAGAGTTGTTTCGTGTGCAGCGGGCATCCTCGCTCGTTTCTCAACATCTAACCACTGTTAGTTCTAGCGGCCAGGTAACGCGGAGAGACGAAAGGAACTTCATGGTGCGAAGAACCGAGGTGTTGGTAATTGGCGGGGGACCCGCGGGACTGGCCGCGGGTATCGCAGCGCGACTGAAAGGGTTGGAAGTTACTGTTGCCGATGGCGCAAAGCCGCCGATTGACAAAGCCTGCGGTGAAGGTTTGATGCCGCAGACCATCATGTCTCTTCGCGAGTTGGGAGTCTCCATTCATCCGAGTGACGGTAGCGAGGTTCAAGGCATCCGCCTCATCGACGGAACAGCCTCAGTCGAAGCGAGGTTTCCCGCAATGGCGGGACTTGGCGTGAGGAGAACCGTGCTTCACCAGAGACTGCTCGAGCGAGCGAAGGAGTGCGGCGTATCTTTGCTTTGGAACTCACCGGTTTCCTGTCTTGCGGCTGACGGGGCGATCGTGGGTCGAGCAACGATTCAGCCGAAGTGGGTGGTCGGCGCTGACGGGATTCGTTCGCGAGTGCGGCGCTGGATCGGTTTGGATGCCGTCTCACAGAAACACATCCGCTTCGCGCATAGCCGACACTATCGAATGCAGCCCTGGACGAATTGCGTGGAGATTCATTGGGGCCGGAATTCACAGATCTACGTAACTCCACTCTTGGCCGGGGAAACTTGCGTTGTTCTTGTTTCGCGCGATCCAGAGATGCGTTTTGAAGATGCGTGGCGGGAATATCCCCAGCTTGCCGATCGACTGAGAAGTGCGGAAGTAAGCAGCGCGCAGCGCGGCGCGATCACAGCAACGTACAGTTTGGGCCGGGTGTATAGACAGAATGTTGCTCTGACGGGAGATGCGTCGGGCGGTGTCGATGCCATCACTGGCGAAGGACTAGGCCTCAGCTTCCGGCAGGCTATTGCGCTTTCCAGTGCCTTGAAGATGGGTGAGCTTGAGCGCTACCAGGCCGAGCATCGCCGTCTGGCGAGACGGCCGCTTCTGATGAGTCAATTGCTTCTCTTCCTGAGTAGAAACCCCCGTTTGCGCAGGAGAGCATTCGAAAAGCTTGAACGAGACCCGGCGCTGTTTGCGCGCTTGCTGGCGATGCATGCCAATGAAAACTCTTATTCGGAAATTGCGGCAGCGACTGCGCGCCTGGGCTGGCAGTTCTTGACTGTATGAAGGGAGAGGATCGACGTTGAACTTATTGCGGAGCCGCGCTACAGCGCTGGTTTTCGTTGCCGGATGCATGCTGCTGGCGCTGACGGTTCTTAGCGCACTGCCGCAGCACGCCGCGCCTCGGGTGCCGGGCAGCGAGATCGTACTTGCCATTGATCCTGCGAAAAGCAAGGTGCACTGGACCCTGGATACTACCCTGCACAATGTGCATGGCACATTTGCACTGAAAAACGGAGAAATCCACGTCGATCCCTCGAGCGGAAAAGCAAGCGGCGAAATCGTCGCGGACGCCGGCAGCGGGAGAAGCGGCAACGACTCCCGGGACAAGAAAATGCACAAAGAGGTTCTGGAAAGCGGGAAATATCCAGAGGTCGTTTTTCGGCCGGATCATGTCGATGGAACAATCTCTCAGCAGGGAATTTTCACCTCGCAAATCCATGGAATTTTTGTATTGCAGGGAAAGGAACACAAGATTTCCGTTCCTGTGGAGGCGGAGCTCTCGGGAGATCACTGGTCCGGGAGTGGAAAGTTTAGCGTACCGTTTATCGATTGGGGCCTGAAGAATCCGGGCACCTTCTTCTTGAAAGTGAACCACGCGGTGGAAATTGAACTGGAATTAAGGGGCAATCTGCAAAGTTTGCCGTTGCAGTAGGTGGAAACTACTCTTCCGATTCCTGTGTCACGATATGCACATCGACGGCGGGCGATTCGCGTAAAAACCGGTGCACGGCCGAAAGATACAAATACTTCCGCCAATCACGAACACGCGCGCGGCCGAAGATGACCTGGGTAACGTGTTTTGAGCGGACGAATTCAGCCACGCTGTCGGCGACGCTCCGGCCTTTCAAGCGAACGACCTGTGCGCCAAGGCTTGCCGCGAATCGCAAGTTGGCATCAAGCGCCGACTGGTTCGCTTCCTTCAGGCCGAATTCGCGGTCCACATGAACAACGTACAACTCGGCATCCATGCGGCGCGCCATCCGCGCTCCCCGCGCAATCAAATACTGTCCCGATGGGTTCCATGAGATGCACACGGCTATGCGTTCCCGTACCGCCCAATTTTTTCGGATGTCCTGGGCTTCCATGTAGGTCTCGAGGCTGCGGTCCACCTGCTCGGCGACTTGGCGCAGGGCAAGCTCGCGCAGGGCGATAAGGTTGCCGCGACGGAAAAAATTCTTGAGCGAGCGCTCCACTTTCTCTGAACTGTAAACGTCTCCACGCTTCATGCGATTTTGCAGGGCTTCCGGAGTTAGGTCCACCATGACGGTTTCTGCGGCCGTAAGAGGGACCCAATCCGGAACAGTCTCACGCACGGTGATACCGGTGATCGAACGCACGACGGGGGCGATGCTTTCGATGTGCTGGATGTTGAGTGTGGAAATGACATCGATCTTTCCCGCGAGCAGCTCCTGAACGTCCTCATAACGTTTTCGGTGCTTGCTGCCCGATATGTTGGTGTGCGCGAGCTCATCGACAAGAACAACTTCCGGATGACGAGCGAGGATGGCATCCACATCCATCTCTTCAAAAATTGTGCCCTTGTATTCAATCTTTTTGCGAGGGACAGTTTCGATTTGAGAAAGAAGATCCTCGATCCCTCTTCGGCCGTGGGTCTCGACGACCCCAATCACCACGTCCTCACCACGTTTCTTGCGGCGAATCGCTTCACTCAGCATACTGAAAGTTTTTCCGACGCCCGGGGCGTAGCCCAGGAAAAGTTTGAAGATGCCGCGGAATTTTTGCGGAGGGGAAGCTACTTCCAACCAATCTTCCGGGTTCTTCGGCAAGAGGTTATCTTCTCCGCGGCAGATCGAATGCCTGCGTTACAATGAGGGGCATGCAGCGGTTTCTCGCCGGGCGGGTATTCGGTTTTGGGCTGTCCATCGTCATCGTTGCAAGCATTGCCTATCTTTACCGATACGTTGTACCGGTAAATCCGACCACCGTGGCGCTGTCGCTGCTCCTCGCAATTCTAGCAGTTTCAGCGGTGTGGGGAACTGCGGTGTCGGTCTTCATGTCCGTGCTGGCGATGCTGGTGTTCAATTACGAGTTCTTGCCGCCCGTTGGAACGCTGACCATCGCCGATCCGCAGAATTGGGTGGCGTTAGGCGCGTTCTTGTTCACTTCCATCATCGGCAGTCAACTTGCGGCACGGATACGAACGGAGGCCGACGAGGCGCACCATCGGCGCCGGGAGATCGAACGGCTGTACAAATTCAGCCAGAAGCTGCTGGGAGAAGGAAACGTCATTCAGCTCATGAATGCCATTCCCAACTACATCGTGGAGAGTTTTGAATCCGGCGCAGCTGAACTGTTCCTGCCGCAGAAGGCGAAGTTTTACCGATCGGGCTTCGGCGCTTCTCACTTGGACGAAGAACAAATGAAGACGGCGTTCCTGCGGGACGAGGCGACCATCCTGCCGCAGCAGAGTCTCTATTTCATTCCCGTGCGCTTGGGGGTGAGAGCCATTGGCAGCCTGGGCATCTCCGGGGCACGGCTCTCACGTCAGACCCTCGACGCCGTCGGCAGCCTCGTGGCCATTGCCATTGAACGCGCTCGAGCCGTCGAGCAACTGGGAGAAACGGAAGCTGAAAGGCAGGGCGAACGATTGAAGTCCGCGTTACTCGATTCCATCACCCACGACTTCCGCACGCCGCTGACTTCCATGAAGGCGGCGGTAAGCAGCCTTCTTACGAATCAAAAAGCGAGCGCTCAGCAAGTTCAAGAATTGCTCACCATCATTGATGAGGAGTGTGACCGGCTAAACCATCTCGTGGAGGAGGCTGCGGAGATGGCACGGCTGGAAGCGGGTGAGATCGAGCTGCATTTTGCCCCCACGTCGATCGAGGAGATCATCCGACTGGCTCTCGGCCACATGAAATCGTCCCTGGGGGGCAGGATGGTGGAGGTCAGAGTCAGCCCCAATTTGCCGCAGGTAATGGCCGATGCGGAACGCGCGAAAGACATCCTCGTGAATCTCATCGACAATGCCAACTTGTATTCCGCGAAGGACCAGCCCATTGTGATCTCGGCAGAGCTCGGCGGCGACTTCGTGACGACCAGTGTTGCGGACCGCGGGCCGGGCATTGATGATTTCGAGCAGGGAATGATCTTCGACAAGTTTTACCGGGGAAAAGATCAGCGTTACCTCGTGCGCGGAACGGGGATGGGGCTGCCGATTGCCAAGGCCATCGTCTCGGCCCATCGCGGAACGATTGCGGTGACCAGCCAGCTCGGTCGTGGTTCGGTTTTTTCTTTCACTTTACCGGTTGCGCGAGAACAGGAGTCAAGATCGTGACTGCGGCCAACATTCTGGTCGTGGACGACGAACCGCAGATACGCCGCGTTCTGAAGTCCACGCTTTCCAGCCAGGGCTACGTTATTTTGGAGGCAAAAACCGGGGAAGAAGCTGTCGAGGTGGTCCGGAAGGAAAAACCTGACTTGGTTCTGCTGGACGTGAACATGCCGGGAATCGGTGGAATTGAAGCATGCCGCGAGATCCGGCGAGCTTCGGAAGCGCCGATCATTATGCTAACCGTTCGAAACACGGAGCGAGACAAAGTTGCAGCGCTCGATGCCGGCGCTGACGATTATGTTGTTAAACCATTTGGAATCGAAGAATTGCTCGCGCGAATCCGTGCCGCATTGCGCCGCTTCGCGCCGAGCGATTCACTCCCGCCTTTTGTCTCAAAAGAGCTCAAGATGGACTTTGAAAGCAGGCAGCTGACTGTCCGTGACGAGCAAATCCATCTCACGCCGAAAGAGTTTGATGTGCTCAAATATTTGATCGCCAATCAGGGAAAGCCTCTGACCCATCGGCGGATCCTGCAATCGGTTTGGGGGCCGGACTACGGGGAAGAAACGGAGAACCTGCGCGTGGTGATCAATCAGCTGCGCAAGAAGATAGAGAGCGATCCCGCGCATCCGAAGTACATTCGAACGGAGCCCTGGGTGGGATACCGTTTTCAAGCGCCGCGCGCCACAGCCATGAGGAGTTCTACCCGAAAAGCCTGAACCTGTGTCTCTCAGGGTTTTGGATATGTTGCATCCAGATCGAGATTCAGTTCCAGAACATTTACACGCGGCTCGCCGAAAATGCCGAACTGTCTGCCCAGGGTGTGTTTGGCCACCAATGCTTGGATCTGCTTTTCGGTTACATGTCGCGCCGTTCTGACTCTTGGAATCTGGAACTCGGCCGCTGCAGGAGAAATGTCCGGATCCAGGCCTGATCCGGATGTTGTGACAAGATCGACGGGGATTGGCACATGTGGATTTTCTGCATGCAGCTTTTCGACGTCTCCTTTCACGCGATCAAGCAACTGGCGGTTGGTGGGGCCGAGGTTGGATGCTCCTCCGCTGCCAGCGACAGGATCGTACCCATTTCCTGCCGCCGAGGGCCGCGGGTGAAAGTAGAGGTCGGAAGAAAACGGCTGGCCGATCAGACGCGAGCCAACGATCTGAGCGTTCTTCTTGATCAGTTCGCCGTTGGCTTGCGAGGGAAAGAAAAGTTGCCCGAGGCCCGTAACGGCCAGCGGATAGAGCAAGCCAAACAGCACCGTGGTCAGCAGAGTCATCAGGACGGCAATTCGAAGATTCTGTCTCATGGGCACCTCAAGCCAGATGCACGTAAGTGATCAGCAAGTCGATCAGCTTAATTCCGAGGAAGGGCGCAATTACACCGCCAACGCCGTAGATCAATAGATTCTGCCGCAGCAACGCCGCAGCGCCCACGGGGCGGTAACGGACGCCCCTTAGTGCGAGTGGAATCAGGGCAATGATAATGAGCGCATTGAAAATGACGGCCGAGAGGATCGCGGACTGTGGAGTGCGGAGCCCCATCACATTCAGCACACCCAATTGAGGAAACGCTGCCGCGAACATCGCCGGAATGATGGCAAAATATTTTGCTACGTCATTCGCGACAGAAAATGTCGTGAGCGCACCACGCGTAATCAGCAACTGTTTGCCAATCTCGACAATTTCGATCAGCTTGGTGGGATTCGAATCGAGGTCCACCATGTTCCCGGCTTCCTTGGCAGCTTGCGTGCCCGTGTTCATGGCGACGCCGACATCGGCCTGCGCCAGGGCGGGTGCGTCATTCGTGCCGTCACCGGTCATCGCGACCAGCTTGCCCTTGGCTTGTTCACGCTTGATGAGCGCCATCTTGTCTTCGGGCTTGGCCTCGGCGAGGAAATCATCGACGCCCGCCTGACGCGCAATCGCGGCAGCGGTGAGCGGGTTGTCCCCGGTGATCATCATCGTGCGGATGCCCATGGCGCGCAGATGGTCAAACCGCTCGCGCATTCCGCCCTTCACGACGTCCGTAAGGGCCACAGCACCCAGGACGTGACGATTCTTGGCAACCAAAAGAGGCGTGCCTCCTGCGTTCGAGATTTCCCGGATGCACTCCCTGATTTCCTCAGGTACCTTCTGATTCCTCTCCGCTACGTATTTCTCGATTGCATCCGGCGATCCTTTGCGGATTTCGTCGCCGTCCATATCCACGCCAGACATGCGGGTTTGTGCGGAAAATGGAATGAAAATCGGGTTGTGCGGCGCCAATTCGCGGCCGCGCAATCCGTATTTTTCCTTTGTCAGGACGACGATGGAGCGCCCTTCCGGTGTTTCATCCGCGAATGACGCCAACTGCGCAGCACTGGCCAGCTCTGCTTCAACCACATTCGGGCAGGTAAGAAACGAAGTCGCCTGGCGGTTGCCTAAAGTGATGGTCCCGGTTTTATCCAGCAAGAGAACGTCTACGTCACCCGAGGCTTCCACTGCCCGACCGGACATAGCGATCACATTCCGCTGAATGAGCCGATCCATTCCCGCAATCCCAATGGCGGACAAGAGCCCGCCGATGGTTGTCGGAATCAGGCATACCAGCAGGGAAACCAACACGAAAATCGTCTGCGGCGCCCCAGCGTAGATGGCGAAAGGTTGAAGCGTCGCGACCGCCAATAGAAAGATAATCGTCAATCCAGCCAGCAGAATATTCAGCGCAATCTCGTTGGGCGTTTTCTGACGCGAGGCACCTTCCACGAGACTTATCATGCGATCGAGAAAGGTCTCGCCGGGGTTCGAAGTAATCTGCACGCGAATTTCATCGGAGAGAACCCGGGTGCCGCCGGTGACGGCCGAGCGGTCCCCTCCCGATTCGCGGATCACCGGAGCAGATTCGCCGGTGATGGCAGATTCGTCGACCGATGCGACGCCCCCGATGACTTCGCCGTCTCCAGGAATGAATTCCCCGGCAGCTACCAGCACGACATCGCCGGCACGCAATTTTGAACTGGCTACTATTTCGAAACAACCGTCTGGCCGCACACGGCGGGCTTCGGTCTCCGCCCTGGATTTGCGCAAAGTCTCTGCCTGGGCTTTGCCGCGTCCTTCTGCCATGGCCTCCGCAAAATTGGCAAACAAAACGGTGAACCAGAGCCACAGCGTAATCTGCAAGCCGAAGCCGAATTGCCCCGCGTGGTTCAAGGTGTCCCGCACCAGCTGAATCGAGGTCAGTAGAGCCCCCACCTCCACGACAAACATGACGGAATTCTTGATCATCAACCGGGGATGCAGTTTCCGGAACGAATCAACAACCGCGGTCTCGAGAATCTTCGTGTCCGTTATGGATTTATTCTTTACCTGGGATGCGTGTTCCATGTCTTCCTCAAAATGACTTGCCGGAGAGCATTAGCAAATGCTCCAGAATCGGCCCCAGGCTCAAAGCCGGGAAAAAGGTGAGCGCTCCAACAATTAAGATCGTGAAAAAAAGCAGCACGGTGAACAACGGACCCGTCACGGGAAATGTGCCGAGAGAAGCCGGTGAAGTTTTCTTCCTTGCGAGATTCCCTGCAATGCCGAGAATCGGAATTACGACAAAAAATCTGCCGAGCAGCATGGCAAAACCAGTGCTTCTGTTGTACCAAGGCGTATTCGCGTTGATCCCCCCAAACGCCGAGCCATTGTTGCCGACCGAGGAAGTGAAGGCATACAGAATCTCGGAGAAACCGTGAGGGCCGGGGTTGGCGATGCTTGAAGTGCCGAACTTCGCGACGACCGCAATGGCCGTGAACACCAGTATTGTGAGCGAAGAGATCAGAACCGAAAGCATGGCCATCTTTACGTCGTAGGCCTCGATCTTTTTGCCTAGATACTCTGGCGTCCGCCCAACCATCAAGCCCGCGATGAAGACCGCGAGAATGACAAAGACGAGCATCCCGTAGAGGCCGGAGCCGACACCGCCGAAAATGACCTCACCAAGCATGATATTTAAAAGGGGAATCATGCCGCCCAGCGGAGTGAAGGAATCATGCTGCCCGTTCACGGCTCCGCAACTGGCATCCGTCGTAACCGTGGCAAAAAGCGCGGAGTTTGCGATTCCGAAGCGAACTTCTTTCCCTTCCATGTTTCCGCCGGCTTGCAGATCGCTGGCATGTTGATCGGTTCCCGGCAGCAAAGGGTTTCCTCGGGACTCCGACCAATACGCGGTGCTCACGCCGACTAGAAACAGCGCGGCCATCGCGGCCCAGACGGCCCACCCGTGCCGGGCAGAACCCGTCATCCGGCCAAGTGTGTATGTCAAGCCGGAGGGAATCGCGAAGATCAAAACCAGTTCCAAAAAGTTTGTCAGGGGCGTCGGATTTTCGTACGGATGGGCGCTGTTGGCGTAGAAAAATCCGCCGCCGTTCGTCCCAAATTCCTTGATCACTTCTTGGGAAGCTGTTGGTCCGAGGGCAATTACTTGTTGCGTGACCGTGTGCGTTACGGTCTTGCCGTCTGCTCCTTGCGTCTGAACGATCTGGGGCTCCAGGAGCTGAACCGTGGCGTAGGGCTTGAGGTTCTGCACCACTCCCTGGGAAATGAAAGCAAGCGATCCTACAAGGCAAAAAGGCAGCAGCACCCACAAGAAGCAGCGCGTCAGGTCGACCCAGAAGTTGCCAATGGTCTGCGATTCGCGACGCGAAATTCCGCGGATGAAGGCAATGGCCAAGGCGATGCCAACGGCCGCGGAAGCAAAGTTGTGATAGGCAAGCCCGGCCATCTGTGTGAGATAGCTCATAGTTGTTTCGGGCGTATACGCCTGCCAGTTTGTGTTGGTCGTGAAAGAGGCAGCCGTATTCCAGGCGAGATCCGAGGCGACATTCGTGAGTCTTTGAGGGTTCAGGGGAAGCCACGCCTGCACGCGCTCAAGGAGATAGAGCAAAACCATGGACACACCGCTGAAGATCAACATGGTGATTCCGTACTGCGTCCAGGGCATTTCGACGCTTTCATCGATTCCCGAGATGCGATAAATGAGCTTTTCCACCGGCCGCAAAACGGGATCAAGAAACGTGCGTTTCCGCTCAAAGACTCGGACAAGAAAGAGGCCGAGCGGTTTGGTAATCAGAAAAACCAGCGTAAGGAACAGGCCAATCTGGAACCAGCCATTCGCGGTCATAGTCAGAATTTCTCCGGTTTTAGCAAGGCGGTTAGCAAGTACCCGAGAAGCAGCACACAAATGACCATGAGCAGGACGTTCTCCAGCATAACGTTCTCCGTCTTACTTTAAGCGTTCGCAAGCACGCAGGTAGAGGATGGCCGCGCCAAAAAAGAGCACTGTCACCAGAATATAGATAAGATCCGTCACCGCACTCTCCGCATTGATCCTAAAGCCGACAGGCTTAAGAAGTGGTGAATTGTAGCTAAGGAATTCGTAAGGGAGAAGAAAACCTCTCAGCAGACTAAGTCAACTCTATTTAGGATGCGATTGGGCCCAATTCAGTCGACGCGCCCCCGCCTCTCTAGTAGCTTGAATTGGCGAAACTTAGAAAACCCTGCGCGAAGAAGAGGCCAAACGGTCTTCCCGATTTGGAACATCACGTTTCGTTAAGATGTCACTTGTGGATTGGCCAAGAAGCACACTACGTTTACGCGAGGCATGAAACGAACGTGACTGTCAGATGGGCAGTCGAAGACGTGCCTCACAACCGTGTCCATCCGAGCGGTTCTTCAGGGTGAGCTCGCCACCGTGGGCTTCGGCGATTTGGCGGCTGAGAACAAGGCCAATGCCCGAGCCTCCAGGTTTAGTCGTGAAGAATGGAACGAAAAGATTCGTGGTATTTGGCAAGCCCGGGCCGTCATCGATGACCCAGACGTCTAGAAGGGAGCCGTGCCGCGACCAGCCGACACGAACTTCTCCATGATTCTCGATCGTGGCGTCCGCCGCGTTTCGAATCAGGTTAATCAGCAATTGCTCCAGCTGATCTCCATCCGCCGAAATCACCATATTCGGGCCCTCAACAAGAATGACCTTCACGCGCGTCTCCAGCTTGGCCGTACGCCCAATCCAGTCCGGGACATTAACCGGCAACAGTTTCGGTTGTGGCAGACGAGCAAGTTGTGCATACGCAGCCATGAATCGGCCGAGCGCTTCGGTGCGGGATCGAATGATGCTCAACCCCTGCCGCAGATCATCCAAAATGGAAACGGAAGCCTCGGTTTGCATGTCCGCAGATTTGAGGGCGCTCTGAAGCTCACTTTCCAACCCTTGTGCGACGGACTGTATCGGTGCGAGCGAGTTGTTTAGTTCGTGGCCCAGAACACGGATGAGCCGCTGCCATGCTTTGCGTTCCTCGTCGCGCAACGTACGACTCAAATCGCTCAGCACCAGGAGATGGTGCGGCAAACCGCCTTGTCGAAACGAGCCCCGCCGCAGCCCCCAGCGGCCGGAACCTCCGGGGAACGCTAATTCCATGGTGCGCGCAGGTTCTCCTTCCAGGCAGCCGCCCAGTCCCAACTCTCCTGCCGTAAAACCGAGCAGCCTCTCTTCCGGCCGCGCCAGCAAGCGCTCTCCCGCTCGATTGACCAGCCGCAGTTTGCAGTTGTTGTCGAAGGTAAAAACGGCCAGGTCGATCTCTTCCATGACCGTGCGCAGAAGCGCGGTAGCCTCCAACGCGCCCAAGCGCTGCTGGCGAAGCGTCTCGCTCAACGCGTTCACTTCAATCATGACTTCACCCATGGCGTCGTCGCTTCTTGCGCCGCGAGCCCGGAGCGAAAAATCTTCTTCTCGCAAAGCGGCAAGAAGATTCGAAAGCGTCTGCAGTGAAAAGACCACCCGATTGGTCAGGGAAAACGCGAATCCTAACCAGAGAGAGAAGATGAGAAAGGTGAGTGTCCAGACAGCCCCGGAAGAAAAACGTCCGGTCCAGAGAAGAATCAATGCGATCAGTGAACCCGGAAAGCCTGCGGCCAGCGCGAGCAGCTGGATGCGGCGCTCATAAGTGAGCTGCTTCATTCCAGCCCGTATTTTTGCAGACGCCGGTACATGGCGCTACGGCTCAAACCGAGGGACTTGGCCGCCTGGCTGATATTTCCTTCGTGACGGGAAAGCGTTCGTTGGATGAGGTACCGCTCGACTTCATCTAGGCTCATTTCTTCCAGCTTGGCGCTGCCGCCCGCAGAGGGCGCGCGCAGTCCCAGGTCCGCCGCACGCACGGATGGTCCGGGCGAGAGAAGCACGCCACGTTCGACGGCGTGGTCGAGTTCACGCACATTACCCGGCCATGGATGATCGTGCAAAGCCTTCATCGCCGCGGGATCGAAGCCCGCAATACTCTTACGATACCGTTGCGAATAGCCATGGAGAAAATGGTGCGCCAGCAGATCGATGTCCTCGCGGCGATCCCGCAACGGCGGCAGTTGAATCTCAATGGTATTGAGCCGAAAAAGCAAATCCTGACGGAACCTTCCCGCGGCTGTTTCCGCATTGATGTCGGCATTGGTGGCTGCCAGGACACGCACGTTCACTCGGCGTGTTGTAGACGAGCCGACGCGTTCGAGATCGCCGGTTTCCAGAACACGCAGCAGCTTAGCTTGCAGGTTGAGCGGAACGTTCGCAATTTCGTCGAGAAACAACGTGCTGCCGTCGGCGAGCTCGAAGCGCCCGACGCGGTCGGAGCGCGCATCCGTAAAGGCGCCTTTCACGTGGCCGAAGAGTTCGCTCTCGAAAACGCCCTCAGACAATCCGCCCGCATTTACCGTGACCATTGGCTTTGAAGTTCGCCCGGACAAAGCATGAAGGGTTCGCGCCACGACTTCTTTGCCTGTGCCGTGTTCGCCGGTTATCAGCACGTTCGCATCAGAGGGCCCAATCTGCCCGATTAATTCCAAGACCGGCGCCATCGCGGCAGATTTGGCCAGAAATGTAGGCCGCGATTCTGCGCGCAGGATTCGATTTTCAGCTTCCAGCCGCGAAGCTTGCCGAAGCGCCTGCCGCAAATCGATCTGTGTTCGCAGGATCGACAGCAATCGCGTATTTTCCCAAGGCTTCTGCACGAAGTCGCGCGCGCCGCGGCGCATGGCCTCAACGGCAATTTCAATGCTGCTCCAGGCGGTCATGACCACGACTGGGAGCGTGCTATCCAGCATTTGGATGTGCGTGAGCAGATCGAGACCTTCCTGCCCTGAGGTGGTGTCCCGCGCGTAATTGAGGTCCATCAGCACGGCGTCGAACTCGCGCGCCTGGATGGCGCTCAGTGCTTCCGCGGGTGAAGCGACGGCTTGTGTCTCATAGCCCTCGCGCTTGAGCAACAAACGAAGAGCGTCGCGAATGTCCGCCTGATCATCTGCCAGAAGAACTCGATAGGGCTGCGGCGTGGTTGTCTTCATTCGAATCTGTGTGCGAAGTCTACCCTACTGCCGGCCACCAGGCACGGCCGGGAGCCGGGACTCTTCATCACCGTGCGGAACGGGGAGCGAAGGTTCTGGAGACCTGTCGTCATCGGAACCCTCCATGGAAATTGCCGGTTGCCGGCTCACGCTGGTTGTGCTTCGCTGGCGCGCGCGCCCACGGTGGAACTGTCGCTAACTACCCAGCCATCTTTCAGCTGAATAATCCGGTGCCCATAGGAGGCATTCCTTTCGGAGTGCGTCACCTGAATGATCGTCGTACCCGCGTCATTCAGCCTCTTGAAAAGCTCCATGATCTCTTCCCCTTGCGCGGAGTGCAGATTTCCCGTCGGCTCGTCAGCGAGGATCAGTTTAGGATTGAGGATGACGGCACGCGCCACACCGACGAGTTGCTGCTGGCCGCCGGAGAGCTGGTTTGGAAATAGATCTTTTTTCCCGACGATGTGGAATCGGTCAAGTGTGTCGCACACGAGGCTGACTCGCTCCTTGTGGGGCACGTTCTTGTAGGAAAGCGGCACCTCCAGGTTTTCGAAGACCGTCAAGTTGTCAATCAGGTGGTAACTCTGAAAAACAAAGCCGATGTTCGCTTTGTGCAGCTCGTTGCGTTTCTTGACGTTGAGTTTGTGAACCGGCTCTCCAAGAAAGTAATAGTCGCCCGTCCACGCGCCGTCCAGCATGCCGATGATGCTCAACAACGTGGACTTCCCGGCGCCGGAGGGGCCCATGATGGTGACAAATTCTCCCGGCCGAATGTCGAGATTTACCCTCCGCAACAGGAAAAATTTGTTTGGCCCCGCCTCAATCGCCTTTTCCAGATTCCGCAGTTGAATTAATAGTTCCACGCCAACTCCTTATGATTCGAAGGATGGATATCGTTTCCCGGCGCTGCCTGCGTCGCATGCAACTATTCTATGTTACTCGTACCGCAGCGCAACGATGGGGTCAACTCGCAAGGCGCGCCGCGCCGGAATGTACGACGCCAGAGTGGACACGCCCGCTAGCACCAGTGGAATGACGATGAAAGCCACCGGATCGGTCACCTTCACTCCGAAGAGCAGGCTGGAGAGGGCGTTCGCCAGAGCGAACGCAACCGGGAGTCCGATGGCCATTCCGACTAGGGTAAGCAACGCTCCCCTTCCCAAAACCAGCCGCTGAATGTCGTTTGCCGTGGCTCCCATGGCCATGCGAATCCCGATTTCGTTAGTTCGCTCGCTTACCGCATGGGACATCACGCCGTATACGCCGACCGAGGCGAGCACTAGCGCGATGATACCCAGAACGCCCATCATGACGGCAACGTAAGCTATCCCGACAATCGAATCGCTAATGACCTTGTCCAGCGGCTCAATGTTGAACAGTGGCAAGTCTGGATCCACCGTAGCAATCTGGCCGCGCACCGCGGGGACCAGAGATAGAGGATCGCGGCCAGTGCGCAACACCAGCGAGGCGTAGAAGGGCGGCGATTGCCGGTAGGATCGGTAGATTGTCGGGACCTCGTCCTTCTCGATCCAGCTGTAGTGCACGTCATCCACGATCCCAATAATAGTCAGCCATGGCGAACTGTCGTCGACTTGCCCGATCTTTAGCTTTCTTCCCAGCGAGTTTTCACTCGGAAAATACCGCCGTGCCAGGCTCCTGCTGATCACCGCTACGGGCAGCGTACCTTCGGCATCCGAATCCGCGAGCTCGCGTCCCTCACGCTGGGTAATCTGCATCAATCCAAAATAGTTCGGACTTATGGTTTGGACGATGGCGCTGCGCATTTCACCGCGATCGGTGGCCGGGCGGCCTTCGATGGAAAAAACTCTCGTGCCCACTCCGCCTCCGTCCGAATAAGGAACGTGCGTAACCGTCGCCGCCGATTGAACGTTCGGTATTGTCGAAAGTCGTTGCAGCACTTGCTCATGGAACGACACTCTACCCGTCTGCGCCTTATACTGCAGTTGCGGCAAGCTCAGGTTCAGCGTGAGCAGTGACTCCGGGCGATATCTCTCATTCACGCTAATCAGGGAGGTAAAATTCTTTACCAGCAAGCCTGCTCCGACTAGAAGGACAAGGGAAAGTGAAATTTCCGCGACGACGAGGACGTTGCGCAAGCGATGACGCGCCCGGCCCGCCGAAGAACCCCGGCCGCTTTCTTTCAGGGTTTCGCTAACATTTCTGCGCGAGGTCAGCAATGCCGGCGCAATTCCAGAAAGAATGCCGCTGAACAGCGCGATGGCCAGAGTAAAAAGAAACGCGCCGGAATCGAGGCTGATGGTCTTCCATCCGGCAACGTACTTGGCCACGTCCGCGGGCATGTGCGCCAGGATCAGGGCGATGTCCCACTGTGCGAACAGCAAGCCCGCCACGGAGCCGAGCAGGGCCAAGAGAATGCTCTCCGTCAGCAATTGACATACGATCCGCGCGCGGCTCGCTCCCATGGCGGTCCGTACCGCAAGTTCTCTCTGACGGCCGGAAACACGCGCGAACTGCACGTTGGCGACGTCGGCGCAGGCGATCAATAGCACGAACCCAACAGCGCCCATCAGCAGTAGCGTGTACTGCCGTGTGAGATCGCTGTTTGCAAATTCGCGCACCGGCATCACACGAAGCTGCCAGCCCTTGTAGGAATCCGGATACGCATCAGTTTCTCGCTGCGCAATGGCTCCCATTTCCGCAGCAGCTCGCTTGATCGAGGTATCCGGTCTCAGCTTGCCCAGGACCCAAATATAGCGTGAGGCCCGTTCCGATCTTTGCTTCACGTCAAGAGCCAAAGGGACCCACGCTTCAGCGGGCATGGGAAAATCAAAGCCCTTGCCCATCACTCCCACGACGATGAAACTCTTGCCATCCACCTTGACGATCTTGTTCAGAATATTCGGATCGGAACCATAGCGCCGCTCCCACAGGCCATAGCTCAGAATCATTTCCTGATCTTTTCCCGGCTGTTCTTCTTCAGGCAGAAACGTCCGGCCCATTTTCGGCTGAACACCCAGAAGCCCGAAGAAATTTGTCGTTACGTCAAACGCCTGGACCTTCTCCGGCTCACGATTGCCGGTCAAGTTCACCTCATGCCATTCGTAGGCGCCCAGTTGCTCAAAGGATTTTGCTTGCGTCTGCCAATCGAGATAGGTCGCCGGTGCGACTGGATTCCTGTCGATGTTCTGTTGCGGCCGCACGTTCACCATGGCTACGATTCGGTCGGCATTTTCGAAAGGCACTGAATGTAACAGGAACGCTTCGGCTACGCTGAACATCGCGGTATTCGCCCCGATACCTAGCGCAAGTGCGACGGCACAAACGAGCGTCGCGAGACGATGCTTCCAGAGCATGCGCGCTCCGTAGCGGACGTCCTGCCAGATGTTCTGCATGGTATCGCTCCTTCTAGCGGCGCCACTCCGTCAGCAAATCGACACACGTCACCTGTCCCAATGAAACTCAGGCCATTTCGTTTTCAGATTTCCGATGTCACCACCAACCGTCGTCAGGCGCCCACTCGAGCTTCTTGCGTCTCCTCGACGATCCGGCCGTCAAACAAGTGAATCGTGCGTTCCGCGAAATTCGCGTAGCGCTGGTCGTGCGTGACCATGCAAATCGTCGCGCCGTTGCGGTGCAAATCCCGCAGCAGTTCCATCACGGCTTCGCCGTTTTTCGAGTCCAGGTTTCCCGTGGGCTCGTCAGCCATCAGGATCAGCGGGTCGCCCACCAATGCGCGCGCCACGGCAACACGCTGCTGCTGACCGCCGGACAGTTGCGATGGATAGTGCCGCAACCGGTGCGCCATGCCCACGCGCTCGAGCGCGTGCTGCACTTTCTGCTTCCGTTCCGCCGCGCTCGTGCCACGGTAGGTCAGCGGAAGCTCGACATTCTCGTACACCGTGAGGTCACCGATCAGGTTGAAGGCCTGAAAAATAAACCCGATTTCGCGATTGCGAATGCGCGTGCGCTCGCTGATCGACAGGTTTGCCACCGGCTGCCCGTTGAGCGTGTACGTGCCGCCCGTCGGAGAGTCCAGGAGCCCCAGAATCGACAACAGCGTCGACTTGCCGCAGCCCGACGGACCCGCAATCGAAATGTACTGTCCCTTGATGATCTCCAGGTGAATCTCCGACAAAGCGTGCGTTTCCACCTCGTCGGTGTAGAAAACCTTCTTTACACTTTCCATCTTGATCAGCGTGCTGTTGATGTCCGCCATTTTTTCTCCTTCAATTCGAAGACAGTTCGAACGAAATCCTTTGTGCCCGCGATCAATCTACATCCCTATTCGTAGCGCAAAGCCACAATCGGGTCGATCCGCGTCGCTCGCCGCGATGGCACATAGCACGCGATAAACGCGACCAGAGCAATCACGCCGAGCGATATCACGTACGTCCCAGGGTCGCGGGCGTGCACCCCGAAGAGCAGCGATTCGCTGAGCCGCGCCAGTCCATACGCCAGCGGCAATCCAATCACCGTACCCGCAATCAACATTCCGCCAACTTCTTTGAAAACTAGCGCTCGTACTTGGCCAGTGGCCGCTCCGAGAGCCACTCGGATTCCGATTTCACGCGTGCGCTGGACGACCAAGTACGCCAGCACTCCGTAAATTCCCAGCGCCGCCAGCAGCGCCGCCAGCCCGCCGAATGCCCCGGAAAGTCCCGCGATAACGCGCTCTGCAAATAAATCTGCGTCCACGACACGCTGAACCGTCTTCAAATCGTACACCGGAAGGTTCGCATCCGCCTGCCGGACCGTCTCACGCATGGCGTTCGCAATCAGCAGCGGATCTTGTTGACTGCGGACGTAGAAAGTCATGCCGAAGAGCTTTCCAAATTGTGAATATGGCTGATAGAAATAGGGCCGCTCCGCGTCCCGGACATGCATCTCTTTGGCATTCTTCACGACCCCAACGATCTCTATGTTAGGCTTGACATCATTTCCTCCGCCCAGTGCAAAGTGCACCCCGATCGGATTTCTCTTCGGAAAGAATTCTTTTGCCATGGCTTCGTTGATGATCGCGACTTTGGTGCTTGTTCCGGCGTCTCCGTTGTTGAATTCCCGCCCCGCTACCAGCGGGATCCGCATCGTCGAGAAAAAGTCCGGGCTCACTGCGTCAAAATTCACGTGCCGGTCATCGGTGTCCAGGTTTTGGCGGCCTTCCACCGTAATGTTTCCGCCCATATCGGTTCCGGTCAGCACGGGAATCTGCGCGGACCCGACTCCCAGCACTCCCGGCAGGCCATAGAGCCTTTCTCTGAGTCCATCAATCAGGGTCACCGTCTTTGCTGCGTCGTAGCCGCTCAACTCCGGCGAAATCGAAAATGTAATCAAGTTCTCCGTGCTCAGTCCCAGGTTCTGCTGCCTCAGGTTCCACAAGGTCTTGGCAAACAGCGCCGATCCCACGAGCAGCAACAACGTAAACGCCACTTGTCCTGCTACAAGAACTTTGCGGAAACGCACATGCCCTGGCCCAGCAGACGCGTTCGAACCCTGGTCTTTCAGCATCTGTGAAACGCCACTCTTCGCCACTCGCCAGGCGGGGATCAGTCCGAAAAGAATCGCCGATGTCCCCGTCGCCGCCAGCGCAAATCCCAGGATGCTCCCATCCACTTTTGCAGTAATCCCCTGCACTATGCCTTCTGTAACGACGGCTTGGGTCAAAATGTTCATCAGCCAGACGCCCAAAATCAGCCCTAAGCCGCCCCCTCCCAATGCGCAAAGCAGGCTTTCCACCATCAACTGCCGCATCATCCGGCCCCGCGTGGCGCCTAGCGCCGTTCGAATGGCGAACTCTCTCTGCCGCGCCGCGGCCTTGGCGATCAATAGATTTGCCACATTCGTGCACGCAATCAGCAAAACCATTCCGACCATGCCAAACAGCGCCATCAGCGCAGGACCGGAATCTCGCTGCACAACAGTTCTGCCCTGCGCCCCAGGATGCAACACAATCTTTTTGCCTAGAAATTCCTGCTTGTCCTTCACCCCTGCGCGAAAGTGAAGGGTTGCGGCTTGCTGCTCCAGCAGCCCTGGGTAGTCAACATTGATCCCGGCCTGGGCTTGTTCGACCGACACGCCCGGTTTCCGGCGCGCTAGCACCGCCAGGAACGAATCATTCCAGTCGTCCAATCCATTGCGGATTGGCGTCATCTGGGCCTTCATCGTCATAGGAACAAAAATGTCCGGCGTCTGCCCCACCTGGATGCCCGTGAACCCAGCCTGCGCTACGCCCACGATGGTCATTTCGGAATTGTTTACAAGGATGGCCTGATCGAGCACGCCCGCCTCGCCCGCGAAATGGCGCAGCCAATAAGCGTGGCTCAGCACCAAAACCGGATGGGCTCCTTGAACATCGTCATCGGCCGGTGACAGCACCCGTCCAAGCGCAGGACGCACACCAAGCACATCGAAGTAATTCCCGGTTACAAGTTCGCCCGAGCCCCGCTCGGTTTGCCCGTGGCTGGCGATGCTCGCGGAAAATGGAAACTGTGCGATGACTCCGCCGAATACCGTCGTGTTTTTTGCCAGGCCTTTGTAAAGTGGGTAGGAAAAAATTTCCGAATCGTCGCCATCGTCCCACACGTGCCCGCGCTTGGGGCCGGGCGATTTCAGCACCACCAGTTCTTCCGGATGGCGAACCGGAAGCCGGCGCAGCATCACCTGGTTCAAGATAGAAAAGATCGCCGTGTTCGCTCCGATGCCCAGCGCCAGCGTCAGAATCGCGATCAGCGTGAATCCGGGATTTTTCGCAAGCATCCGCAGGCCGTAGCGCACGTCCTGCCAGACCGTGGCCATGTTTTTCCTCCGCCGGCCAACCCCTCAACTCTTCGAACCACCCCAAAACCAAAAATCTCAAGCCCCAGCAAGTCTCACAGTGCCAACCGTCTATCTCAGCCGGATCCGGTCGAAGTTGTCCCAGGCCGACATATCTGACAGAATCACCTTGTCGCCGACCTTCAATCCCTGTACGACCTCAATCGTATTCACCGAGCTCCGACCCAGCTTTACATTGACGCGCACCGCCTCGGCTCCGTCATCCACAATCTTGAAGATTCCGATGGTACTGTCCGCCTGCCCATGCACGGGCCGCCCCACGAAAAGCACGTCTCGTAGGTTTTCAAGCTCCACCGTTCCATCCACGCTCAAGTCCGGCCTCGCCCCATTCGGCAGCGGATCGGTGATTGCCACGTCCACCGTCACCGTGCCGTTCACCACCGAAGGATCGATCCTCGAAACGTGGCCCGTTACCACGCCGTTCCGCGTGTCAATCGTGGCTTTTTGTCCGATGGCCACGTCTTTGGCCTGGGTTTCGGCGATCTTGATCTCCGCTTTGAGTTTCTTGGGATCCGCCACGCGCGCAAGGTTTGTGCCGGGGGTAATGTGCTGCCCGACGTCCACGGGCACTAGCTGCAATACGCCATCGATGCCCGCACGGACGTGCAGCGCGTCCAATTGGCTCTTCTTCAATTGATACAGGGCTTTCTGTTCGTCGATTTTTGCCTGCTGTGCGGCCAGCCGCGCATTCGCGGAATCCGTGGCAATTTTCGTTCGTTCGCCCTCGAGCTGCACGCGAATCGCAAGCTGCTGTTCCTTAACTCGGGACAGCCGTTCCGTGACGTCCGCCGCGAGACCTTCCTTCAACAGTTTTGCGTCCACCTCGTGCTGGATCTTCGCTTGTTCGTAATCGCTCCGCACTCCCGCTTCTGTTGCCTTTTGGTTCATCAGTTCGCTGTCCACCTGCACTCTAAGGTTTGCGTAGTCTGCTTCCGCGCCTTTGAGCTGGAATTCCGCGTCCAGCGTCTCTCGCTGTAAGGTCGGGTCACTCAGTTCCATAATGATGGAACCTGGCTTGACGATAGCCCCCGGTCGCAGTACCCAGCGGTCAACACGCGAATCCGTCTGTGCCGCAATCCACCGGATGTCTTCGGGAACAAGCGTCCCCAGTCCGCGGACCTCCCGCAGCATGGGGCCGCGCTTCACTTCATCGGGCCAGATCGTCGCCCGGTCTACGGTTGGCGCCGCCGGCCGTAGCCGCGACAGCCCATACGTCACCCCTCCCACAAGGAGGAATGCCACGGTGCCATAGATGATGCGCCTGATTTTCTTTGCGCGCGCGTTGGATGGTCGTTGGATGTCCATATATATAGGTACTTACGCTTTCTAGAGCGCAACTGTTCTGCCTCGTTGCCCTTCATCTTAGCCCTAATCTTTTCAATTACATAGCCTCCGAGTCTCTCCCGCCGCTGTCTCGGATTGCCCGAAAATGGGATTGCCCGTTCCGTCTTCGGACAATCCACGATTGGGCTTGGACGACGGCTCGTCTCGGTAGGCCCCGCATAGCCTTCGGGCGACCGAGAAGAGACCAAGACGCCGCACCGTCGTCCAAGCTCGATTTCTTCAAGCCAAAGATACATGATTTGAAGGGTCGCGAAGCCAGATATGTCTTGTCCGCTAGTGGATCTGCTTGGTTTTGCGGGACATGTAATCCATCAACAGATATTGGCCGAGGGTGTAGGGCGTGGTGAAATATGCTTTGCCGCGGCACATTTCGGTGATTTTCTGGACGAAATGGACAAGCGAATAATCGCTGGCAAGCATGAAGGTGTTGATCATAATGCCGGCGCGTTTGCATTTGTTCACTTCTTCAAGCGTTTGGCCGACAACAAAGGGATCGAGTCCAAAAGCGTTTTTGTAGATGCGGCCGTCTTCGAGTGTCAGAGCGGACGGCTTGCCGTCGGTGATCATGACGATCTGGCGCATGTCTTTCTTCTGCCGTAGAAGGATGCGCTGGGCCATCCGCAGGCCTTCGCGCGTGTTCGTGTAATACGGGCCGACCTGAACGCGGGCGAGTTCGCCGAGAGGAACTTCCTCGGCGGAGTCGTGGAAGAGAACGAGGCTAAGAGAGTCACCGGGGTACTGCGTTCGAATGAGGTGCGAAAGCGCCATGGCCACGCGCTTGGCGGGAGTGAAGCGGTCTTCGCCGTAGAGAATCATGCTGTGGCTGCAATCGAGAAGGACCACGGTGGCGCAGGAGCTCTGGTATTCGCACTGGTGGACCATGAGGTCGGAGTAGGTCATTTCGATGGGAACTTTCGCGCCTTCGCGGCGCACGGCGTTGAATAGCGTTTCGCTGATGTCCATGTTCAGCGTGTCGCCGAATTCGTAGCGGCGGGATACACCGCCGGATTCGATGCCTGTTGCAAGATCGCGCGTGTCATGGCGGCCGAAGCTGCTGCGGCCGAGTGAACCGAGCAAGTCCTGCAGAGTTTTGAACCCCAGAAAATCGATGGTCTTGTCGGTGATCTCGAAGCGCGCCTCGGTTTGGCGATCTTGCGGCTGGCCGAGTTGGCCGCGCGCCGATGTTTGGGGCGGCGGCGTGACTTGGGGTGGCTGATTGGGGTTGATGAAGCCTTCATTGGCCAGGCGCTCGATGAGCTTGTCGATGAGATCCTTGACGGCCTGGCTGTCTATGGCTGCGGGATCTTGCAGCATTTTGCGGAGCTCTTCGCTCATGGCGTTTTCAGGCAGGAGGTCGCCTTCCTGGAGCGCGCGGAGGACGGCTTCGCGTAGCGCTTCCATCGAGCGCTCGGGATCCATTTGGGAAACGCCGTAGAATTGTGATTCGAAGCCGCTCTGCAGGAAAAAATCGCCGAGACGCTTGACGAGTTCTTCGAGGTCGATGGCCTCGGCGGGTTCGCCCGTGTATTTCCCGTACCGGATGAATTTCATCGGCCTAGTCTCTCAGCTATCTTTGGCATGGTAGAAAGATCCCTCGTCGCGATGCTCCTCAGGTTGACGTCCCGTCGTCGTGTCGTCAGTTGAATTGGCGGCGCGGCGGACGGGGCGGGCCTTCGCGCGATTCGCGTTGTTCGGGCTGGCGCGGTTTTTCGGCGTAGAAGCCGCGCTCTTCGCTGCGGCCGATGCGGCGGTGCGCCCATAGCCCCTCGAGAATCATTTCGGCGGCGGCCGACGATGCGCCGGCGTCTTTGCGATCCTGAACGCCGAGCCGTCCAACGTGTTCCATCAGGCCTTGAATTCGCGAGAGTTGCTGACTGCGTTCGCTCGTCGTGGCCAGATCGGGCAGTTTGAGTTCGCCGCCCAATTCGAACCATTGGATGACGGGTTGGAAATTAACCTCGGCGAAGTGTTTGCTGAAGACGCGGCCGACCGCGGTTCGAATGAGCTCGCGGGCGATGGTGTCGGCGCCTTTGAGTTCGCCTTCATATTCGAGCTCCATTTTTCCGGTGATCGCGGGAAGCGCGGCGTACACATCGGCAACGCGCGCGACGGCCGATTTTTCGCCCGTGCGCGCGGCGCGCTGCTCGGCGCTGCTGACGAGGCTCTCCAGAGTCGTTATCGGAAGGCGCTGGCTTACACCGGAGCGGCGGTCAACGCGCTTGTCCTCGCGCGCCTGAAATGCAATCTCTTCGACGACCTGGCGCAGATATTGAGGCACGTCGATTTTCCGTCCGGAATCGCGGCCGATCCAGGCTTCCTGTGCCGTGATGGTCATGCCTTCTTCAAGAGTCGAGGGATAGTGCGTGCGAATCTCGGCGCCGATGCGGTCTTTGAGCGGGGTGATGATTTTGCCGCGCGCCGTGTAGTCCTCGGGATTGGCGGTGAAGACGAGGAGCACGTCGAGCGGGAGACGCAGGGGATAGCCCTTAATCTGGATGTCGCCTTCCTGCATGATATTGAAAAGTCCGACTTGGATTTTCCCGGCAAGGTCAGGAAGTTCGTTGATGGCGAAGATGCCGCGATTGGCTCGAGGGAGAAGGCCGTAGTGAATCGTAAGTTCGTCGGAGAGATCGCGGCCGCCGCGAGCCGCGCGAATGGGATCGATATCCCCGATGATGTCGGCCATGGTGACGTCGGGAGTAGCGAGCTTCTCGACGAAGCGATTGTCCCGTGGCATCCAAGAAATGGGTGTGTTGTCGCCATCGGCGGCAATTTTTTCGCGGCAAGCGCGGCAAATGGGCTTCAGCGGATCGTCGTTGATTTCGCAGCCCGCGATGACAGGCATCTCCGCATCGAGCAAGTGGATGAGGCCTCGGAGAATGCGGCTCTTGGCCTGGCCGCGGAGGCCGAGAAGAATAAAATTGTGTCGAGAGAGCAGGGCATTAACGATTTGCGGAATTACGGTGTCTTCGTAGCCATGGACGCCGGGAAAAAGCGTCTCGTCTTTTTCGATGGCGCGCAGAAGATTGCGGCGGAGTTCGTCCTTGACGGAACGGGAAACGCCGCGGGGATCGAAATCGGGAATGCGCTTCAGCTCGCCGAGCGTGCGCGGTCTCGATTGCCCTGAAGATTGCAGGGAATTGCTTGCCGTCATTGGGGACCCATTCCGCAGTCCGGCCGAGCCGGACCACACAGCATCAAATCAATTCAAACCGTGTCCATTTCCTCCCGCGCGCTGACGCAAGGCTTCTGCTTTCTGTAGATGCGGCGCCCATTGGCGAAGATACCCGACGAGACGCTCCTGGCGCTCGGCCTCATTACGCAGCTCGAGAATCTGCTGCTTCCACAATAGTTCCATGGGCAGCGCGCCCGCAACTAGGTAAGAAAGCTCTTCTGGAGGGGCGCCTTCGAGGTTCTTCGGATAATCGCCGTAGACCAGCGTATGACAGGCTTCGAAAAGTTCCACCAGCTCGCGCTGAATACGAGGGTTCAACCGGGAGTCGCGGTCCTCGAGGTAATCGACCTGCCCTTCGAGGAGCGGGTTTTGATTGAGAACTTCGACGACGCGAAAGGGCGCGCGGCCAACCGTCAGGATATCCATGCGGCCATCCTCGTAACGCTTGACCACTTCGAGGACTTGGGCCGTGCAGCCAACGCGCGCTACTCCTTTGGGAAGGGCGAGGAGCATGCCGAACTCTGACTTTTCCTTAAGGCAATCTTTCAGCATCTGGCGGTAGCGGGGCTCGAAAATATGCAGGGGCATTTCCGCGCCGGGGAGGAGGACGACGTTCAGCGGAAACAGCGGAATGCGTTCAGGCCACATAGGTCCCAAGTCAAGATGATACCAAGGAAAGGGCTGACTTGTGGCTTGCCATGAGAGCTCGGCAAAATAAGAGCGCTTGCAGGGGGTTGCAGGTATCCAGCCGTTGGGACGGCAACGCCTGAAAAACTGCAAAGTTTTCCTAGGCTTTCGAATGGTATAAGTAAACTCATAGATAAGTCTGTTTAGCGTGCGGCAGCTGTTCTGCCGCTTTTTCTTTTTCCGGCCACCGTTTCTGGGCTTGCCCTGCCTTTGCCATCAAAATCGCATCCTATAGAATCAATTGGTTACGAAATACAATTTCTATAAGTGCTTTGTTTTTATATTCATGCATGCAATGGGGGGTGAGGGTGCGGGGCTCGTATTCCTGCGTTTCTGCCCGCCCTCCTCAGGAAAGCTCGGTGAGTAGCGCTTCCATTTCGGAGCGGGCATGCTGGTCGTTCTCCTTTATGGCTGCGGCGATGCCCACCGAAAGGACCTGCTTCGCTTCCCCCGTGCGGGACTCGCGGGCGAGAAGTTGCCCGTACATCAGATAAGCGGGAATGTAATCCGCATGGTGTTCAAGAAGCGCGCGGAAGTGCTTGTCGGCGGAAATGGGATCGCCGCTGTTCATGCATTCCATGGCCAGGCCATAGCGAGAGAAGGCGTCGTCTGGTTTGTTTGCCACGAACTCTTCCAGCGTCTGTCGGCGGGTTTTCTTTTGTCCAGTCATAAGACGTCTCGTATTATACGAGTTGCGCCAGCGACATCCAACATCACGCCGGAGCAAGAGGATGGCATGAAGCGGAAAAACAGAAGCAACACAGAGCCCGAGACGGAACTGCCGGGGAAACCGGTCAACGCTTCACGTTCAGAGATGACAGAAATTGTGCTCCCGGCGCAGACCAATCCACTGGGAAAACTTCTCGGCGGACAGGTGATGCACCTTGTTGACATGGCGGCGGCGTTGGCCGCGCACCGGCATTCCAACAGTTATGTCGTTACGGCATCGGTGGACTACATCGACTTCCGCAATCCGGTGAATCTGGGTGAAATCGTGAATTTGAAATCGCAAGTGAACCGGGTATTCCGCACATCGATGGAGGTGGGCGTCGAGGTGTACTCAGAGAATGCGATGACCGGTGAGCGGAAACATACCACCACGGCCTATGTAACGTTTGTGGCGGTTGACGAGCATACACGGAAGCCCAAGCCCGTACCGCCGTTGATCCTTAGAACGCCGGAAGAGAGGCGACGGTTCAACGACGCGGCTGAACGGCGGGAGACGCGCTTGGCGCTGAGGTACGGTGCGGACTCGGGAAGAGCGAAATAGAGATCTGACTGACGCCGCCGACCCCGCGCGGAGCGGTCGTGGGCTGAGGGCCGCCGCCTGCAGGTTCTTCGGTGATCGACAGAGCATGTGGCAGAGCCTGGCAACTGGATGATCTCGACGGAATTTAATCCAAGAGGCGTGCACGAACTTTTTCTGCAACGGCCAGGGCCTGTTCGATGCAGGAACCGATGGCCGGCCCGCGCAAATAGTTTCCCGCGAGCCAGAGCCCGGGAAATTGTGATTGCAGCTTCTCGATTCGGGCGAGGCGGTCTCCGTGGCCGAGATTATACTGCGGCAGGGCGCGCGGCCAAATCGTGACATTCGAGAAACTGGGTTCACTTTTGATGGAGAGAAGAGGGGAGATCTCGCGGTGGACCAAGGCTGCCAGTTCTTCTGGCGTCAGTTTTGCCGCCGCAGGGTCGGCGGCGCCGCCGACGAAGCTCGTCAGTAAGGCTTGGCCCTGGGGGGCGCGGCCTGGGAAAAGCGAGGAATTCCAAACCGTGCCGAGAACGCGGAGGCCCGCAGAGCGCGGCACGAGGAAACCAAAGCCATCGAGAGAATGGCCGACATCGTTTTTGCGATAGCCGAGAGAGACCACCGCGACGGCAGCGTATTCCACCGATGTTAGCAGTGATTCAAATTGCGCGTCGAGCTGGCCGAGGAGCGTGCCCGCCACATCCGTCGGCGTGCACAGAATCAGCGCTTTTGCAGTGACGGAATTCTGCCCACTCATGCCTTCCAGTTCAATCTCGAAACTATCTTCGTCGCGCTTTGCAATTCCCCTAACAAGGGTTTGGGTTTGTAGAGCAGGGCCAAGATTGTTTGAGATGGCGCGCACCAACGTTTCATTGCTATCGCGAAAGGACTGGAGCGTGGGACGGCCGCCCGGGCCTTTTTTGGCCTTTGCAAGGCGGAGCATGCCGCGGATGACGCTGCCTGCGGCTTTTTCCGCTTCATAAAGTTGGGGGAAGGCGCTACGAACGCTAAGCCGCTCCGGATCGCCGGCGTAAATGCCAGAGACAAACGGACCGACGAGCCGATCGAGCAACTGCGCGGAGAATTTTCTGCGAACGAAGGAAGCGACGGATTCGTCGGCGTCAGGCGGAACGCTCTTGTCGAAAATATCCCTAAGAAGCGCCCATTTCGTTGCGCCGTCGATGAGCGAGCTCGCAAAAAACGCAGGCGGGCTCAGAGGGACCGGCCGGAGCGCGCCGTCAACCAGAACAAAGCGCGGCGCGCGGGGCGGCGCTTCGAGGAGCTGGTCGGAGATGGCCAGTTCCTTTGAGAGCTGGCGAAGCGCGGCCGTCCCGCTGAAACTTTGCGGGCCAAGTTCGAGAAGGAAACCGTCGCGATTGATGGAATGAATGACCCCGCCGGGGCGTGCCGATGCTTCGACCAACTGAACCTCAATGCCTGCCTTGCGGAGAGCGTAGGCGCATACGAGCCCGGAGATGCCCCCGCCTACAACCAGTGCCTGGGCGTGACGAGTCACGATGCTGTGAGCATCCTCGCGCGGTCACAGAGTTTTCGAAAAGAGCGGCTTGGCAATGAGCTGCTGTTTTTCGAGATAGGGATCGAAAACCATGGCCAGGTTGCGGATGAAAATACGGCCGAGCCAAGTGGTCCGGATTTCGCCGCGTTCGAGGAGCACGAGACCATCCTGCCGCGAAGGTTCGAGGTGGAGGAGTTCGTCGGCGAAATACTCGTCGAAGTCGATCCCGAATTCGCGGGAAATTTCGTCCTTGATGACGACGGTGTGGCAGAGCAAGCGGCTAATGACGGTGCGGCGTAGGCGATCTTCCTCGGAGAGATGATAACCGCGCATGGTGGCGAGGCCGCGCTCGGAAACAGCTTTTTCCCAAGAGGGAATATCGCGGTAGTTCTGCGCGTAAGCGTTTTGAATGCCGCTGATGGCGGTGATGCCCATTCCGTAGAGGTCGGCGCCCGCTTTGGTGGTGTAGCCCTGGAAATTCCGGTGTAGGGTGCGATTTTGCTGCGAGACGGCGAGCTCGTCACCGGGCTTGGCGAAGTGGTCCATGCCGATGTACAGGTAGCCGGCATCGAGAAACTTGAGAAGGCCGGTGCGGAAAATTTCGAATTTTTCCATGCCTTCGGGCAGGTGCGCGGCAAAGGAACCTTGCTGTTTTTTCAGCCAGGGAACGTGCGCGTAGCTGAAGAGAGCAATCCGATCAGGAGCGAGGCCGAGAATCTGCTCCACAGTATGAGCAAAAGTGCTGGGGGTCTGGTAAGGCAGGCCGTAAATCAAATCCACGTTGATGCTGTCAAATCCTAGTTCGCGCGCGGCGAAAAGCAGGTCGCGCGTCATTTCGAACGGTTGAATGCGGTGCACCGCCTGTTGCACATCCGCGTGGAAATCCTGGATGCCCATGCTCAGGCGGTTGAATCCGAGCTTGCGCAAAATCCGGAGGTGATCGAGCGAGGTGACGCGCGGATCGACCTCGATGCCGATTTCGCCGTCGGGAGAGAAATGGAAATGCTCGCGGGTGAAGCCGAAGAGATCTTCGATCTGCTCGGGAGTGAGATAGGTTGGCGTTCCTCCGCCCCAATGAAATTGCACCACTGGACGATTTTTGGAGACGCTGCGGCTGATGCGTTCCATCTCGCGTTTTAGGACATCAAGATAGGGTGGTGCGACGGCCTTGTTTTTCTGAATCACCACGTTGCAAGCGCAAAAAAGGCAAAGGCTCTCGCAAAAAGGAATGTGCGTGTAAAGCGAAACCGGCGTGCGAGCGCGCTCGGCTTCTTCATGAACTTTTTCGAGGTCGCCCGGGCCGAAGGCATCATTCCATACGGGCGCCGTGGGATAGCTGGTGTAGCGCGGGCCGGGACGGTTGTATTTGGCGAGAAATTCCTCGCCAACATGAAGTTCTTCACGCATTTGCCGCGGGCTTGGATGAGCGATCGTCACATTTGGCCTTTCATCGGGCTTGGGCGATCGGTGTGGCATCATGGATTAAAGTTTGCTGCCCGGTCTCGATAAAAAGTTTGGCGTTTTCGACCGGCGTATTCTGCAAGATGCCGTGGCCCAGGTTCAGGATGTGCCCTCTCCCGCGGAGAAAGAGTAACGTGCTTAATGTTTCTCCGCGAATCTTCTCCGGAGGGCCAAACAATACAGCAGGGTCGAGATTACCCTGCAAAGCGATTTTCGGGCCGAGCGTTTTTCGCAGTTCGGCCAAATCGATGCGCCAATCGACGCTTAAGACATTCGCACCTGACCGTGCCACGGCGGGAAGCAGGTGTTGGGATGCTTTTGTATAATAAATGACGGGCACCGTTTCACTCAGTCCTGAGATGATCTCCTGCACCGCAGGCAGAGCGAAATCCGTGTAGTCCTGCAAGTTCAACTCGCCGCACCAAGTGTCAAATAACTGGACGGCTGCGGCACCGGCCGCGATTTGCGCCTGCAGATAAGGAATCGTGGCTTGGGCGATGCGCTGCAACAAATTTCGAAATGTCTTCGGCTCGTGGTAGAGAAAGCTCTTAACGGTAGCGAAGCCCTCTTTGGTTTTGCCTTCCACCATGTAGCAGGCCAAAGTCCAAGGTGCGGCTGCGAATCCCAATACAGGAACTTCCGGGCCGAGTGATTTCACGATGCCGCGGATGGCCTCGGGTAGAAAGCCGGTCTCTGTCTCCGGATCAAACAGCTTTAACTTGTCCACATCGGCCTTGCTGCGAACCGGGTTCGGCAAGTTGGGACCAGCATCACCAAGTTCGAGCGGCAAACCCATGGCTTCGGCGGGGATGAGAATATCTGAAAACACGATGACAGCATCGACTCCAAGCCTGCGAAAGGGTTGAAGAGAGACCTCGACCGCAAGATCCGGTGTCTTGCAAACATCAAGAAATGTGTGCTTTGCACGGATTTGGCGGTATTCGGGAAGGTAGCGCCCGGCCTGGCGCATCATCCAGACGGGGACACGCGCAAGTGTCTCACCCCGGCAGGCGCGGAGGAAGAGCTCCCTTCGGCTAATCGCTCTGACTTCCAGGCTCATGATTTGCTCCGAATCACTAGAATAGCAAATCCCTTCAAGTCCTGCTGGAACTGATACACAAAAGGTGACCGAGTTGTGCGCATGCCAGCAGGTGTGGGCTATACTGAAAATGACAAGGCAAAAGTCGGATTCGTGAAATAAGTCGATCCTTTGAAGCGTTTGCGGATGGCCCCAGCAACCTCCGCAGGTACGGGAATGAACCATATCTATCTGATATCGACCGCGCTCGCTTATCTGTTGAGTTTCCTTCTGTATGTTCGCTTTTTGAACAGCGGCAAGAAAATGACGGGCCGGTTGGGGACGCTGCTTTTAGCCATCGGACTGGTGACGCACTATTTCGCGCTGCTCGAGAGGTCGCGTGGCCTGCATACCGTTCCATATCACGATCTTTACGGATCCATGTCTTTGTTCGGCTGGCTGCTGGCGCTAACGTATCTGGGTCTGGAGCTTTATCATCGACAGCGTTCGGTCGGAGCTTTTGTGCTGCCGTTTATCCTGGTGTTTTTTCTGGCGGCGCATTTGGCGCCCGCGGATCGGCTACCGCCTCCCGACGCGCATGGGGTCGTGTTTGCGCTCCATGTGACGTTGAGCATTCTGGCCTACGCGGCGTTCGCGCTTTCTTTCGTGCTCAGCTTGATATTTCTGGGGGAGCAGCGGCTGCTGCGGAATCACAATCTCGGCGACGTGGTCTGGCGGTTGCCGCCACTTGAATTGCTTGAGCAGATGAGCCGTTCGGGTGTCTTGGTGGGACTGATTTCCATCGGGGTGGGCACGGCTTTGGGCTTCGTCTCGGTGGACCGGCTCGAGGGACAAAATTCTTTTTTCGATCCGAAATACATCATTACCCTGGTGGTGCTCGCGTTGTACCTGCTCTATTTCCGTTTGGCGCGGACCACCGCTTGGCGCGGAGCGCGGGCCTCGAAACTATGCATTTTCAACTTCGTAGTCGTGGTGCTGAGTTTCACGGTTGTGAATTTTTATCTCTCGCATAGTCATCGCTACTTTTAGGAGCGAACGGACCAGCGCATGGAAATTGTTCTCGTCGGATTGAATCACCGGACAGCGCCCGTCGAGGTGCGCGAGAGGGTGTCTTTCACCGCGGAACAAGTCCGGCGCGCTTCGGAGGAGCTGCGCGCGCGGGGAATTCTTGAGGAGACGCTGGTCCTTTCGACGTGCAATCGCAGCGAAGTGTATGGCGTGCCGCCGGAATCTTCGCACGAGTGCGCTCCGGGTCTTTCCTCCTTTCTTAGTGAATTTCATGCCGTGCGGCCGGATGTCCTCAGTGTTTCGCTTTACCACCATTACGATCGCCAGGCCGTGGAGCATCTCTTCCGCGTCTCCGCCGGGCTCGATTCCATGCTGCTGGGCGAAGCGGAGATCCTGGGCCAGGTGCGGGAAGCGTATCGGTTCGCGCATGAACACGGGGCGACGGGGCCCGTGTTGAACCGATTGTTTCAGGGTGCACTGGAAGTCGGAAAGCGCGTGCGCACGGAAACCGAGTTGGGCACGCGGCCCATGTCCGTCGCTTCGGCAGGGGTGAAACTGGCGGAACGTATCTTTGGAAAGCTGACGGAACGCACTGCGCTCGTTTTGGGTGCCGGCACGATCAGTGAACAAGTGGTGTCGCAGCTTCGCGACAAGGGCATCGCTCACCTCAACGTGATGAACCGCTCGCGAGACCGGGCCCAAGAACTGGCCCAGGCATTTGGAGGAAAAGTCGTCGGCTGGGGCGAATGGGATTCGGCCTTGCGGACGCCGGATGTGGTGGTGTCATCCGTGGCCGCCGATGACCCGGTGCTTCGCCGTGAAATCCTGGAACGAGCGATGGCGACGCGGGGAAACCGCGCCTTGTTCCTCATGGATCTGGGCATGCCGCGGAACATTGAGGCGGCGGTCGGAGAACTCTACAACGTCTACCTTTACAACATGGATGATCTGAGCGAGATCGTGCAGCAGAACCGCAACGCGCGCGAAAATGAGATTCCTCGGGCCGAGAGCATTGTCACGGAACACGTGGGAAAATTTCTATCCTGGCAGGCCAGCGTCGAGCTGGTGGGGCTGGTGGAAGCACTGCGAAACCGGATACGCGACGAACGCGCTGCCTTTGTCCGCGCGCGTATGGAATCGATCAAACACTTGTCGGAATCGGATCGGGCTCACGTTGAGAAGTTGATGGATGAGATGCTGGAGAAATTGCTTTTAGAGCCCGCACAACGATTGCGCGGCGAGAAAGAGCTCCGGCGGAAAATCCAGAACGTGGAAGCCCTGCGCGACCTTTTCCTTTCGAATCGGGAGAAGCCGTGAGAATCCTGCGAATCGGCACGCGCGGCAGCTTGCTTGCCAAGTGGCAGGCAGAATTTGTTCGCAAGCAACTTTTCTCCGCGACTGGCGTGGAAGCGGAAGTGGTTATCATCAAGACGGCGGGAGATAAATTGCAGCAGGCGTCCCTGACACAGATCGGCGGCAAGGGAATCTTTATCAAGGAACTCGAAGAAGCCTTGCTGGAGGAAACGATCGACCTGGCCGTGCACAGCGTAAAGGATATTCCGACCGATACTCCTTCGCGTCTGATGTTTCCCGCAGTTTGCCGCCGCGATGACGTTCGGGATTGCCTGGTGGGCTCGACGCTTGCGAATCTCCGCCAAGGAGCTCGCGTTGGGACAAGCAGCCTGCGCCGCCAGGCGCAACTGAGGCATTTGCGGCCGGATCTCGATCTTCGCGACATGCGCGGAAATGTGGATACGCGATTGCGCAAGGTCGAGAGCGGCGAGTATGAAGCGGTCATGTTGTCCAAGGCGGGCCTCGACCGCCTCGGGCTGAGCCAGAGAATTTCGGAAGTGTTGCAACCGGATGTTTGCATGCCGGCGGTGGGGCAGGGCGCCATTGCGGTCGAATGCCGGCTGAACGACACTGAGGCAGGAGATATTCTAGCGCCGCTGGATGATGCGGAGACGCGGACGGCGATTATCGCCGAGCGCGCGCTGCTTTCGGCGGTGCATGGTGGGTGCCAGGTGCCGTTAGGAGCCTGGGCCAGGATCGAGCGCGGCGAACTCGTGATGGACGCCTGTGTTTGCTCCGTGGACGGGGCGCAAATCGTGAGACAAACGGCGTCGGCACCTCCTGATCAGGCGGCGCAGCTCGGTGAGCACATGGCGCGCCTGCTGATCGAGGCCGGAGCGCAGTCCATTCTCGAAGAAGTGAGCCGAGCGCGTGGCTGAGGGAATCCCATCTGCGTTGGCGGGTAAGCGGATCGTGATTACGCGAGCAGCGGCACAGTGTGAGGCGCTTTCGAACGAATTGTCGGCGCGTCGAGCCATCCCCGTGGTGTTGCCGTTGATTTCATTTGGCGAACCGCAGGATTTCGGGCAGCTGGACGAGGCGATTCGAGGCTTAGCAAGATTTGATTGGATAATCCTAACCAGCGCACAGGCGCTGCGTGCGCTTGCGACTCGTAGTGGATCAATCGGACGCGCGCTGATTCAAAAAGGAGGCAAGCCGCAAGTCGCAACCGTCGGACCCGTTAGCGCCGAAGCCGCGGAGGCGGCCGGTTTCGAGGTGGAGCACGTCGCGCACATTCATAATGGAGTCGCGTTGGCCGAGGAATTGGGGGAGCGGCTGCGAGATCGAACGGTTCTCTTGCCGAGGAGCGACCGCGCGAACCCGGATTTGCCCGCCGCGTTGAAACGGTACGGGGCGCGAGTCACAGAGGTGATCGCGTATCGGACTTTATACCCGGCCGATATCGATCAGAGAAATCTGCAAAAAGTGGCAAAGGGGAAGGCGGAGGCGATTCTTTTCTTCAGTCCTTCCGCGGTACAGCATTTTGCGGAGCTGGTGGGCAGCGAGCCATTAAGCGCGTTGGAAAATAGAGTGGCAATGATGGCTGTTGGGCCGGTTACGGCGGGCGCCCTGCGAAAGATCGGCGTGCGTCGCATTCTCACTTCAGAGGATACCAGTGCGGAGTCCGTTCTCGCAGTCTTGGAAAGGCATTTCGCAGGAGAATTGAACCGATCTCACGCAGGAGCGAAACAAGGATGAGTTTTCCCACCCAACGTCCAAGGCGGCTGCGCCGCAGCGAAGCACTGCGCAGCCTGGTTCGCGAGACACGGCTTTCCCTAGACGGCATGATCTATCCGATGTTCGTTTGCCCGGGCACAAAAGTGAAGCAGGAAGTCAGTTCCATGCCGGGAATTCACCAGCAGTCGGCTGATCAGATTCTCGAAGAGTGCCGGGAAGTCGAAGCATTGGGGATTCCTGGGATTATTCTCTTCGGGTTGCCAGAAACCAAGGATCCGCAAGGAGTGAGTTCTCTGCATGCGCAAGGGCCAGTGCAGCGGGCGATTGAGGCCATTCGCAAAGCCAGTCTGAAGTTGCTGGTTATTACCGACGTCTGCCTTTGTGAATACACCGATCATGGCCACTGCGGGGTCATTGAAAATGGGGAAGTGGCGAATGATCCGACTCTGGCGATTCTTGCCAAGCAAGCTCTTTCGCACGCCCGGGCGGGTGCGGACATCGTTGCGCCTTCGGACATGATGGATGGGCGCGTCGCGGCGATTCGAGAGCTGCTCGATGAGCACAAATTCGAAAACATCGCAATCCTTTCCTACGCGGCCAAGTATTGCTCCGGGTTCTATGGGCCGTTCCGGGAAGCGGCGCAATCGGCGCCGCAGTTTGGGGACCGCCGCAGCTATCAAATGGATCCAGCCAACGCGCGGGAAGCGCTGAAGGAAGTCGCGCTGGATCTGGAAGAGGGCGCAGACATGGTCATGGTCAAGCCAGCGCTGCCTTACTTGGACATTATCCGGCGAGTGCGTGACGGTTTTGACGTCCCCGTGGCCGCCTACAACGTGAGCGGCGAATACTCGATGGTGAAGGCAGCGGCGCAGAATGATTGGGTCGATGAACAGCGGGTCGTCCTGGAAATTCTTACAAGCATTCAACGCGCCGGCGCGGGAACGATTCTCACCTACCACGCCAAGGATGTCGCGCGTTGGTTAAAGAGGTGTTAATTTAACCGGGAAAAAATGAGCGCAACACAACCAAGCTTGAAACGGGAGCGCAAGCGTTCGCGCGAGATTTTCGAGCGCGCCGAGAAAGTGCTCGTGGGCGGCGTGAACAGTCCCGTGCGGGCGTTCCGGTCCGTCGGCGGGGAACCGTTGATTATCGAACGCGGCAGCGGTCAGCATCTTTACGACGCTGATGGAAATGAACTGCTCGATTATGTGTGTTCGTGGGGAGCGATGATTCTCGGCCACGCGAATCCTGCCATCAGCCAGGCCATTAGAGAGCAAGCACAGCGGGGAACGAGTTTCGGGGTGACCACGGAGCTGGAGCTGGAACTTGCGACGTTGATTACGAAGGCCATTCCCTTCATCGAAAAAATTCGTTTCGTTTCCAGTGGCACGGAAGCGACGATGAGTGCCGTTCGTTTGGCTCGTGGTGTGACAAAGCGGGACTTCATCGTGAAATTCGAGGGCTGCTACCACGGGCATGCGGACAGTTTCCTTTCGCGGGCTGGTTCCGGATTGGCAACGCTAGGAATTGCCGAATGTCCGGGCGTGCCGGAGGCTCTTGCGGCGCTCACGTTGAATGTGCCCTACAACGATTTGCATGCGGTCGAAGAGCTGTTTGCGAAACGCAAGGGGCAAATTGCGGCCATCATCGTCGAACCGATTGCGGCAAACATGGGCGTCGTCTCGCCACAGAATGGGTTTCTGAATGGACTCCGAGAAATCACGCGGCGTGACGGAGCCTTGCTGGTCGTCGATGAAGTGATTACCGGGTTTCGTTTGCGGAACGGATCCGTGCAGGAGCTGTTTGGCATCGAGGCAGACTTGACGACTCTGGGAAAGATCATCGGCGGCGGCGTAACCGTAGCGGCCTATGGCGGGCGCGCCGAGTTGATGGACCATGTTGCGCCGCTTGGGCCGGTGTATCAAGCAGGAACGCTTGCGGGGAATCCGTTGGCGATGCGGGCGGGCATAGCAGCGTTAACACAATTGACCAAGCCCGGACTGTACGACGCCATAAAGCAAATGGCTGAGATGCTTGTGTCGGGATTGCGAACCGAGTTGGCACGCGCTCGAATTCCGGCACAGGTCAATGCCGTCGGCTCGCTGGCTACCGTTTTCTTTGCCGGGGAGCCGGTCCGGAATTACGCCGATGCGAAGCGCTCGGATACAAAGCGCTACGCCAGATTCTTTCGCGAGATGCTCGACCGAGGCATTTTCCTGGCGCCATCGCAATTCGAGGCAGCATTCGTCTCCGCGGTGCACACTCTTGCCGATATCGACGGCACGGTCGCTGCCGCACGGGAATCCCTCCAGGCGATGGCCGCAGATTCCGTTGGCTAACAAGTTTTTTCCTGCATTGATCTATGCCCGCGCCGGCGGCTGAGATCCGCGAAGCGCAGAGATTTCCTGCGACAGTCTTTCCAAACGGCCAAGCAATTCCTGATGCCGCACGTCCTCGCTTGCCGGTTTCTTACCGAGAAAAGCGAGTGTGCCTCCGGGCTCAAGGATGCACTGTTCGACTTCTTGGAGCGATGCGAAACCCTGCTTGCGGGCGGCCGCTTCGAGTTGCGGTAAGGTGATGAGCTCTTTCTTGAGACGCTGCGGGCGCACCTTGCCATTCTCGATTAAGATGTCGGCCCTTCCTTCCACGATCTGTTCGATCTTCCGGTGGTCGTAAAGAAAACGGACGACCAGGTAGTTGGTAACGAGCAGGGAGGTGGCGCCAACCAGTCCACCGAGAACGCTGTTGTCTTCTCCAATGATGGCATTCTGTACGGTGTTCGATAGTGTCAGCAATACGACCAAGTCAAAGGGATTTAGCTGAACCAACTCACGCTTGCCGGAAAGCCGCAAGCTAATGACCAGAAACGCGTACACAATGACTGGCCGGAGGATTTTCTCCAGCAAAGGAAGTCCCATGACGAACATATCTTTCCACAGATCGTGCATGACGAAATCACCTCCAACGGCTGGTCTCGCGAATCGTTGTTCGCGGCGTCTGCCGACGAACTTCGTGAACCGGTGGAGCGTAGCATGCGCAGGTTGACAGGAAAAGATATCTACCTTTCGATGTACCTGTCCCGTCGTACAGTCATTGTTTCGCGGCACTCTTCCATGAAGTGCCCTTTCCCAGGGCAAAGATTTCGTAAGATTGAAACGATTCGGAAGCTCGGGGACCCCCCGAGAGGCCTTTTTAGCACGCAAATTCTTCAGGGAGAATTCAGGACTCACCCTCGCCCGCGGTGCACTTTGCGCAGGCTGGTGTCGCGAGCAGCAGGCCTATGTCACAACGCGCCCCTTCCGAGCAGGCCACTGTCTTGGGGCCGGAACAGCTCTCCGCGCTCCTGGGCTCTGTCCGTGAACTGATCTTCATCCTCACTTCAAACGGGAATATTCTCTTTGCAAGTCCGAGTTGTTCACACATTCTCGGACACCCGGCCGATGATCTTGCCAGCAAGTTGATTACGTCCTTCGTCCATTCGAATGACATCTCTCCATTCCGAGAACGTCTTCGCGCACTTGACGGCAACGATCGTGAAACCACGCGCTGGCGTTGCCGGCTTCAGAGCTATGACGGCAGCTGGCGATGGTTTGAGGCCAGCGCCCGGGACTTTACGAGCGTGCCCGCGGTCGAGGGGATCGTCGTCAATTTACGGGACGTCACCGATCAACAACGCATGGAGGCGGAGCGCCAGGTTATTTCCGAGGTCGTCCATGCGCTCAATGAAACGGCAAACCTCGATGAATTGCTGGCTGGCATTCACCAAGCGCTGAAGAAAGTGCTGTACGCCGAGAATTGTTTTGTGGCGCTGCATGATCCGGGGGCGGATTCTTTCACGTTTCCGTTTTTTGCCGATCAGGTCGACGTTGCGCCTCCTCCTCAAAGAGTCGGTCGCAGCTGCACGGCGTTTGTCTTCCGCAGGGGCGCCGCGATGCTCATTCCGCAAAACGAATTCGACAGGCTCGCCGCGCAAGGGGAAGTCGAGCTGGTGGGCTCGCCTTCACCGGCGTGGCTCGGCGTTCCGCTCAAGACACCCACAGCCACGATTGGTGTGCTTGCCGTCCAGAACTACGAAAATGAAAGCGCTTACGACATGCGGGACCTGGAGTTTCTTACCTCCGTAGGGGGCCATATCGCGCTGGCGATCGAACGGCGCCGCTCCGAAGAAGCCCTTCGTAAAAACGAAGAGATGTTCCGGCTGCTCTTTAGCAACAACCCGCTTCCAACCTGGGTGGTCGACCCCGAGACGCTGCGTTTTCTCGAGGTGAACGATGCGGCCGTCCGCCAATACGGCTACTCGCTGAACGAGTTCCGGAACATGAGCGTTCTGGATATTCGTCCCGAGGAGGAAAAAGCCAAGTTCCTCGAATTCATGAAACAGAACGACGCCGAGCCACGCCATCACGGAAACTGGAAACACCGCAAGAAAGATGGCAAGGTTTTCAAGGTCGAGAGCATAGCGCACGAATTGAACTATGCGGGCAGGCGCGTGCGCCTGGTTGTGACGCAGGACATAACCGAACGCCACCTCCTCGAGCAACAACTTCGCCAATCGCAAAAGATGGAAGCGGTCGGACGCCTGGCGGGCGGTGTGGCGCACGACTTCAATAACTTGCTTACGGTGATCAAGGGCCATGCGGAGCTCTTGCTCAACAATCTGCCACTGGCCGATCAGGGGAAGCGCAAGATCGAACAGATCGAGCGCGCCGCGGATCGCGCTTCCTCCCTCACACGCCAGCTCCTCGCGTTCAGCCGCATGCAGGCTCTTCAGCCGCGAGTGATGAATTTGAATGATGTTGTCGAGGACATGGGCAAATTGCTCCCGCGGCTCATTGGAGAGGACGTCGAGCTCGTGATTCGAACGTCCGCGGATTTGGGAGCCATCCGTGCGGACGCCGGTCAGATGGAACAGGTCATCATGAATCTCGCAGTGAATGCGCGCGATGCCATGCCTGGCGGCGGCAAGCTGCTGATCGAGACATCGAATACCGATCTCGACAGCGCGTATAACGACGTGCATCCGGTTGTCCGGCAAGGACGTTACGTGCTGCTGGCCGTCTCCGACAATGGCATCGGCATGGACGCCGAGACGCAGGCCCGAATTTTCGAGCCGTTTTTCACCACGAAAGAACAGGGCAAGGGCACCGGTCTGGGCTTGGCCACTGTTTACGGCGTGGTGAAGCAGAGCGGCGGCTTCATCTGGGTTTACAGCGAACTGCGGCGCGGAACCTCTTTTAAAATCTATCTTCCACGAGTCGATCAACCGCTCGACAAAACGGGACCGGCACAAACATTTTCCGATGCGCCGCGAGGAACGGAAACCATCCTTCTTGCCGAGGACGAACAGGACGTTCGCGAAGTGGCCCGGGAATTTCTTGAATCTGGCGGGTACACCGTTTTGGAGGCGAAAGACGGCGCGGAAGCTATCAGCCTGGCCAAAAAACATCATGGCAACATCGACGTGCTTATCACCGATATGGTCATGCCAGGAATGACCGGCCAGGAACTCGCCGCACGGCTGCGCGAGAAGCACGCAAGTTTGCGACTGCTATACATGTCTGGTTATAGCGAAGGTGCGGCCCTGGATTCTGCGTTGGGCGATCCATCCACCCGCCTGCTGACGAAACCGTTTAGCCGTTCAGCGCTGCTGCGTACAGTGAACGAGCTCCTGAAACGGACTTAAACTTTCCATCCGTTTTTTCCAGGGCAATTATTCTGCGGGGATGGGTTAGCGAATCCTGGGATGTTTTCTGTGCCAGTCTGTGTGCAGTTGAAAAGTCCGCGCCGCCTGGATCACTGCGATATCGTCCCCGGCTCTGGCTACAAACTGCAATCCGACCGGGAGAGTTTTTTCGGTGAATCCGCACGGCACGGAAAGCGCGGGAAGGCCACAGAGGTTGCCGATGCCGCCGAGTGGATCCGGGAAAACCAGTCCCGTTTCAAGATTCAGTTCCAGAGGCGTCGCAGCTACCGGCTGCGAGGCTGTTACCAGGACATCGAATGATTCGAACAACATGTCCATTTTCTTCTGAAGAATCTCTCGTACCTTGAGCGCCTGCAGATAGTCCGCAGCGGAATACTGCTCATTCACGTAGCCGGCGATTTGCCCCAACGGATCGGCCAGCTCGCTCACGCGCCCGGACCGGATCAACGAGCGGAAAGAGGCGGCGCCTTCGGCCGCGACCACGATGTTCCCAGCATCTTCCCATGGGCCCTGTGGCAGCTTCGCTTCTTTCGTGTCAAGGAAGTATTTTTTGACGACTCTTTCCGCCGCCGCGATAGGCTTCGCGACGCTCGCATCGAGAGATTTCCATGCGTTCGTCAGCCAGCCCAGCTTCAACGGGCGCGAGTGCAGTTCCACGGATGGCGAATAAGTGAAGGCAGCTCTGTCGACCGGCAGCGTACCGCGATCTTTCGGGTCATGGCCAGCGATCGCAGCAAAGATCCGCGCGCAATCTTCCGCCGACCGCGCCATCGGACCGATCTTGTCCATGGAAGGCGCCAAGGCCATCGCGCCGAAGCGGCTAACTCGACCGTAGGTAGGCCGCAGCCCGCTCACACCACAAAATGCCGAAGGGCAAAGGATTGATCCCCACGTCTCTGTGCCGATCGCGAACGCGGCGAGTCCGGCTGCAACAATCGCGCCGGAACCGGAAGACGACCCGCAGGTCCAGCACGTCGTGTCCCACGGGTTCTTGGCTTCGCCTTGCAACGATGCCGATGCGAAGCGATATCCCATTCCGCCCGCGAGCTCGATCATCGCCGCCTTGCCGATCAAGACCGCACCAACGCTACGAAGGTGCTCGATTACCGCGGCGTTGTAATCGAAGACCTGGTTTGCGAATGGCCTTGCGCCCCAAGTCGTTGGCTGTCCTTTGACGGCCAGCAAATCCTTTGCTGCGTATGGGATTCCATGTAGTGGTCCGCGGTAGTGGCCGCGCTGGATCTCTTTTTCGGCGGCCTTCGCTTGTTCAAGCGCGGATTCCGGAGTCAGACGTGCGTAGGCGTTGAAGCGCGGGCCGAATTTCTGGCTGCGGTCGAGATAGAGCTGCGTTAACTCTACAGGCGAGAGTTTTTTCGTTTCGATACGCTTTGCCAGTTCTGTTACCGAGAGACTAAAGATCTCTTCGCCAGGCATTCGCAATGCTCCTCAGGATTTCTTCGGCGCAGGCCCTGGGGGACTTGACAGTTTCGGCGCGGGTTTGGCTTCACGCTCGATCAAGGGCCTTAAGTAGAGAGCAGGGCCGTCTCCATTTTCGACGATGAAGGCTCGCACACGGTCCAGGGGCGGCTGTGCCTCCGTTGCTAGTCTGTGGAGATCGTTCTTTTGAGCTTCAGAAAGCCGGCTACCGTACTGCGCAAGAATAGATTGGATTCGCGCATCGACTTCGGGCTGGCTTTGCGGGGATAAATTTGTCACCGCCGGAGCCTGCTGCGGCCGCGGCAGCGCAGCCACAGGCTCCGCGCCCAGTAGATTAGCCGGTGATAGTGAAGCCGCAGCGGAAACCATTGCTACGCGCCGTGCAAATTCCCGGCGGGAAATTGCCGAATCTTTTTCCTGGGTCATGGGACTTTCTCCCCAAAGGCAAAATGCTTCTGAAGTGTGCAGAGTGAGGCTACTGAATCTCCAATCGAGCGTCAACAGAGTTCGGGGGTATTACGCGCTGAGGGGAAATTGCTACACTCCCTGGTGGGCGCTGGGTACGAGTGGTGGGAGTTAGATGGGATAGGAGCGGGCAAAGCTGCCCTTTTGCTGTACGCAAATCCGCTTGTCCGCTAAGCGTTTATCAGGCATCACGTGCAGTTTTGTTGTTTATTTGCCTGATATTCTACGCGAATTTACGAGTCGTGGTATCACCGACTCGGACGACCGGTGGCTGTAGGAACAGGAGCGGCGCACGGGGAGAATTCTAATGATGAGCCAGCTTCGGCGGACGCTGTCTAAATCACTTTTCTGTCTATCACTTCTTCTGATGCTTCTCGCCAATTTAGGGGCTTACGCTCAGACTTCATCTGCGTCTTTGGGGCCCGGCGCTCCTGGTTCCGATGCTCTTCCGTTCTTGACGGAACTCCTTGCGCGATACACTCACGCGTCCTCATATCACTTCGAATACATAGAGGAACATCAATTCGACAGCGAATTCAGCCGCAACTGGAGCAAGGCCTTCATCACTTCGATTGTTGGCCCGGCGAATCATTATCGCTTTGAACGCCGGGGTGATTTCGGTACGGCAGTTCAGGTCTCCGATGGCCAAACCGAGTGGATTTACTACTCGCCCTTAAACCAATACGTTCAGCAACCCGCACCTAGAGTGGGTCCGAGCGAAGTTACGTCTCGTGCTGCTATGGGCTTAGGTAGGCTGAGACAAACCCAATCTCATATGAAAAATTTCGCTTATGTGAGGAGTATGGTTCGGACAGCGACATTCGTTCCTGAGCAGACCATCGAAGTGGACGGAAAAAGCATGTCTTGCATCGTGGTCACGACCGAAGGGGAAATGCCCGATGCTCCAAGCCGTATAGCGATTCGTTTCACTTTCTGGGTCGACAAACGAACCAAGCTCATTCGTAAATCGACACAACGCAGCGAAGGCGCACTGACCGCAGAACCGGGTGCTCACTACACAGGCCTAGACGAAAGGCTGTATCAAGCTGCCGAGATCGATGTCTCTGATTTTCCCGAAGGCACGTTCAGCTTTGCCCCTCCGTCATCCGCGATCCTGGTAAAGGAATTTGAGGAAAAGCAAACTCAGGAACTGGCCAAACTTATCGGCAAATTGGCTCCCACGCTTACCCTCAAAGCTTCCGGAGGTAAGGAAGTAACGCTGCAATCTCTTGCGGGGAAACCAGTGCTCCTCGATTTCTGGGCCACATGGTGTGTGCCCTGCCGCGAATCGCTGCCCGCGCTCGAAGAACTGTATGAAGAGAATAAAGCCAAAGGACTTGTGCTGCTCAGCCTCGATGAAGACGACGACAATCCCCAGAAAGCCACCGATTTTTGGACCACACGCAAGGAGCCTTGGCCGAATTTCCATGCCGGAAAGGACATTCTCGACAAATTTCCGCGTCACGGCATTCCCTATTTCGTACTCCTCGATGGTTCCGGCAAGGTTACTTTCTCTCAAGCTGGGTTAGACGAAAACGGCCTCCGTACCGCGATCGCCGGTCTCACTTCTTCTCCCACTTCCCAGTCCCCAACGACCCACTAGGCCTTTGGGTCGTCCCGCGCCTCCTAGTGCAAAAAGCTTCGACTCAAATGGGCAATCCAAGTGCTTTGGAACCGATCCACTTGTCCAAAGCGAAGTCCTGTTGGTGATTTTGCGCGCGACGCGATAAGGGAGCCTCGAACGTTTCCTCTTCGCAACACGAGGCAAGCGTGGAGGAAGCATCTCGAATCTCTTGCTTCTCAATGCGCTATCGACGCATAAACTGCAAGTCCTATCCTTATTTGCCGCGACCCAAGGTGAATGGCTCGGACCAAATGAAGCGGCAGAAAAGCTCGATTTTTTCTCGGCACGGTCTGCCTGGACATATTTCAAGAGGCTGTGGACCTTTGGCCTACTCGACAGGCGTTCCGGTGGTAGAGGAACATTGGAATACAGGATCAGCGAGCAAGGCGCGGCGCGGCTTCGGTGGCTTCGTTCGCAGCGGGGTTGAAGGGAGGGATATCGACCACGAGGCAGTTGGTCGAGCCACCGCTAGGGCCGATTGCTGTTGGTCAGGGGGGCTCTTCACCAACTAGGGCTAACCCGACAGCACCGACGCTTGTGGCGAATGCATCGAAGTATCTAATCGGCTCCGGCTAACTTGACCCACTTGCTGGCGTGGAAGTAATGCACAACAGATGCCTTTCCCGCGAATGCATCGTTGATTCCTTGGTGGTCGATTGTTGGCGGTTTGGGTCCGCCAGAGGAGCGGTAATGGCTGAGGATGTATTCCTGGCCAACGCTTGAGATGGCTCGTGAATATCCGGTCGCGTCTCCACTGACAGCCTGGAGCTTGTCAATGTCGGTTTCGCGTTCAAGCTCTGAAGGATTCCGCTCTGACGCATTGCGAAAGACGAGAATCGCGGAAACCTGATTCACCGAACATAATACTGCCCAGTCAGTTTGCCCCTTACGTGTGAACTCTCCCTTGATTACGTTCTGCGGCTTCTTGTCTGCCCGCACCTGAGGGATGGTGCATCTCCGACGTTTGAGTTCCCGCCGTATGTTCACAGGCAATTCTGGAAAGGCTGACGGCGCAAGCCGTGTTATCTGAAAATCTCTGGCGTAGCGCTCAACTCTGTAGTTATCTGGAAGTTGACTGACTGCCGGAATCCCAGTGTCGATAAGCCAGAATCCCTCTTTCTGAACGCAAGAGTCTTTCACCGGCTGGTCCTCTCCTACCTCGAAAAAGGGCCCGGCTGTGACAACAACCTTCCCGCTTGGGGAGAATCCTACTGGATGGAAAACGCCAGCACAATTCTTGCCAACATATTTGCCAAACGCTTCGTCAACAAGAAACTCTCTCGACAAATTCTCAGATTCAGCGTCGTAAATTCGCACCATCATTCCGCCTACATCAGAGCCCCACTGCCAGAAATCTTGAGCCAGGAGCAGGCGGTGTCCACTGGGAGACCAATCGACAAGATCAATGCTGTTCCCGAGCCCTTCTGGTGAAGGCTTCACAACTAGGACCGGACCGAACTTCTCGCTCTCTGGGCCCGAGACAAACAATCTCGACGTGTTCTGGCACTCCGCGCTGGCGGCGTTCGGCGCTTGAGATGCAACTGCCTCACTCTCGGCGTATGCCCGGTAGAGTCCGTCGGGTGACATGAGCACGGAAGTGCGCGACCTGTTCGACCCGATCAACCTCCCGGTGGATTCCTCATGACAACTAGCAGAAGCACTCATCGGTCCATCTTTGCTGGTTGACTTGTGTTCGACCTGTGCGGGCACACAGCGATGCCAAACCAATGCGGTGATGGCAATCGTGAGAATCCCGTTGATAGGTGGTTTCAATTCTTTAAACTATGCGGCGGGGTCGTTTTTCCTGAATCCGTGCTGAGGTCCCGTTGCCCCGACCGCACACGAATCTAACATAAGAGTTCGACTAGTTGACCGTCGGCAAAAGGCTTAGTGCCGGTAAAGTGGGCTCCGATACTGATTTCGTCCGCTTACTTGTTTTGCTTTGGGCAAATGTCCCGCTTGAAAGTGATTGCCGTCCGTATGTCCTGGTCGTGACCCGAAGGGTCGCACGTATGCGTTGACCGCATTATCGAAACGTTTTCGTAGTCCGTGAGGCGAAATTGATTGCACCCGCTGAAGGTAATACTTCCATTGATTTGTTTGCCCCTCATGGCAATGGGGGCGACCTCTTCCAGAACCTCGGACACACCCTCCGACGACATGAGTGGAACATGCTCCTCCGAATAGGTGAGTGGTCGGGGCGGGTCAATCAGTGCGTAGCAGGCCAGATAGTCAGAACCGTACTCCACGGTAAGACTGATCCCAGGTCGCGCAGCAAAACGTTCTCTGTCCGGTTCTCCATACCGATCGTGAAAGTCTCGGGAACTCTGCGACAGAAGAACGCTTGCAGTCATGATTAGAAAACTTCCAACAAGGATACGCATAGCGGCTTAATTGTACCCCCAGGCCCACGACCCGCCGCCCGAACCGGGTGTCGCAATTTCCCCTCAGCGCGTAATACCCCGTCAACAGAGTTCGGGAGTGTTATACGAGCACGGCAAAAGGACCCCACCCCCCGCGCGTCAAGCAGTTTTCGGTTGACGTGAGCACCAGAATTCCATTGTAAATGGCGCCGTGGTACGCTCGTGCACCGCCTCGCTGATATGCGCCATTGCTAATGCGCGGTTCAGACCGCACTGATCAGAGGAGAAACTGATGTTGCGCTTCAAAGTTGGCACTCTTGTTCTTTTCTTCTTGCTCGTGTTGGCTAGGCCTGCGTTATCGCAGACTGGCACTGTCGAGGGAACACTCGCGGACCCCTCAGGTGCGATCGTGCCGGGTGCGGGTGTCAAGTTAACCAATGTCAACACCTCGGTCGCATTCGAAACCGTGACGACATCCATGTTTTCCCCGAAATGGAAGTCGTACCGATGACCTGAATAGTTGCCAGAACCTTGGGCACACCATCCTGACAAAACTGTGAGGGTTCCGTGTTCGAAGTCATAATTCCACACTGTGGCCAAGAGGAAATACGAAACTCCTTTTCGCATAACTCACTGGAGACGCACGAGTTCATGCACCGCTTCGTGGCGATAGACAGAGCATAGTTCGGTGTCCATTCCAAAGAGCTCCAGCCATACACCTCGTCAACAGAGTTCGGAGAGATCGTTGGCCGGAAAGCGCCGCGATGCTATTGGTTCATGACCAAACTCTGCCGGTGCTATTCAACTTCTGTTAGCGCGCGGATTTGTGTTTCCAGCGCCTGGTTGTACTGCCGTTCAATTTGCAGTTCGGTTTGAAGTTTTTTGATCAGCAGGTCTAAATGCGCAATCTCCACGCGCAACTTTTGCACGTCAGACGCAGTCGGGGCCGAGCGCATTTGTGCAGGCCCGAACGGCTGAACCTCTTGACGCGCCGGGGCTGCTGGCCTAGGGGTGAAAGCTTCGGCAAGTGCGCGGGGCCAAGCCGATTCGGGCGTCGTGGCTGGCGGCGGGGGTGGCACGTTTCGGGGCGCTGCCGGCGGCGGAGCAAACAGGCTGCTCAGCACGTTGGGGGAGGCCGTCCGCTCAACGGGTGGGGCAAGCGTTGCACTCTTCGGTTCGAGCAAACTCTTCACGCGACTAATCAATTCCTGTGGCTGAAATGGCTTACGAATCAGCTCATCGGCCTTTACGGACACTGCCTTGTCGGCGACGCTCTTGTTGACCACTCCGGACATCAGCACGACGGGAGTGGCACTGAATTCCGGGTGCTGCCGGATTTGCGTGCAGACGGAATAGCCATCCTGATCGGGCATAATCACGTCGGTGATCACGACATCGGGCCGGTTTTGTTCGAACTGCGCGAGGGCTGATGCCGCGTCCGCGCAGGTGATCACGTTGATGTTCTCGCGGCGGAACGCGATCTTAATGACTTCGCGCATTGTCGCGCTGTCATCGATGAAGTACACCGTGGGCGTGCGCTTTTGCGCGGTCTCGCCCAGCGGAGGGATGGTCATCGCTTCGCTCATAGCGCTTCCTTGTCCGCCATGTCGCGCGTTCCCTCATCGAATTCGCGCATGGCATCCAGCATGAGATCCGTGGCCGACCGCAGCACCGTGCGCTGCGGAGAGTTCGTCCCGTAAACAAATTTGTAAACGCCTTCACCGCCGTTCACGCAGTTCTTCAGGATGTAAATCACGGCTTCGTCACCAAACAAGTTTCCACATTCCGCGTGCGCTAGCTCGCCGGCGTCGTAGAAGAGCACTCCGTCGGTTTCGCCCGCGTTGATGTGCAGCGCGCCGGTTTGACGCGCATGGCCGAGCATTTGCATCACCCCGGTCAGGTCGTGATGGGTCAGTTTTCCGCTGAGGCTGGTATCGTCTTGCGCCAGCATCTGCGTGGGCTGAAATCCGTCCGCTCTGCTGACGAGGATTTGTTTCACGTAGGCTGCGATAACGCCTGGTTGCTGATTGCGGTCGACGTAATCGTCGCAGCCGGCCTGAAACGCATTCATCAACGCGCGCTGGCTGCCGTCGCCAAGGGCGATAATGGGCAAGGTTGCGTTCTTGACGTCGGCGCGAATGATTCTGGCGATCTCCAGCGCACCCATCTCCCGCATTTTCGTCGCACAAACGATGGCCGTGGGCGCGTCATATTCAAGCGTCGTCAGGGCAAATGCGGCCTGCGTGCTGGATTGGACTTCGAATCCTTCGCGCTTCAGCGCATCGCCGAGCCGCTTTGCGAAATAGACGTTACTGTCGATCAGCAGAATCTTGGCGGAGCGTTCGGCGAGGTTCACGGCCGTGCCTCCCGTGCGCCGATAGCCGCGGTTTCGGCCAGGTTGTCCTCTGGGCCGGGTGTGAGCGCATCGATATTCAATACTTCGATGACGTCGCCGTCATGCGAGAGCCAGCCCGCCACATGCGGTGCGTCCGACGCGCTGGTGGCGCTCATCTCCGCATTGATCAATTCGCATTCGCCAGTCACCGGCAGTGCGACCCATTCGTTATGCGTGCCATAACCGCGTACGGCGATCAGGTAAAACCGGCGCGCGGTCAACCTCTTGCCTGTCAATGTCTCCGCCACATCACACACCGGCACGATTCGTCCGCGCCGCAGGATGACGCCTTCGATTTTTGGCGTCCGGTGGGGGAATCGGAATACGCGGCTCGGGGCGACGAGTTCGGCGATCTGGTTCGCGGCAATCGCGAATCGCCGTTCGCCAAGGCGAAGCAGGACGAAGGACTGCAGGTCGAGTTCGGCCGACACGGTCATTGGGCGGGTCCCGACCCTTCCACGGCGTCCTCACCGGCGCTCCCCGCAGGTGGCAGGGCCGCATCCAGCATCGCCAGTTCTTCGCTTGTGAGAAATCCTTCGGGATGCACCACAGGAACGACAGTTTGGTCCAGCGCCGTGAGACCGCGGTACCAAAGCCTTTCTTCATGACAAAAGGATCGCGGCAGCGCCTGCAGCCTCGTCATGCTCGCCATCTTCTCAATGCCATCGATAAGCAGGGCCGTCCGCGTCTTACGCAAAACGAAAATTAATGCTCCCGGCGAAGGAGCGAGCCCGAAATGTGCCGAGCCGTTCACAACGAAGAGCGACTTGTCTCCGCGCTGCGCCACGTGATGTACCTTTCGCAGGCCCGGTGCGGTAATTTCCACAGTTAGACCGGCCATGCTATCGGCGCTGCGAACTTCCTGCACCGATGAGGAGGAGACGGCGAAAATCTGACCGCTGATGCGGAAAAGGATGATCTGCTCCGCCCGGGCCGGGCTTGACTTCACTGGCGCGGCTGGAGGCATTAGCGTACTCCCGCGGGACTTGGGCGACAGAGCCCCACAACGCGTTTTTCGATCGCCGCGTAAACGTCGTCAATACCAAGGACCTGATCCACGGCACCTGCCTTAATGGCTTCCGCAGGCATGCCGAAAATCACGGAGGTCGCTTCATCCTGGGCCAGAACCAGGCCACCCGCGGATTTGATGGCCTTGGCGCCGATGGCTCCGTCATTGCCCATGCCTGTCAAGACAGCGCCAATGCTCAATGGACCGGCAAAGGCCGCCACCGATTCCATCGTGATGTCTATGTTTGGCAGGTATCCGTTGATTCTGCCGCTTGTTCCGTCAAGCTGAATGCGGCCCGTTGGCGTCACCCGGAGATGCTGCCCACCGGGGCAGATGTAGAGGGTGCCCGGTTGCAAGGATTCGTTGGCCTCTGCTTCTTTCACACGGATTTCCGTGAACTCGGCGAGCTGGGCAGCGTATTGGGTTGTGAATGTCGCAGGCATGTGCTGGACAAGAATGACCGCAGCAGGGAAGTCGTGCGTGAAGCCCGGTGCAATGCGCATGACGGTGGCCGGACCGCCTGTCGAGGCAGCTAAGACAACCACGGGGAAGCGCTGGTCAAGTCCAGATGTGGACGCAGGGCGGCTGCTGGCAGGTGCCATGGCGCTCGGTTTTGCCGTTCCGCCTTTTTGAATGGTTGAGGCCAGGCGGGAGGCCGTGCGTACGACACGCACTTTCGCCGCCATCCGCACCTTGCGAAGCAATTCTTCCTTTACGCTCTGCATGTCGAGATCGATCGCGCCCGAGGGCTTGGCAACAAATTCGATCGCGCCAAGTTCGAGGGACCGCAGGGTGCTTGCCGCGCCTTCCTTGGATTCGGAGCTGACGACGACGATAGGCCTCGGATTCGTGGTCATGATTTCCGCGGTAGCCTGCAATCCGTCCACGTGCGGCATGTTGATGTCCATGGTGATGACGTCGGGCTTGAGCGATTCCGCCATGGCGACGGCCTCGCGGCCGTCCTTGGCGTGCCCGACGACTTGCAACTGTTCATCCGCGTTGAAGATGGTTTCGAGCACCTTGCGCATGAAGGCAGAGTCATCTACGACTAAGACCTTGAACTTTTTGTTGGGGGGCGCCATGTTTTTCTACGCAACCGGAACAACCGGACGCGGCGCCTCCGTTCCCATGAGCTGCTCCACGGCTGCGATCAGTTGATCCTCTTGTACCGGTTTGGTGAGAAAGGCCAAAGCGCCATCCTTCAACGCGCGATCGCGGTGCTTCGCTCCCGCACGCGAAGTCACCACCATCACGGGAATTCGCCGGGTCGTCGGGCTCTGGCGCAACTGCACCATCAGTTCGTAGCCAGTCATGCGCGGCATCTCCAGGTCCGTAATCACCAGGTGGCAACCGTGCTGCGCCACGAGTTCCGCAGCTTCGAGGCCATCGGCCGCCAATTTCACGCGATACCCGTTCTTCTCCAGCATGCGGCCCACGAATTTGCGCACGCTGATGGAATCGTCCGCCACGACGATGACGCGTTCCTGCTCGACGCGGTCGATGGCCTCGGATGGTATCGTGCCTTTCGCGACTGCCGCTGAGCCCGGAGCAAAGATGCGCGCCGCGCTTGAGCTGGCCTGGATTTGCCGGCGCTCGCTCGGTTCTGTCGCCACCATGCGGTTCAGGTCGATCAATAGAATCAAACTGCCGTCCGGGGCAATCGTCGTTCCCGGGAAGAGTTTTACGCGGCGCAAGTACTCGCCAAGATTCTTGATGACGATTTCGTCCTTGCCGAGAACCTCTTCCACGACCAGGCCGATTTGGCGGTTGCCGGCGTTGGCCACAACCATCCGGAAGTAGCCGTTGATCGGTTCCAGTGGAGCCAGCCCCAGATAGGTATCCAGCCGCACGACTTCCGTGATGACGTCGCGCACTTTTGTCAAGAGTTTTCCGCCGACGTCCTCGATTTCATCGGCACGCAAACGCCGAATCTCTTCGACCACTGCCAGGGGCAATGCGAAATTTGTCGTGCCACAACGGACGAAGAGCGCCGGAGAAATGATCAGTGTCAGCGGCACCTTCAAAGTGAATTTTGTGCCGTGACCGCTGTTGCTCTCGATTTCGATTTCGCCGTTCAACGCGTTCAAGTTTGCCCGAACGACGTCGAGACCCACGCCCCGACCGGCCAATTCCGTTTTGACGGGGGCGGTCGAAAAGCCCGGATGGAAAAGCATCTCGCGAAGGTCGCGTTCGGTCAGCCGGTCGGCCGTTTCCGGCGAAACGAGTCCGCGCTCGATGGCGCTCTGCTTCACTCGCTCGTAATCGATTCCCTGGCCATCATCTTCCACTTCAATATAAATGTGATTGCCGCGATGGTAGGCACGCAGATTGATGTTCCCCCTTGCGGCCTTGCCCGCAGCAACGCGGGCGTCGCTCTGCTCGATCCCATGTGCCACCGAGTTGCGCACCAGGTGTACCAGGGGATCCGAAATCTGCTGAATAATGTTGTTGTCCAGCTCGGTCTCGCTGCCGGAAAGATCCAGGTCCACGTGTTTGCCCGTCGATTGAGCCGCATCGCGCACGGCTCGAGACAGCCGCGAATACAATGTGCCGATCGGAACCATGCGCGCGGCAGTGATCTCGTCCTGGAGGTGGTGCGCCAGTTTAGTGAACTCGTCAATGTCGCCCTCGACGCGTCCGATGAATCCCTCGAGTTGCGACAGCACCTCGTTGACGTCCGCTGAAATTTCCGCCATCGACCGCGACAGAATATTGAAATCGTCGTAGCGGTCCATTTCCAGTTCGCTGAATTCCGACCAGAACGAGGTGTCTCCCGCCGCCGCGTTTGCCAACATCTGCGGGGTTGACGTTGGATTCCACGGCCCCGAGGAAGTTCGACGGGAGCTGATCCGGTTGAATTCGTACTTTTCCTGGAACTCCGCAACTTTTCCCTGCAGCCGTTCTTTCGAGAAACTCAGCGTGTCGACTAGCTTCTCCAGTTCCGCAACGCGCCCGACCATCCGCGTACGATTAATCACCAGTTCGCCGACCGTATTCATCATGCGGTCGAGCCGCGCCAGCGCAATTCGAACCGATTTCGCGGTCGCTGCCGTGCCGGCCGGCTGCTTCGCAACCTTCTTCGCTGATACCGTTGGCCCGGCTGCCTCACCTTCTCCAATGGATTGCTGTCCGGCCGCCTCCGCTGCACCCGCAACTGTCTCCACGTCTTCCGGTTCCATCGGAGCAAATTCCGCGATCCGTCCGAGCAGGGAATCAACACCCGTGCGCATTTCCGCCTCATCCGCCCACTGCCGATGAAGCGTCTTTTTCAAAACATCCACCGATTCGAGGCACAGATCCACAACAGCAGGCGACGGCTCAATCTCGCCGTCACGCAATCGGCCAATCAAGTCCTCAACACGATGTGCAATCCCGCCAAGACGCTTTAGCCCAACTTGCGCCGCCGAACCCTTTAGCGTATGAATCGCGCGAAATAGTCTGTTGATCTCTTCCGGATTGTTATTGCCTTCCAGGGAAAGGAGGCAGTCGCTGACAATCTGCAGGTGCTCCTCCGCTTCCGGCTGAAAGAATTCCAAAATCTCTTCGGGCACGTCATCATCGAGCGGCAGCGCGTCAAAGTACGAGCCGGTCGCCGCTGCAGCGGCGTGTCCCGTTACCTCATCCGACGCGAACCGCGAATGCGCTTCCGGCTGAGAGAGATTCAGCGGCGGTGTCTCGGCGGGAAACGCAAACCGGTACCGTTCCTTAAACGCGGCAATGTCGTCGAAGCATTCCTTGCCCGTGTCGCTAATCTCCAGCAAGTCGGTTTCGAGCAGCGAGATGCCATCCGAAAGGAATTCCGTCAAGGGCCCGTGCAAATCGCTTCCGAGCGTCGCGTTCATGGAATATTGAAAAACGTGCGCCAGCTTCCCGGCGACCTCGGAGAACCTCGGGAAATCATAGCTCGCCGAAGTGCCGCTCAGCGTGTGCGCCGCAATGTAGAGACGTTCCAGATCCTCGCGGTGTGGTTCTACTTCCTGAAGCACGCTGGCGTACTCCCGCAAGTACTGCAGGTGCTCCGAGGCCTCCTGAAGGAACATCTCGACGGCTTCGCGGTCCTGCGTGCTCACGCGCGTCCCTCCGCCACGAGTTCCGGCTTTTGCAATTCGTCCGCCGTTGGCTTCCGGTAGAGAATGCAGTCGTTCAACACAATCGCCTGGAATTTCACGGGCATCTTGGAAATTGATTCCGAATGGCCGAGGAAAAGATAGCCACCCGGCTCCAGCGTGTCGTAAAACCTTTGCACCAGCGTGCGCCGGCGCTCTTCAGAAAAATAGATCAGCACGTTCATACAGAAAATCATGTCCATGCGGCCAACGTAAACGGCCGATGCCAGATTCATCTGCGCAAACGAAACCATTTTCTTCAGCCGCGGCTTGACGGATTGCCCTCCGCCCACCGGCGTGAAATGATTCGCGAGCTGTTTTTCACTCACACTCGCGATGCTGCGCCCCGAATAAACGCCGCGCTCTGCGTGCTTCAGAGCATGCCGTCCCACGTCCGTCGCCAGAATTTCCACATTCCAGGCATCTGCAAACGAAAGCGAATCGGCGATGGTAATCGCGATCGAGTAAGGCTCTTCGCCCGTCGAGCAGCCTGCACTCCAGATGCGCAACGTGCGCGGATTCATCCAGAACTTTTTTGTGTGCAACTCGGGCAGAACGCGTTTCTCGAAGGCTTCGTACACCCCGGGATATCGGAAGAAACTGGTCTCCTGCGTCAGCAACCGTTCAAGGAGTGCTTCGTATTCGAGATTGGATTTGCGCACGGCACGCATTAGTTCCGTTCCGCGCTCCATCCCTTTGGAACGCAGGTGTTCGCGCACACGTGTCGAGAAGAACCGCTCGCGCGATTCATCAAAGCAAATTCCTGTCCGCTCCTCAATTAGCATGCGGATCTCGTTCAATTCATGTTCGCTCAGCCCGTGCGCGTGTCCGTGACGTTCGGTCATCGTCATCCCGTCTTCTGGTCTTTCTCTTCGGCTGGCATTCCCGTGCTGAAGAGAGTCGCTGCTTATCGCAGAGCGCCGGCTGGGACGGGCCGTTGCTCGGACTCTTCATGCCCCGCAGCCGCTTTGGACGACGCGCGGAATTGTGCCAGCGCTTCGTTCAGTTGATCTGACAGCTTGACCAGCTGGCTGACCGTTGCCACCGTTCCGCGGGTTCCTTGCGAGGTCTGCCGCGTAATGCTCGAAATGATTTGCATCGCGTGCGCCACGCCTTCCGTCCCGCGCACCTGCTGCTTCGAAGCCAGCGAGATTTCCTGGACAAGTTCAGCCGATTGCCGCACCACGTTGGAAATGGCGTCCAGTGCGCGGCCCGCCTGGTCAGCAAGTGTTGCGCCACCTTCCACTTCCTTTGTGCCTTCTTCCATGACCACCACGGCCTCGTTCGTTTCGGCCTGGATCGCTTTGATGAGTGCGGCGATATCTTTCGTCGCACTGCGGCTGTGTTCGGCCAGCTTGCGGACTTCGTCAGCGACCACTGCGAAACCGCGTCCTGCTTCGCCGGCGCGCGCTGCCTCAATGGCCGCGTTCAACGCCAGCAAGTTCGTCTGTTCCGTGATGTCGTTAATCACGTTGATGATTTCCGAAATTTCCAGCGAACGGTCGCCGAGCGACTTGATCTTCTTCGCGGTGGCCTGCACGGACGCCCGAATCCGCTGCATGCCTTCCAGCGTGTCGCGGACCGCGCGGTTGCCCTGCTCGGCCGCGTCCAGCGCGCGGCGGGCCGCTTCGGCGCTTGCTTCCGCGTTGTTGGACACCTGCTTCATCGAAACCGTCAGCTCTTCGACCGCGCTCGAGGTATTCGTGATTTCCTGGTCTTGCTGCGTCGCGCCCGCTTGCATTTCGTCGGCCGCCACCAGAATGTTGTTCGAACAGGCGGTCACTTCCATGGCGGCCTTGCGCACGCGCTCGAGAACTTTGGTGAAGTTGTCCAGCATGTAGTTGATGGAGTCGGTGACGTTGCCCAGCGCATCGTTCGTCACTTTGCCGCGCTGCGTCAAATCCCCGCGTGCCACCTGGTTGATGACGCTCAGCAGTTCCGTAATGCTGCGCTGCAACGCGTCGTTCGCGTCCTGATTGCTCGTCGCCTTGGACACTTTCGCCACCGCGCGGTTCAGGTTCTCCGCGATGTAGCCAAGCTCGTCGCTCGAATGGACCTCGGCGCGCGCGCGCGGATCTCCGGCGGCCAGGCGCTCGGAAAAATCCGATAACGCCTTTACCGGCCCCAGCAGCGCGCCGAAGCGCCACGCCAAAAACACGGCCGTGATGGCGGCCAGCAAGGTGGCCAGCAGCACGGTTCCGCCGGATGGAGCACCAATATCGAAGATAGATGCTTCTCCCGCTTTCTTCCCGGCGCTGAACCCTAGCCAGAGCACAACGAACAGCACCAAGCCGTTCCCTAGGACTAGCATCCAGATTGTGGAACTCAGTCGCGATTTCATGCCACCCTCCAAATCTCTTCCGCGGAGCCCGCGCCATGGATCAGCGCTGTCTCCAGCGTCTTCAAATGCTGGGCCCCGGAAAAACTTCGAGCAGCCGGCGCAGATCAATCACCAGCGCCAGGCGGTCGTCGTGCCGCAACATTCCGATGCAATGCGGCACATTCTCCGGCGCCTGCTCAAGCAAATCCTCGGTGTTCACCGAATACGTCCCAATCACTTCGTCAGCAGCGATCCCGATCCGAAGGTCGTCGTGCTGGCTTTCACTGCGCAACGAAGCCACGACCACATGCTTTGGCAGCAACCCCGGCCGCCGCCCTTCGGTAATCGCGATGTCAATCAGCGGCACGATGGCCCCGCGCAAATTGAAAATCCCCAGGAGGTACGCTGGGCCCAATGGCAGCTTCGTGAGCAACGGCCAATCCAACACTTCCTCGACGTCCAATACCGGCAAACAAAAACGTTCCCGCCCGCTCCGGAACACGACGTATTGCGATTCCGCCGGCCGCTGCTCGATCGGACCAAGAGCTTCCAGCAGATCGCCCGTCTCCGCGTCGGCAGGTAGCGGCACCAGATGGAAATCTTCGTTCATCGCCCGGCCGTTTCCTTGCTAAGCCTCATAAAAACCGCCGCACCGCGCGAAGAAGTTCTTCGCGCGTGAAAGGCTTGGTCACATAACCATCTGCGCCTTGCTGTTCGCCCCAGAACTTGTCGCTCACGGAATCCTTGGACGTCACCATGATCACCGGAATGTTGTTGAACTCCGCGCTCCCTTTGAGGTCCCGGCAAACTTGATATCCGTTGCGGTCGGGCATCACCACGTCCAGCAGGATCACGCCGGGCCGCTCGTTAACAATCGTCTCTTCGACCTTCGTCGGATCGATTAACCCAACCGGCCAATAGCCCTCTCTCTCGAGCAGGCCTTGCATCAGCTTGACCTGCGCAGGTGAGTCATCAACGATTAGAACTTTTTTCGGCACGACCGTGCTCTCCCCATACTTGTCCGCAGAAGAGAGGTGCACGTTAGGAGCCAGCTCTTGTGCTCTGCCTGAAGATGTTGCCAATCAATGTAAGCTATTATTTATGTGTGAATTACGAGGCCTCGAAGAGGGTTCAGCGGCGTTGGGACGTGGGTGCGGGCGTCTCCCCCGTCTCAGCTTGAGATGCATTCTCAGCCTCCCGCATCTCGCTCGCGAGCGATGAGAAACGCTGCATGATCTCATTGATTCTCAGCGCCATACTGTGAATGGTCTTGATTTGCGCCAGTGATTGGGACGAGAGTTGCCCGGGCTCCAGGAGCAGCAGTTCCGCGTTGCCTAGCATGGAGGTCAGCGCGTTGTTGACGCTATGCTTCATATCCAGCATGTAGCGTCCCAGCGTTGCGTGACTTTCGTTTTTTGCCGCTAGTCGCTCCGACTGGCGGGCCACCCGCAGAGCTTCCGTTCGCCGCAGCGACTCTCCCGCAACCAGCAGAAGCGTCTGGGCCCAATCCTCTCGCAACGGAATGTGCACCAGCCTCGGGTATTTGGCTCTCAACGCTCCGAATTCGCGCGAATCCGCAGGAGCACAGAGAATTACGGCTGTGGCCGGGTCGAGAGAACGCAGCACGCTCGTCAGCTTTCCTTCGCGCACGGGCCCGACAACAATAAGATCGTGAGGCGGCGTATCTTGCTCTCGCCACAGGTCGCTGTTGAGAACGGTGATCCCTGGAGCGTGCCGCTCCGCCTGCCAACAGGCCGTGAGCAGACCCCCAAATTCGGCTTCGTCGCTGAGAATGATTACATTTGCGTGTCGCAAGGAATGCCGGCTCCCTAATCCCGCGTTCCGGCTTTGCCGGACCACTCCAATAGCGGCTACAGTTTTTCTGCTTCGTCGAGCGCGGAAAGCAGGCGCTTCGTGCTGATTCCCAAATTCACTGCCGCTTCCGTATCTTTTGCTTGCTTTGCCACATCAACGCGTTCTTGCAAGCGCGTCACTTCCACGCGGGCCATGTTTAACGCCCGGTCCAACGACGTGGCATTCCCGGTTTCCTTTGCCGTCTCCATCGCTCCGGTGACCAGGACTCGGGCGACCACCGCTCGTCGTAAATCCTCGGCCAACGGCCCATCCTCGCTCACAAATGCGGCGACTTCCCAGGAAGACATCAATATGCGCGCGCCACCGATCTTCACCGTGGTCATCGATCTTCCCCGTGAAGGCGGGGTGGCAATCAACTGCTCCCAGATCTGTTCCATACATGCTTCGAAATCCAGTGTCGCGACGGGATTGGACTCGGGCTTCGACGCAGATGAAACCGGCATCTCTTGGGTTGCTTTCAATTTGGAGTTCGGTGCGCTCGGTTCCTGCGCCTGTTTTCTCGCCGGCGGGACAGAGCGCAAGGCAGCGGTCGGCCCATGCTGAGGAGCAGTTTCCTTCTCACTTCCAAATGCCTTTTCCAGAGCGTGCTCAACATCCGTTCTGAGGCCCAGAAGCTTGTCGAAAGCCTGGCTGACCGTTCGCTCCGTATAATCCATTTGGAAAGGCTGCTTCCACCCATCGGCCATTTCCCGTATCTTGTCCATGGGTTCCGTCGCGGAGAGCCCGAAGTGACGACAGTCGATGATTCGCGCGCTTCCGTTTTCCAGTTGGGTCAGACCGCTGCGGATGGCAATCAAGTCGGCATGCATCAGCTCGATCAGCGTTCGACGGAGCAGGAAATTGAACCGGATGAACGCGACCAGCGCTGGGGGATCGTAGAACATCCCGCCTGCTGTTTCTTTCACCTTGCGGCCCTGTTCAATGAAATTCGTTTTCAGGATTTCCCGCAAGCTGCGGAATCCCCGTAGCGACTCGATCATCTGCTCCAACGGACCGCACCAAGCCAAGGGCGAAGGATCTACCTCACCAAGGACCGGCTCCATGACCTGGGCGACATCAGCGAGTTCGATGGGTTTGTGATAAATCTTTGCCGGCGCGCACAGCGCGAAATACTGCACGAGAAGGAAGTCGATTTTGTCCCTGTCAATGTTGCTCTTCTTCGGTTTTCGTAAATGGCGTCGAATGAGGGCGCATAACCCGCTTTCGCTGGCATTGAGCGTCGTCATCTGTAGCAGGTGGCGGAGCTGGTGCACCTGGACGCGGATGTCAATCGAGTCCAGCCACTCATGAACCTGGATAAATAGTGCTTGGTCGGGCTGCTCGGGAAGGTTGCGCTTGGCCTGCGAGAAGGGCACGTCGAATTTCAACTGCTTTGCCAGCGCCAGGTAGATCGGAAATACCGAACGTGCCTCCGTCCATTGCGTCTGCCGTGGGCTTTCCGGCTTTGCGGGCGCAGGGATGTTCAGCGTAGTCGATTTTGTCACAGCTGTGCCACCCAGTTCGAGGGACCGTGCAAGAATCGGACGGCCACTGCTTTACGTCCTTCGTGATACTGCACGGCGACGACCGTTGCCTCCGCCGGTTGCTCCTCGGGCGATCGTTCAAGCCGCACACGATCGTCGAACTCCAGCGGCAAGGTCGAAAGAAAGATCGCGTGCTCTTCGGTGGCGAATTCCAGCACAGTTGCTTCGCGCAGGCAGGTTTTGCCTCCTCGTGAGGAAGTCACCTGCACCTGGACACGAACGGCTTTGGTCTGCGGAAAAAACCGCGCCAGCCTCTCCGCGCAACCCTGCTCGTTCGCTGCAACGCTTGAACCGCTAGATTGCCCCACGCTGCCTCTCGGTTGCTTCCCTCGATTTCGCGCTTCTCCGCGTCGAAACACACTTCTCGCCGCCGGAGACGCAGACTTCCGAGGAAAGGGATGCACGCCGCCCGCCAAAAGATGGGAAGGTAGGAACATCTGGAAGATATAGAAACGCTAGGGGTTAGGATTTTCCCAGGGGCTCTGCCCGGCTCACCCGTCTCATGCTGAAACGCATCCGTCTCACGATTCGATCAATCCTCGCCTCTGCGGGCCTGTGAATGTGAGACGCGAGCGCGCCTATCCGGTTGATTCTGCGCGCTCCGCTTCGGGGGCCTCAAGGTCCGTTTTGACCGCGATTTTGTAGCGCTTCAGCTTCCGGTAGAGCGTGGCGCGGCTGATTCCCAGCATCTTTCCTGCCAGTCCTTTGTCACCATGCGCTTGCTCAAACACCCGAAGGATGGTAATCCGCTCCATTTCTGCGAGCGCCGTGCTCGACAGCGAGGCCGCATCCTGTGCCGGGGAGACTTGCGCATCGCTTTGTTCGCTTCGGATGGCAGGCGGAAGGTCTACTACATCAATTGTCTTTCCATCGCCTAACGTCACCGCTCGAGCGATGCAATTCTCCAGCTCGCGCACGTTGCCAGGCCAGTCATAGTGCAACAGACTCTTCATCGCCGCCGGCGTGACCTGAATGTGCGCCCCCTTCGCATACCGGTCCAGAAAGTGATGAACCAGCACAGGTATGTCCGAACGCCGCTCGCGCAGGGCCGGGAGGTGCACGGTCACCACATTCAGACGGAAGTACAGATCCTTCCGAAACGTCCCGCCGCGATAGGCAGCTTCCAAATCACGATTCGTCGCCGCAATCACCCGTACATCCACGTGTACTTTTTCATTGCTGCCCACGGGTCGGACTTCCTTTTCCTGCAAAACGCGCAAGAGCTTGGCCTGCATCTCCAGAGGCAGCTCGCCAATTTCATCCAGGAAGATCGTTCCACCGTTGGCACTCTGGAAGAGCCCAGACTTTGATTTCGTGGCTCCGGTAAACGCACCCTTCTCATACCCGAACAATTCGCTCTCCATCAGCGTGGGAACAAGAGATCCGCAATCCACGGCCACAAACGGTGTCTGGGCCATCGATCCACGGAAATGAATCGCCCGGGCTGCTAGCTCCTTCCCGGTGCCGCTTTCGCCGGAAACGAGTACCGGCGTGCGTGTATCTTTCAGGCGCGAAATCATGCGTAGGACATCTTGAATGTTCGCCGAGCTCCCGATGATCCCATCGAGGTTTTCCTCGGTAGAAACCCGGTCTCGGAGAAACTCATTTTCCGTGACCAGCCGCACCTTTTCCGCCATGCGCTGCAGCAGCAGCCGCATCTTTTCCACGCGGAAAGGCTTCTCGATGTAGTCATACGCGCCCAATTTCATCGCGTCCACCGCCGACTCAATCGATCCGTGCCCCGTCATGATCGCCACTTCCGTGTGCGGCAGCAGAATCTTAGTTTGCTTCAGCAACTCCACCCCGGACATTGACGGCAGCTTCAGGTCCGTCAAAATTAGGTCCGGAGCCTCCGCTTCAAGCCGTGCCAGCGCCGATTCCGCACTCTCCGCTTCCATGCACGCGTATCCCAGCGTATTTCCGATAGTCATGCACAGCCGCCGGATGCTCTGTTCGTCGTCCACGACCAGCAATCGTGTTTTTAGCTCTTCGCTCATGGTTTGCCGAAAGTCTTCTCCACCACCGATATCAGTTGCTGCACCCGAAACGGTTTTTCAATGCAGGGCGTCCCGCTCTGCGCCAGGAACGCTTGCGTGTCGCTGTTCGCAGTGTCCCCGCTGATCAAAATAATTCTTGTGCTCAACTCTGGCCGGTTCTTTCGAATCCACGCGTGCACTTCCGCGCCGTTCACCGACCCCGGCATTCGAATGTCGGAAATGACCCCGCCGTAACTCCGATTCGAAAGCCGCTCCAATCCTTCCGCCCCGGAGGACGCATTCTCGACCGCGTAGCCTTTTCGCTCCAGCGCCGCCCGCAAAAACGCAATCACCGAAGGCTCATCCTCAATCAACAGAATCGGCCCTACTGTTTCCACCGTCGACGCCGCGCTCATCGCCCTGCCTCTTTCGCCGCCGCCGCCGCTAACGCAGCTTCCGTGGCTACCGGTAGCCTTACGACAAACGTACTCCCCGGCCCTTCCTCATTGGTCCAGCACTGAATCTCTCCGCCGTGCGCCCGGACAATTCCGTAGCAGATGCTCAATCCCAGCCCCGTTCCTTTTCCCACCTGCTTCGTCGTGTAGAACGGATCAAAAATTCTCTGCGGATCCGCAATCCCCGTTCCATTGTCACAGATCGCCACTTCGATCATTTCGCTCTGCCGCCGCGTATGAATCTTGATTCGCCCGCGCTGCCCGGCTTCCTGCACCGCATCGTAAGCATTGTTCAAAATATTCAGAAACACTTGCTGCAGTTGCTGTGAATCCCCCAGCGCCGGCGCCAGCACTTCTTCAAACTGTTCCAATACCTCCACGCCATGGCTCGCAAAATCATAACTTCGCAGCTTGATCGTCTGCCGCAACACCGCATTCACCTGCACCAACTCCCGCTGCACCGGCCTCTGCCGCGCAAAACTCAGCAAATCCTGAACGATATCCTTCGTCCGCTGCGTCTCGTGCAGAATAATCTTTAAATCCTCTCGCGCGGGCTCCGGCACTTCGGGGTTCTCCAACAGCAGATCGGTGAATCCCAAGATCGCCGCCAACGGATTGTTTACTTCATGTGCGACTCCGGAAACCAGCCGCCCAATCGTCGCCATTTTTTCGCTGTGCGCGAGTTTCGCTTGCAGCAGCGCAGCATCGGTGATATCCGTCATCACCACCACGACGCTGTTCACCGTATTCTGCTCGTCCCTCATCGGGCTCAAGCTGATCGAGAAGTGCCCCATCGAGCCATCGCTGCGACGCACCCGCAGCTCCAAATTCTCTACCTGATGCCCATTCGCTGTCGTTTCCAGTGCCCCGTCAAAATCTTCCCGGTGCGAACCCTCCACCCAATCCACCAGCCGGTGCCCAATCAACTCATCCTCTTGATACCCCGCCTCATAGCATCTCCGGTTTGCATAACTGATCAATCCGGCCGTGTCCAGCACCAGGATCATGCTCTGCGTGGTATTCAATATCTTCTGATTAAAGTCCCGTTCCCGCTGGAGTTGTGACTGAAATGTCTTTTGCTCCGTCACGTCCAGCATCAGCCCGCGAATCTGTGCGATCCGTCCCCGAGCGTCGCGCACCGCCGTGATGTTTTGCAGCGTATGCAGCAGCGTCCCATCCTTGCGCCGCAGTGTTTCATCGTAGTTCCTTAGCACGCCTCGCTCGTTCAAGGCGCGCATGAATTTTTCACGTATCTCCGGCGCCGGATACAAGTGCGGGCTCACGTCCGCGCGCAACAATTCCTCCCGTGACGCATACCCCAGCATTCGTACCATGGCATCGTTTACGTCCAGGAATCGCCCGTCGGGCGTTGCGAAAAACAGTCCCTCTTGAATGCTGTCAAACAATTCCCGGTACCGCCGCTCCGCTTCCCGCCGGTCCGTAATATCCTTCAACACGTGAATCGTGCGCGTATCGTCGTCCGATGCGCCCGGAGTCCGCGAAGTCGATACAAGAAAGATTCTTTCCGCCGAAGCCGCCACGTATTCTTCTCGCGCTCTTTGCGTATCCCGGCAGAAAGGGCAGGGCAGCTCGCTTCCCGTTTCCGCGATCTGCCGCAAACTGCTCATTGCTTCCCCCACCAGCGCCACCGGCGGTACTCCCAGGTGCGAAGCCAGCGAGCGGTTCGTTCGCACAATGTTCCAGCCGCGATCGTGCACCACGATGTAATCGCTGATCGCGTCTATGTCTTCCACCCATTGCCGCTTGGAGCGCTCCAGTTGTGAAAATCGCCGGAAATTCTCCAACGACAAGGCCGCGTGGCTTGCTAGCGCGTGCAACAATCGTTTCTCGCCGGCTTCCAATGTTTTTCGCTGGCGCAAGAGGCACAGCGTCCCCAGCTTCTCGTTGTCGCTCCCGGCGATGCGTACAAAAACCGCCACCGCCACTCCCGGCTCCTCTTCGAATGTCGCCGCAATTTCTTCTGGAATGGCCCGGCTTTCCACGTCGCTCCGCGTCTCCCGCGCGCACCGGAGCAGCCAGGTTCGAATCGCCAGCAGAGTATTCCCTTCGTTTTTCGAGTCGCAGTAGAGTTCCGCCTCGCGTCCGCTGTGGACAACGACTCCTCCCCAAGCGGCCTTCAACATCCGCGCTGTCCGTTGTGCAAATTGTTCGAGGAAATCCGGCAGGTGGCGCGACTGCGCCGCTTCCACGGCTAGTTGCATCAATTCTTCCGCGAGTTTTACCTCGCGTGCTCGAACCTCTGACCCTCCAGGCCGGAGGCGCAGGCGAGAAGCCGGTCTTCTTTTTGATCGGCGCATGGCTGAGAGGGATCAACTGGCGTTCTCAACTTGACGACGCCACCCCTTCTATACCCTATCCAGTAGTCTCAATCTGAGTCAACCAACCTCGGGCCGGATGTTGCGAATCTGCCTACCTCACCCTGTTCGCCCACTCATCTCTTCACGTCTCAGCCTGAGACCTCCACCCGGGAACTCCCCACGCACTGAGACAAACCGCCTTCATTCCACTTGCACCCTACATCTTCGGAGCGAGTTGTTAAACCTTGTATTCTGCGCGACTTATCTCCCTTCGTCGCGCTGCACTGCGCTCCGCTCCGCTCTGTTCCTCCGTGGCACTACACGTGCTTTTTCCCAGGTGGGGTAGTCCAGATTCCCCCGAGGAGTGGTGTCCATGAGAACCAGCAAGCTGAGGAATCTCGTGCTGGCGGCAACCGCGGTCGTTGTTTTCTCGGGGGCTTCCGCTGCGGCGCAGTCGGGCTCGACGGACGAAACCAAACGGAAAGTCAAGTCCAAGACCGCGCCGATGTATCCCGAACTCGCCCGGCGCATGAACGTCAGCGGCAAGGTCAAGATCGAGGTCGTTATCACGCCGGATGGCCGTGTCAAGAGCAGTCGTGTCGTCGGGGGCCACCCTTTGCTGGTGCTACCCTGCCAGGACGCTGTGAAGGAATGGAAGTTTATGCCCGCGCCGGAAGAAACGACCCAAGTGGTTGAATTTGATTTTCACGGGGCCAGCTAGATTCCCTGGGGGATCGTACGAGCAAGAAAGAGATGTTTCGGTAGGACCCGCCCGCCGCTGGCGGCCCTGCTGAGGGGAGTGGAGGCTTTTAGCAATGACCATCGGAAAAAAACTTTACGCGGGTTTCGGCCTGGTTCTCGGAATCCTGGTGTTGTTGTTCATCGTAAACATCTTTACCGGATGGATGGAGAGGTCCGCGCGCAACAATTCCGGAGCGGCGCTCGATAGCGTGCGCACGGTTGAGTCCGTTCGTTATCAGATCATGCTGAACCGCCTCAACATGAACAACTTTCTTCTCAGCGGCGATCCTCGTGACGAGGAAAAGGTCAACAAAGGCCTCAACGACATCTCGGACCTGATCAAACGTGGCGAATCGCAAGCCGCCAGCGAAACCGTCCGCACCGCGCTCATCCAGGTGGAGAGCACCGAAGCCAGCTGGGCCGATAATTTTGCCAAGCCTCTTATCGCCAAGCGCCATCAAGTCGATTCCGGTGATGCCACCGTTTCCGACCTTCAGATTTTCTATCTCCAAAAGGATCCTTCCTCCTGGCTCGTAAAATCCTCTGTGACGCTCGATCAAAGCAACACCGAAATCTCCAAATCCCTCGAAGAAAGCACTCGCTTCGCCAACCGCTCGGCCTTCTTCAGCGCTTTCGTGACCATCGGCGGAACTTTATTCGCCGTGGTTTTCGGCGCGTTTGTCGCCTTCTATACTGCAAAATCCATCACCGAGCCCCTAACCCACCTCATCACCGTCGCTCGCGAGATCGGCGATTCCGGCGATCTCGATCAGAACATTGATATCCACCGCAACGACGAAATCGGCGCGCTTGCCACCACTTTCAACAACATGGTCGCTTACCTGAAGGAAATGGCCAGCGTCTCCATGGCGGTCGCGGAAGGGGATCTCACCGTTGAAGTCGTCCCGCGCTCTAAGCGCGACACCTTGGGCAATGCCTTTCTGCGCATGTCCCATGGCTTGCAGGATCTGGTTCGCACCACCCGTGATTCCGCAGGCCAGGTCTCCGCCGGTTCGAATCAAGTAGCCGGTGCCGCCGATGAATCTGCCAAGGTTAGCGTCCAGGCTTCTTCAGCCATCGAAGAAGTCACCAGCACGATGCACGAGATGAGCATCAACGTGCAGAACGTCGTCAAGAACACGCAGGTCCAGGCTTCGAGCGTCGCGGAGACCTCCGCTTCTATCGATCAGATGGTCACCTCGATTCAACGCGTCGCGGATACTGCCAAAGTCTTGCTCGATATCGCCAATCGCTCACGCGAGGAAGTCGTCACTGGCATTCAGACCATGGAGAAGGCAACCGATGGCCTCAATCGCACCAATCAGGCGATTCAATCTTCCGCCGAAATCATAAATATTCTGGGCCATCGCGCCGACGACATCGGCAAGATCATCGAAGTCATCGACGACCTCGCCGAGCAAACCAACTTGCTTGCTCTCAACGCTGCCATTGAAGCGGCCCGCGCCGGCGAGCACGGCTTGGGATTCGCCGTCGTTGCCGACGAAGTCCGCAAACTCGCCGAGAAGTCCACGCAATCGACGAAAGAAATCGCTGACCTCATCCAGAGCATTCAACGCGAAGCCCGCCAGGCCGTCGAGAACATGGAGCGCAGCACGCGCATCGTCGAGGAAGGTCTCACCCTCGGCAACGACCTCGGCTCCGCTTTGCACAAAATCTCCAACGTGGTCACCGAAGTTTACAAGTTCTCCCAGGAAATTGGCGCTGCCACCAACGAACAATCCGTTGGCTCTTCGCAGATCGCCAAGGCCACCAGCCGCCTCACGGAAATCACGCAGGAAATCAGCTCCGCCGTCGAGGAGCAGGCCTCAGGGGCTCAGGCCGTGGTTCGCGCCATGGACAAGATGCGCGAACTGGTTCAGCAGTCCGCTTCCAGTTCCACCGAGCTTTCCGCCGCCGCCGAGCAGATGCTTAAGCTCTCGCGCAACCTGCTCGACAGCATGGATCGTTTCGTCTTGGATCGTTCCGCCTCACCGCGGGCGCGCCGAGGTGATTCAACTGGGCAGCCGCGCCATTTTGCGGAGTCCAAACGCTCGCAAGAGCTCGAGTACGCCGAATTAGCGCGTTCCTGAAGGCTGGAGACCCTTCGATGGAAAAGGATTTGCAAGTCGTCGGCTTTCGAATCGGGAACGAAACGTATGGTGTTCGTATTGGCTCTGTGCGTGAAATCGTCCGCGTTCCGGAAATCACCAGCGTTCCGAGCGCCCCCGACCTGATCGAAGGCGTCATTAATTTGCGCGGCAAAATTATTCCCGTGATGGACCTGCGCAAGCGCTTCGGCCAGACAGAGATTCAACCGGACAAGAAAAACCGCATTCTCGTTGTCGAGCTGGAGAACAAACTGATCGGCCTCATTGTCAACGCGGCTTCCGAAGTCTTGAAAATTCCGCCTTCCGAGATTGCCGCCCCAGGCTCCGTTTTTGCTGAGGGGGAATCTGGTTATGTCACCGGCGTCGGAAAGCTGAAGGGCCGCCTGATCATTCTTTTGGATATTTCAAAATTGTTGCAGCGCCCGGAGTTCAAACGACTCGAGGAGGCCGCGGAACCGGTCGCCACCCTGAGGTAAAGCCTTTCTCGGCTTTCGCCGGGATTGCGCCGCACTGCCGGTTCGACGCACGCTCACACCATGGGAACGATTACCGCTCAAATTCAACTCACCGAAGCAGAGCTGAAACTCCTGCAGACTCTCGTGTACCAGGAGTGTGGCATGTTCTTCGATGAGCGCCGCTCGCACTTCTTGAAAGACCGTTTGCAGCGCCGCCTTAAAGCCTGTCAGCTGGATTCCTTCTATGCCTACTACCGCTTGCTGACTAGCAGAGAAGGCCGCGCGGAGTTGGCTCTGCTGCTCGAAAACCTGACCGTCAACGAGACCAGTTTCTTTCGCAACAAGCCTCAACTTGATCTTCTTCAAAAATCTGTCCTCGAGGAACTCCTGCGCCGGAAGCAAGAACGCCGCGATTACAACCTTCGCGTCTGGAGCGCGGGTTGCTCTGCCGGGCAAGAGCCCTATACCGTCGCCATTTTGATCTGTGATGCCCTTGCTTACTACTACTTGCGGAATCCTCTCCCCTTTGAAATGCCCTCCCCGAAGCCTCTGATTCCACCTCCGTGGAAGGTGGAGATCGTCGCTTCGGACATCAGCTACGCCAGCCTGCGCGTCGGCCAGGAGGGTCTTTATACCGAACAGCAAATGGAACCTGTCGACTACACCTGCCGCCTCCGCTATTTCGAGAAATCCGGCGACAAGTACGCCGTAAAGCCCCTACTGAAAGAGCTGGTGCAGTTTGACTTTCACAATCTAAAAACCGAATTTCTTCCGCGTCGCAACGACATCATTCTCTGTCGCAACGTCATGATCTATTTCGACGAAGCTGAGCAAAAGCGCTTGATCGAAAAGTTCTGGCACTGCTTGAATCCGGCCGGCTATCTCTTCGTCGGCCATGCGGAAAGTCTCTTTGGGCTCTCCCAGAAATTCCGCATGATCCACGAGAATAACGGCACTGCCTATCAGCGCAACGAGGTCAATTCTTGAGCCGCACTCCCGAGGATCGGAGTAGTGAGCTGCGCGCGCTCTTCTTTGAGAGCGCCAATGAATTGCTGCAGTCCCTCAATGAGGCGGGGCTCGAGCTGGAGACGCGCCCCACCGATGAGGAAGTCATCCGCCGCGTCCGTCGCGCCGTCCACACGCTCAAGGGCGACTCCGCCGCCTGCGGTTTTAACAAGCTGAGCGAACTTGCTCATGAGCTGGAAGATGTGCTTACGCCGCAGATCGCCCAGGCCCGCGGCGCGGATCTCGCGGAAGTTGTTCTCGCGGCCGCCGATAGCTTTGGCGCCATGCTTATGGCCTACCAGCGCCGCCGCGAGCCGCCTTCCGTGGATGCCCTCCACTCCATGATTCGGCGTCTCTTGGAAGGGCCTTTCGTGGCAGAGGCCGCAGGTTCGGCATCCGCGCACTTGCCTGCGCGCTTTGCCTGGACCGAATACGAGCAGCTCATGATTTCCGAGGCCGTCCACCGCGGCGAAAAAGTCTTTAATATCGCGTTGCGCATTGACCCCAACAGTTTGATGCGCGCGGCCGCGTTCCAGCTTATTCGCAACGTTCTTCACGGCAGCGGCACGGTTATCGCCTTGCGGCCGGAAGACAATATTGCCGCGGCCTCCGTCGAAATTGTCGAGGCCGCCGTCGCGAGTTCCTTCTCCGAGGAAAAGCTGACACAGCGTTGCCGCATTCCTTCGATCGTCTCCGACGTTCGAATCGAGTACGCGGCCACCGCCGAAACTCCCGAGCACGAGTTGCTCGGTGATCTCCTCGAGGCTCAGGCGGCCCAGGTCACCGAACACCCCGAAGACGGGGGCGCTGTAAAGCCGGGTACCACGACCTCTGCCGCAGCCACCGTGGCCGAAAGCACCTTGCGGGTGGACGCCACTCGCATCGACGCAGTGATGAATCTTGTGGGGGAATTGATCATCGGCAAGTCCATGCTCCATCGTACCCTCATCGAATTCGACCAGAAGCACGCGCGCGATCCGGTTCGCGCCAAGCTCGCCGACGCCCTGGCTTTTCAAGCCCGCATCCTCGATGAGCTCCACAAATGCGTGCTGAAGATTCGAATGGTGCCCGTCGAGCAGCTCTTCCGCCGGTTTCCGCGCGTCGTCCGCGACGTAGCCAAGCACTGCGGCAAGGACGTGGCCCTCGAGCTCTCCGGAGAGAACACCGATCTCGATAAGGGCATTCTCGACGCCCTCTCCGAGCCGCTCATGCATCTCGTTCGAAACGCCGTTGACCATGGCATCGAACCCGCCGACGAGCGCCTGACCGCCGGCAAACCGGCCCGCGGCACGATCTACCTCACCGCCTATCATCAAGGCACGCAGGTGGTGATCGAAGTTCGCGATGATGGGCGCGGCATCGATCCTTCCGCTCTTCGCGCGCGCGCCGTCGAACAAGGTATCTTAAAACTAGAAGAAGCTCAGCGCGTCTCCGATCAGGAAACGCTCAATCTCATTTTCGAATCCGGCTTCAGCACTGCTTCCGAGATCACTGAAGTCTCCGGCCGCGGCATCGGCATGGACGTTGTTCGCACTGTTCTCGACCGCCTCAAAGGCACGGTTCACGTTTCTTCGCAAAAAGGCCGCGGAACAACCATTCAGCTCCGGGCTCCGCTTACTCTCGCCAGCATTCAAACTCTACTGTTCCGCATCGGTGGCCGTCTCTTTGCCGTGCCGCTTTCCTCCGTCGTCGAAATCACACGCGTATATGACCACGAGATTCATCGCGTCGATCAGCGCGAAGTGTTGCGCCTACGCGAGCAAATTCTCACGCTGGTTCGCCTTGATCATCTCAGCCGTCTCCGCAGTATTGATACCCAACCCGCCAAAAAGAAAAATTTCGTCATTGTCATCGGGGCCGCCGAAAAGCGTTTTGGCCTCGTCGTTGACAGTCTCGTTGGCGAAGAGGAGTTGGTCATCAAGGCGCTTCCCACCGAAATTGTTTCGAGCGATCTCGTCAGCGGCGCTTCCATCCTCGGCGATGGCACCGTCGTTCTTATTTTGAATGTCCCGGCAGTTCTCGCGCGCATCTCTCGTTCCACTCCGCTAGGAGCCATCGCATGAGCGACCGCATTCGCGTTCTCGTCGTCGATGATTCTGCTCTCATGCGGAAACTCATTCCTGCGATCCTCGCCCGCGATTCCTCCATCGAAGTTGTCGGCACCGCCATGGACGGCGCTTTCGCCTTGAAAAAAATCGAAGAGCTTCGGCCCGACGTCGTCACCCTCGACCTCGATATGCCGCGCATGGACGGCATGGAGATGCTGCGCCTGATCATGCGCCGCGCGCCCCTGCCCGTTATCCTTTTCAGCACGCATTCGAAAGAGGGCGGCTACGCCACGCTGAAAGCTCTCGCGTTCGGCGCCGTCGATTTTCTCGCCAAGCCGAAAGACGCCGCCGCCGGCCATCTCGATGAAATCGCCGATCAATTAATCGCAAAAATAAAAGTCGCTAACCGCGCCGTTGGCCGCAAACTTCCCCCCGCCGTCATCGAGGAAACCGCCGCGCCGAAAAAAATCGTCCGCGCCGCCCTGCCGCCACGCCGCGTCATCGCCATCGGCATTTCCACCGGTGGTCCCAATGCGTTGCAATATATGCTCTCGCAAATTCCCGCGGATTTTCAGTCCACCGTCGTCATCGTCCAGCACATGCCCGAAGGATTCACGGAAATGTTCGCGAAACGCCTCGACGAATGTTGCGCACTCGAAATTCATGAAGCCCATTCCGGAGACCTTCTGATCGCCGGTCGTGTTCTCATCTGTCCCGGAAACCGCCACGTCATGGTTCGCCGCATGCCTCGCGGAGACATGGTGGTGCTTTCCGACGGACCCCCCGTCAACGGCCACCGTCCATCCGCGGACGTGCTCTTTCATTCCGTGGCGCAGGAATTTGGCCTCACCGCGGTGGGCGTGATCATGACTGGCATGGGCGAAGACGGCGCGGAAGGGCTTGGCGCAATCAAGGCCGCGGGCGGCATGACCATTGCGCAGAGTGAGGAAACTTGCGTTGTTAGCGGGATGCCGCGGGCGGCGATTCTTAAAGGACATGCGAACAAAATTATTCCGCTCGAAGGGCTCAGCTCGTACCTGGTGAACAATTACGGCACGGACAGAAATTCCCCGGAGAAATTCGAGAAGCATGACAAGAGCGAAAAGCTCGACAAGTGCGGAAAAAACGAAAAAATACCCGTATCATCCCAGCGCTCGTGAAGACGCGCGCGGGGACAAGGAGAAGGCCATGAAACAATTCGCCGCTCTGCTTCGAAAAGACAGCCAGCCGATTCGTTACCTCGTGGTGGACGATTCCGTCTTCGCGCGCAAGAATCTCATCAAAATGATCGAGATGTTTGGCGGCGAAGTGGCCGGCGAAGCCGGCGACGGCCTCACTGCCATCGCGGAATTCAACCGCACCAAGCCGGACATCGTGCTCATGGACATCACCATGCCGCAGATGGAAGGAATCGAGGCCGTCGAGCGCATCGTCCGCCAGCATCCCGACGCGCGCATCGTCATGGTCTCCTCGGTCGGCTACCAGGAGAACATCCTGGCCGCGCTCCAGAAGGGCGCGAAGCATTTCGTGCAGAAGCCGGTCAAGCCGGAGGTGTTGCACGAAATTCTTCGCTATGTCCTCAGCGACGATCCCAACGCTGCCGTCGTGCCGGTGGCCATGGCCGGGGAGCACCGTTCATGAGAATGGAACTGATCCAGCCGTTCATCAATGCCGCGGACGCGGTTTTTGCGGAGTCGCTCCAGGCGCCCACGAAGATCATGGACCTCTCCATGGACGAAGATACCTACCGCCGCAAAGGGGTCGCCGCGCTGATCGCCATCAAGGGCGACATTGAAGGCCGGGTCATTCTCGATCTTTCACCGGAAGTGGCTGTGAAAGTGGCCAGCCAGCTCGCGGGTATGGAAGTGGCGGCGAGCGAGCAAGTCGTGCGCGAAACGGTGTGCGAAATGGCCAATATGGTCATCGGCAATTCCGTGACGCTGCTCAACGATCAAGGTTTCCATTTCAAAGTGTTTCCGCCGGAAATTCACATGAACGACATCGGCCTCGGCGGCACCGCCGACACTGAAGCGCTGGTCATCTGCATCGAAACGCCTTGCGGCGAAATCTACCTCAACATCGCCATGCGCTATCACCATCGCCGCCGCCAGGAGCGCAACGCCGTCCCTGCGCTCGACTGAAATCAAAGTAATCAGTTTCAACAAGACACTCTGCCTCGTCCCTGAGAATGACATACATCTCCCTGCGTATTGAGGGGAGCAGGTGTGTTGCGAACTGGTTTGTGCCGCAACCTACTTTGTGCCGCAAATTGGTTTGCGTTGAAAAAAAAACGCCCCGGCAAACTACTTTGCCCCGCAAAGAGCACCTGTTTTCCCGTCAAACTAGCTCCACCGTTTCAGAGGCTTAGGGTGGGCGTAAGAACGTCGAGACAAGATGCCGGGCTGAAGCCCAGCGAGAAAGTGGTGTTCAAGTTCCTGAGCCGGATTCAGCGCGGCGTTCGGCGAAGAGTATAAGGCCTGCAGCCGGGAGACGATTCGATTAGCTCTCGATTTGTACTAACCAGGAGGCGTTGTGCGCCGAAGCTGTCATGCGTACAATACGGACGAATTGAAAAACGAAACCAAGGTCTCGCATTGATGCTGCCGGTCCGAGCTGAATCGAAGGTGAAACGCTTCCTCCTCTATCTGGCGGCGCTCATTTCTGTAGGTCCGCTCGCGGCGTCTGGGCAGAGCGCTGCCAGCAGTTCGGCAAGTCAATCGGCAAGAAATTCGGCAACCGTATCCTCGATAAACTCCGGAGCGTGGTCCGGTATTCTGGTGTCCAGCGCCTGCAACGCCGACGAAGCGTTTGCGGAGTCTCCCGAGTGCATGAAAAACGTGCCCGATGCGAAGCTGGCGCTCTATGACGATACGGATAGGGTCATGTACGGACTTGAGCCACAGGCATCGGTAAGCGCTCACTTGGGAGACACAGTGACCGTCCGGGGAACGCTCGATAACGATACGATTCAGATCGCTTCCATCGAGTTGATGTCGATTGGACTTGCGGCCGGTCAGAAGGCTCCCGCTTTTTCCGTTCGCGACCAGTTTGGGCGGGTTCAAACTCTCGATACCTTGAAAGGAACGAACGGCACCGTTCTTCTCTTTTTCCGTTCCGCGGATTGGTGACCCTTCTGCAAAGGGCAGCTGGTCCAGCTGCAGAGCGCTATCCCGCGATTCGAAAAGCAGGGCGTCAGGCTGGCGGCCATCAGCTATGACTCTGAAGAAATCCTGAAGTATTTCGCCGGCCGGCACAAGATTGAATACCCCATGCTTGCGGACCCGGACTCGAAGACTATCAAGGCGTATGGCGTCTTCAATGCCGAAGCTACGGGGATGCAGAAAGGCTTTGCCCGTCCTGGATATTTTTTTATTGGTCCCAACGGCATCATTCGAGAAAAGTTTTTCGAAGCCCGATACCGGGAGCGGCTGACTGGAAATAGTATTATTTCCAAGCTTTTCCCGGAATTGGGACAGGAAGTGACGGAAACGGTCGAGGCCCCGCATCTTCAACTGGCACTTGAGCAATCCGATCGCAATGGCTTTCCCGGCACTCGCGTCACCCTCGTTGCCGAAGTGCGCCTGCCCCAGGACGTGCACGTGTATGCGCCCGGCACCCAAGGCTATAAGCCCATCAAGCTCGAGATGGACGCTTCGCGAGAAATGGAATTTAAGGCAACAATTTACCCGCCGTCCAAAACCCTCTATTTGGCAGCGATCAAGGAGAAGGTACCCGTCTTTGAAGGGACGTTCCGCATCAGCCAGGATGTAAGGGTCAGCTCAAGTTCAGAGTTCTGGGGCTCACTGGGAACGGACGGGAAGACCTTCACGATTACTGGAAAGCTGGAGTGTCAGGCTTGCGACAAAACTATCTGCTACCTGCCAACGTCCATACCGGTCAAATGGGAACTGCACGTGTTTCCGCTGGATCGGAGCCGAGCCCCCATGGAAATTCGGCACAAATAGCCAGGCGATTTAGAAATCCCGGGATCTGAGCCAAACCAGCGTCCCAGCAGTCCTATCCCCGCGCGAGCGTGCGCATCCCACCGCCGCTTTGTGTTTAATCGTTGCGCTGGATTCATCAAAATGTAACACACGTGGAATTACTCTCCATTTCCCCGCTGTTGTGCGTCAGGAGAAAGCCGAAATGAAAAACCAGACTACGAAGAAAATGCATGCATGCTCGCTTATTGCCGGTGTGGTACTGCTTGGCTCGTTTTGGGCGGCGGTTCCCGCCAGTGCACAAACTACGCCAGTGGCAACACCTCCTTACAAAGTCCGCGTTTTTGCACAGAGCCCGATCGGTGTCTCGCAACCGGATTCGATTGTGCGGTGGCATGACAGCATTATCGCGGGATTCCAAAACCACGTGGCCAAAGACGGAACGGACGGCAAATCCAGCACCATCGTGGAGTTTTCTCTGGATGGAAAAGTGAAGCGCACATTTACGGTGCCGGGCCATAACGATGGCTTGCGCGTCATCGGTGACAGCGACCTTTGGTCGTTGCAGAACGAGGACGCCAATCCTAACCTAGTGGTGATTGATCTGAGCACCGGCAAAGCGAAGCAATACCAGTTTGCGCCGACTCCTCACGGTGGCGGCTATGACGATATAGTCCTCAAAAACGGCAAAGTCTACATCACGGCTTCGAACCCGAATTTGGACGCGATGGGCAACAACGATTTCCCTGCGCTCGTGCGAGCCTCCCTTTCGGGGAACGACGTCGTTCTTGAAACTGTGTTGAACGGCAACGCCAGCGCTACCGACATTTCCACCGGCGATACCGTCACTCTAAATCTGACGGACCCCGATTCGATGACGATTGATCCTCGCGGAAACATAGTTCTGGATAGCCAGGCGGACTCGGAGTTGGTGTTTATCCGACATCCACTGACAGCGGAGCAGACAGTAGGTCGGCTGCTCATCACCTCTTCCGTCACCGGACCCGCAGGCGCAACAATCACCTTGGACGACACGGCTTTCGCGCCGAATCCCGAGGCTTTCCTGCTCGTCACAGATGTCGGTGCGGGTGTGATTTACAGAATTGACAGCGGTGTGTTCGGCTTCGGGCCGGGTACGGCGTACTCAGCTTCCGATACTTTGGGCCTCGTAGGAACTCTTAACCTCGACAATGGAGTCTTCACGCCAATTGTCACCGGCCTGAGCAGCGCTCGGGGACTGCTGTTCGTCGGGCCGGATGGTGATAACGACGGAGATGGCAAGTAGTTTCCCGGAAGTTCCGCTGCTGGCAGTTTGCTCGATCGCGGGTGGTGCGCCTAGGGCGCGGCCACGCGGAACCGCTGAGATCGCCTGGGATTTCCGTTTTTTGATTTAGCCTTTTTCTCCCAACCCCCCAAATCGAGGGCGACAGCCATGCAGGCGTCGCGCAGTTCATCGGCAAGCGTGCGGTTGACCAAGGCGCGGGCCACGACCATGCCTCCGACGCATAAGGCAGCTATGGCCTGCGCCGTGGCAGGGCCAGGACGGCCATTCTCGATCGAGCTCCGCTCCAAAACGCTTACCATCGCTTTGAAAACGGTCTCGAAGGCGCGCTTGGCGCTCTTGCCGCTGCGCGCGACATCAGTCGGCAACGCAGTCATCGGGCAGGAGTTTTCGATGTCCTCAAAATGCTGGCGCGATAAATAGGCGCGAACGACTTGAGGGCCGGCGTCCGAGGATCGCAGATCCACGTGCACACCCTCCCAGCAGCTCTTCCAATGCGGGTCGGTGAAGAAGCAGCCTAACACTTCGGCGTAAAGATCGCTCTTGCTATGGAAATAGCTATAAAAACCTCCGTGAGTGAGGCCTGCGCCCGCCATGATCTGATGGATGGAGACACTGTCGAAGCCACGGCGATTGAAGAGCTTGCGCGCGCTCTGAATGATGTTCTTCTTTACTTGTGAGCGATGACCAGTGGGGTAGGGCACGGGATCTCCTCGTGGATGGCGCTGCAGTATGCCTCGAATGGGATTTCCCTTTCCAGGAAAATATTATCTTGAACATATTTCAGCGCGGTGGTCTGATGCGGGGCGCTCGAACGCAGAAACCTGGAGGACGATGATGAGCCAAAGTAAGAATTTGATTGCAATAGTGAATACGGCGACACGGCGGCAATGGATCGCGGCGGTGGCCACCGCGTTTGGTGGCCTGGCCCTGGGCTCAACGGAGGCTTGGGCGGAAGCCGAGGAGGAGATTTCTCGCACGGCGGAATCCATTCACCAGGAACCGGTTTTCAAGGAGAGTCGGAAGCGCGTCTATGAAGCGCTCACGGACACGAAACAGTTCAACGGCGTGATAATGCTCAGTGCCGCCATGAAATCCGGCATGGCCCCGGGAGCCAAGCCCACGGAGATCGGCCGTGAAGCCGGAGGAGCTTTCTCACTTTTCGGCGGGTATATCATGGGGCGACAAATCGAACTCGTGCCGAACGAACGAATTGTCCAAGCCTGGCGAGTGAGTGGCTGGGACCCCGGTATTTACTCGATCGCGAGATTTGAGCTTGTGGAGCAGGGCTCCGGAACCAAGATTGTGTTTGATCATACGGGCTTTCCCAAAGGCGATGGAGAACACCTGGCGGCCGGATGGAAAGCAAACTATTGGGAGCCGCTGGAGAAGTTTCTGACTTAGACGCTAGGCCGAGCGCGCCTCTTCTTCAGTCAACCGATAGCGAGGTCACTTGGAGCTGGGTTGTGGCTGCGACCAATCGTGCTGGTACATGCGCCAGAGCGAGATGTCGCCGAAGCCGAGGGAATTCCACCAGGTATCGAGCATCTGGCGATCGAGGTGGAGGATGCCTTCGCGCGTCACGGTAAGCGGAGGCGGAGCGAGCACGGCGAGGCGATCATACACGCCCGGGCGGTCCGCATCGCTGACGCGCGCGAGCAAATGCCAAAGCGTGAGTGCGTCGTTCTGTCGCGCGTCAACGAGCAAAATACCCAACAGCGCGTTGCGTTCCGCGGGCGTTGTGGCCGCAAAATCAAACTTGGCCAAGGCCTCGCGAAACGAAGCCGAAGCATCTTCGAAGTACGGAGTGCCAGGCCCGGTTTTCGGGCGCGTGGCGCATACCGCTCCCGCAGGGATGAAGGATTCATGTCCGTTAAGCTTGAAGCCAACCCAGCCCATCGTGGTGCGCACCAGGCCAGCGCCGGAATCATCCACATGCAGCGTGTACACGCAGCCCAGATCAACGGTGACGGCAGAAGGGGTATCCACGACGAATTGCCCTGGAGGTGCCCAAATCCGTGCGTGAATAGTGCCGCGATCGAGCGCCAGCCGTTTGTGCTCACGGCCGTTGGCGACGACCCGCAGGCGTGAATCGCCGTCAATTTCCACGCGGCCCGTTTCGTCGAGGGTGATGACCGCGCGCGAAGAATTGTCGGTTTCAAGTGTTTGCCCAACGTGAAGCTGGGCGAAACTCGCATTGGCTCCCATCGCCTGCGAGCCAACGCGGGGCGTCCCCTGAAGGCGAGCTACATCCCATCCGGGACCAAGATCGGTGCCAACTTTCGGCCGCAGCAACAAAAGGGACAGGCTGGCGGCAAGCAGGATGGCCGCTGCAACGAGCCGATGGGAAAAGTGAAAACGATAGAAACGCGAGCGCTGTTTCGCCGGCTGAAGTTCGGCAATCTGATCAAATGCAGGCGCGGGTTGATTGTGGCGGAATCGCCCCAGCGCACTTTCGAGTTTTTGAACTTCCGGGTCCGGTTCTCCCGAGCCGTCCCACAAATAGTCGTCTTTCATAATTCCTTCCTCATTCCGCGCGCCCGCTCATGACGCGCCCTCCGCCTTTTCTCCTAGTTTCTCGCGCAGCAGTTGCATGCCCCGGCAAAGGTTGACGCGCACCGAGCCATGAGTCAGGCCCGTGCGCGCAGCGATCTCAGGGCCGGTCATTCCTTCGACCAAGCGAAGGATGAGAGGCTCCCGGTAGGCTTCCGGAAGTTCGCCAACAATTTCCAAAATCATCGCGGCTTCTTGTTCGGCGGCGTGATCCTGGGAGCGGCTCTCCGACTGATTTTCGTCTACTGGCTCGGTGATTTTCTCGTCCGGAATCGCGCGGCGGAAATAATCGTTCGCGCGGTTCCGAGTGATCGTCGCTAGCCACGCTCCAAACCTTGCTACATCGCGCAACACATGAAGCTGCCGCAGCGCCGAGAGAAACACTTCCTGCACCAAATCATCGACTTCCCTTGGTGGCACGCGAGAAAGCAGGATGCCATGCACCATGCGCGCGTAGCGGTCGTAGAGGCGCCCAAAGGCGGCGCGGTTGCCGCCCCGCGCGGCGCTCACCAGAAAATCGTCGCCCTGCAGCTCAGTCACTGGCGCGGCAGTCACAACCTGACGCTCCATGCTTGCGGTTCGGAAGTCAACACTGTATCCCACGTTCGGCCGATCGGGGTACACACCGATCATGAAACTAGACGTGGGGGAAGGAGGAGTGTTAACAGGGACTCCCCCGCACGGACCTGGAAGGGGCTTAGCCCTTGCATTTCCAGCAGTTAGGCGATGGCGGAGATGAAGCGTCGCACGTATTGACAACAAATTTAGGGTTTCCTGCGTCCAATAGGGGGTGAACAAAAATCGCAAGGCACCCGGCCAGAGGGCCAGTGATTGACCCGCTGCAAACAATCAGGTGGCAACCCCCCCGGAATTAGCGGTGTTATGATATAGAGAGGGCAGACTGTTGCCCTTTGGGAACGAACAGAACCGCGGTGCCAGAAAGACAGGAGCAGGGACATGGGAGAGCAAGTGAAAGAACTATTTACCTGGGCCAGGCGCCGGAAAATTCTGGCTACTGTATTTGTCGCCTTCACGCTGGCCGTGGGCATATTAATCGGCTCGGTGGTGTCGGGCCGGGTCTCGGCGATGAAGAACGCGGGATTTGGGGGAGCCTCGGCGACCGCATTGGCGGTGCCGGATCCGATTCCGTCGTCCAATTCTTTCGCGTCCATCGTCAATAAAGTCGAGCCCGCGGTGGTGAACATCGCCACCACTCAGGTGCTGGAGCACAAACAGACCAAGAAGCGCCATTCTCAGCCGTACGATCAGGACGATCCTATGCAGGATTTCTTCGACCGCTTCTTCGACGGGCGGCAGGACGGGCCGCCGCAGGCGGAGCGCAGCCTGGGCTCGGGTGTGATCGTGGACAAGCGCGGTTACATCCTGACCAACAACCACGTGGTGGAGCAGGCGACAAAAATCCAGGTGCAGCTAAATGGCGACACGACAAGATACACGGCAAAGGTTGTCGGCATCGATGAAGATACGGACCTCGCGGTCGTCAAGATTGAGGCCAACAAGGATTTGCCGGTAGCCAAACTCGGAAATTCAGATGGCGTGCAAGTGGGCGACTGGGTCCTGGCGATTGGCAGCCCCTTTGGCTTGCAAGCCACGGTAACCGCGGGAATTATCAGCGCCAAAGATCGCGGCGGGATCGGCCAGCAATTCCAAAGATTTTTGCAGACGGATGCTGCCATCAATCCCGGGAATTCCGGTGGGCCGCTGGTGGATTTGGCCGGCGAAGTCATCGGCATCAACACGGCAATCATCACGGGAAGCCGTGGCTATGAAGGCGTGGGGTTCGCGCTGCCGTCCACGACGGCGATCAACGTCTACGATCAAATCATCAAGCAAGGCCGCGTCACGCGCGGTTCCATCGGCGTCAGCTTCCAAGAAGAGTTGAGCACCAATGCGATTACGTTGAAGTCGCTCGGCGCGCCCTACGGCGTCGTGATTGAAGGCGTGCAGCCGGGCAGTCCTGCGGAGAAAGCCGGATTGAAGGGCGGCGACGTCATCACCAGCGTCAACGGACGCGCGGTGAAGAACGGCAACGACCTGGTGAATCCGATCGCGCAGGCGCCCATCGGAAGCAAGGTCAAGTTGACGTACATCCGCGACCGCGCTGAAAAAGAAGCGACCGCAACGGTCGAAGACCGCACGCGAGTGTTCCCGAATGTGGCGGGCCGATTGGGCGATCAGCCCGGCGAAGTGGCTCCATCGGAATTCGGGCTGCACGTGGAAGAATTGACCCCCGAGCGCGGTCACCGCGTCGGCGTTGAAGGGCAGAAGGGCGTGCTCGTTACCGAAGTGGAGCCCGCTTCTTTTGCCGAAGACCTGGGATTCGGGCGCGGCGACGTGATCGCGGACATAAATCGCGAGGCGATCAATTCCGTTTCGGATTACCGCAAAGCCGTCGCCAAACTCAAGGCCGGTGAGGACGTGGTGTTCAAGGTCCTTCGCCGCCAGGACAGCGACCGGATCTTGACGCTCTTCTTGTCAGGCAAAGTTCCGGCGGACAACGCAGCGCAGTAATTGCACTAGCTGCGGCAACCACTTCTATGCTTGTGCCGAAAGCGACTTCCCAGGCCCTGGCGCTGCTTATTGCAGTGGGGGTGGGTGTATTCGCGGCTCCCTCGGGGGCACAGACAGCTTCGCCGAAAAAGCCTAGTTACACGAAGTCTAGCGGGGCATCGCACTCCAAAAAATCATCGAAGAAATCCCGGCGGCGGGAGCGCGGACAGAAAACCCCCACCCCCGACCGGATTTCCGAGATTCAGCAGGCGCTCGCGAAAAACGGCGCGTTCACGGGAAATCCCAACGGAAAATGGGACGCCCCCACCGTTGACGCGATGAAGAGATTTCAGGAGTCGCATGGGCTGAATCCCACGGGGAAGCTCGACGCGAAGACCTTGCAACAATTGGGCCTGGGCTCTGCGACAGCAGGCGTGGCAGCCCCGCCACCCGTCAGTTCTTCAGCAGTGAAAACACCCCCGGCGCAAACCGCGAAGCGCCAATAAACCCCGGCCGTTCTTCGCGGTTGCATTCCATCGTCAAGTGAACTAGAAATCTAGCGTCGCGCCGCTACTGTACGCGCAGACGAGGGGACTCGTATGATGAAACTAATCCGGTTTTTTCTGGGGATTTTTCTCGTTGCCGTTTGCTTGGCCAGCGTTGACGCCCAGCAGAAGGCCGAAGCTAAGCCCGTGAAAGCGGTGCGTTTCGGCAAGTTGTGGGACGCGCGGGGAAAACTTTGGACGAACGCCATTGTGATCGTGGAAGGCGATCGGATTCGCGATGTCACGATAAACGGATTGCTGATCCCCGCGGGAGCGGAAGTCATCGATCTCTCAAGATACACGGGCTTGCCGGGGCTGATCGACGTTCATACGCATATGACCATATATACGGATGAAACCCCCGGCGAGCCGATGCTGAAGCAACTCACGAGCAATCCTCCGGCCATGGAAGTATTTCTTGCGCGAAAAGGAGCCATGCGCACACTCGAGGCGGGCGTCACGACCGTGCGGGACCTCGGTGCGGATCAGTACATGGACATTGCCATGAGGGACTTGATTAACCGCGGGGAAATGATCGGCCCGCGCATGTTTGTATGCGGCTACGGGCTGTACATCACCAACACGCCCTACAAGCCCGGACTGAATCCTCCCGCCGGCGGAATTGCCGATGGGGTGCCGGAAGTATTGAGGGCCGTGCGGCAGCAAATCGCAGGGGGCGCGGACGTGATCAAGATGTACGCTTCAACAGGCACGGATGATGACGTGACCGGCTTTCAGACCTACAACTTCGAGGAAATCAAAGCGGCCGTGGACGCCGCTCACCAGTTCGGAAAAAAGATTGCGATTCATTCCTACGGCCCGGATGGGGCGCGCGACGCCGTGCGCGCAGGTACGGATTCGCTGGAACATGCCACGGGCATGGATGACGGAACGATCCAGGAAATGGTCAAGCGCGGAACATTCTACGTGCCGACGGTCGACCACAACCGCTATTACATCGACAACGGCGACAAGATCGGCTATGCCCCCGGATACAAAGAAAAGCTTCAGGCCTTCATTCCGCGGAACCTGGAGACGGCCCGGAAGGCTTTCAAGGCTGGCGTGAAATTCGCGATGGGCTCGGACGCCATTTACACCATGTTCGGGCAAAACACTCGCGAGCTGGGCTGGTTTGTGAAAGCAGGCATGACGCCGGAACAGGCGCTGCGGACCGCTACAACGAATGCCGCGGAATTGTTGGGCAAAGAAAAAGAGTTAGGCGCAGTGGCGCCGGGCTATTTTGCCGACCTCGTCGCCGTCGAAGGCGATCCGCTGGCCGACATAAACGTTGTCCCGACCAAGGTCAGGTGGGTAATGAAAGCCGGAGCGATCGTGGTGGACAAAAAAAATTAATCCGCTCCGACGTTTACTCCCGGAGGGCGCGGAGCCACGCTAAGCAGTGCGCTTCAACAAGCGGATGAGGGAGCCGACCGTGACTGCGCTTAGGTAGAGGCACCCCTCCACGAGGAAGCAGGCAAGTCAGCCCTGGAAGTGTGGTCGTTTCATACCAACCATTTGATGCTTTTTGAATCATGAAAGTCCACCCTGGATCGCTGCCGTCACATCACTCCGCCGGGGCAATGCCAGAGAATGCCTAAGTTTGACCAGGTTGGCTGGCGACGGTAGAATTTCCTTTTCCACGCGGTATTGCTCGCGCTCGAACCTGCGGCCGACAAACCTAGCGGCAAGTTGGGCAGTTTCAGGAGGAAGTATGGCCACGGCAGTTGCGCCCCGGGTGTTCAAGAATTTCATCAATGGCGAATGGGTGGAATCGCGCGGCGGGAAGGCCTACGAAAACCGCAATCCCGCGAACACCGACGAATTGATCGGCATGTTTGTGTCCTCGACCTCAGAAGACGTAGACGCAGCCGTGGACGCCGCAAGACAGGCTTACAAGTCCTGGCGGTTGGTGCCCGCGCCAAAGCGCGCCGAAATTCTGTTCCGCGCCGCCGAGCTGCTCGTGCAGCGCAAGGAAGACTTTTCCAAGGACATGACACGAGAAATGGGCAAAGTTCTCGCCGAAACGCGCGGTGACGTCCAGGAAGCCATCGACATGACCTATTACATGGCGGGCGAGGGGCGGCGGCTCTTCGGCCAGACCACGCCCTCGGAATTGCCGAACAAATTCGCCATGAGCGTGCGCCAGCCGATTGGCGTCTGTGGGATGATCACGCCGTGGAATTTCCCCATGGCGATTCCTTCGTGGAAGATGATGCCCGCGCTCATCAGCGGAAATACGGTGGTGCTGAAACCTGCCGAAGACACGCCGCTGTCGTCCTATCACTTGGTCCAGGTGCTAACGGAAGCCGGTGTGCCGCGCGGCGTGGTAAATCTGGTCAGCGGCAACGGTCCGAACGCGGGCGCACCGCTCTCCCAGCACAAAGAAGTTCCCGTGGTGAGTTTCACGGGTTCGAACGCCGTCGGTCGGCTGATCGCGCAGGCCTGCGCTCCGGATTTCAAGCATTGCAGCCTGGAGATGGGCGGTAAGAACATCATCATTGTAATGGACGACGCCAACCTGGATCTGGCCATCGATGGCGCAGTCTGGGGCGGATTCGGCACGACGGGTCAGCGCTGCACGGCCGCTAGCCGTGTGGCCGTTCACAAGACCGTTTACAAGGAGTTCGTCGAGCGCTTCGTCGAACGCGTGAAGTCCTTGAAAGTCGGCAACGGCCTGGATGTGTCCACGGAAATGGGCCCCTGCATCAGCGAGCAGCAATTGCAAACGGTGATGAGCTACGTGGACATCGGCAAAAATGAGGGCGCGAAATTGCTGACCGGTGGAAATCGCTTGGACGGCAGCGCGCTGGCCAAGGGCTGGTTCCACGCCCCGACGGTATTTGGCGATTGCGCGCCGAAAATGCGCATCTCGCAAGAAGAAATCTTCGGCCCCGTCGTGTCGGTGATGCCGATAGACAGTTTCGAACAGGCCATCGATGTCGCCAACGGCGTGCCGTACGGTTTGTCGGCGTCCATCTACACGCGCAACGTGAACCGCGCGTTTCAAGCCACTCGTGACCTCTACACCGGTATTGTCTACGTAAACGCGCCAACGATTGGCGCAGAGACTCATCTGCCCTTTGGCGGCACCAAACAAACCGGCAACGGCCACCGCGAAGCGGCCATCGCGGCCATCGATTTCTTCACCGAATGGAAGACTGTTTATATCGATTACTCCGACAAGCTCCAGCGCGCCCAAATCGACAACGCCTAGTTCCGGGGAGCGCGTTGACGCTGCTTGACGCGCTTTCTACAATATAGGTAGCGCTCTTTGGTACTTGGAGTAGAGTGCTGCTATGAGGGATTCCGCGCTTCAGGAACGGCGTAATCGCCAGATTCTGGCCGACATCGTGCGCACGTACATCGAGACGGGCGAGCCGGTATCATCGCGCGCGATTTCCAAGGGCTTTGAGGAAACCCTCAGCACCGCCACTATCCGCAACGTCATGGCGGATCTGGAGGACGGCGGCTTTCTTTACCAGCCGCACACCTCCGCGGGACGCGTGCCGACGGCCGCCGCGTATCGTTTCTTTGCACAGGAAATCGCTTCGCAAGCGACCATCACCGTAGTGGATCGCGAATGGATCCAGCGGGAAATGGGTGGCGCCACCAGCGCTGCGGAAATCACCGAGCGCGCCGGGCACGTTCTCGCAGAAGTGTCCAATGGATTGGGAATCGTGGTGGCCCCTCCGCTCGGGAAAACCGTTTTGGAGCACACGCGTATGTGGCTCCTGCCGGATGGCCGCGTCGTCGTGGTACTGATTTCGCCGGGCGGCAACACGCGGGACAAAGTCATGCGGCCACAGCGCCTGTTCACACAAACCGAATTGGATGCCACCGCGGATTTCCTGAATCGCCACTACTCCGGCTGGACCCTCGAGGCCATTCGCGGCGATCTGCTTCAGAAACTGGCCACCGAGCGCGAGCGCTACGAAGGCATCGTGCAAAGCGCGTTGACGCTTTGCGACCCCGCGGTGCTCGGCGATGAGTCGGCATCGCACGTGCACGTCGAAGGAACGGCCCAGATGGTCGGCTCGACGGACTTCGCGAACCAGGCGCAATTGCGCGAGCTGCTCTCCGCGATCGAGGAGAAGCATCGTCTCGTGACCGTCCTGAACGCTTGCATCGAAACGCCTGAACCCGTGCACGTGCAAATCGGCATCAAAGAGATGTCCGAAGCCGGAGAAAACCTCGCGCTGATCAGCGCTGCGTACACGCGCCACGATCTCGTGCAAGGCTCGCTCGGTGTGCTCGGGCCGACGCGCATGCATTACGAGCGCGCCATGACCGCCGTCGCTTACGTGGCCCAGCTTTTCAGCGAAGCCTTGAGCAAGATTTAATTTTTTTCGACACAGGAGAACCTGCAAAGTGGGCAACCCGGACGTGAAAGTGAACGTAAACGTGAACCAAAACGTGGACGACTCTGATCTCGAGAAGTCCGCCGAGGCGCAAGCCGTCGCCGCAGGCTCGGCGAAAGCCGATGCCGAAGTGGCCAGGCTGACCGCCGATCTCGACGAATTGAAGCAGACTTTGCTGCGCCGCCAGGCAGACTTCGACAATTATCGAAAGCGCATCGAGAAAGAACGCTTCGAGGACTCGAAGCGCGCAACCGCGCGCGTCATCGAAGGCCTCATCCCGGTCATCGATGGCTTCGAGCACGCCCTTGCTGCGCACCGCGAAGCCGAGTACGAGAATTACCGCAAGGGATTCGAGCTCATCTACAAGCAACTCCTCGACAACCTCACGCGCCTTGGAGTCGAGCGCATCGATCCCTTAGGAAAGCTATTCGATCCTCACCTCCATCAAGCGATGGACCGCGCCGAAACTAATGACCACGCCGACGGCACCATCCTTCAGGTCTTTCAACCCGGCTACGTCTATCATGGCCGCGTTTTGCGTCCGGCGATGGTGCGTGTAGCCGTGCACCCTAATCCCGCATCGAAGGAAGCTGTGAACTAAAGGAGAACGAGGCTTCCATGGCCAAGGGGAATCAACGCGACTACTATGAAGTGCTGGGCGTCACGCGAACCGCGGCGGTCGAAGAAATCAAGTCCGCATATCGAAAGTCCGCGCTGAAGTGGCATCCCGACCGTAATCCGGAAAATAAAGCCGACGCGGAAGTGAAGTTTCGCGAGTGCACCGAAGCCTACAGCGTGCTCAGCGATCCGCAGAAGAAGCAAATTTACGACACCTACGGCCACGCCGGGCTTTCGGGCGTCGGCGCCGGCCAAGGCTTTGACGGAACCGTCTTCCAGGATTTCCACGACATCTTCGGCGATTTCTTCGGCTTCGAGGATTTGTTCGGTGGCGGTGGCCGTCGCACGCGCGGCCGTGCCCAGCGCGGCGCGGACCTCCGCTATGACATGACGCTTTCCTTCGAGGAAGCCTCCGCAGGGGTCTCGACAAAAATAAGATTGCCGCGCCAGGAATATTGCGAAGCCTGTAACGGCACCGGCGCAATGAAGGGCACCGGCGTGCAAGCCTGCCAGACCTGCGCTGGCCGCGGCCAGCTCGCCTATCAACAAGGATTTTTTACCGTTACGCGAACGTGCCCCGCGTGCCAGGGCGCCGGGCAGATCGTGAAGGAGCGCTGCCCCGAATGCCGCGGCCAGGGCCGTCTCGAACGTGAGAAAACCATCGAACTCCGCATTCCGCCCGGCGTTGACACGGGAACGCGCCTGCGCGTAACCGGTGAAGGCGAGCCCGGCCCGAATGGCGGTCCCGCTGGCGATCTATACGTCGTGCTCGAAGTGAAGGAACACGCCTTCTTCGAGCGCCGCGGGGCGGATTTGTACTGCACCATCCCCATCAGCATCGCGCAAGCCACGCTTGGCACGGAGCTGCAAGTGCCTGGAATGAACGGCGAAGAGCGCTTAAAAATTCCCGAGGGCACGCAAAGCGGCGCGGTGTTTCGTATCAAAGGCAAAGGCCTTGCTGATCCTCGCGGAGGCGGCAAGGGCGATTTGTACTATCACGTGCGCGTCCTGACGCCAACGAAACTGACTCGCGAACAGCGCAAATGGATGGAGCAGCTTGGCGCATCGTTAAAAGTCGAAAACAAACCCGCCGACCGCGATTCCTCCATCTTTGACAAAGTCAAAGACATCTTCGGCTAGGCAGAGCAGTGTGCGGGATCTCTTCTCGGCGAAGTCTCTCGGCGCTCTGCGTCTCGGCGCCGTCTTTTTCCTTTTTTCCTTCTCAGGCAGCAAACTCCATATCTAAGATAGAATCTCCGCGTGCGCAGGCGATTCTTCGTCGAGCAATTCGAGAGTGACCGTGCCCTCTTGGAGGGTGATGCCGCTCATCATCTCGGCCGTGTCTTGCGCGCGCGAGCTGGCCAGTTTTACGAACTCAGTGACGGCCAGCGCGTTTATCTGGGGCGCATCGAAAGCATCGGCCGTGGCAGAATCGAATTCGCGCTTCTCGAGGAATTGCCGGGCACTGATTCATGCTTGAACGTAACTCTCCTTCTGGCCGTCGTGAAATTCGATTCCTTCGAATGGGCCATCGAAAAAGCCACCGAGCTGGGCGTAAACGCAATTGTCCCCCTCGCCGCAGCCCGCAGCGAAAAGGCCCTGCTCACTGTGGCTCCCAAGCGCGCGGATCGCTGGAAAAAGATTCTCCTGGAAGCCTCGCAGCAGTCGCGTCGTGTTCGTGTGCCGTCACTCACCTTGTTGGCAAAGCCCGAATCGGCGTTTGCCGCACACAAGAACGGCCTGTGTGTGATGTTCTCGGAGCGCGCCGATGCTCCGCCAATCAGAAAGATTCTTGGCGGTCAAACAGAAAGCAAAGCCACCCTCGCCATCGGCCCCGAAGGCGGCTGGACCGATTCCGAGTTCGAAGCGGCTCAGCGCGCGGGTTTTCAAGAGGTCTCGCTCGGTCGCCTGATACTTCGCACCGAGACCGCCGTCGTTGCCGCCCTCGCGTCCGTAAACTTTGCTCTCGGAAGCGAGTAGCTCGGTCAAGTCACTGGCGCAATATCCCTAATCTCCATGCAACAACCGCCCGCTCTTGTGAATCCAAGTTAATGCATGGCGAGCAGGGCCGCCGGTGCTGCCCGCGCCTCATCGAGCAAATCCAAGTCTGGCGCGCGCCGCGACGCCCATGCTATAAATACAAGGCAGCCACAAATGGATCGTAACGACGAGAAACATCTCGCGCCTTCCGCCGCACCGGAAACCCCATCGCCGGCTTCGTCTTCTCTTGCGGCTTCCGATCAGCCGGCCCCGGGCACTGGTAACGGACACTCCTCCACGGTGCATACCCTCCGCCGGGAAATTCGCGTCTGGACGCGCGACCTGCTCATTGCCATCGGCCTCGCGCTGATCATCATCGTTTTCTTGTATCAGCCCGTCAAAGTGGAAGGCACGAGCATGGCCCCGCTGCTTTCCGACCAGGAGCGCATCTTCATCAACAAATTTGTCTACCGTTTCGAGCCCATTCAACGCGGCGACGTCGTCGTCTTCTGGTATCCGCTCGACGGCTCGAAGTCTTTCATAAAGCGAGTTGTCGGTCTGCCGGGAGAAACCGTGGAAATCCGCCAGGGGCGCGTGTACATCAACGGAAAAGTCGTCCCCGAGCCGTACGTGCCGCCCCAGTACGAAGACTTCAGCGATTTCGGCCCGAGGGACGTGCCCGCCGGCCAGTATTTCGTAATGGGCGATCACCGCATCAGCTCCAACGATTCGCGCGTCTTCGGGTCGGTTGAGAGGCGCTTCATTTATGGCCGTGCGGTTTTTGCCTATTGGCCCGTGGACCATTTCGGCTCGCTGGATGCCACGGAAGCCAACACCAAGTGACCGGCCCGGCGATAATGAACCTGATGAACAGCTTGAGGCATAGGTTCCGGAATATTTTGATGAGCAACGAGGGAGGGCCCACTGGCCGAAGTTCAGCACCGACCTGCAATTCTCGCGCTGGAAGACGGGCGCGTTTTTAACGGCCGCGCGGCGGGCGCGATTATGCGCCGCGGCGGAGAAGTCGTTTTCAATACCAGCCTCACCGGTTACCAGGAAGTTTTCACCGACCCCAGTTATGCCGGGCAGGTTGTGTGCCTGACCTATCCGCACATTGGAAATGTCGGCGCGAATCTCGACGATGAGGAATCCTCGCGGCCGTACATTGAATCGCTAGTGGTGCGCGAGTTTTCGCAAATCTCTTCGAACTGGCGCTCCGCGGAACCGGCGCAACTTTATCTGAATCGCCACAAAATTCCGGTCATCTGGGATATCGACACCCGGGCGCTCGTCCGCCACATACGCAATGTCGGCGCGCTGCGCGGTATGGTTTCGACCGACGGGACGGCCGCTGACCAATTGGTCTTCGAAGCCAAGCAGTTGCCTGGAATGGCGGGGCAGGAACTCGCCAGCCGTGTCACCTGCGGCAAGCCTTACGGCTGGGAAAAGGGTTCCGTGGACCTCGCGACTTCGCCCTGGTCGGAACAGATGGGGGAATCCGGCGAACCGGCGGAAACGCGTAAGCATCGGGTCGTCGCTTACGACTATGGCATTAAGCAAAACATTCTGCGCCTGCTCGTGGACCATCACTGCGAGGTCTACGTCATTCCCGCGCAGACTTCCGCCGAAGACGTTCTCGCGATGGGCCCGGACGGCATCTTTCTTTCGAACGGTCCCGGCGATCCCGAGCCGATCGGGTACGCGGTGGAAAATATTCGCAAACTCATCGGCAAAGTGCCCGTCTTCGGCATCTGCTTGGGGCATCAGTTGTGCGGCCTGGCGCTCGGCGGCAAGACTTTTAAACTGAAATTCGGCCATCATGGTTCGAATCACCCGGTGAAAAATCTTCTGACCGAGCAAGTAGAAATCACCGCGCAGAATCATGGCTTCTGTGTGGATCCGGAATCGCTCCCTTCGAGCGACGTCGAAATCACTCACGTGAATCTGAACGATCACACCAACGAAGGCATGCGCCACAAATCCAAACCGCTTTTCAGCGTGCAGTATCATCCGGAAGCCTCGCCCGGCCCGCACGATTCGCACTACTTGTTCACGCAGTTTACTGATTTGATGAAAGAATTCACGCAACCAGGCAGTTCACGGCACTGAAGAGAGTTTGCGCGGGAGACTATGCCGAAGCGGAAAGACATCAAGAAGGTTCTGATCATCGGATCGGGCCCGATCGTGATCGGACAGGCCTGCGAGTTCGACTATTCGGGGGCACAGGCGTGCAAGGCGCTGCGCGCGGAAGGCTACGAAGTCGTGCTGGTCAATTCGAATCCCGCGACCATCATGACCGACCCCGAACTCGCGCACCGCACCTATATCGAGCCGCTCACGAAAGAATATCTGGAAGAGATCATCTCGCGCGAAAAGCCCCACGCGCTGCTGCCGACCGTCGGCGGACAGACGGCGCTGAATCTTGCCGTCGAGCTTTCCGAAAGCGGCATCCTCGAAAAATACAAAGTCGAAATGATCGGCGCGTCGCTTCGCGCCATCAAGGTGGCGGAAGACCGGCTGTGGTTCAAGGATGCCTGCCGCAAGATCGGACTGGAAGTGCCGGCCTCGGCGCTTGTGAACAATGCCAAGGACGCGTTGAGGCTCTGCGATCAATTGGGATTTCCGCTGGTGATCCGGCCCTCATTCACTCTGGGTGGTACGGGCGGCTCGATCGCCTACAACAAGGAAGAATTCGGTGAAGCCATTTCTCACGCGTTGGACATGAGCCCAGTGCATGAAGCGCTCGTCGAAGAGTCCGTGCTTGGCTGGAAGGAGTTCGAACTCGAAGTGATGCGCGATTTCCGCGACAACTTCGTGGTTATCTGCTCGATCGAGAATTTCGATCCCATGGGCGTGCACACCGGCGATTCCATCACCGTGGCTCCCGCGCAGACGCTGACCGACAAGGAATATCAGCGCATGCGCGATGCTGCGGCCGCGATCATTCGCGAAGTGGGCGTGGAAACCGGTGGTTCAAACGTGCAGTTTGCCGTGAATCCGGAAAACGGCCGCATGGTAGTAATTGAAATGAATCCGCGCGTTTCGCGCAGTTCGGCGCTTGCCAGCAAAGCGACCGGCTTCCCCATCGCCAAAATCGCGGCGCGCCTCGCCGTTGGCATGACGCTTGACGAAATTCCGAACGACATTACGAAGAAGACTCCCGCGTGCTTCGAACCAACGATTGATTACGTGGTGGTAAAAATCCCGAAGTGGCAATTTGAAAAGTTTCCCGGCGCGGACAGCACCCTCGGAACGCAAATGAAATCCGTCGGCGAAGTGATGGCCATCGGCCGCACTTTCAAAGAAGCTCTTCAGAAGGGCGTGCGTTCGCTGGAGCCCAGCACGCCCTGGCGCGCCCCGGCGGAAACGCCGGATTCGCTGCTGCGCGAAAAATTGGCGACCGCCAGGCCGGACCGCATTCATTGGCTGCTGACGGCGGTTGAGCGCGGACTTCCAGCCGTGGAAATTTCGGAGCTTACAAAAATCGATCCCTGGTTCATCCATCAGATTGAAGAACTGACGGCCATGAACCGCCGCGCGGCCACGGTGACGGTGGAGACGGCCTCGAAAGAATTGCTCCGCGAAGTGAAGCGGCACGGCACGAGCGACGAGCAACTCGCGCAAATTTGGCGAACCACTCCCGCTTCCGTTCGATTGCAGCGCGCTCGCTACGGCGTCGCCCCCGTCTTCAAGCGCGTGGATACGTGCGCGGCGGAGTTCGAATCGTTCACTCCTTATCTTTACTCGACCTACGAAGATGAGGATGAATCCGATCCGCAGGCCAAACCCAAGATCATGATTCTCGGCAGCGGCCCCAACCGCATTGGGCAGGGGATTGAGTTCGATTACTGCTGCTGCCACGCGGCCTATGCGTTGCGCGAAGACGGTTTTGAAACCATCATGGTCAATTGCAATCCGGAAACGGTTTCCACGGACTACGACACTTCTGACCGCCTGTATTTTGAACCCCTGACTCTTGAAGACGTTTTGGCCATTGTCGAGCGCGAAAAACCGCAGGGCGTCATCGTGCAGTTTGGCGGACAAACGCCGCTGAATCTCGCGCTCGAGCTGAAGCGCAACGGGGTGCCGATCATCGGCACAGCCCCGGAATCCATCGACCTCGCCGAAGACCGCCGGCGATTTGGAAGATTGCTCGAAGAACTAAAAATTCCCCAGCCGCGCAACGGCACAGCGCTGATTCCGGAAGAGGCGGCGCGCGTCGCCGGCGAAATCGGGATGCCGGTGCTGGTGCGGCCGAGCTACGTACTCGGCGGCCGGGCCATGGTGATTGCCTATGACGTGAACACCGTGCAGGAATATGTGGCGCAGGCAGCCCTGATGGGCCCGGCGCGACCCGTTCTGATCGATCAGTTCTTGGAAGAGGCCACCGAAGTCGATGTGGATGCGCTGGCTGACGGAACCGACGTGATCATCGGCGGCATTATGGAACACATCGAAGAAGCCGGTGTGCATTCGGGAGATTCTTCGTGCGTGCTGCCTCCCGTGAGTTTGTCGCCCTCGGTGCTGGACGCCATTCGCGAGTACACCAGAAGGTTGGCGCTCGCTCTGAAAGTGGTCGGGCTAATGAATGTGCAATACGCGATCCAGCGGGACACGGTGTACGTGCTCGAAGTGAATCCGCGCGCATCGCGCACCGTTCCCTATGTCAGTAAAGCCACGGGCGTGCCGCTCGCGAAAGTGGCTGCTCGCCTGATGGCGGGGACGAAACTAACTTCTATGAATCTCCCGGTCGTTCAGCATAACGGTGTCGCGGAAGTGGCGGTGCACGAATTTTATTCCGTGAAATCGCCCGTTTTCCCGTTCAACAAATTCCGCGGCGTGGACACCATACTCGGACCAGAGATGCGCTCGACAGGCGAGGTCATGGGCATCTCCACTTCCTACGGCCAGGCGTTCGCGAAAGCGCAGCTTGCCGCGGGCCAACGTTTGCCGCGCAAGGGCACGGTGTTTCTCAGCGTCAACGACCGTGACAAGAAACATGTCGGCGCTCTCGGAAAAGAACTCGCGGCAATGGGATTTCGCCTGCTGGCGACACGCGGAACGGCCGCGGCGCTCGCGGCTACGGGCGTTGAAACGGAAGCGGTTTTCAAAGTGAACGAAGGCCGTCCCAATATTGTGGATCTGGTGAAAACCGGCAAGATTGACCTGGTCATCAATACGCCGCTCGGACGCGAATCGTTTTATGACGAGAAATCGATTCGCCGGGCGGCGATTCGTTACAATATTCCGTGTATCACCACGATGGCGGCGGCGCATGCTGCAGCGCGGGGCATTCACGCGCTGCTCGAGCAGGGCATCGAAATAGCGGCCTTGCAGGATTTGCATCGAGCGCGCCCGGCTGCTTCGGGCGTGCCGGCCGCAGGAGATTAAACAATGGATCTTTCTGGAATTTTCCCCGCACTGACGACGCCCTTCGCGCCGGACGATTCCGTGTCGCTCGCGGATCTGAAACACAACATTCGACTTTACAACGGCACGGATTTGGCCGGCTACGTGGTGCTGGGCTCAACCGGTGAATCGGTGCTGCTATCCCGGTCCGAAATGGACGGAATTCTCGTCACCGTCAAAGAAGCAGCGGGAAAAGAAAAGAAATTAATTGCGGGGACCGGAGCGGAGTCCACGGCAGAAACGATTGAGCGCACGAAGCGCGCGGCAGAACTCGGCTATCACGCATCGTTGGTCAAAACGCCGCACTACTATAAGCCCGCCTACAAACCCGATGTGCTGATCGCGCATTACCGGCGCGTCGCCGACGATTCGCCGATTCCTGTTCTGCTCTATTCCGTGCCGCAATTTACGGGCGTAACACTGGAAGCCCCGGAAGTTGCCGCGCTCGCCGAGCATCCCAATATTATTGGAATCAAGGAAAGTTCCGGGAATGTGCAGCGTGTCGCGGAAATAGTCGCTACGACGCCACCAGGATTTCAGGTTTTGGTGGGCTCCGCGGCCACGATTTATCCATCACTCGCGCTCGGCGTGCGTGGAGGCATTCTCGCGCTGGCGAGCGCGCTTCCGGAAAAATGCGTGGCGCTGTTTGAATTGGTCCGCAAGGGCCATCACGAAAGAGCCCGCGAACTACAAGCCCTTTTGGCGCGGGCTTCGAAACTGATTGTCTCGGAGATGGGAATTGCCGGCGTAAAATTCGTGATGGACCAGCGCGGCTATCGCGGTGGCGTCCCACGCTTGCCGCTTCTGCCCCTGCATGTTGAACAAAAGAAACGCTTTAGCGAATTCATGGCCACCTTTGAACCGGCCGTGATGCGAGCCTAGTTCTGCTAGACTTTGACGACTCATGCCCGGGGAACTAAACTCTGGGGAAATTGATGAGACGTTTTCGCCGAAGGCTCATCTAACCGCTCATGGATTGTCGCGTCCTCGCGTTCCACCAACTTCCTCACCAACCAAAACTTTTTCTGGATTACCTGGATCAGTTTGAGCGCGTGAAGGCCTTCTATGCGCATGCCCCCACGTTTCCAAATTTACAGCGGTCGGCAAGAAAGCTGAGCTACCCGGACGACCGAAGAGCCGAGGTCGCGAGGATTCTGCGTGAACAAAATGCTGGCTTCGGCGCGGGGCCGGAGACCCAGGAGAATTTGGAGGGACTGGAAAAGGGCGCGGTCGCCGTCGTTTCGGGACAGCAGGTGGGATTGTTCAGCGGGCCGGCATATTCCGTGTATAAGGCGCTGACGGCGGTGCAAATTGCCGAGGAATTGACGCGCGGCGGAATTCCGGCGGTGCCGATTTTCTGGATGGCGACAGAAGACCACGATCTGGATGAAGTGCGGCATACCACGTTTTTCGAAAGTGGAGAGCTGAGACGGTTTGAATTGCCGGTGGCGGCGGAAGCCGGGCAGCCGGTGGGAAGAATCAAGCTGGGCTCGCAAGTCGAGCCGCTAGCACAGGACGCCGCGGGAATCTTGGCGAGCCAGGGAAGCGATTTGCTGGCGCAGTTTCTCACCGAGTGTTACCGTCCGGAAGAAACGTACGGCGGCGCGTTCGGAAAATTGTTTGCGCGATTGTTCGCTCACCAGGGCTTGATCTTGATGGATCCGGTCGATCCGGGGTTGCATCGCGTGGCGATTCCGCTTTACCAGCATGCACTGGCGGAGCGCGATGCACTGAACGAAAAACTGTTGCAACGCGGCAAAGAACTGGATCGCGCAGGTTATGCAGCACAGGTGAAGGTGACTTCGCGAAGCACGCTGCTGTTTTCTATGGGCGACGGTCCGCGACAGGCGATCACCGCGAACCCAGGAAGATTTCATTCAGGAGAAAAATCGTGGCCCCGCGAAGAGCTTGTGCACATGACGCACACGCATCCGGAAAAGTTCAGCCCGAACGCGCTGTTCCGGCCGGTGATCCAGGATTATCTGCTGCCGACGGCCGGATACATTGCGGGGCCGGCGGAGATTTCGTATTTCGCCCAATCGGAAGTGATCTACCGGCATCTGCTGGGACGCATGCCGGTGCTGCTGCCGCGCGCGGGATTTACCCTCCTGGACGCGAAGGCCAACAAGCTCCTGCGACGCTATGGATTGACGGTCGAGGATGTCTGGAGCGGTTCGCAGAACGTGCGACACAAGATGGAAGGCGCTTCCGTGCCGAAATCGCTGGCGAAGAATTTTGAACGCGACGAGAAGCAGATCCAGAAGATGCTGACCAAGCTGGGAAAACAGATGGAGAAGCTGGATCCGACATTGAGGGGCACGGTCGAAAGATCCCGGAAGAGAATTGAGTTTCATATCGAGAAACTGCGACGCAAGGCTGGGCGAGCGCAGGACCACAAGACTGGATTGATCGCCGCGCATGAGCGGTACCTGGACTCGCTTCTTGATCCGCACAAAGGGTTGCAGGAGAGGGATTTGTGCGTACTGCCGTTCCTGGCGCAATGGGGCGCTGGCGGCTTGAGCGAATTGCAGAAGCTTTCCACGGCCAAGAAAATCGGGCACCATTTTGTTCTTCAACTTCCATAGGAGCCTAGGTGATAGCAACGATTGCTACTCGTTCGCCCGCATAGAAGAAAAAGCGGTTTCCTCGCCGCGCTCGGAATGACTTTCCTCTGTGATTTTCGCCAAATTGGGGCGCAGCATGCTGTGCCCCTACACAAAACTCGAACGGCGACGGTCGTACATAAATACTGCGTGTTAGTATCGCGCGCGGCCTGGGAGATTCAGTCATGCAAACACTGATTGTGGAGACGAATCGAAGGACGCAGCTCGTCGACGTGACGGCCCAGGTGGAGAAGGCAGTGGCTTCGTCGGGAGTGACGAATGGTACCTGCTGCCTTTCCGTGTCGCATACGACCGCGGCGATCACCGTCAATGAGCGTGCTGACCCGGATGTGGCGTGTGACGTGGAAGGCGCGCTGGATCGCCTGGTGCTGAAGACTGGCGCGTACAGGCACAGCGAGGGGAATTCGGACTCGATTGGAGGATTCGTCGAGCGAGGGATGAGGGCGGGGGTGTGCTAGAGTTTTTGAGCGATGAGGAAGCTCGGGATCTACGTGCAGGTGCCGTTCTGCCGGACGAAGTGTACGTATTGTAATTTCCATACCGGAGTTGTTTCTAGTTCGCGATTTGAGCCCTATGTTGAGGCGGTTTGCCGGGAGATTCGAGAATACCGCCACCTGCTGAGGGCGGCGGGCGTGGATTGGCCTGGGCGTTTGGGACGCTGCAGTGCTGCGCCCCTACAAGAAAAGAGCGAGACGGCAGGCGAGGTGGGCAGGCGAGGCCGGGGGCGGGCGTCATATGAGGTGCGCCAGCGGCCTGCTCTAGAAGGCGAGTCCTGCACAGAGAGTTCGATCGCTGTGGATACGGTTTACATCGGGGGCGGAACGCCGAGCTTGCTAGATCCAGCGCACATCGGAAAAATTCTGAATGAGATACGAATTGCCTTTGGAGTGGATTGGCCTGGGCGGTTGGGACGCAGCCGTGCCGCGCCCCTAAAAGCAAAGAGCGAGATGGCAAGCGACGGCGGCAGACGGCCCGCCTTCCCGATCGGGTCGGGGCAGGTGCCAGGCGGGCCCTACAAGGTAGAGATTGAAGAGGTGACGCTGGAGGCTGATCCGGAGACGGTGGAGGCGGGGAAGGCGGAGGCTTGGGTTGCGGCGGGAATTAACCGTGTGAGTTTTGGGCTGCAATCGTTTTCGGATAAGGAATTGGCGGCGGCGGGGCGGATGCACCGACGGGCGGATATTTACAGGGCGGTGCCGATTCTGCGGGAGGCAGGAATAGGGAACATCAGTTTTGATTTGATTGCGGGATTGCCGCACCAGTCGAAGGAGAGTTGGCGGGCGTCGCTCGAAGAATTGGAGAGGCTGGCGCCGGAACATGTTTCGGTCTATTTGCTGGAGGTGGATGAGGAGAGCCGGCTGGGGAAGGAGCTGCTGCAGGGCGGCTCGCGATACAGCGCCGGGGCGGTGCCCAGCGACGATGAGATGGCGGAGTTTTATGAATTGGCGCAGGAGATGCTGGGCGCTGCGGGATACCACCATTATGAAATTTCGAATTGGGCAAAGCCGGGGTTTGAATCGAAGCACAATTTGAAGTATTGGAGGCGGGAGGCGTATTTGGGATTTGGGGCGGGGGCGCACTCGTTTTCAGGGACAGAGCGGTGGGCGAATGCACATGATGCGGCCGCGTACGTGTGCACGGTCGAGAGTGGGCGGTCGCCGGTGGAGCAGCATGAGATTTTGACGGCAGGGCAGGCACTAGAAGAAGAGTTGTTTTTGGGGTTGCGGCAGTTGAATGGAATTGATGTGGGGAAGATTGAACGGGACTATGGGGTCACGCTGGCGGGAAGGTTTGATCCGCTGGCTTTGGCGGGGTTGGTGGAGCGCGAGGGAAGTGTGGTGCGGCTGGCAGCGGGGAAGTTGAGTGTGTCCAATGAGGTTTTTGTGGAGTTGATGAGGTGAGACTTGGGACTGGTCGACTTGGTTGAAGTCGAATGAAGCTTTAACACAGGGATCACCGAGGACGCAGTGAAGAAGGAAACCGAGAACAGAGAAGAGAGAGAAGAGAAAAACATGAGTTATACGGTGGCGAAGGGGAATCAGAGGGTGGACCCGGACCAGGTGCCAGACGCGGGGAAGATTCCAGCGGGAGTCGTGGACCTGCGGAGCGACACAGTGACGCGGCCGACGGCGGAAATGCGGCGGGCGATGGCCGAGGCGGAGGTCGGGGACGATGTGTACGGCGAAGACCCGACGGTGAACCGGCTGGAGAAGCGGGCGGCGGAGATCTTTGGGAAAGAAGCGTCGCTGTTTGTGCCGACGGGATGCATGGGGAACCTGATTGCGATCAAGATCTGGACGCATCATGGGAATGAAGTGATTTGCGAAGAGCGGAGCCACGTGAATTTGTACGAACTGGCTTCGATGTCGGCGATTGCGGGATGCATGCCGCGAGTAGCGCGGGGGGGTGACGACGGGATTTTGACCTGGAAACAGATCGAAACGGTCATCCGGCCGAAGATTTATTACGATTCGCAAACGGCGCTGATTTGCCTGGAGAACACGAGCAACATGGCGGGCGGGACCGTGTATCCGACGGAACGAGTGGATGAGATTTGCGAACGCGCCCATGGGATGGAATTGAAGGTGCATTTGGATGGGGCGCGGATTTTCAACGCGGCCACGGCGCTGGGCGATAACGTGGCGCGGATGACGAAACACGTGGATTCGGTGATGTTTTGCTTGTCGAAGGGATTGGGAGCGCCCGTGGGGTCAATCGTGGCGGGTTCGAAGGCGTTCATCGAGAAGGCGCGGATTTACCGGAAGATGTTTGGGGGAGGGATGCGGCAGGCAGGGGTGATAGCGGCGGCGGGATTGATTGCGCTGGAGGAATCGCCGAGGCGGCTGCATGTGGATCATGAGAATGCACAGGTGTTGGCAAAGGGAATTGCGGCGATGCCGGGGTTGAAGATTGATCCGGCGAAGGCAAAGACGAACATTGTGATTTTCGATTGCGGGGGGACGGGGAAGAACGCCGTGGAATTGTGCGACTTGTTGCGGGAGAAGGGGATTTGGGCGTTGGATACGGCGACGTATTCGGTGCGGTTTGTGACGCATTGCGATGTGGATCGGACGGGGATCGATCGTGCGCTGACTGCGTTGGTAGAGATTGTGCGACAGCCGCAGACGGCTGAGGCGTGAACTAAGAGCGGATCTGAAGATTCATTCCGAACGATGCAACGCGGTTATGAGGCTTTGAAGATTTGCAAGAGAAGGGCGCGGAGTGCGGGATAGCCCTCGATGCTTTCTGTCAGCTTG
>DATKEV010000061.1:0-4671 GCA_035511855.1 Candidatus Udaeobacter sp.
TAAGGAATGGTGAACCGGGGAGGACTCGAACCTCCAACCCGCTGATTAAGAGTCAGCTGCTCTACCATTGAGCTACCGGTCCAGGTTTATGCTTTAGAATTTTACACGCGACCGGAAATTTTGTCGACCGCACCCGCCGGACCAAAACCGCCACAAACACCGGTTGGGACGCTATTTCTTGCGCAGCGTAACCGCCAAATCCCGCGCCACCTGTCGCGCCTTCTGCAAATCGCCGGGCTCAAACGAAATTGCCGACACGCGCGGATGCCCGCCGCCACCGAATTTTTCCGCCAGCGAAGCCAGGTTTTGATTCGCGGTCGCCTGATTCCACGGATTCGTCCCCAGCGAGACTTTCGCGCGCACCGGCGAAGCGCTCACGCTTACGGAGTACACGCTATCCGGATGCAACAAGTACGGAATGAATTTGTTGTAGCCCTCCAGATCCAGGTCGCTCACATCGAAAAAAATCACGCCGTCTCGGGCTTCGCTTCGCTCGCGCAAAATATCGATGGATTTGTGATGACGCTCAAGCAGCGGTTCAAGATGTTTGGCCACCGGCGGCAACTTCACCATCTCACCCAGCGGACGGTACGCCAGCTCCGGAATAATGCGCGCCGGCAATCCATTTTCCGGCGCCGCCTCAATCACTAGTGCAAGCTGCGTGGCCGCTTCCTTCATTTCGACTGCCGATTCCGGCGTCGGATACTGCGCGCCGTCGATAATGTCTCCCCAATGAATCAATTCTTCCAGCGGTTTCGTGTCGAACTCGAATTTTTCCCGCGTGACCGTCGCGATTAGCTTCGTGCAGGACTTGTATTCCGGCTCGTAAAATTTGTGTGCGCCCGGGTGCTGGCGGAAATGTTCCGCGTCTGCGGGCGCCAGGAACGCGCTCTGATGGTGGTCGAACCACCAAGTCACTTTCGGCGAATTCGAATACTTGAAATCCACGATCACGTTTTCATCGCCGTCGAAAAGCCCCGGTTCCCATGGCTGCGCCGCGCGGTGCGTCATTCCCGTAAAACCGAACTCCGCGCTCGAGTCAAACCGTTCACGGTAGAAGCGGTAAAAGAGAGCAGCAGAGGCCGTTCCGTCGAAGCAGCGATCGTGGAAACAGAGCCGGACCTTGGTCATAGTGATCGAGTTCGCCCCTCAACTTCCATGGTGTTATGGAGGCGGGGGCAAAGCCAACCAAGATGGACGCGCGCGCCGGGAATGTCAAGAAGAAAGGAGCGGCCGGCAGGCACGCGACTCTAGTTCGCTATACTTGACTTGTCCTTCTGTACGGACATACTAAATTCATTACCCCAGCCATTCGAAACGAATCGTGTGCCCAGGAGGCCGCATGTCCGATGAAAAGAATTTCTTCGCGGGGCTCTTCGACTTCTCGTTCCAGCACCAGCTCACGCGCCGCATTGCAAAGTTGTTGTACATTATCGCCATCCTTTTCGGCGGAATCATGGTCGTGACTCGCGTCGTGCTCAGTTATCAGCAATCTCCCGCGGAAGGGCTGATCAACTTGGTCGTTGGAATCTTCTCTCTCTTCGTCGGCACTCTCGTCACTCGAGTCCTGTTGGAGCTGGCGCTCGTGATCCTGCGGATCGCCGAAGGCATTGATCGAGCTACGCATCCGGGCGGCTGACCCTGCATTCACAGAGCTTCCCTTCGTAGGGTCGCCGCTGTGCGGGGCGGACGTCAGGTGCATTGCTGCCGGTTCGAAATTCGCTCCAATGCATTGATTTCGCTACAATCGCCGCGTGACAGCTTCTTCATCGCGGCTCCCCTCGGCTCCCGCGTCGCCTTCTCCTTCAAATCCCGCAACGCCTCGCTCTTTCGCGGGTTTCGAATGGCCCCGCGAGGTCACTTCTGCCGAACGCAAATCCCTCGTCGCCGGCGGGCTCGGCTGGATGCTCGACGCGATGGACGTCATGCTCTATTCGCTGGTCCTGACGTTTCTGATTCGCGAGTTCGGCATGAACACACGCACCGCCGGTCTCCTGAATTCACTGACGCTCGTGGCTTCCGCCATCGGCGGTTTTCTCTTCGGCTTGCTCGCCGACCGCATCGGCCGCACGCGCGCGCTGATGGCTTCCATCCTTGTCTATTCGATTTCCAGCGCCGCCTGCGGCTTCTCTCAATCGATTCCGCAGCTTGCCGTCTTCCGTTTCATTCTCGGATTGGGCATGGGTGGTGAATGGACCACCGGCGCCGCACTCATCGCGGAGACGTGGCGTGCCGAACATCGCGGCAAAGCTCTCGGTCTGATGCAGTCCGCCTACGCCATCGGCGAAGCCATCGCCGCGCTGGTCGTATTTATCGTTCTTCCGCGTTACGGATGGCGCGCGGTATTTTTCGCCGGTGTGTTCCCCGCCTTGCTGGTCCTATGGATTCGACGCGGCGTCGAAGAACCGGTCATCTGGGAGAAGCGCGCGAAATCCACTCGTGCTAGTGTGCTTCAACGGTTGCTGCAAAAAGACGTCTTTCGAAACGGCTTGCTTGCCACCGCGATGAATGCTTGCGGCATGTTCGGCTACTGGGGGCTATTCACTTGGATACCCGGCTATTTGTCGCTGCCTCCATCACAAGGCGGACGCGGCCTCAGCGTCGTGAAAACCACTTCTTTTTTTATCGTGCTGTGTTTTGGAAAATGGCTGGGCTATGCACTGTTTGGTTTCTTCGCCGATGCCTTTGGCCGGCGCAAGCCCTATTTCATATATTTGATTGCCGCAGCCACACTCGTCCCGATTTACGGGATGTCAAGAAGCTCGCTCTGGCTGTTGCTGCTTGGCCCGCTTGTCGCTTTCTTCGGGACTGGCTTTTTTTCCGGTTATGCGGCGATTGCCAGCGAAATTTTCCCGGGTGATATCCGCGCCACGGCCATGGGCCTCAGCTACAACCTCGGGCGCGGCTTATCGGCGGCCGCCCCGTTCGCCGTCGGTGCGCTGGCATTGCACTACGGAATCGGGTCAGCGTTTTTCTTGCAAGCCGCCGCTTTCCTGGTGGCCGCCTTGTTAGCACTGACGCTGCCGGAAACCCGCGGACGCCAGTTGACGTGATCAGGCGCCGGCCACCAGCGACCGCATTCGGGCGCCTCCTGCCCGGATCGTGAACTTCATGGGAAAGAATCCAGCCTGCGATAACGTTTTTTGAAACTCACCGTTATCCGCATAGCGGCGCTTCGGCACGCGGCGCGCCAGCACGCTAATCTCCAGCGGATCTCGCCGGAACGGATACGGCTCCAGCGTCACGGCCTGGTCGGCTTCCGGCTGCAGCACCCAATCCACTTCGGCGCCTTTGTAGTCCACCGGCACGCCATCGATCGTCGCCGGTTCCATGGGCGCAAGGCAAAAATAAAGGGACAACCGGTCCAGCGCCTCCAGCCGCTTTGAATTGATTTGCAGCCAGTTATCGCCAGAGAAGCCCTCCATAGCTGCATCCGCCCGCAGATCCACTCTCAACCTCGACTGCTGCAGCCGTAATCCCTGCAGAAAGTCATTCACCTGCGGCGCTTCCTGCGATTTGATGTACTTGGCGGAATATCCGGGTATCGTCGCCCGCGTTCGATCGTAGAGCCCGGCACAATGCAGGCTGACCAGCAGCCCGGCGTAGCGATCTACCTTTACGACGCGCTCGATTCCGCGCTGGTAAAGCGCCATGTGCTCCGCCGTTGGAATGGACATGAAGCTGTACGGAAGGAAGTTCACCGGATCGATGCGCGGAAGCAGTTCGCACTCGCTCCAGCCGTTATCGTGCTCCATCGCCGCCAGGCGGAACGAGTCTGCCGGCTCCGGCCGCACAAAGAACTCATTTCCAAGTTCCCGAGCGAAAAATCCAGACAGGACCGCGTGGTCCGTCTGGCGAATTACGACCAGATGTTCTCCCTGATCCTGGATGATCATGTCGCTGCCCTCTTTCGCAGCGGCGTTTGCGCGCGCGGCCTATGGAAAACTCACATCGGCCTGGCGGGGGGACTAGCCAAGCAATTTTCTTCGTGACAACCCGATTATGCTCCTAAAGCCTCCTCAATTCCAGCCCTTTGAAGTACACTGCCTCGGCCCTAAAATCGCACCCCGATTTCCTCAAAATCCCCTGCAAAATCTCAGTAGAGCACCCTTGCGCATCGTTGTAGAATAGTCCTACCACTGCGGGAGTGGCGGAACTGGCAGACGCGCAAGACTTAGGAACAAAATCCCCCGTGCTCAAAACAAACGATTTGCAAGAAAACAAAGCCGCTTAGCTCACCGGACTCAACCGGACTTTATAGGGCTTCAAGGGGCGAATACTCACAGTTAACGCACAGTGTCGCGCAGTTCCCTGAAATCGGCGGATGCGCTGTGCTTCGCTACGTACTTGACGGAGGACTTGTAATAGTGGTAATATCTACCGTTCGTGTCTGAGGAGAGTACTGCGAAGGTGGCGAAGAAGGCCTCAGGAGCATCCTCAACATCGACACAGCCAAAGTCGTTCGTCTTCGTCCTCGTGCCGTTCGACACCAAATTCGACGATATCTACAAGTTTGGCATCAAAGGAGCTGCCGACGAAGTCGGAGCGTATGCCGAGCGAGTCGATGAGCAGACTTTCACCGAAGGGATTCTGGACAGGATTTCAACCTTCCACCTTCTTTCTCACCGCCCTGCTACGGTGAGCCTTACCATCCTTTCGCCTCTTCGACAG
>DATKEV010000062.1:0-10775 GCA_035511855.1 Candidatus Udaeobacter sp.
AGTTCACCTGGTCCGGGAGCGAAAAAAGCCTTCCGCCGCAGATCGGACAGGCCAGAGTTATTTCCAGTGCTGTACTCGTTTTTGCATTCACCTTGCCTGAATCCTACCACAGCAAACGGGAACGACACACATTGGCGGGAACCTTCCCAGCTTCTGTGTTGCGCGGCGCCTTACGGGATGCTAGCCTAAGCGAACAAAAGGCGAATCACTCGCGGCGTTTCGGGAGACTCAACGATGGCAAGCAACGCATTTTCCCTCGCCAGGGCGGGCAATTCCTCCTCCCTCGCCCGCGTCACCCAGGTCCTCGATACCTTTGCCGCCCGCGACCGCGACGGGGAAATCCTCACCGCCGTCCGCCACTACCCTGCCCGCGAAGCCCAATGGGCGGAATTCCCCGCATGGGTGCACGCCGATCTTCGCGCCGCTTACAATGCGAAAGACATCCGCCAACTTTACACTCACCAGGCAGCCGCCGCGGAAGCGGTTCACGCAGGCAAGAATGTGGTAATCGTTACACCAACAGCTTCGGGCAAGACCCTCTGCTACAACCTGCCGGTGCTGGACGCGATTCTTGCCAACGACGACACGCGAGCCCTTTATCTCTTCCCCACCAAGGCGCTTGCCCAAGACCAGTTGGCGGAATTGCACGACTTAAACGGCCGGCTGGCAAATCGGGTCGGCGTATTCACCTACGACGGCGACACCCCAACCGACGCCCGCAAAGCCATCCGCGAAAAAAGCCACGTTGTGCTCACCAACCCGGACATGCTGCACACCGGCATCCTGCCGCACCACACCCGCTGGACGCGCCTGTTCGAGAATTTGCACTACATCGTTCTCGACGAGTTGCACACTTACCGCGGAGTTTTTGGCAGTCACCTGTGCAACGTGCTGCGAAGGCTTCGCCGCATCGCGCGATTTTATGGCCGCGATCCGCAATTCATCTGTTGCTCCGCAACTATCGCCAACCCCGGCGAGCTTGCCTCGCGCCTTATCGAATCCGAAGTCGAAGTCCTCAGCTCGAACGGCGCGCCCACCGCTGAAAAAACTTTCGTCTTTTACAATCCGCCCGTCGTGAATCACGCGCTGGGCATTCGCCGCAGTTACATCAACGAGTCCTCGCGCGTGGCGCAGGAATTTTTGAAACGCGATCTGCAAACCATGGTTTTTGCCAACTCGCGCTTGCACACGGAAATTCTATTGACGTATTTGCAGCAAGCGAATTCGCAGATGCCGGGAAAACCGGAAACGATTCGCGGCTATCGCGGCGGCTATCTGCCGAACGAGCGCCGCGAAATCGAACGCGGCCTGCGCGACGGAAAAATCCGCGGCGTCGTTTCGACCAGCGCGCTCGAACTCGGCATCGACGTCGGCTCACTCGACGCCGTGGTCATGGCCGGATATCCCGGCACCATCGCCGCTACATGGCAGCGCGCGGGGCGAGCCGGACGCCGTAGCGGGAGCTCTTGCGCCGTGTTGGTAGCATCTTCCTCGCCGCTCGATCAATTCATCGTGCGCCATCCCGACTATTTCTTCGGCAACACGCCCGAGAGCGCGTTCATTCAGCCGGACAATCTGGAAATCCTTATCAATCATCTGAAATGCGCCGCGTTCGAATTGCCTATCGCTCCCGGCGAAAAATTCGGCGACGTTGATCTCCCCGATCTCTGCGCGCGTCTGGCTGAAGCAGGCTTTCTCCACCTTGCCGGAGAAAATTTCCACTGGACGCACGAAGCCTATCCAGCCGACACCATCAGCCTGCGCTCCGTTACCAGCGATAACTTCGTTATCATCGACATCACCGGGCAGCCCAACGTCATCGGCGAAATCGACTTTCCCAGCGCGCTCAGCTTCGTCCACGAAAAAGCCATCTACATTCACGGGGGCCAGCAATTTCACGTCGAACATCTCGACTTCAAAGAGCGCAAAACTTACGTCAAACAGGTCGCCGTCGATTACTACACCGACGCCGTCCGCTACACCCAGGTCCGCGTCCTCGAAATCGCTGCTACCCAATGTGACACCGAATCATCTTCGTTTCCCTCCTTTACGTGCTCCCACTCTCATGGCGTTGTCCTGGTTCGCTCGCAAGTCGTGGGCTTCAAGAAAATCAAATTCTTCACCAACGAAAACGTCGGCGCCGGAAATCTCGAACTCCCCGAAAACGAAATGCACACCACGTCTTATTGGATCACTCTCGAACGCCTGCTCCTCCAAGCGCTTCCTTTCTCCGTAAGCGAGCGCCAGTCCGGCATGTTCGGCATGCTCCAGGCGCTCGAATCCGTCGCCACGCTTTTCATGATGTGCGATCGCCGCGATCTCGGCACGGCTATCGGCGAACGCCCTCCCGCTTCCAGCTCTGAAACGAACGAATTCACGCCCATGCGGATGGAAGACGTGATCTCGACAAGCGCCAAAGAATTTTTTGAACCGAATTTATATCTCTTCGACGCCTATCCCGGCGGCATCGGTTTTTCCGAGCCGCTGTTTCGCGCGCATGATTTGCTCGTACGAAAAACGCACGAGCTTATTTCCGCATGCACCTGTGAACAAGGGTGCCCATCCTGCGTCGGCCCGGCCGGCGATCTTGCGCCACGTGCAAAAGAAGCCGCGCTCGCGATTCTCGAGCGGTTGTGTGCTTAGATGTCCGCGACCGCCGATAAATTTTCGAGGCTCGTGGCGCTGAAGCCAGCGCGTCCGATTCCTGCGAAGCCTGCCACACTGCGCGCACCTGACGAAGAAGATGCCATCGCTCAACTCCTCGGCGCAGGCGTGGCGAGCAACCGTTTCGGCGAACATGTCGCCGTTCGAAACTGGTTTTCCACCCCGGAATCCGCCGAGCCTTCCCCTGTCTCTCTCGACTTGCTCTCGCGGACAACCAACGAATCGCTCTCCCGCAAAACACGCGCCGCGCTCGAGGATCCTAGGAAGTGGCTTTTCCTCGACACGGAAACGACCGGCCTCGCGGGCGGCACGGGCACGTACGCGTTCCTTGTTGGCGTAGCGTGGTGGGATGCCGGTGGCTTGCAGGTCGAGCAACTCTTCATGCGCGACTTCACGGAGGAGTATTCCCTGCTCCACGAACTTGCCGCGCGCGTCGCGGAGCGACCCGTGCTCTTTACCTTCAACGGAAAATCATTCGATTGGCCGCTCGTCGAGAATCGCTTCACGATGACGCGCTCCATCGCCGCGCCAAAGCTCGCCGCGCATGTCGATCTTTTGCATCCGGCGCGCGCGCTTTGGAAACTTCGTCTGGGCTCCGTGCGGCTGATCGAACTCGAACGCCAAGTCCTCGATGCGCCGCGGCTCGGCTGGCATCGCGAGGACGACGTCTCCTCGGCCTTGATTCCGCAGTATTATTTCGACTATTTGCGCGGTGGGCCCGTAGCACCGCTGGCCGCAGTCGTGCGCCACAATCAAATGGATTTGCGCGGACTGGCGGCGCTGTTCGGAAAAATCAATGACTTGCTGGCCAGCGATAATTCGGATTCCGGAGATATCGACAGCCTCGATCTTTTCGGGTTATCGAGATTTCTCCAGCGGCGAGGCGAAGCCGACCGAGCGCACTCCGCTTGCTCGCAAGCCCTGAGCGCCGGGCTGCCAGCGGAGTTTCGTCCCAAGGCAAGCCGCGATCTCGCCCACATGGCGAAACGGCGCGGCGAACACGAGCGCGCCGCGGAAATCTGGCAAGCCATCGCGGCCGATCCGCAAGATGGAATTCATGCCTGCGAGCAACTGGCAATCCACTACGAACGACGAGCCAAAGATATTCCCCGCGCGAAGGAATTTGCTCAACTGGCTCTCGCGAAGATCCGGAGGCAGCGCGCGGTGTCGCGCGATCCCTGCGCCGCGGCGCAGCTCGCGCGGCGGGAGCAAAGATTCCTGCACCGTATCGCACGGCTCCAGCATCGAATAAAGCTCAAAGGCGAGGGTGCAGGACCTCTTCCCCTGACTCTGCCGGCTGGGAACTGACGGATGTTATTCGTCTCCGTCAAGCACCCTTCCCGTGTTCCTCAATTCAATGGAGGGAATCGGATGGAAAGCTCAGCAGCAAAATCGCAACCTGTGGCAGGAGGCCGTATGATCACTGCCCCAGAAACCTATTTGCGCACCGAATTGGAAGTGCGTCGCGAGCGACTTCACAAGGCTTTGCATTCGCCCGCGGCCGATGCCTCTCTATCGCAACTGCTCGACGCGGTGGACGCCGCCCTAAGCCGAATCGATCAAGGTATGTTCGGGCTTTGTGAGACATGCCACGACGCGATCGAACCGGACCGGCTGCTGGCCGATCCGTTGCTCCGGTTCTGCCTCGACCATCTCACACAGGACGAACAGCGAGCCCTGGAGAGTGATCTCTCGCTCGCTGCCCGCATCCAACGCCGCCTTTTGCCACAACCGGATTTGGCACCGGCGGGCTGGGACGTGCGCTATCACTATCAACCCGCCGGGATGGTGAGTGGCGATTACTGTGATCTACTCGAAACGGACAGCGGGCTGCTTTTCATGCTTGGCGACGTTGCTGGCAAAGGTGTTGCTGCGTCGATGCTCATGAGCCACCTCCATGCGACGTTCCGCAGCCTATCAGAAGCCGCTCTTCCGCTCGACCGCATGGTCGAGCATGCCAATCGCGTTTTCTGCGAGAGCACTCTCGCCGGACAATTCGCAACTCTTATCGTGGGACGAGCTGCGGTTGACGGCGCGGTCGAGTTTGTCAGCGCGGGTCATCTCCCTTTACTTCACATCCACTCGGGCGGTGCAACACCAAGGGATTCGACTGGAGTACCTTTGGGAATGTTCTGCAACGCGCGATTCCCTCTCCACCAACTCACGCTCGCCCTCGGCGACTCCTTGCTGCTCTACACCGACGGCCTGACGGAAGCGCGCAATCGCGCAGAACAGGAGTACGGGCTTGCGCGAGTCCGTGCACTGGCCGCCGGAAGCGGCAAAGCCAACCCGGAAGAACTCATCTCCGTGTGTCTCGACGATCTGCGGACGTTCGGTGAGGGTCTCAAGCGGACGGACGATTTGACACTTCTTGTGCTGCGCCGAGAGGCGTAAGTTTCCCGGCCTCGACTGGCAGTCGCGAGTCCGGAGCTGCCCAGCGAATTGCCCTGTCGGGCGCCCGCGGGCTCAAAAAGATGGCGGTGTTTTCTACCTTGAATCCAGGACGCTCAGGCGATTGCGGCGCCGAGGGCCAGCCCAGAGCCTTTGTCAAACCATCGAAGATCGGTCGCGGAGCACCTTCGAGCGTCACACAATCAAGGCCAAAACAATTCAGGAAGACGGGACCGTCGGGGGTATCAAACGCAAAGAAATTCGGACGCCGGAAAAGATTGGAGCGCTCGGAGTATTTCTTCTCCAACGCCTCCGAATATTGGCCGAAGAAGCGATCGGCGTGCTCCTTGCTATCGAGATGCAAACGCGCTGCGAGAACGAGCCGTTTGTTTTCTTTCTGCTCGTAAACCGCGTACCAGTCGCCGTCCCACGCAGCCGCCATGGTCTTCGCGCGGTCGTTGTCGAGGAATTGCTTCAGCACTTCCTTCCAGCCAAATTCCCCCATTACGTTTTCATCCAGTTTGGCCCAGTTGGGGCCAAGCTGCCTTTCGAGCGACGGCAGACTGACGTTCGCCGGTATTTTCCCCGACTGATAGAGCCCGGGATGAAGAATCTGTTGCGTCGAAACAGGCGGTTTTTCGAATAAGCGGGAAATGCCGCTCCAGCCCGTGGGCCTCAGAATCGTGGCGGAAAATGTGAGCCCGTTCATGTAAGGGAACATCAACGAGTCTTTGATGAAGGGCGGAGCTTTTTGCAGCGCCGGTGTGGTTCCCAGATCGCCCATGAGCATCGAAGGATCGAAATCCGGAATATCTTTGATGGAGCGGCCCGTGCCGAGCATGAGGTAGTCCATCATGGCGGCCATGGCGCTTCCTTCCAGGACGGCGTCGCGGGCGAGCTCGGCATCTTCGTTGGGCCGCGCCGCGTGTTCCCAGGCTTCAATCTGGAAATGCTGGTCCTCGAGCGCATGAGTCAGCTCGTGCGCCATGACCATGCGCTGGTCCTCGAGAGGGCTCCAGTCAGCAATATAAAACTCCTGGGTCTTTGGATCGTAGAGACCTTCGACCTGTTCGGTGAGAATTTCCACTAGGAACTTGTCCAGGTTGAATCCTTTGGGGAGCAGCCCGAAGGCTTCGGCGCTGCGCGCACCCGCGTAACGTTCCGCGGGCTTTTTTTCCTCGTCCATCTGCTTGATGACATACGCGCGAATCTCTTCGCGGGAGCGCAGCGATTTTTTCAGTGGCGCGCGGAGCCGCAGGCCGGTGATCTGGCTCATTTGGTTGAGGACTTCGTCGGCAGCCGCAATGAAATCGGCGTGCGTCGCAGCCTGAGGGTTGACTGCCGGCGGCACAACAGCGTCTTGTTGCGCGCGAGCCGCCAAGCTCACGAAAAGAAATCCAACCGCCAGGAGTGGGGTCAGAACTCGCGAACGCAAGCGTTTCAAGACGGATGCCATATCGTTTGAGAGCATGGCCGCGAAGCGGCCAATGGCAGAATAACAGATTGAAGATCATCGCGCCGCATGATGAGGCCGATGTCGTAACGGCTTGTTCGCATGATTCCGTTCGCGCATCGAAAGCCGGCAGCCTCGGCGAGCGGGCTTGAAGCACGCTTCCAATCAAAATAAGGAATTCATTTGGCGCACGCCGGGAGTTTGTTCCAGGACAACTACTAACTGGCTGCGGAAGATGAGGAATCGCGAGAAGAAACGCCGCAAGCTCCAATTCTGAGTTGAAGATAGGAGTTGATGCGGCCGCTACTCCAAGCCAGTTTCGGCTCAAATGAATCGTGAATGAAGACGATCGCAAAAACAAAGCCCCTGCCTGGGCGGGCCAGGCAAGCACTTGTCTTGGCAATTCTCCCCAATTGTTTTTCTGTTTCATCGCGAGGCAGTGCTAGTACCCGGCCATCCCGAGAATGCTCATGAGCGAGCCGGGTTTTACAAACTCCTTACATCCAACTTGCGACTACTCAAGGAGCAATTCGGCCCTGTAGCGAATACTCGCTGACGAATTGAGGGCCAAGAGACGGGGTCATGAGCAGGTTGCTTCCGATTCAGACTTCCGACTCGAGGAGTACAAGGCCTTCAGGCCGGCCCAGGGCGATGAAAGCGCCCGAGAGTCCCTAGTCCTTGTCGAGCAAGGATCGGCCTCGAAGTTGAGGTAAAGCAAATGAACAGAGGATCGTCATTTGTCATGACATCGACGCTGGGGATCGCGGTTGTCTTGCTGCTGGGAGGCTCACCCCGGACTCCGCGAACGGGTGTGGTTGCGCGAGAGACGGACGGAGCTTTTTGCGATGGCAAGTTTCAGGCGAAACTGGACGCCGCGAATGGTAATGGACCTCGCATCCGGAGCGGTCGCTGGGCTACGAACAGAGATCGGGCCTTGTTCATCGCGGGTTACCAGCAAGAGTACCGTCAACTCGCAGCGGGGCGGCCGGGCGGATTGGGGCCCGAAGATGCAGCCGCATCGGCGGGCTACCGCGATGGAATATTGGATGGAGCGCGGCAGTATAACTTGATGCAAGCCTTTCGAGTCAATCAGACAGAGAAGTATCTGAAAGCTGGTCAGGATTCCTCCGGGGCAAATACCGTCTCCGAGAGTTACCAACGAGATTACCGCCTGGGGTACGCCAATGGCTATCAGGTGGGCTATTACTCCGAGGCAAGGAAGGAGGAATTGGGCGGCGAGAACGACAGATTCGGCCACCTGTAGAAAATGCGGCCGTGCCGGGTCATCCCTGCGTCGCGGGTTTCTCTGAGTAGTTCATCGGCAGTGTACATGTGTGTTTTTCTGAAGAAGGAAGAGGTGTGTTCATTATGAAGCTTCAAGGTGTGTCGCGCACATTGGCCGCAGGAGTTCTGCTGCTGGCTGGCGGTCTGGAAAGTTCCATCTTACACGGCGCGGCGGCGGCGAAGCCGGCTGCGAAACCGGATGCGGTTTCGACGGGCTCAGTCATGGGTCGCGTGCGGCTGGAAGGGCTGAAACCCGAGCCGACACGGACAAGCATGATATCCGATCCAACCTGTGCAAAGCAGCATTCCGGCGCGGTGGTCGGTGAAGAGTACGTCGTGGCAAGCGACGGAGCGCTGGAAAACGTGGTGGTGTTTATTTCCGACGGAATGACGGGGAAGAGTTTTGTTGTGCCTGCCGAACCGGTGGTCATCGAGCAAAAAGGGTGTGTTTACAAGCCGCACGTGATCGCCATGCAGGCCAACCAGAAACTGAAAGTGGTGAACAGCGACGACACCTTGCACAACATTCATCCCGTGCCGACAAACAACCGGGAATGGAATAAGGCGCAGCCTGCGGGCACCACGCTGGAAGAGACATTTCCACGGGAAGAGATCGCCATTCCCGTGAAGTGCAACGTGCATCCGTGGATGCGCAGCTACATCGCAGTGTTCAAGCATCCGTACTTCGCCGTTACCGGGAAAGATGGGAGTTTTGATCTGCAGAATCTTCCGCCGGGAGAATACACGGTGAAAGCCTGGCACGAAAAACTGGGACTGATGCCGCAGAAGATCACCGTTGCGGCGGGAGAATCCAAGAAAGTAGATTTTGTCTTCAAGGCGCCGGGGCACTAAAGCGGCAGGAAGAGGCTCATCGGTTGGACTAAAAGCCTCGTGATCTCCCGTGATGACGATCTTCGAGTGCGCGTACTAGCTGCGTCACGCACTCCCATTGCCAGCAATGGCTACTGTTTGGGCGGCGGTTGGAAAGCATCAGGCGGCTCCAAATAACATTGTTTCCAGAAGTTATCCAGAGAAAGCGCTCCTGACGCCATTTGGCGGATGTTTCCGAGCGTCGCTCCGACAATGCCGCCATCGGCGGAATCGAAGATCACCACGACACCTTCAACTTCCGGCGCTGGCCTGGCAGAATCCGCCGAGAATTTCTGGAAGAGGGACGCGGCAAATTTAAGCTTCGCCTGCGCGTTGGTGTCCTTCAAACCCTGAGACACCGGCTGGACGGTGTAAATCTTCACTGATTTGGCCCGTAACACTTCCCAATCGCCGGGGAATGGGCTGATTTCTTCGCGCGTCATGCGAAATGCCAATGTCCTCTCTTCTAAAGGGGCCCCGTCTGGCGATTTGAGCCGCCTGGCGATGAGTTCGGGCAGCTCCAAACTGCTGCGGCGGATGTAGCCGCGGGATGGACCGGAAATCCTCACGTGAATCCACTCGCCTTCCGCCCCGATGAATTCGAATTCGTCGTCTTCGGCTGCATTGAAAAGAGGGCGCGCACCCTCTGCAGGCTTTGCCATTACCGGAGTGCCCGGCTTTTTCACCACCACCAGATTTGAAGGGCGTGCCTGGTTCTTCTGAATGTCCTCGAAGGTCTGAAGCTCCATGCTCAGCTCCTGCATCCGCTTTTCCGCGGCTTCGCGCTTCGCCCCGAGAGAATCCAATTCGCCGCTGCCTGACCCTTGCGAATTTGGTGCAGGGTTTGTTGCCGCGGAATGCGCAGCGCCGGGGAGCCCGGGCAGATCGATTTTTGGCTTCGGAGCGATGATTGTGGATTTTGAAAGCCTGCGCTGAGAAGCCGGCTTGCCGCCGAGTTTGTCTTCCAAGCGATCCAAAAGATCCAATTCCAGCCGTCCGTTCGACGGCAAAACTTCATAACCAGACTTTGCGGGATCTTTATCCGCATACCAAGCGGTGATCTTTGCACTGACGCGCACGATCGTGCCGCCCGAAGTTCCGGGTAGCAGGTCAATCGAGTATTCATAAAAAGCGCGTTCGAATTGATCGAGGGGCTTGCCGCCTGCGGCGACAAAGCCCTCCACGATCGGCAGCTTCTGGCCCGCATAGGCTTTCATTTCTTTGAGCGCCGCATCGACTTCCTCTTTGGGCTTCGGATAAGTACGCGCATAGGGCACGGCTTGGGCGAAAGCCACGCCAGCCAGCAGCAAGCCCATGATTCCGCCGAGGCGGTTCGCCCGAAGTATTACTGACAAGTACTTCCAGTTGCGCTTTTTCACGGAAGGGCTTCCAATTGAGCCGCGGGCAGCCATCCACGCTGGCCATCCGGCGTTTCCACGCCGAACCAGCGTGCGGTGACGATGACGATGACCACTTCCGTATACGCCGCGAGCGTCTTTAGATTTGCGGCCGAGCGGAATGGGGCAGCCTTCATGTCCGCTCCCGGCGGGGCCACTCTGCGCAGCACTTCGTGCCGTATGGCGTTGACTTTCTGTTCCAAGTCTTCGACCGAGGACAGCGCCGCAGTCAAGCGCGTGGTCTCATCCTCCCGCTGGCGGATCACCGTTTGCTTCACGAGTTCCGCGCTCTCCCGCCGTTGCTCGGCGTCGGCCGCTTCCTGTTCGGCGAGCTCCATCGCCTGGACGCGCTCCTCGATCACTTTGTATTCGCTCGATTCGACGGTGCCGTCAGACGCATGCACTCGATGGCGTGTATTTTCCACATAGACAGCGTCGATGCGGATGCGTGTGCGGTCCGGGCCGACACTCGTCACGACATAGCGGACCGCGATGGTGCCCTGATCTCCGCTTTCGAGGAAATGGCGGGGCGCGATCGCGTCCTTGCGAATTTTGTAAAAAACTTGCCCTGGCCCCTGCCAGGGTTCGAACAAGGGAGTGGACGTGACAACAACTGCTCCCGTCAGAGTCGGCTCTTTGTCGAAAACCTGGGTGCCGTGAATAATCTGATCCTCAAGAACTTCTTTTAGCGCCTGGAGAACATCGTCCAGCGGAGC
>DATKEV010000063.1:0-43449 GCA_035511855.1 Candidatus Udaeobacter sp.
GGAACCGGCGGCCCGCGTAGCCTTCGAGTTCGAGTTGCGCGACTCCAAGACCGGGACCACTGTCTGGAGCCGCTCCTACTCGCACGACGAACCGGTGAGCGGCAAAAACGTGACGGCGGTCGTTGCCGCCATGGACCGCAATGTGCAAAGCGGCTTAGGCGAAGTTTTGGGGGGCCTGGACAAGTATTTCTCAACACGAAGTGCAGTCGCTTCGACCGTAGCGCCTTAGTACCAAGCCTTTGGCCCACAGCACGCTCGGTGGTCAGCCGCGGACAGACAATTGAAAGGTGCAGATAAATGCTGCGTCGAACCTATTTTCTCGCGCTGTCACCGCTCTTGGGCCCGGTCATCGGCTTTGCGGGGGAAACACCGGACCACTCCCCGGCCTTCACAGCGGTACCAGAGCTCACCGCTGGATTCGACCTCCTCTACGAGCAGAAGTTCGCTGAAGCACGCGAAGTTTTCGCAAGCTGGGAATCCTGCAATTCGGAGGATCCTTTCGGTGAGGTGGCCGTGGCCGCCAGCTATCTCTTTGAGGAGCTGCACCTTCAAGGCGTACTGACCAGCGACTTTTTCCTGAACGAAAAGAGATTCCTGCACGGGATTGACGGCAGGCCAGATCCGGAGCGTATGAGCCATTTCCGCGAAGCGCTGGCTCGCGCCCGCGAACTTGCCAGGGAGCGCCAGAAAACAAATCCTGGGGATGGAGAGGCTCTTTTCGCCCTGACACTGTCCGCCGGAATGGAATCAGACGCGGAATCGATACTACAGAAGAACCATATGAGCGCTTTAATGCATTCCTTCTTCCATTTCCGAGGAGCTTTGGTACTGAGTGTCAGTTCAATGAGCAAACAGCAGCCGCTTGAAGGGAATACACTTGGTGGTCCCGACAAAAATGCAGCATCCCGGCCTTCGCGCATCAAAACGGCGCTGACAGAGGTTTGACTCCAACGTCAAGGGCTTGTCGGACACCACTGTTGGGACCGACCTTTCGCACTGGCACTGTGACGCCGTCAATATGCCCTAAGTGCTTTCCCTTGCGTGACATGCGGAATCTGCGGCTCACGACTGCGCAAGCTAGTGGGGCTCCCCGAATTGGAAACCGAGATGCACACCTCGGGCAAGGAGGGTCCATGTCCAGTTCAACGCAGCAACCTGTCCAGACTTTGCCAACACTGCCGGCGCAGCCATTTCGCCTGGATGTGCCACTCCACGATCTTCTACAGAAGCGCCCCGACCACACCACTGACCACTCCACGCTGGCGAGGGCGGAACGCGACTCTCAAACCTCGCTTACTCTGCCCTCGCCGGCCTTCCCGCAACACCCGGCTCTTATGCACGAGCTCGATGCCGCCGATATCGCCGCGCACGACGTCGTGGTGCGGACCGGCAAGCGGCACTGGCCTGCTTCCAAGGTCATGAAGACCATGCGGGGCTGGATGTTTCCGTACTTCAAGTCACGCGTCCTGCCAGGTGACTTTCAGCCGATCATTGCGTACCTCTTCACCGAGTGGAAATGCAATCTGGACTGCCACTATTGCTGGTCATATGACAATCGCATTAAAGGCATGACCGAGGACACCGCGCGCCGCGCAATCGATTGGCTCGAATCCACGCCGTGCCGCGTGCTCGCTCCCACTGGTGGTGAGCCGCTGATCCGCCCGGATTTCGTACACAAAGTGGTCTACTACGCGGCAAAGAAAGATTTCTGGGTGTACCTGGCGACCAACGCGCGGCTTCTGCGCCCGGAAGTTACCGATCGACTCGCCGACGCCGGCATCGCGACGGTCAACTTTGCGGTTGATACGATTAAGGAAAAGCCGGGGCTTCCGAAAGCGTTTGAGCACGTGCGTGCAAACTTCGACCACCTCGTGCGCCGGCAATACCGGTACGGCTACACCGTTTTTTTCAACACCAACATCTGCCGCACCAACATTGACGACGTGAAAGAGCTCGCCACCATCGCGCACGACAACGGAATCTCCATCACCTTTCACATCAATGAGGCGCCGATGATGGAGCAAGGACACTTCAAGCATCTCCACGAAAACGACACCTACATCCGGCAGGAAGATTTTCCCGTAGTCGACGACCTTCTCGACTGGCTCATCGACAAGCAGCGTCAGGGCTGGAAGATGGTGGATTCGATTCCTCGTTTGCAGAACATGAAAGGCTTTATGCGTGGCGTCGGCGAGCACTGGGGCTGCCGGGCCGGACAGAATTGGCTGATCATTCGAACCAACGGGACACTCGCTCCGTGCTTTCCCATGTACAACGCGACGTACAACTGGGGCACCGTCGGCAACCAAAAGTTCGACGTCCAACAACTCGCGGAAATGAAAAAGGGCTGCGAGCCGAATTGCTTTTCGACGCTGGGATACAACGTCGCGTACTGCTACAGCGCGGCCCGGGTGATGAAGTGGCTGTGGAAACAGGCCCTGAACGGCTTCCAGGGCGTAACCGGAAGCTTTGAATAGTTCGTCCCTGGAATCTAAGGAAGGGCTGAGAAGGCCGATGCCAGAATACGCGCTCATTCCACTGCCACTGCAAAGGACTGCGGAAGTCCCTTTTCAAACCTACAAGCGGCGTCAGGCCGCTCTTGCTCGATACCGTCTTTACCCGCTGACCGCCTTCTACACGATGTACGCGATTCTCGCGTTGATCGCCGGGTTTTCGACAAGGCACCCCCGGGGCACCGTGGCTTTCTTCTCAGCAGGTTGCGTGACCTGGACTCTGGTCGAATATCTCTTCCACCGTTATGTTTTACACGGCCGTTTTCCGCCAGGCAAAGGCGTCATCCGGCGGTTCCTGCACCAGCGGCTCGACCCGCTCCACTGGGACCATCACCTGCGGCCATTCGATGGAAGGCACATCAGCGGTGAATTGAAAGACGTTCTGCCATTGTTTTTTGTTGCGGCGCCCGTAAGTTTTCTCTTTCCCGCCTATACCGCACCCGTGCTGCTCGCCGGTGTCGTGCAGAGCTACGTCGGCGAAGAGTGGCTGCACTACGCGCTGCACTTCTCGAATTCCAGGTTCCCCCTCTTTCGGCGGATGAAGAAATATCACTTGTACCACCATAGCCCCCTTGGGATCGACAAAGGCTACGGCATCACCACACGTTTCTGGGATGCTATCTTTGATACTCGATTCCCACAATCCGTGCGTCGCTCTCTGAGCAAGAACTGAAATGAAGCACGACGGCCATGCCCTCATAACTGGTGCTTCCCGTGGGCTCGGAATGGCGTTCGCCCGCGCACTCGCGGAACGCCATTGCAATGTGGTTCTCATCGCCCGGTCTCCGGAACCTCTCCATGAACTAGCGTCCGAATTGCGCCGATCCACCCCGGTCTCTGTGGTCGCGATTCAGGTTGATCTATCTTCTCCCGGAGCAGGCCAAATCCTGGCGGAGCAACTTTCGAGCGGCGGTATTCCGATCGACCTGCTCGTCAACAACGCCGGCTTTGGTCTCCGCGGAGAATTCCGCGGCCTTTCTCTTCTTCGGCAACTCGAAATGCTCCGTCTCAACAACGAGGCCATCGTGGAGCTCACCTACAGCCTACTTCCGGGAATGTTGGAGCGACGGCAAAAGGGCATCATCAATGTTTCCTCGACGGCAGGCTTTCAGCCCATTCCCTTTGCGGGTGTCTACTCCGCAACAAAGGCCTTCCTGACCACGTTTTCTTTGGCCCTGGAACAGGAACTGCGCGACGCGGGCGTAACCGTCGTAACCGTGTGCCCGGGAAAGTTGAGCAAGACTCAGAACGGCCAGTCGGAACAGCCCGTCCGCGGGAAATGGGCAGGCATTTATCAGAGTCCGGAGGAAGTCGTCGAGGAGGCATTGCGTGCGCTCGCCAACGGCGGCGGCCTTACGGTTCCCGGAACTCTCAACAAGTTTAGCGTTTTCGCGCAGCGTTTGATTCCCCGGAGGTTTGTGCCCAGGTTGGTCGCAAAGATGTCGAGGGCATGATACACGGCCAAGCGCACGAACTTGCTCGGTCCGCGTTCATGATTTTTTACCGGCTGAATTTGCATCGAAACAGGGGAATCGTGAATCAAACGCTTATGCTCTCAGACGCATTTCCCCTAACGGTTTCCTTGAACCGCGCCAGCGGAGCTCGATCTCTGCGCCAACGTTTCTGCTCGGCTCGCAACGCTTGCGCGGCGATCGCGCTTGCCCTGTTATCTTGGACGAACAGGGCGTGCGCACAATTTTCAGCTGAAGATGCGCCTCGGCCGATCGTTGCACCGATACAGGGATCCCCAAGCGGGCCGGTGTCCTCGCCGCGGCTGGAGTCCGATTCGAACGACCAGCCGCAATCGAGCAGCGTGCCTACATCCCTTGATGCAAGTTCGCTCGGAAATGGTGCCGAAGTTAAACAGTCCAAGCGCATTCTCTGGATTTTTCCCAATTACCGGGCGGTGAGCGCCAACACGCAACTGCCTCCGTTGTCGTTGAAAGACAAGTTCTGGCTGGCCACGCAGGATAGCTTCGATTATTCGTCTTTCATTTCCGCGGGGATTATCGCCGGTGTCAGCCAAGCGAATAAGTCTTATCCGGAGTTCAGACAAGGCGCCAAAGGCTATGGCCGCTACTACTGGCATGCAATGGCCGACCAGGCCGTTGGAAACTATCTGACGGAAGCCATCGTGCCCGTCGTGACGCATGAGGATCCGCGGTATTACACGCTCGGACACGGCGGGTTTTTCAAACGAACGGGCTATGCGGTAAGCCGTCTGCTAATCACGCGCACGGATGCGGGTGGCCGAGCTTTTAACTTTGCTGAGATTGTGGGCAATGGTGCGGGCGCCGGTATTTCAGACACGTACTATCCGGCGAGAGAGCGCACATGGACTAAGACCGGGCAAAAGTGGCTAACGCAAGTCGCGCTGGATGGCGCCTTCAACATCTTGAAAGAGTTTTGGCCTGACATCAATCACGCTGTTTTCCATTCAAAGTACTGACTGCACGGCCTCACTGCACACGGGGATCGAGAAGTCACACTTTCCCGGTCCCAGAGCCAGAGCGAGAGGGCAGGTTTGGTGCAACGTGGCACTGTGGGCTGGCCAAATAGCAATTTTGAGCTGGAAACAATGTATCGGCTACTGGAAATCTGACATCTAAGTTCTTGGATGAAGCTGTCTCCGGGAAGACTTGCCGAATTCAAACAACGGCGTCGCACGGACTTTCGGAGAGTTCCAGGAGGCTTCAACTGAGTGCTATCCGATGCCGATTGTCGTCTCAACCGAAAGTAGAAACTACTCGGTGACATGTTGAAAGCCATGCGCATTCTCCTCCTCAACCTCGGTATGGATTCTACCCCGGAGGTAAAGCACGCCTTATCAGGTCAAGGCTATGAAATCACCGCAGACCGCAATCTGACTGTTGGTGAGATTCTCGCTTTCTCCCCGGAAGTCCTGGTCACAGAGGCAACGCCATCCGACCTCAGCTGCTGCGGTGTGATCAGCCAAATCAAGGCAAGTCCTGACGTGCAAACTCTCAAGATTGTGATGATTGTTCACGGTGGAGCGCTCGAGCGTGCCCGCGCGCTGGACCTGGGCGCTGACGACGTCGTCACCTTTCCGTTTGAACCGCTGGAATTCGCGGCGAAAATCAGGACGCAGTTTCGTGAGAGACAGCCGGAGCTAGAACTCGAAGCAAAACTGAAAGATGCGCTGCAAAGAGAACATCTAGCGGAGGTTGCCGTGGAAGCCCTGAGTGGGGGCACGAATGCGAAACGGCGCGTTTGGCTGATTCCGGCGATTTTTGGCCTCAGCGCGGCAGTGGTTCTGGCGGCACTCGCAACGGTTATTTCGAACCGGCACAGCCGGAAGGATACGCTCCAACTCAAAGCGGAAGTTGCCCGGCTGAACGGCGGAATCCTGCAGCAGGGAGAACTCTTGCGCCGCGCAGAACAAGCGCGCGCGTCCCTGACTGCGAGCGACGCGTCGGAAACCCGCGAGTCTTTGAAAGCGCAAACGAAAGAGATCCGCAAAAAGATGGCCGCGGACGGCGATACAGATGGTGAATCCCTCAAGAAGCAGCTTCAGCAGACGCAGAGTCGCCTGAACCGGCTGGAGAGCGAAGGCCGTGTCGCGGAAACGATAGTTCATACCTACGGACCCAGCGTCTGCTTGTTGCACGTGGTCGTGGAGTTTCGGGACAAAGATTCCGGACAGGTAATTCGCATGTCCACGGATGCCACCGGTAAGCCGCTCGTGGACGACAAGGGGATGGTATCTCTCGAAACGGAGGGAACGGGACCGCCTCTGCAGCTTGACGTGTTTGGCACGGGGTTTCTCATAGCACACGATGGACGTCTCCTTACAAACCATCACGTTGTGGAGCCTTGGTGGGGTGATGAGGGATTGAAACAGCTTCTCGACAAGGGCGCTATCGCATTCGCCTTGTCTTACACCGCGTACTTCCCTGCTAGCTCGCAAGGCATCCCGGCAAAAGTCGAGCGGATTTCGACCCAAGCCGATTTGGCAACCCTCAAGCTACTGGCCCCAGCGCCGCCTCACACCGCACTCCTGGAGCTCGATGATCGCAGTGAAGCTAGTGTGACGGGCGACCCCGTGGTCCTGATTGGATATCCTACGGGAATTGACGGTATCCTCGCGCGCGCGGGAACCGACGTCACCCGCGAAGTGGCGGAAAACGCCCACGGGGTGACCCAGGTTGTTTCGCAGTTGGCAGCGCAACACCTCGTTCGCCCGACGACTACCCAGGGACACATCGGAGACGTCTTAAAGGACAAGATTGTTTACGATGCAGCGACAACCTCCGGCGGTTCTGGTGGACCGCTCTTCAATCGCAACGGCAAGGTCATTGGCGTGAACTTCGCCATTCTCAGTGACTTTGGCGGCTCGAACTTGGCAGTTCCCGTGCGTTACGCCGATGTACTGATGAAATGAGCATCTATTGTCCGCCCGCTTGGACGACCAACGGGCTACGCGACGCACGATTGTTACCTTTCGTGGACCAACTTACGCACAAACGCCTGCGGAGGACTTTCTGTGACGATGCTGATCGTCCGCGATGAGCGGGGTTCCGACTGCCAGATGGTCAACAAGCCTAGCTGGCCCGACTCACCTGCAGAGCAATCACTGTTCCCAGCTCCTCGGTCGTAGCGCTGCCGCCGATGTCGGGCGTGCGGATTTTCGATTGCGCCAGAACTTCCACAATGGCGTTCTCGACGGCATCGGCAGCTTCCGAAGTGCCGAGATGCCGAAGCATCATTGCGCCCGACCAAATCTGCCCAATCGGATTCGCGATTCCCTTCCCCGCGATGTCGGGTGCCGAGCCGTGCACGGGCTCAAACATGGATGGAAATTCTTTTTCCGGATTGAGATTGGCGGAAGGCGCGATGCCAATCGATCCGACGACGGCGGGTCCCAAGTCGGAGAGAATATCGCCGAACAAGTTGGAGCCCACGACCACGTCAAACCAATCCGGATGGCGGACGAAATGCGCGGTCAGGATATCAATATGAAATTGGTCAGTGCGGATGTCGGGATACTCAACGGCAAGGGCATGAAAACATTCATCCCAGAAGGGCATGGTGTGAATGATGCCGTTTGATTTTGTCGCGGAGGTGAGATGCTTCTTTCTCTTGCGGGCCAATTCGAACGCGTAACGCACCACGCGGTTGACTCCTCGCCGCGTGAAGACAGTTTGTTGAACGGCCATCTCCTCGTCGGTTCCTTCGTAGAGACGCCCGCCGATATTTGAATATTCTCCCTCGTTGTTTTCCCTGACGATGCAGAAATCAATTTGACCGGGCTTCCAATGTTTCAGCGGCGTCTCTATCCCCTCAAAAAGACGCACTGGCCTCAGATTCACGTATTGCCGGAAGGTGCGCCGGATGGGGATCAATAGCCCCCAAAGCGAGACGTGATCGGCAACGCTCGGATGCCCGACAGCTCCCAGGAAGATTGCATCGAACGGCCGCAATTGCTGCAGACCATCGGACGGCATCATCTTTCCGGTTTTCACGAAGGTTTCGCAACTCCAATCGAAAGCGTGCCAGTGGAATTGGAATCCAAAACGTTTCCCCGCTGCTTCAAGCACGCGCATGCCTTGCGGAACAACTTCTTTGCCAATGCCATCTCCAGCGATGACCGCAATGTTGAACGTCTTCATTTGCGTTGGACTTTATCCCTTCTCAGGTGAAAGAAGTGGCAAAAGAGTGCTGACATTGTGTGCCGAATCCAATGCCTTTACGGATGCGATGATTTTCTCGGTCTTATCCCCAGGCCACTCCGCGTAGTGCGCGCATCCTCTCAATTTCGCTGCTGCTTCGTCAAAGCTCATGGGGTTCGCGGGGCTGCCCTTGGCAAAGTCCGCGCGGCCGCTGATGACTCGCCCATCTCTGAGATGAATTCTCAGAATGGATGGCATTTTGTCGTAGCCGGCACTTTCAGCCTCTGGATCGACATAGAAATTGACGCGGCCCATCATTTCTTGCACGTCGGGGCCTTGCACAACTTTGTCCGAAAATTCGCTTAACCCGGCCTTTCCGCGCAAGAGAAGAATGGCCATGCAAAACTCCATACTGAACTTGCCTTCCAATCCTGTCTTTGGTCGATGGTGAAGAAGCGTCGTGGTCATTTGGTGATTTGCGCCGACGTCCAGCTTTTCTACTTGCGCCGCTTGCAGATTGTGGACTTCGATCAAGCGCGCCAGCTCGGTCATTGCGGGATGAGAGAGAGAGCCTGACGGATAAGGCTTCAGCGATATTCCGGGTGAGGCAAAAGTCCACGGTTTTCCCAGACGATCCATGATTGCTTCCGGATCGAACGAGCCGCCGAAGGCATGGAAAAAACCGCGCTCCGCTTCGAGAATTTGCTCGGTGGCCGTCCAACCCAAAGCGACAAGTTCCGCCGACACCAGACCGCTCTCGGCGGCGTGGCCGGCCTGAAAAGGCTTGGTCATCGTGCCGAAATTTTCTCGCAGTCCTCCCGACTGACTCGCTACCAGGCCAAAGGCACTCAGTATTTTAGGAATTTCAAATCGAAATAGTTTCGCACAGGCTGCCGCCGAGCCGAATGGGCCGCAGGTCCCCGTGGAATGAAATCCATCCTGATAATGGCGTGGCGAGATAGCCTCCGCGATTTTGCATTCGACCTCGACTCCCAAATGATATGCGAGCATGAGTTCTTTGCCGGAAATCGCCCTGGTATCAGCCAGGGCCAGCAGGGCGGGCAACACTGACACCGTGGGGTGCACAAGCAGCCCATACACGCGATCTTTGGCGGCGGAGAGTTGCGTGTCGTCGAAATCGTCAGCGTGAATGGATACGCCGTTTACAAAGGCGGCAAAGCGTGGAGAAGTTTTCTGTGAAGAACCGATGATGGCAGCTTTTCCAGCGCAGATCCCCAGATGCTCGATATACTCCCGGCAAATTGCTCCGGTTTGCGCGCGAGACCCAGCGAGCGCCAGCCCAAGGCCGTCGAGGATTGACTTTTTGCCCAGCTCGATGATGTCTTGTGGAATGTCCTGGTACTTTGTTGAAGCGACAAATTTTCCGACATATTGGGTCAGGCCAGGAGCCTTCGCAAATTCGTCGCCGTGAACTTTTCCCGCGCCAACTGCCGAGCGGAGGAACGCGGTTGAGCCGAGAGCGCCCAGAGAAGCTTTTCCGAAATCACGCCTTCTCATGTATCACCTGAAAATGCATGAGTTAAGTTCCGGCTTCCTCTCTTCCAGTCACGGGGGACGTGGGGGCCGTCCTTAGCAGCGTCGCAAGCCCGGCTCCTACCACAGTGATCGCCCCGAGGTAAGCAAATCCTGAAAGAAAATGCCCCGTCTTCTTGTTGAGATAACCCACGACGAGGGGGGCGAAATAAGCTCCGAGGTTGCCGATCGCATTTACGAAACCCATCGCTGAGCCCACGATTTTTGAAGGTAAGGTTTCGGTCGGTATGGCCCAAAAGGAGCCCATCGGCGCATACGCTCCCACACCACTGATGACGATAAATGTGAAGGCCAACAAAAGCGAACGAGATATCGTGGCTACCGCAAGCAGAATGCAGCACCCTCCGAACAGCATGGCACCGGCGGCGTGCAAGCGGCGCTCATGCACCCTGTCCGAGTGGCGAGAGATAAACAGAAGTGAAATCGCCCCAACGATGAAAGGAAGAGTATACAGAATTCCTGTCGAAACGCCGCTCAGTTTTCTGAAATTCCCCATGGCGCTGGGTAGCCAAAACAGTAGCCCCATCTGGCCGCTGACGAAACAAAAATAAACAGCCGCCAACAGAAACACGTGGGGACGCAGCAGAGCGCGAAGGTAGGGAATTCTTTCCTGCCCCTCCAGTTCGGAATGTTCCCTCCGCAAAGTTTCCACCAGAGGGACACGCTCGCTTTCCGGCAGCCAGGATGCCTCCGCTGGACGGTCTTGAACAAATTTGACCCAAATCGCAAGCCACAGAAACGGTAACGATCCCTCGACAATCAGCATCACGCGCCACGACCAATGGTCCAACATCCATCCGGAGAAGGGCGACGAGACGATCACCGCTACGGGCAAGCAGAGCAGCCAAAAGGCATTGGCGCGCGCCCGTTCGGCACGGGGGAACCAATGCGAGAGAAGTATTAACGTTGCGGGATAAACGCCGCTTTCGGCCACACCGAGGAACAAACGAAGCAACAGTAGTTCGTGATAGGTGCGGGCCAGACCACAACCCACTGCAAAGATGCCCCATGCAACCAGCAAGATGCTGATGAACTTCTTGGCGCTCCAATGTTTCGCCAGATGGCCGCCTGGGATTTGGAGCACGAGGTAACCCCAGAAAAAAATGCCGGCGACGGTTCCTGCCTGTTGCGGATCCAAATGCAAGTCCCGGCTGATTCGCGCCAGGGCAAGCGAGATGTTGGTGCGATCGATAAACGCGATCGTGTACATGATCAGAGCGACGGGTATGATACGGACCCATCGCTGAGACGTCCGGCTTGGCGTCACCACGGCCGATGCTTCATACTTCTGGGCACGCTCCATCATGTTGCTTGTTGCTTTCATTGCTGATGCCAATGCCCGATGTCATTGCCAGGATGAGGCCGCGCTCGGTTTTATACGCGATGCAATGAACAACGCTTCGGCGGGAAGTATATTTCAGCACAGCATGCGAACCTAGAAATTGTGCTGGCCACTGGGACAGATTAAAGCAAATTAATCTGATGTTAAAGTTACATCGCGACAGCTACGCCATGCACGGGCGCCCTGCGCCGCCTGGCCCCGGCAGACCAGCTCGCCGAAGCTCCTACTTCAGCGCCACGATCGCGACAGTCTTCCGGCCGAACGAACAATCGCGCCATTGAGACACTTTGTTTTTTGTTCTAGAGTGAAAACACCTTGATGCAGCCCCTGCCATTGCCTCTCAGCTCTCACGCAAAGCCAGTTGACGTATTTCCACCAGCAGCGGACCTGGAGAAGGAGCTAAAGCGAACTATAAAGGGCGAAGTGCGCTTCGATCGTGGGAGCCGGGCGCTGTATGCCACGGACGGCTCGAATTACCGGCAGATTCCCATTGGCTTGGTCGTGCCCCGCGACGACGCCGATGTGGTCGCAGCTGTCGGGGCATGCAGGAAGTATGACGCTCCCATTCTGGCGCGAGGGGCCGGGACAAGTTTGGCTGGTCAATGCTGCAATGTGGCGGTGGTGTTGGATTTCACGAAGTATATGAATCAGATTCTTGAGCTCAATAGCAGCGCGAGATTCGCGCGGGTTCAACCGGGCGTGGTTTTGGACTCCTTGCGCAATCGGGCAGAAGCCTACCAATTAACGTTTGCCCCCGATCCCTCCACCCATAATCGCTGCACAATCGGCGGGATGATTGGAAACAATTCGTGCGGAGCACATTCGCTGCTCGGAGGGAAAACCGTCGACAACGTCGAAGAGCTGCGCATCCTTCTATACGACGGCTCGCAGATGACGGTGGGCGCTACCAACGAGACACAATTGGCTCAGATCATTGAGCATGGCGGCCGCCGTGGCCAGATCTACAACAAGTTGCTCGGGATCAAGGAATCCTACGCCGGCTTGATTCGCGCACGCTTTCCGCAAATTCCGCGACGCGTCTCCGGCTACAACCTTGATGAGCTGCTCCCAGAAAGAGGATTCAATGTTGCCCGCGCACTCGTCGGAACGGAGGGTACATGCGCCATCGTGCTTGAAGCTAAATTGAAATTGATCCACAGTCCGCAGCATCGCGCACTGGTGGGATTGGGATATCGAGATGCGTTTTTCGCCGCCGATCATGTTCCAGAAATATTGCGGTTCAAGCCGATTGGCCTGGAAGGTTTCGAAGGAAGTATCGTCGACGGACTCCAGAGAAAGGGCGCGCCAAACCTGGACCTCTTACCCGAGGGCCGTGGGTTTTTGCTGGTGGAATTCGGCGCTGATGATGCGAACGAAGCTCATCGGATTGCCACGCAGCTCATCGATCATTTGAAACAAGTTAACGGGGCACCTAGCGCACGGCTGTATTCGAGGAGCGAAGCACGTGCAGTATGGCAGATACGCGAGGCTGGGCCGCGCGCGGCCGCCTTTGCTCCCGGAGCGCCGGCAGAGTGGGAAGGCTGGGATGACGCCGCGGTGGCTCCCGAAAAGTTGGGGGGATATCTGAGGGACATCCGCAAGTTGATGAACGAATACGGCTACCGCGGCGCATTCTACGGCCATTTTGGACATGGCTGCGTGCACATGCGGGTCAGCTTCGACCTCGAAAGTGAAAATGGGATTCGCAAGTATTCAGAATTCATCGATCGTGCAGCGGACCTGGTCGTTAGCTATGGCGGTTCACTCTCCGGCGAGCATGGCGACGGACAATCCCGGGCGGCGCTGCTCCCGAAGATGTTTGGGCCCGAGTTGATAAAGGCCTTCGGCGAATTCAAAGCAGCTTGGGATCCGGAAAATAGGTTAAACCCGCATAAAGTTGTCGATGCTTACTTGCCTACGGAGAATCTGCGGTTAGGCGCGGACTATAAACCGGTGGAACCGGCGACACATTTCAAATTCCCCGATGACAACGGTTCCTTCGCGAAGGCTGCCCTTCGATGCATTGGACTGGGCGCATGCCGCAAGACTGACAGCGGCGCGATGTGCCCGAGTTATATGGTGACGCTAGAGGAAGCCCACAGCACTCGGGGACGCGCTCACATGCTCTTTGAAATGCTCCAGGGCGAGTTGACACGGTCAGGTTGGGAGGACGAACACGTTAAGGAAGCGCTGGAACTGTGTCTTTCGTGCAAGGCCTGCAAGTCCGAATGCCCGGCGAATGTCGATATTGCCACTTACAAAGCGGAATTTCTGTCGCACTACTATGAAAAGAAGCGGCGGCCGATAAAGGCATACGCCTTCGGCCTGGTCGATCGGTGGGCAAGGCTTGGGTCTCTGATCCCCGGACTTGCTAATGTTTTCAGCCAGGCGCCGGGATTCCGCCACCTGCTGCAAAAAATCTTGGGGTTAGCGCCGCAGCGGCAATTGCCGCGATTGGCAACGGTGAGCTTTCGTCAATGGGTACGACGGCATCGCAGTTCTATTTTCACAGAGCACAGCAGTGCAAAGTCGAAGTCATCCAAGTCACGACAAGTCGTTCTATGGGTAGATACGTTCAACAACTACTTCCATCCGGAAATTTGCCGGGACGCGCTAGAAGTGCTCGAGGATGCGGGATTCACGGTGATTTGTTCGCGACGCCCTTTGTGCTGCGGGCGGCCCCTTTTTGACTTCGGCATGCTTGAAGAAGCTAAAAACCACTTAAGCCAGATCATGGATGTTCTCCGACCCCAGATTGACCGAGGGCTCCCAATAGCTGTCTTGGAGCCGAGCTGTGCGTCTGTGTTTCGGGATGAACTGTACAATCTATTTCCCGCCAACGAGCGTGCTGATCGCCTCCGGCGCCAAACTTTGTTACTCAGTGAGTTTCTGCAGGCGGAAGCATCGGACTATCGTCCTCCAAAGCTTTCCATAAGAGTTCTTCTTCATGGTCATTGCCACCAAAAGGCGCTGATGAAAATGAATCATGAAGAGGCGCTGCTGCGAAGGATGGGCGCGGAGGTGCAATCTCTGGATTCCGGATGCTGTGGAATGGCCGGGCCATTCGGGTTTCAGAAAGACAAATTTGAGGTCTCACAAGCTGTGGCGGAGCGGGTCCTGCTGCCCGCAGTGCGAAACGCCACACGGGACACATTGATTGTCGCGGATGGCTTCAGTTGCCGCGAGCAGATCCTGCAAGGGACCGGCAAGCGGGCGATACATTTGGCTGAAGTGTTGAAGATGGCGTTAAATCGCAAAGACTCCTCGGAGGAAAGTTGAACCAGGCAAAGGCCGCCCCAGCCACTGAAAAAATGGCGCGCAAACAATCGTTCTAATGTGCAAGTTTTCAGATAGAATCTTGTCAACAATCCCATCCTAGCTAAACAGAAATTAATTTTGTTTTAAGTCTCAACAGCAACGAATGAATTATGCTTTCTCCCGCTGCGCTTGAGCGCTGCCCGGGCCACCCTCCTGGCGGTCTCTCACTTGCGCTACTGATTCAGAGAGACATCTCGGTGCACGCCCGGGTGCTTCCCGGAAGCCGGTCAACCTAGGTGCGAAACGATTGTCATCGGCCACCGCTAGGGGCAAGTTAGTCCGCCGCGAGGATCACGCCGAAATAGAATCGAGATGCGGCCGGCAATTCAGTTTCGCTCAGATAGCATTTCATCTTAGGGAGAGAAAATGAAGAAATGGTCTTTGGTCCTCGTCGCGACTCTCGTGTTCCTCGTAGTGCAAGCCCGGTGCCAGGTGACTGCGCCAATCAAGCTGGTCCAAACTTTTGAGCTGCCGCCGCAGGTCACGGGGAGCTTTGACCATTTCGGAATTGACCTGAAAGGCGGGCGACTGTTCGCGACTCCCGAAGGCTACCACGCTGTTGTCGTGTTCGATCTGAAGACAGGCAAACTGGTTCACAAAATAGACGGAATTGGCAAGCCGCACGCCGTGCTCTATCGGGAGGACGTGAACCGCATTTACGTGACCGACGGCGATGCGGGAGATTTGAAGATTTTCGACGGCACAACGTACAGTCTGCTTTCCAGCGTGAAGCTCTTGGAGGATGCAGATTCCATTGGTTACGACCCGGCAACGAAATACCTTTATGTCGACAACGGAGGTGGTGACGTTCATCAGCCTTACTCGATGCTCAGCGTGATTGATACGACGGCAGGAAAGAAATTAGCCGACCTCAAGATTGACGGAGAAACTCTCGAAGCCATGTCGCTGGAGAAGTCCACCTCGAAAATGTACATAAATAATAGATCCAAGAACCAGGTGTCCGTAGTCGACCGGGAGAAGCGTGAACTGGTAGCAAGTTGGCCTGTGACCCTATGCAAGAACAACGTGGCCATGGCACTGGATGAAGCGAACCATCGCTTGTTCGTCGCTTGCCGCACCTCGCAGATTGCGGTTTTGGATACTGAAACAGGAAAGGAACTTACGTCCTTCCCGATCACGAAAGGCGTTGACGACATTACGTACGATGCAGCCAGCAAACGCATCTACGCCGCTTGCGACGGTGCCGTTGATATCTATGAACAGTTGGGCCCTGATAGCTACAAGTTGCTCGAGAACGTCACCACGGGCCCCATGGGGAGGACAGCGCGCTTAGTGCCCGAATGGAAGCGCTACTTTGTGGCTGTGCCGCAGCACGGCGCCACAAGCGCCAGCGTGCTGGTTTTTGATGTCCTATAAAAGACCGGTGGATCGGAACCAAACGAGGATTCTTTTCGGCGATGGCTTGGCACGGTCCTCTGAGCGCCTCGTTATGAGAGAATATTGAGCGCGGCTATGCGGATCCTCTTAGTGGAAGACGAACGGAAGGTCGCCAGCTTTATTGCACGCGCCTTGCGGGAAAACACTTACGCAGTGGATTTGGCGGAATCCGGTCAGAAGGCGCTCGAATTAGGAGCAGACGTCACCTACGACGCCATTCTTCTGGATGTGCGGTTGCCCGACCTCAGCGGGATTGAAGTCTGCCGCGAGTTGCGCCAGCGCGGAATAGAATCTCCCGTGCTGATGCTTACGGCGCGAGGTTTGGTCGAGCAGCGAGTCGAAGGTCTGGATGCCGGCGCTGATGACTATCTCACCAAGCCTTTTGTCCTGGCAGAACTTCTGGCGCGAGTTCGGGCCCTGGTTCGCCGGGGCTTCCATACCAGCAACGCAAAGCTTCGCTACGCGGACCTTATACTCGACCGTCACCGCCGCCGCGCCACGCGCGACAAAGAGACCATCCCGCTGACATCCCGGGAGTTTGCACTCCTCGAGCTGCTCTTGCTCCGGGCGCCTGAGTTTATTACTCGCAGTGAGATCGTCGAACATGTTTGGGACTGCCACTTCGACAGCGAAACAAATCTCGTTGAGGTTTACATTAATCGGCTTCGCCAGAAGATTGATCAAGATCGTTCCGTCAAGCTTATCCATACGATCCGCGGCGTGGGCTACCGCCTGGGGACGCCGGGGTTATGAAAGTCAGGACCCTCCGTCTCCGGATGATGTTGCTTTTCTGCACCGTCGTGGGAGTACTGCTGGCTGCTTCCTACCTCGCGTTTTGGGGCCTGTTGGCCCATGCGGTCCACACCCAGCTTAATCGTCAGCTGATCGAGACCGCTCGCCCCATCATCTCCGACATCATCGCGGAACCCAATGCACAAGACATAAACCGGCTGGATCTCCCCGGCGAATTCTTTGAACTCCTGGACCCCGATGGCCGCGTCCTCCAGCAATCCAAGAACCTTACGGCTCCCATCAATTTGAACGGGATGAACCCCGCTACTTCAGAGCCCGCGTTCGGAATAGCGACCATCGCCAATGGTGAAACGGTGCGCCTGGCGTTCATACCCTTTCAGCAAGGTACGCAGCAACGTGTTTTCGCCGTGGCTATCCCTACATTTGGTACCAACAGGGTCATCGACAACTTTGGAGGCGTGGCCTTGTTTCTTCTGCCTCTGAGCCTGCTGCTGACCGCCGGCATCTCGGCCCTGTATGTGGGTAGAAGCCTTGCTCCCATCAACGAGCTCACACGGCACGCTGCGTTGATGGCCAACCGTGTCACGAACCGGCAAGGTTTTTGGACGCCACTGCCGGTGTCTTCCCCTCATGATGAGCTTGGGCGATTGGCAGAAACGTTCAATCATCTATTGAAGAGCGTGGATTCGGCCGTTCTCCAGTTGCGTCAATTTGTCACCGACGCCTCGCACGAATTGCGCACTCCGCTGGCAGTTCTTCACGGCGAGACCGAGCTGTTGCTTTCCAAGCCGCGAACCGCCGAGGAATATCGCCAGACTCTTTATGTATTCGACGATGAGTTCAAGAAACTGACAAGGATCGTCGAAGGCCTCTTCACCCTCTCGATGGCGGACGCCGGGCAATTGCACTTGGTCCGGGAGCCGCTTTACATCAACGAGGTTCTCGAAGAAGCTTGCGCTCTGGTGGCCTCGCGCGCGCGCGCCAAGAATATCTCCATCGTGCGGGACTTGGACCAGGAACTGGCCTGTACTGGCGATGAGGCCTTCCTGCACCAGCTGTTTTTGATTTTTCTCGATAATGCGATCAAGTATTCTCCCGATGGCACGCGCATCCACGTCACTTTGGGGATTCGCGACGGTGCAATTCAAGTTCGTTTTCAAGATCAAGGAATGGGAATCTCTCCCGAGCACCTGCCGTTCATCTTTGACCGCTTCTACCGGGCCGCACCCTCAAATAGCGGTGAGGCCCAGAGCGGCGGGCTCGGTCTGGCCATTGCGCAGGCCATCGCCATCGCCCAGGGAGGCATCATTGAGTGTCAGAGCACAGTAGGAGTCGGTTCAACCTTCACCGTGACATTGCCTGTCACTCACCCTCAGGCCACCTCTTCGGAAGCTTCACCTAAACATAAATTAATTCTGCGTTAAGGCATCATAGTATCTTCTGCACTAGGCTCAACGCCAAAGTGGGGGTGATCCAGTGTCCTCTCGAAAATTTTCTGCGATGTACTTGTATTGCTGCATGGCAGCGATTCTTTTGATGTGTGGGATTCATTTTTCAGTCCCAGCCAGCGCTCAAGTGGTAGGCGCAACTCTCTCCGGCACGATCACCGATCCTTCAGACAAATCGATCCCTCATGCTCAAGTTTCGATCACCAACGTCGCGACCGGGATCACCACTACCGTTATGACCAACTCCGACGGTTTCTTCATCGCCCCCAACCTGCTCCCGGGGGAGTATCAAGTCACTGTCTCTGCAAAGGGATTCGCGACGGAGGTCAGCAAGGGGATCTCCCTCACGGTGGGCTCATATCAGGTCCTTAATCTCAGCCTGCAAGTCGGCTCTGCCGCCAAAACTGTTATTGAGGTGACTACCGAAGCTCCCGCCGTGCAACTCGCCAGTTCCGACATCAGCGCGGTCGTGAACGCCACCACGGTCCGCGAATTGCCTCTGAACGGTCGCAGTTGGACGGACCTCGCTGCGCTACAACCGGGCGTCGAAACCATTCAGACGCAGCCAACTTTCGCAACAGGATCGGATCGCGGGAACCGCGGTTTTGGACAACAACTCACCATCTCCGGGGCCCGGCCGCAACAAAACAACTATCGTCTGGACGGCGTCAGCCTCAACGACTATGCGAATGGCGCTCCGGGCAGCGTGCTCGGGGGAAATCTGGGCGTGGACGCCATCCAGGAATTCTCAGTCCTCACGAGCAACTACTCGGCGGAATACGGCAAGACCTCCGGAGGGGTGGTCAATGCCGCCACGCGGTCAGGAGCCAATGCCTTCCATGGAAGCGCGTACGAGTTTTTGCGCAACAGCGCACTGGACGCCGCGAATTTCTTTGAAGCTGGTCAGCGGTCACCGTTCAAACGCAATCAGTTTGGCGGCGCTATTGGCGGGCCCTTGGACAAGAACCGCACGTTCTTCTTTGCCGACTACGAAGGCATCCGGCAGTCAAAGGGAATTGTTAACGTCGATTTTGTTCCTTCTCCCGCTGCAAGAGCGGGGATTTTGTGCTCAGTGCCAATAGCGCCACCAGACCCCAACGCCTGCACGACAACTCACCTCACGCCCGGCCCGAATACGGATGCGAATGGAGTCGATCTGGCCGTGAAAAAGTACTTTGCCTTGTATCCGTTGCCTAAAGACATTCGCGGAAACGGAGATACCGGAGTCTTCACGTTCTCGGGGCAACAGATTATTAGCGAAAACTTCGTGACGACCCGCATCGACCACAAGTTCTCGGACAAGGACGCGATCTTTGGCACGTACCTCTTCGACAGGACTCCCTACAGCTCGCCCGACTCTTACGGCAACGTTCTGCTCAATACGCTGTCCTCAAGGCAGATCGTCGCTGCCGAAGAGACTCACGGCTTCACCCCTGTCTTCGTGAATGCGGCCCGTTTTGGCTTCAACCACGAGTATGTAAACAACGATTCAAGCGTGACCGCGATCAATCCGGCGGCGGCGGATGCTTCCCTTGGCGCTTTCACGGGCAGGAACGCGTCCGTCGTGAACCTCAGTGGGGTGCTTACTTCCATGACGGGAGGTATTGGAGGACTCCCGACTTATTTATACGATTGGAACTCATTTCAGGCGTATGACGACGCTTTCTGGACCAAGGGCGCCCATTCCCTCAAGTTCGGCGCTGCCGTCGAGCGCATGCTGCTGCAGGCGACGGCGCTTACCGATCCCAATGGGATCTGGACTTTTACCACCATGCAGAATTTCCTAACCAACAACCCCAGCAAATTTGCGGGGGGAATCGTCAGCTCCCTCACGCCTCGTGATTTTCGCCAGACTCTATTTGGCGCCTATTTGCAGGATGATTGGCGTTGGAAACCAAACCTGACGATGAATCTTGGCCTGCGCTATGAGATGACGACCGTTCCGTCGGAAATTCATGGCAAGCTCGTGAACCTTCGCGACATCGGCGGCCCATTGCCCGTCTGCGGGGTGGCTGTCTCCGGCTGCTCCGGCACCGGTCCCTTGTTCTCTAACCCAACGCTTCATAACTTTGAACCGCGCGTGGGATTTGCCTGGGACCCCTTTCGCAACGGAAGGATGGCCGTGCGGGGCGGAGTTGGCTTGTTCGATGTTCTCCCACTGCCTTACCAGTTCATTCTCCTGGAGACTCAGGCGACTCCCTTTTTTCAATACACGTCCGTCAACAACCCAGGCCCTGGCGCATTCCCCGCGGGCCTGCCGTCGCCCCCGCCTGCGAACAAGCTGCGTTCCACCTTCATTAATTCGAATCCAAAGCGCAATTACGTCATGCAGTGGAACCTCAATGTCCAGTACCAGCTCACCTCAAGCCTGGCAGCTATGGTTGCTTACGTGGGGTCGCGCGGCGTTCACCAACCTTTCCGTGTAGATGAAGCCGATTTGGTCCTGCCGCCCAAGACGCCCGTCGGGTACCTCTGGCCGAAAGTTGATGCATTCGGAAACGTTTTCACGGCGCAGTGCAGCGCTACTGATGCCAATGGTCCTCCCGACCCCGCACAGTGTGCTCCCGCCAATACCATCAACACGAACTTTGGTTCAATTCGCGGAATGTTTTATCAAGGACGCTCCTATTTTAACGCCCTCGAATTACAGTTGGCCAAGCGCCTGAGCCACGGCTTTCAGGTGCAAGGCACCTATACCTGGGGCAAGAGTATGGATACCAACTCGGCGACACTGGCGGGAGATGCCTTCGGTAATTCGATCTCCAGTCTCAATTGGTTCGACATGAAATTGACCCGCGGCCTTTCCGATTTCAATGTCGGACGCACTCTCGTAATCAATGGCACTTGGGAACTTCCTTCTGCCAAGTCCCTCTCTGGGCCAGCCTCGTGGCTGACTGACGGCTGGGAACTCGGCTTAATCCTTACTGTTAGCGATGGTGTTCCCTTCACTCCAACCTGGGGGACAGGGGGAGACCCCGCTGGCACGCAGAGCAGCGACGATTTTGCCTTCCCGAACCGGCTTGGCGGTTCCGGGTGCAATTCGCTTACGAACCCGGGCAATCCCGGCAACTACGTCAAGACGCAATGCTTCTCCATCCCCAGCGCTCCGGACATGACTTTTTGGAACCAGAACTGCGACGCATTTCCCCCATCCGCTCAGCCGGCCGCCACGCCGACGAACCCAAACCCACCTCCGGTCCCTGCCGTGTTCCCGCAATGCTTCAACCTGCGCGGCAATGCGGGCCGAAATATTCTGACCGGTCCAGGCATCACCAACCTGGACTTCTCCGTGTTCAAGAACAACCGCATCAAGCGAATCTCCGAAAATTTCAACGTACAGTTCCGCGTGGAGATGTTCAACATTCTCAATCACGCCAACTTTGCTCCTCCGGGCCCGGGTGACGGTAATACCGACATCTTCGACGCAACAGGATCATCGCTGGCCCCCAGCGGGGGAGGGACTGCGGGTGCGTTGGTCAGGACCACTATCCCGGAGCGGCAGATTCAATTCGCTATCAAGTTCATTTTTTAGGTCTTGGATGGCATTCCCTCTCCTCGCGATCCTGGCCTTTATTAGTCCGGAGCGTGGTTCGTTAGGCGCGTGATCAGAGGGCCACTTTTCAAGGAGACAGAATGAAAAGACCGGTTGGACTTTGTCTATCGCTCGTTTTTGCACTCGCACTCGCGGCAGTCGCGGAAGAAAAGTCGCCTCTGAAGTTAGTCGCCACCACCCCCTTGCCGGGTTTCTCCGGCGACTTCGACCATTTCGCGCTGGATCTGAAGGGCAAGCGGCTGTTTCTGACCGCCGAAGATCACAAGACCGTCGACGTCTTCGACCTCGACGGCAAGCACATCCGCAGCATTACGGGATTCGGCCAGCCGCACGCCGCACTCTTTCTCCCGGAATCCAACAACCTGATCGTCACGGACGGCGATGATGATTTCGGCAGGGTCGAATTGGTCAGCGGAGAAAATTACAAAATCCTAAACACCATCAGACTTCCCAACGGTGTGGATAGCGCCGTATTTGACCCCACGACCCAATACTATTACGTCGCCAGCGGCGGAGAGGAGTCGGCAAAAACGCACTTGCTCACGATCATCGACACGAAGACGTTTACGCAGGTCGGGGAAATCACCCTTCCTGGAAACGAATCCGAATCCATGGCCGTCGACAAAGCCGGCAAGAAAATGTACGTGAGTCTCCGGGCCACCAACGAGGTCGGTGTCGTGGACCTCGAAGCGCGCAAAGTGGTTGCCCGGTGGCCCATTCCAGGAGCTACTACCGCGAATTCACTGGTTCTCGATGAAGTGAATCATCGAGTCTTTATCGCTACGCGAAAACCGCCCAAGCTGCTTGTGTTCGACACCGCTGCGGGAGAAGTCGTGACCTCCCTTCCTTGCGCGCCGCTCCACGATGATATGTGGTTCGATACCACTCGCAAGCGCATCTACGTGACGGGAAGTGAAACCACCTCTGTCTTTGAGCAAAAGGATGCCGACCATTACACACACGTGGCTGACGTCCCCACTGCGTTTCGCGCCAAGACTTCGATTCTTGTTCCCGAACTGAACCGGCTGTACATCGCCGTTTCCGGCAAGGGCAAGCCGGATGCAAAGCTCGCGCTGCAGGTGTACGACATTCAGCCTTAAGCGGCAGAGCCGAACCAAGCCGGCCGGGATCGTTGAGTCGGCAGCCGTTCCGGCTCTCCTGAATCAAGAATATGACTTCGCAAAATAAACGCATACGGAGCTTCGTTGTATTCACCGCCTTGGGAATCTCTGCACTGCACGCCGGGGCCAGAGGTGCGGCGGCGCAGCGTTCGCTCGCAAGTTCAACGCCGGCTCAAGAGACGCAATCGAATGCAGCACATTCGGAGGCAGGCGCACAAATACAATCTCCCCTCAACTACGAGGAGTACCGCACTCTCGTCGAGCCCATTTTTCTCAAGAAGCGTGAAGGCGGAGTGCGCTGTTACGACTGTCATTCCATGCTAGTCACTCGCCTTCGGCTGCAGCCCTTCTTGCCGGGGGATTCTTCCTGGACAGAAGAGCAGTCGCGTCAAAACTTTGTGTTCGTTTCCCAATTGGTGGCTCCCAACGACCCGCTCAGCAGCCCTCTCCTCCTCCACCCACTGGCGTCGGAGGCCGGCGGCGACCCCGTTCACACAGGCGGCAAATTCTGGAAGTCGCAGGCCGACCCGGAATGGCAAATGATCGCTGCCTGGATTCGCCACAGTTCGCCTGGCACGCCGACAATACCACGGGCTTCCCCCGCACCAGCGAATGCTCTTAGTTTCGAGATTTTCAAAACGAGGATCGAGCCCATCTTCCTGAAAAATAGGCCCGGACACGCTCGCTGTTACGGCTGCCATTCCGAATACAGCAGAAACTTTCACCTCGAGAAGCTGGTACCGGGCGCTGCGGACTGGACAACGGACCAATCCCACCGCAATTTTCAAAACATTCTTCAGCACGTTGTCCCTGGAGATCCCGCTTCAAGCGGGTTGTTGATTCATCCGCTGGCACCCGAAGCGGGCGGTGATCCCTTCCATTCCGGCGGCCACCAGTTTCAGTCCCAGAATGATCCTGACTGGTTGACGATTGCCGATTGGGTGCGCGGTGCGCGGACAGAAACTAATCCTGACTCTTCACGCAAATCTGTGGCGCTCATCTACGTAACCAATAGCGCCGCCGACACCATCGACGTCATCGATCCCACCGCCAACACGGTTGTGCAGGTAATACATGGAATCGAGCTGCCGCATGGAATCACCTTTTCTCCCGATGGCGCGCGCATCTATGTCAGCAACGAATCAGAAAGCGTGCTGGACGTGGTGAATCGGGAGAGCGGTGAGATTCTGCGGAAAGTGCCGCTGAGCGGCCGGCCGAACAATATCGCCATCACCAAGGATGGCCGCCGCGTTCTTGTGGGGATCCGCGCGCCGCAGGGCGCGCTCGACGTAATCGACACAGTTTCACTGACCCGCATCAAAAGCATTCCGGTCGACAACGTCCACAATGTCTATGTCACACCCGACGGCAAGTTTGCAGTCAGCGGTTCCCTGGAAGGCAAGTCGGCCACCGTGATTGATCTCAAGACCGATCAAATCGCTTGGAAACTGAATTTCGATCAGTCGGTGCGGCCCATGGCCTTCGAGGCAAATCCCGACGGAACGACGGGCCGTATTTTCGTGCAGCTCTCCAACTTCAACGGATTCGCCGTCGTGGATTTTGCGAAGCGCAGCGAGGTAGCCAGGATCACCTTGCCGGCCGAGCCCGGCGGATTCGGCATTGCCGAGGGGCGGGTCAACACTCCTTCTCACGGCATCGGCGTCGCACCCGATGGCAAATCATTGTGGGTCAACAGCTCTCTCGCGAACGCCGTTTTCGAATACTCGCTGCCGGACCTGGAGTTGGCTGGCCACACCGCGCTGCCGCTCGTTCATCCGCTGGGAAGCGCACCCACGAGTTCCGTTCCCGAATGGATCACCTTCACTCCTGACAGTAAACTTGTCTATGTCTCAAACTCCGGCGGCCGCTCCATCTCTGCCATTGACACCAAATCTCGTAAATTAGTGGCCGTAATCCCAGTTGGTGAAGTCCCCAAGCGGATCAACACCTTGGCGCTGCTCGCCCCCTAGCCCGAAATTCTCGCTAGTCCTTTTGTCACCTGGGGCTTGCAGCCGCCTTTTCTTCCAAGTTTTTGGTAGTGCAAGAAGATCGAGGTACCCACGCTGGTGATGCAGGGGGAGGACGATCAGATCCCACCTTTCTCAGATTCCGGCCCGCTTTCCGCCAAGGCTGCTTAGGAATGCCACGACGAGGTGGTTTTGCTCCTTCTTCAAGTGCAAAACGTGCCTTTTAGAATCCATCGTTTACGTAATACACTTGTTGTAAGTCCTTTGTTTTAATATTCATCCATCTGATGGGGCGTACGGTACCCCCTCGCTCATTTTTCTGCCAAGCGCTCTCGCTCCTGAATGGTTTGGCTGCGGCAGACGTAGAACGCTCAGGGCATCACATCGTAGACCAGTATCTTTGCCTCTTCGATGGTTGCTTCCTTGGATTGTGGAATCGGAGGAACCAGGATGACGAGCTTGGGAACGGCCGCGTAAAATCGTTTGAGTTCCGGGACCAGTAGCGTGGTCTTCGCAATCGGCCCGGTCGCGACTTTTCCCAGACGCTCGTAGTGGTCCGCGTCAACCTGTTTGAATACTTCCACGAAGCCGGTTGTTCCCGTGTAGTAGATGCGTTTGCTCGGCGCGTCGAAGACCACTTCATCGACTCCGCCCTCGGTGTCGATGGCATCAATCACTTTTCCCGCGTCCGCGTCCATCACCACCATCTTTCCAGGTTTATAGATGTGGGAACGTTTCACGCGGCTGCCGATAAACAGACGCCGGTGCGTCTCATCCAGCGCCACGGCATGAGGCTCCGGGCCTCCGGTGATGGGCCAGGTACCAATCACTGTGCGCTTTTCGCGGTCAATGACCACAACTTGGCTTGTATCACCCATGACCACGAACATTCTTGGCGACCCTGGATCGAGCGCGAAGCCTGCCGGGTTGAGTCCATCGACGTCGATGCTGCCCACAAACTTGCCGTTCTTTAGATCTACAATTTCGACCGAGCCTTTCACGCCTTCTTTCTTCAGGCCATCGGCCCGGTCGCCGAGGTAAAACAAATGAGTCGCCGGATCATAAACCCCGTTGTCCGGCACCTTCCTCGAATCTTTATCCAGATCGGCCCCGGAAAGCAGAATGTTCTTGATGAGCTGGTACGTATCCCCGCTGAACGCTTTACAAGTTGCATCTCCGTCGTCCACCCAGATTTCGTTTGTCTCGGGAAGATAAAGAGTCTTGCGGGGATCGCCTCCAAATCCCGTGATCGTGTGAATCACTTTCCCCGCGCGCAGGTCGATAACTTCAATCGTCCTCTGGTGCTCTCCCGGAACGAACAAGCGCTGGCCTTTGATGTCCACGGCCATGTGGTCGAAGTAGCCCTCGACATTCGGCAACGGAATGCTCTGGATCTGCTTTAGCGGCGCGCTGGTCTGGCCCGGCGCCCTCGGGATCAACACCGTGCACAAAGCCCATGTAATCGCTGCGTACCTTTTCATTCGTTCGCTCCCCGTTTGGAATTTCTCTGCATTCCCTTTGCTCAAGCGCACCACTACGGAGCAGGTGGCCCCTTCAGCCTCGTTGAAGCACGGGCCGAAGTTCGCGCACGTCCTTTACATTTTCCAAAGCCAGAACTTTCTCGACCAGGGCCGCGCACGCTGTGGAGCCAAGTACGGGCGAGATCAAGTCCCGTGCTTTCGCCACAACCTCCTCCCGCGTCATGGGATTCTCCGCCGTGCCGCGCACGTCGCGTACCCACTCGCTCATCTGCGTGCCGTCGGCGAGCGTCAGCTCAACGATGGCCTCGCGTCGCGGACGGCGGGCGTCGATCCGTGGGTCGGCGACAACTTCCACTTTGGCGCGCTGCTGCAGCACGGCAGGATCTTTCATACGCGCCTTGTTATGTGCCGATTGGAAGCTGGCCGTCTTGTCCAGCAACATCACCGCGACCATGTGCTGCAAGCAAATGTCCGGCATGTCGCGATTGCTCACCGTGTTGGCCTCGTCGCTGGCGATCCGCACGACTACCTTCCGTACATCGTCGGCCGTGAACGAGCGTTGCTTGAAAAAACCTGCGAGCGCATCGAGCGGGGCCTGGATGGGCGAGCCCACCGTCCATTTCTTGATGTTCGTACGCGTTATCTCGTAGCGCTCCCCGAGTTTTTCGGCGAGTTGCGTCGGATCGGCCTTGACGACGCCATTTTCTCTGGGCGCCAGAGCTTCAAAGAAATTGTCGGAGCCGGAAAAAATGTCGTCAACGCCTGTCCAACCCAAGCCCATCAACATCGCCACAGTCACTCCAGCGGCTGCGGGTTTCCCTCCGAAGAGGAAGGCCTTCTCCATGTGCTCAGCATCGCGGCTCCAGGCCCCGATTCCCGATGTTTGTTGAGCGCTGTAGTCCAGCAGAAAACGCATCTGCTGAGCCCCAAGACCGGCGGCGCAGCCGGCGGCCGCACCGGCCCCAAAGGCGGCAACGGTGCCGTGCGTGCTCCTGTGGGTCGCAACCTGGTAGCCCGGCCCACCCATGCTCATCGTCACGCGCGTCCCGACATCGTAGCCGAGCGTCACGGCGCGCAAGAAATGATTTCCGCTGATTCTAAACTGCTCGCCGGCGGCCAACGCCGCGGGAACGACGGAGACACCGGGATGCGAGCGGGACGGGCCGTGCGAATCGTCCGTCTCGTCAGCGTGAGCCAGTACTCCGTTTGCGAGCGCCGCTTCGATGGGACCACACACGATGTTCGAGGAGACCACTGTTGCAACCTCCTTACCTCCATAGGCGCGGACAAATTCGATCGCGGCGCGTCCCGGCCGAACCTCGGAACCGGAAATCATCGCGGCCAGGGTATCCAGAATGTGATGTTTCGCCTTCTCGACCACTTCGTCCGGCAGCGCGCGTTCATCGGCCTCGCTCATGTATCTGCTGAGCTTGTCCATAACCGGACTCACGCCTTGGGCGGCCTCATCGAGGTTGGCGGCCGGCTTTGCGGTTATGGCCGCGGTTGGAATAGCGGTGGTTGCGAAAGCCAGGCCAGCGAGTTCAAGCAGGTTGCGCCGCGTCAGGATTGGCCCGCCACTCCCTGCCAGATCTTTCTTGCTTCCGCTGTGTCCCATGTCTGTTCTTCTCCTTCGAGTCCTCCGAACACTTCGCGCTTGCCTGCATTTGTGCGAGGATGGCCGGGCACAGGCGCCCAATCGCGCCATTGAAGTTATGCCATCAACCGAAACAAAAACCTGAAAACAGTATTAATTCTCTTTTAGCTGCAGCAGAGGCCGCAGTTCGCGGATGTCCTTTACTTTTTCCAGGGTTAGCACGCTCTCGATGAGGTTCGCGCATTGTGTCGCGCCCAGGATTGGCGCTATCAAATCGTGCGCTTTGGCAACAATTTCATCACGGGTCATGGGATTCTTGGGAGTGCCCCGAACATTATCGACTCGCTGTCTGAGATGCGTTCCATCCGTAAGCTGCACCTCGACGATCGCCACGCGCAAAGGCATGAGGTGCTCTAGCTGCTCATCCGGAATCAATTTCACTTTTCCGCGTTCCCGGAACGTCGCCGGATCGTTTATACGCGCTTTGTCATGCGCCGAACTGAACGTAACCGTCTTGTCCATCATCATCACCGCGACAATGTGTTGCAGACAGATGTCCGGGATCTCGCGGTTGTTCACGATCGCTGCCTCATCCGTAGCCAACTGTACGGAGACCTGCTGCACTTCAGTCGAATTAAAAGCACGTTGCTTTCGCAGGATTTCGAGGGCATCGAGGACCGCCTGGATCGGCGAGCCTACGGGCCATTTCTTGATGTTCGCACGCGTGATCTCATAACGCTCGCCAAGCTTCTCGGCCAATCCGGCAGGATCGGCGTGTGGGTTGTAAGCCTCAAAGAAATTATCTTTTCCCGAAAAGATGTCTTCAACACCGGTCCATCCAGCTTGAACAATCAACGCAGAAGTGACGCCGTTGCGCGCCGTCATGCCGCCAAAGTGAAATGCTTTCTGGATGTGCTCGGTGTCGCGGTTCCATGCACCAAGTCCAGAGGATTGATGCGCCGTGTATCCCAGGAGAAATCGCATCTGCCGAACGTTCAGGCTCGCCGCGCATCCGGCGGCCGCGGCCGCGCCGAAAAGTGGAGCGATGCTGTGCGTGCTCCAGTGACTCTCCGCTTCAAATTGCTGTCCACCCAGGGTCATTGTGAAGCGCGTTCCCACGTCGTAGCCGAGCGTCACGGCGCGCAGGAAGTGCGTCCCGCTGATGCCGAGCTGTTCTCCAAGCGCAAGGGTAGCAGGCACTACGGCGCAACCTGGATGCGATTGCGATGCGGCGTGCGAATCGTCGGTTTCGTCGGCGTGCGCCAACATCCCGTTCATCATTGCCGCCTCCATCGGGCCGCGTAAAAGTTTCGAGGCGACTACCGTCGCGACTTCTTTGCCACCATAGGCTCCAGCGAATTGCAGCGCTGCGCGCCCCGGTGTTAACTCCGAACCCGAAATCATGGCCGCAAACGTGTCCAGGATGTGTTGTTTCGTTTTTTCAGTCACCTCGTCGGGCAGCGCGCGGCCGGCGGCTTCACTCATGTAGGCGCTGAGCTTTTCCATAACCGGACTTACTCCCTGCCCGGAGGTGTCGGGACGGAGATCGGGCTTGGTCATCACCGTCTCGGCTGGAAACGCCGCCGTTGCTGCTGCCAATCCCGCGAGTTCGAGCAAATTGCGCCGCGAAAGAATTGTCCGGCTGTTCCCCGCCGGCCCGCATTTGTTTCGACCATCTTTCATGCTTTCTCCTTCGTCGGGCACCTTGCTTGGCTAGATCTCACTCAAGGGGGGTCGGGCGCAAACGAGAGATTCGCGCCATGGAATTATGTCACCCCCATGATCGGTTGCCTGAAAAGAGTGTTAATTCGTATTCAGTTGGAGTTTCTCTGATGCGAAAGGAAAGTTTCGAAAAACGTTTCTAGGAAACGACGCGATTTTCGTTCCTATTCCTCGTCAAACGGAAAGCTCCGAACTTTTCGAGAGCATCGCAGAGATCGGAGTTCACTCCGATCGCAGCGCTTCCGTGACGTCGACGCGCGCGGCGCGCGCCGCCGGCAGCACCGAAGCAACAACCGCGGCGGCCAGCAAGACGAACACGGAGCCGGCTACTGGCAAGGCACTCGGTGTCTGCATGTCTTCGAAGCTGCTCCGAGCCACACGCATGAGCACGTATCCACACGCCGCGCCTGCGAGGACGCCTGCGGTGGCCATCACCGCACCCTGGGCGATGACGCTGGCCAAGAGCTGGCGAGGCTGTGCTCCAATCGCCAACCGGATGCCAAACTCGCGTGTGCGGGCGCTGACGGAAAAAGCCAACACACCGGCAACTCCGACCAGCGCAATGGCCAGTGCGACGGCAGCAAAGACACCGAACACAACTGTGTTGAGACGATCCGGAGTGAGAACTTCGGCGCGAATGTCTTCGAGCGTAGCGGCCCGTTCAATGGGTTGGTCGATCGACATGCCGCGAATGATCCGCGTGATCGGCGTGACGAGAGAATAGGGATTTGCGCCGGTGTGGACGAAGAGGCGCCCACCAAAGATTGGACCCTCTTCGAATTGGCTATAGACGGTGAGGCAAGGGCCAGGAACGACGTGTTCGTCGTCAATATCAGCAGTGACGCCAATGATGCGGTGCGGCGTGGTGTTTATCCCGGGGATGAATTTCATCACGGGATCCGTCCAAAAGACATGCCTGTTGAGGGCATCCTGATTGGGGAACATTCGTTGAGCCAGAGTTTGACTGACGATAACGACCGGTTCTTTGTTCTGGCCGTCCGGTCCTTTGTTCTGGCCGTCAAGCTGATTGAAATCGCGGCCCGCGATGATGGGAACGCCGAGCGCGGCAAAAAAGCCGGGAGAGATGGTGCGCAACTGGGCGCGAGGATCTTCCTCGCCGGGCCCGCGAAGGTGACCGTCAGCCGAGAACTGGAAACCAGGACCAAAGCTGCCGGCGTCGCGCCAGGGAACGACAATGCCGAAAGCGGTCTTGTTCACACCGGGGAGCGCATCAATGCGGCGCATCGATTCCTTGTAGAAATCGATGATTTGTTCGGGAGTTTTGCCGTAGGAAACAGCGGGGACATTGATGGCAAGGACGTGGTGCGTGTCGAAGCCGGTCTGCGCCGTTTGCAGGGCAACAAGCGTCTTCAGCAGCATGCTGGCGCCCGCCAGCAGCAGGAACGACGCGGCGATCTGCGTCACGGCAAAAATCCGCAGCCGGCGATTCGTGCTGCCGGTGATTCGCACGCTGCCATTGGACAAACTGATTCCGTTTGATGCATCAGCCGACGGCAAGCGCGGCACGAACGCCAGTAGCACCGCTGCGACGATTGCCAGCGCCGCCCCGACCCAGAGCATACTGGAGTCCACTGTCAGGTCGAGCGCGCGGACCGAAAAGCGCGAGGCGTACTGCGCCAGGATGTCAACCAAGGGCCGTGCGCTCAGCACCCCGAGCATCGCCCCGGCTCCGCAGAGCAGGAGGCTTTCAGCCAGCAGGACTCGCCGAAGTGCGCCGGTGGTTGCGCCGAGCGCCGCACGGATTGACAGCTCGCCCTCCCGACGAACCGTTCGAGACAGAATCAGGTTGGCGACGTTCGAGCAAGCGATGACAAAGACGAGCCCCGAAGCCGCGAGCAGCACCAGCAGGACAGTCCTTGCGCGCGAGGTAATCTGGTCGCGCAACAGCTTCGCGTCAATCTGGAAATTCGCTTGCGCCGGATACTCCTTGGGATGCGCTTTGACCATCGCTCCGTGCACGGCGCGGAGCTCGGCGCGCGCTTGCTCGAGATCCCTTCCAGGCGCGAGCCGGCCGAAAAGTTCCGTCATTCGGTGCACGCGCCCGTTCTGCATGGTCGCCGAGAGATGATGGGGGCTGGTGACAATGTTGGCAATGATTTCAGTATTGGTGGGATATTGGATAGAGGGTTCAAGGACGCCGATGATAGTGGCAGCTCGATCGCCGAAGCCGCTGCCGAGGCGAACGGTTTTACCGATGGCAGAAGGATCGCCCTTGAGAGTGCCCGACCAATAACGATAGGTCAAGACGACGACGCCAGCGGCTTTGGGACCGTCGTCTTGCGGGCCGATGAGACGGCCGAGGACCGGATGGAGGCCCACCACGTCAAAATAGGAGCCGTCAACGACGCCGGCGCGAACTTCCTGGGGCTCGCCGAGGCCGATCATGGTGAAACCGACGGTGGAGAACTCGCCGAAGGAGGTTAGGGTTTTGACGCTTGCGCGTAGGTCTTGAATTTCCGGCACGGAGAATGGGACGCCGCCAGGGCTAATGCCGGGCGCGGTTTGTTGGATGAATATCAGCTGGTCTTCGTCGCGGTTCACGAGCGGCCGAAGCAGCACGCCACGCACCAGGCTGAAGATGGCGGCGTTGGCGCCGATGCCCAGCGCGAGGGTAAGGACCACGGTGATGACCAGCCCTTTACTACGCGCAAGCGAACGGGCCGCGAATTTTGCGTCGTTCAGGAAGGTCAGAATGGCCTCGCGGGATGGCGAATCTTTTGTAGGTTTCTCGTTCATTAGGGTCACTCCTTTGTTTGTGTTGCCATGTAGGCTGTAAGACGGTCCAGGCTTTGACCCCAGCCCATCTCCATCCCGGCGAGATATGGGGCGGCCTTATCCGTCCTCATAATGACGCGCGCCTGCAGCGTTTGTTTCGTCTTTCTGCCCTGTTCGGGGAAGGTCACGGTGGTCAGCACTTCAAAGAGCGGATGGCCCTCTTCGTCCAGCGCGGTGCTGGTAAAGACCATCCGCTCTGGCTCGACGATTTCCTGATAAACACCCGTCATCGGGTATACCTTGCCGTCGGGCCCGCGCATGTGAATGAGGATCGCGCCGCCCGGGCGTGCGTCTAACTCGCACACAGGATTGGTAAAGCCCTTCGGACCCCACCACGCCGCCACGCACTTTGGATCGGTCCACACCCTGAACGCAAGTTCCCGCGGCGCGTCAAGGGTGCGTGTGATTGTCAGTTCCTGCTCTATTTTTTCTTGAACGCTGCTCTTTGCACCCATGTCTTTTTCACCTTTATCTGAAGTGCAGCTCGATAATCAACCGGACCATCGAAACTAAGTCCGGAGAGGAATGACGGCACGCAGCCGGTCTTCGCGCAAGTAAAGACCTCCCCAGACCAGCACGCCAAAAACGACCGGAAAATGGAACGGTTGGCCAGCGCGCAGGTGGGTAACAGTTGCGCCGCCAAGACAGGCGGTCAGCAAGATCGCGCCGAGGATAGACGTAGGCGGAATCACGTAGACGATCGTACAGACGAGCAAGAGGACTCCGATAGGGACCGCCAAGCCCGTGGAGAATCCTAGCCGGGTGAAAGCCTCAAGGACAGGAGTGATTTTCATCAATTTGGCGACGGCGTCGAAGAGCAGGAACAGCACAACGAGTGCACTGATGATGCGTCCGGCCCAGAGGCTCTTCTTTGAGACCGTTTGAGCAGCTGATTCCATGAATTTTTCTCCCCCAGTCCTTCCATCGAAAATCGAAAGATGCGGTAACTCTGCTAGCCGCCCGCGATAGCCCCTATGATGAGAAGGGGCTCCGCGCCCGACGCGACCGCATCGGGCAGCGGGGTATCCGGCGGCTCCAGGGAATAATCTTCCTCGCAAGCGAAGAAGCGCAGAAACGGGCGGCGCTCCCGGGTGACATGATCGCGGATCGTCCCGCGCAGCATCGGATACTGCGCTTCGAGGGCATCGAGCACGGAGCGCTGCGTGACCGGACCCTCAACGTTGAGCTGTACCTCCGCACTCACGTGCGCCAGCGCTCGCAGATGCCCCGGAAGCACGACACGGATCATGGCAGCGTCTGGACCTCCACAGAAAGCACGCCCGGAAGGTGTTGCACGATGGGGTTCCAGGTGTTCCCCGCGTCGGACGAAGCGTACACTTGCCCGCCCGTGGTGCCGAAATATACGCCGCATTTATCGAGCGAATCGACGGCCATGGCGTCGCGCAAGACGTTCACGTAACAGTCTTTTTGGGGCAAGCCTTTGGTCAGCGCTTCCCACTCGTTTCCTCCGGCCTTGCTGCGATAGACGCGCAGCTTGCCGTCGGGAGGAAAATGCTCTCCGTCGCTCTTGATCGGAACGACGTAAATGGTTTCCGGTTCGTGCGCATGAACATCAATCACGAACCCGAAGTCGGTCGGCAAGTTGCCGCTGACCTCCTTCCAGGAGTCCCCGCCGTTGTCACTGCGCATCACGTCCCAGTGTTTCTGCATGAAGAGGACCTTTGGGTGAGACGGGTGCATCGCGACGTGATGAACGCAGTGGCCCACCTCGGCAGTGGGTTCGGGAATGTACGGCGAATACAGTCCTTTATTGATGGGCCGCCAGGTTTTGCCGCCGTCGTCGGTGCGGAATGCCCCTGCGGCCGAGATAGCGATGTAGATACGCTTGGGATCGCTCCGATCCAGAATGATAGTGTGGAGGCACATCCCACCGGCACCGGGCTGCCAACGTGGGCCGGTGCCGTGGCCGCGCAGTCCGGCGAGTTCATGCCAGTTCTGCCCACCGTCGGTCGAACGAAACAGACCAGCGTCTTCCACACCGGCATAGACGGTGTCCGGATCGGCGGGCGACGGTTCGAGATGCCAGACACGCTTGAACTCCCACGGATGCTGCGTGCCGTCGTACCACTGATGAGTGGTGAGGGGTTTGCCGGTCGCTGAGGAAGTGTCGTACACGAATTTGTTGCTCTCGCCTTTGGGCGGTCCTTGTTGCGTAGCATCCTTTTCGCCCGGCGGCGTGCCCGGCTGTACCCAAGTTTTGCCCCCGTCGTCGGATCGTTGAATGATCTGCCCGAACCAGCCGCTGGTCTGGGACGCATACAGCCGATTCGGGTTCACGGGAGACCCCTTGACGTGATAGATTTCCCAACCCGCAAAATGAGGGCCGCTGACGTCCCACTGTTTGCGCTGGCCGTCTGACGTCAAGACGAATGCGCCCTTGCGTGTGCCCACCAGTACCCGTACGTCGCTCATCTATCACTCCTTTTATCAGAAGTAAGGCCGCTGCAGAAGCGTACCCTTAATTTCGCTATAGCAAAATAATCTTTCGTTCGCTTCACGATTTGATTGGTACCCAAACCTCCATACCACCCATTCCGGTCCGCGGGTCGAATTCCTCGGAGTAACGCTCGAAAAAGCTCGGCGCCTCAGCAGTTCCACAGGCGACCTCAAGGCCGGATTCCGGAAGCCACTTGTCGATGGCATTCAGCGTTTCATGGAGTTTGGAGACGTGTTCGCGGTGGGAAAAAACGGCATATTTCTGTGCCGGGATGCTCGCCAAGCTGAACTCCCCGGGAAGAGCTGAAGAGCCGGAGACCTCTACGCCCGCAAAGTAGTCGAGACCGTCCGGGCTGAGCGCATTGAAGCACAAGCCAAAAGCTACACGGCCCATCTGTCCGGGAACGTTGCCGATGTGAGGCCCAAAGCGCAGCCATAGCTCAGACATGTTTTTCATTGTTTCCGAGGTGTAGTGTTCGCGTAATCCGGCAATTCGCAACGCCTTGCCGTTCGCAATCCGGGGCACTTCCAGTTGCATAGCAGGCGATTTTTTCATTGTGGCTTGGTTCATTTCCGTCCTCCAATTTCAAGTGGCGACCGAAGATCGCTGGCTTGGGAAGGCCAGTCTGCAACAAGTAACTTGCAATATGCAAGCGACAAATGCTAAGGTGCAAATATGCCTGGCAAGCAGCCAATCCAAAATCGACGTTCGGGCTGCCCGCTGAATGCTTCGGTGGAGATACTGGGCGATCGCTGGTCGTTGCTGATTATCCGCGACATGATGCTGCGGGGATTCCGGACGTACAAAGAGTTCCTGGGATCCTATGAGAGAATTGCGACGAATATTTTGGCCGATCGCCTGCAAAAGCTGATGGCTCATGGAATCATCACCACGGGACGAGACCCCTCGGACGGGCGCAAACTGATTTACTCGCTCACGCCGAAGGGCATTGCTCTCGCGCCGGTCCTCACGGAAATGGTGCTCTGGGCGGCCGCACACGAAGATACGGCGAATCAAGCGCTTGTCCGGCTTATGCAAAAGGACAAGCCGAGATTCCTGGCTGGAATCCGGCAACGCTGGGCTGAAAAGACAACCCGATAAATAACTAACCAGGTCCGAGCGGAACGCATCGTGGGGCGTTTAATGACAGCCGGCTTTTCACCGGACGCCTTTGCTTTTCTCATGTTCGCGCCTCCGCCAGATAATCCGCGAGCTGGTCGAAGGTCCTGGCTCCTTCTTTACTTCCGGCCATGCTTCTTCCCTTTTTTCTGTACGTCTTTCCGTACCTTTTTCTGCGTATCGCCCAAATAGTCATCCAGACGATCAAGGCTTTCCGTCCAGAAACGCTTGTAATGCGCGACCCAATCGGAAACGTCCTCGAGAGGACCTGCGTCCAGCCGGCAAGGCCGCCACTGCGCCTCGCGTCCACGCGCGATCAGCCCCGCGCGCTCGAGCACCTTCAAGTGCTTGGAGACGGCGGGCATGCTCATCTCGAAGGGCTCGGCAAGCTGAGTGACCGAAGCCTCTCCGGAGATTAGACGCGCGAGGATCGCCCGCCGTGTGGGATCGGCGAGTGCCGCGAAGGTGCCGCTGAGGTGATCGGAGGTCATTTCGTACTTAACCTAGAGGTTAAATACACCAAGGGCGAGGCCTGGTCAAGCGCTGGCGATGAATTTGACCGAAGGATGGGGTAGTCTTTGAAAAGGCTGCAAGCATTCATTGGCGAAAACCAGAGCTCGCCAAGTCCTCGACGCCGGCAGCCCATCTTTTGAAACTCTTGGCAAACTTGCTTCTCTCATCGAGAGAGACGATATTCGAGAGTGAGGTAATTCTGGTCACATGAAAGATAGAGTAGTTCTCATCACCGGCGCCAAAGGGGGACTGGGGACGCACGTGACCCAGCGTTTTCTTGCTGCCGGAGCGACCGTCGTGGGTACCTCCCGGAGCATTTTCCAGAAAGACTTTTCACCGCCCAATTTTGTCGCTCTTCCCGCTGATTTTACGAAAGCCGTTGCCGTCCGTGATGCCATTGAATCCATCGTCGCTCGGTTTGGCAAACTCGATGCCCTCGTCCACGTGTTAGGCGGCTTTGCCGGCGGCACGACGGTGGCGGAAACCGATGACGCGACCTGGGAACAGATGCGCGACTTGAACCTGACGTCAGCCTTCTACGTTTTGCGAGCAGCCATTCCCCATCTCCGAAAGTCAGGAAGCGGCCGCATTGTTGCAATCGGCAGCCTGACCGCTGTCGAGCCGCACGCGGGCCTGGGGGCTTACGTTACGTTTAAGGCGGCGCTTACCATGCTGGTCCGAACCGTGGCGCTCGAGAACAAGGATGCAGGAGTGACCGCAAACGTAGTCTTACCAAGTACCATGGATACTCCAGCGAATCGCAAAGCGATGCCCGCTGCCGATTTTTCGCAGTGGGTTCAGCCGAGTGAGGTTGCCGACCTGGTCTTGTGGCTGGCGGACGAGAAGGCCGCGCACATCACCGGCACGGCCATCCCGGTAGACGCTTCCCGTGTATGAACGGCTTGTCATTTTGTTCGCCGAAGTTTTCTATCTGTATGCCGCGCTGGGCACCGTCTTCACGATTGCCTTCGTGACGGTTGGCGTGAAACGCCTCGATCCGAAGGTCATCGGCAGCGGCTTTGAATATCACCCGAAAGGACGGCAAAAACGCGCCCGAAACAGAACCGGCGCGAGCAGGCATGCGCGACGCGCTACTCGAATTGTTTCCGGAAGGCCGCGAACTGCTGCTCCAGCTCGCCGACAACTCTACGAAGTTCCGAGTTGTCGTTTCGAACCCTAGCGATATCGTTGCGGAGAGCGGCGAGTTCTCCTTCCAGCTGTGCGAGCCGGTCTCCGTTCACGGAAGCATCTTGAATCTCATGATTCGTCTCCGTACCGGCGGAGAACTTCGCCGCGATGACCTCGGCATCGCCGGATAGAAGATGAACATAACGGGCCTCTTTGGTTCCGGGCTGCCGCGGAAGGACCATGACGAGTGGCGGCTCGCGATTCATCAGGTGGTGCAAGCTGGATTGCACGGTACTTAAGTCTTCGAAATGGTACATGCGTTCCGTGCGGCTACGAAGTTCCCCCGGCGTCTGCGGGCCACGCAACAGCAACACGCAGAGAATGGCGATTTCGTGGCGGTGAAAATTGAAGGCTTCCTGGAGCCGGTGTTCGTATTTGGTTACGCGGCTGTCCGCCCCGCTGACGTAACGCACCAGGGATTGCCCGTCCAGGGAGTGCAGCGATTTTCGCACTGCGGATTCGTCAAGCTCCATGACTGGCTCGCGATTCGATTTCTGGTTGCACGCGTTGATGAGCGCGTTCAGTGAGAGTGGATAGTACTCTGGAGTGGTGATCTCTTTTTCAATCAGAGATCCCAGCACCCGGCATTCGGTTTCACTGAGAACGATGTTCATAGTGGGAGATGATACAACGATATTGCTCAGCCTCGGTCCGGATCGAACGTCTGATCCAGATAAATCCATAGTACGCGAGCAAAAAACGTGATTGGGGGAGCCAGCGGAAGAAACAGCACAACCGCCCAGACGGTAGCCTTCGTGATCCACCATCCCGTCACCGCCCAAAGCCCCGCCGCAATCAACGCGATGATCGCCAAAGCCAGGAAATAGCTGATATACATCGCGCCCAGAAAGTATCCTTCTTCCCGCTCGAATCGCAGGTCGCACACCGGGCACCGCTCAAACATCTTTGGAAATCCCCAGACAATGGACCGTCGAAAAATCTTTCCCGTTCGGCAGCGCGGACACCTCTGGTGCAGAATATCCTTCACCGTCACTTTCACCCGGCCCTTCATCGCGGCACACGCCTATCCTACCAAGTTCGGCTTCGGCTCCGTGCTGCGCCTGCGGTGTAGAATAACGGCCGCGGAACAGGAGCTTGGCGTCAATGAATACGGATGACTTCCGGCGAATGGCCCTTAGCTTGGAAGGTGCCGAAGAGAGTTCGCACATGGGCGCGCCCGACTTCCGCGTGGGCGGCAGAATTTTTGCGACGCTCGCCTCGGCGGCCCAGGGCTACGGGAACCTGATGCTCACTCCGGAACAGCAAGCAGCGTTTGTGCAAGAACTGCCCGAGGTTTTCGTTCCCATCGCGGGTGGATGGGGACGGATGGGCATGACGCACATTCGGCTGGCCGCCGCGAATAAAGATGTGTTGGCCGGCGCCTTGCGTACGGCATGGAAGCTGCGGCTCGAAAGGAACACAAAGTCGGGCAAAAAGAAGCGCGCCTCAGCAAAGCGAGTCCGCGCAGCGAAGTCCCATCTCAAGAAATGCTGAGGTATTGCCGTGGCACAATGCACCGTTCTCGAATTCTCTATTCTGCAGCCCAACGGTATTTATCCTGCCCGAATCGAAGGGCTCTCAGGTCGGACCGAACGCGAACCTCACAATTCTCTGCCACCGTTTAATTGGCTGATCGATGAAAGCACCAAATACAGAAGGCTGCCCGACGTTTCGGGCAGCCTTCTGATTTGTGCCCTTTGCCGCAATCCTGCGCGGCGGCACGTTTTGTTGTTCTAGCGGGCAGCAATTCCCGCTGCACTCTCAGGCAGGCCTACAGCGTGGGCGACCCGCGTCAGGCTGCCGTCCACCTGCACGATGAAGGCACTAACGGTCCCGTTTGCGCCGTTGCGAACGTACAGGTAGCGGCTATCGTTGCTCAGGGCCATGTCAGAGGGGAAGCTGCTCCCGGATTCTTCGCTTCGCAACGAAGCTGCCACGGGCCGGCTCAGCGTAACGTTGCCGCTTTCCCGCGAAACCGCGAAGCTGGAGATCGTCCCACTGACCGTATTCGTCGTAAAGACGATCGTGCCATTGCCCGTCACCGCGAGCCACGTGGAAGCAGTTTGATTGTCGCTCACTTCCGCGCCGATCGCACTGAGGTTTCCCTCATCGGACACTTTGTAGGAACCGATGCCGCCGGCTTGCGGTGCGGCATTGGCCGTGTAAGCCGTGATCGCGAAGTTGCCCCGGCCGAAGGCGCACCCGAAAGGCACAGGGCCGGTTGAAGGATAGGCTTCCGCCATCGACGCCTTGCCTGCTTCGTCGACCGTGAAGGAATCGAGTTGGTTGGTGCCCTTTTCGGTCACCAGCAGTACGTTGCCTTCACGATTAAATAACACTTCAGCAGGCTCGGCCGCCGAGCCACCCGGCAGGGGTTGCGTGGAGCCTTCCACGCGGACCAGCGGACTGCTTCCCGGCACGATCCGGAAACCGGAGATGTTCGCCGAGTCACCGCTGTTCAGCACGTAGAGCAGGTCGTGAGACGCGGTCAGGCTGATGGGACGAGTTCCACCAGAGGAAACCGTCTGCAGAAGATTCGGTTCGTCACCGGATACCGAGAACGCGGAAATCGAGTCGCTGCCCGCGTTGACCGCGAACAGCATGCGGTTGTCCGCACTCAGGATCACCGGCCCCTGCGAGCCCAGAGGATCGGTCCCGCTCCCGGAGCCGCTGCCGCCCGTGGGAAAGCGGCCCGCTCGCTCGATCGTTCCATCGGCGTTCCTGTGGAACACGATCACGGCGTTTTCGTCTGATTCATTTGACAACACGTAAACGTCGCCGGTGGACTGGGCTGCCAGACGAGTTCCGGGCACGAACCCGAGCAGTGCAAACGCGGCCACGGTCGAGAAACTGCAAAACAGCTTTGCAACAGATTTGCCTGCAAACATTATTTCTGGACCTCCATGGTAGTTTGGACCGGGAGCGCAAGCCCGGAGCTTCTTCACCGGACTCCCGCCCCAGATCGCGGACAGCTTTTCTGTCCTGCCCTCATAAAGTCGCCCCCACGGAGGAAATCCCCCGCGAAAATTTCGAGGCCTCTCGAAAAATGTTCGGAGAAATTTTTCCCACTTCATGAGTGAGACGCGAAAGTACCCGCCCCCGGATGAAGTGAGCGAGCCGTTTAGAACGCCCGAGCGCAGGTCCGAGGAGCAATCGGTCTTTCTCCATCGGTGCTGCCAGAATCCCGTTATTGCTGATCCCAAGCCCATCGAAACTCATCGCGCGCACGCGCTAAGATTCTCTCCATCGCTTTTTCTGTCTTGCCGATCCGCATCGCCATGGTCTTGATGGAACACTCATCCCAATACCGCCAGACCAGTGCGCAGCGGTATTTCTCTGGTAACTGCTTCAGGATCTCCCAGGTCTTCTTCCGCGCGGATTCCTTGTCCAGATGGTCATCGAACTCCGGGTGAGGGCTGTCGATCTTGATTCCTGGTTCAACCGGCTCGAGCGCCTGTGGTTCGCGCGAGTGTGCGCGATAATAATCAGGGACTTTGTTGCGTGCGATTCCCATCAGCCACGATTCGAGCGATGAGCTTCCCCGATACGCGCCCAGATTTTCGCAGGCCGCGAGAAAGACTTCCTGGACGACATCCTCGGCTCGGTCGATACGTGGCGCCAACCGGAAATGAACGTACCGCTTCACTGCGTCCCGATAGCCAGGCAGCATTTCCACGATTCACCTCAGATTGACCACTCCCGCACACCTACGGCTTGGCCGGGCACATCGTGTGTGCTTGTTCACACCAAGCCCCGCTATCAATGGCGTGGTTTACACACCTCTCCCGTCGATTGGGGACAGGCCCACAACCTTGAGGGATTACCGGGTGCAGCTGGGGTGGCTGTTATTTAGGACAACGAGGCTCGGCTGCTAGGGTGCCAAGCCCACCAACTGGAAGAGGAACCCGACAGGCTCTCATCTTCCCTTAGCGAAGGGGCAGACCACAACCCCTCACAAAAAATGATCCAACCAGTTTCAACCAGTTTCGTTGATAACTCCGCTCGACGAGACCGTCAATTAGGAAAATCCCCCAAAACTCCGGCTCCTTTTCCCTATACCCGTCTCGTTTTCCTTGCCGCCCTTCCAGTTCTCAGCGTTCCTGCGAATCGCGGCTATTGTTGCTATCGCGGTTGTGTTTGCGCCGTCTGCAAGTTCGACCGAAGGATACTAAGAGACTTGACTCGGCCTGGCTCACTTGGCGTCATACCGGGTCGCCAGCCATTGCGTTTTCGTAACAGTAACTCTCGCGGATAAACAAGGCAACAAATAGAGGTGAGCGGCCTGAGACATAGGTGAAAGTGGCGCGCCCGGAGAGACTCGAACTCCCGACCCTCTGGTTCGAAGCCGTTCGATCAACTTTGCCAAATCTTGCCAGAGGAGTGGCTAATCGAACGGAATCAGCAAGTTAGGGCAAATTCCCGCAACCTGCTTTCTCCTTCCTTTGTTGTCGTTTGCCGTATTTCTGCCACCGTTTTCTGCGATTTGCGTTACATTTTCGTGACAGCTGACTCTCGCGTCCGACTCGTGTTTGTTCTAAGCCTTCGTCGGCTCTGAATTGTTTGCCGGCTTCGACTGGATGGTCGCACCCAGGGCCGCATGTCTTTTCGTCGAACGAGCCATTCGCAGAGTCTACCGCAACCGTGGCTCGGGGAGCGATGAGTTTCGCCATGCCAAGCGATGAATTTCGCCGGTGTCCCAAGCGACGAGAACCGCCGGGTGCCGGGCCACTGGGCGAACCGTATCAAGTACACAGCAAGGTGGGGCGTGAAGGGACGGTTTTGGCATCCTTAAGCGGTAAGTTCCGCCGGTGGCGCGGGCGACGACCTTCGTCGCGCGCGCGCGGCCTGGGCCTGTCTTATGAACAATTTGCGGGAGGCAGTTCTCTTGGGACATTGAATCCGATGTTGAGCCGGTGACGGCGGTGTGTGAATGAATGCGACATCGGAGCGCGTCATGCGTGGAGCTGAAGCCGCCGGGCGGCGCGGCAAGTGACTGGATGGATCGCTACGCTTCCTCACGTCCGGGGAGAAGCCAAGACTGGAAGGCAAAAACAACCTGCTTTGCATGCGGCAAGAGATTCCCTTAAGCGATGCGGAGTTGGCTGCACTCGATGAGGGTGTCTCCGCGCTGGAATCGCTGTTGGGCCGTCTTGCTAACGTTCAGACGCCCGCTCACCTTCGTCGGCATCGTCTATCTGATGGCCGCCAAGCCGCCGCTCGTTTCTAGCCTTTTGGTATTGGTCTTCGCTGTTATACTCGGGCTGCTTTTTTCGATCCCGGTCTTGACTAAAACGCTGGCTCCAGCAAATTTCGGAACGCCAAAGAAATTTACTCTGTATCCGGAGGATTTAATGCGCGGTTTTTCCCAGAAAACTTTCGCTCTCATACTTCTTGCAATCATTTTCCCGCTACTGCTGCCCGCACAGAATCAACCCGTGCAACACCCGCTCGATGCGCTGAAAACCCAGGAATATTGGACGGCGTACGATGTTCTGCGCGATTCCGGCAAAATGGACGCCGACACCGTCACCCACAGCGTCTTGCTGCACGAACCCGCCAAGGACAAAGTCCTCGCCTGGAAGCCCGGTGATCCCATCTTCCGCGAAGCCGATGTCATCTTGCTTCGTAAAGGCGTCACCATCGAAGCTCTGGTCGACATCGCCGGCCACAAACTCGAATCCTGGAAGGAGCGCAAGGACGGCCAGGCCCCCGTCGATATGGGCGAATTCCGTGCCCTCGACGAAGCCATGAAAAAAGATCCTCGCGTCATCGAAGCCCTCAAGAAACACGGCATCACCGATCTCGCTCCAGTCGTCTGCTTCGCCGATCCCTTCAGCTATTTCGCGCTGCCCGAACTCGAAGGCCACCGCATCATGATGGGCGGCTGCTCCTATACGCACGGCGTCTATCTCGGCTGGTCGCGCGACATCGAGGGCCTGCAGATCAAAGTGGATGCTACCGAAAAGAAAGTGCTTCAAATA
>DATKEV010000064.1:0-75902 GCA_035511855.1 Candidatus Udaeobacter sp.
TCCGCTGATCTCGTGTATCAGGCGGAAGAAATCGCGGAGATCTACATCCTTGAGGTTCACGGAGATGGGCTCGCCGGTGTACTTTCCCACCACCGCGGGAGCAGGTGTCGCTGTCGCTGCCTGTGGTGCACTGGAGGTGGCCAGCGTTGCGGCGGCGGCAGTTGACTGTTGTGCAGCCTGCTGCGCAGCTTGCTGAGCTGTTCCTTCCGGACGCACCGGTTCATTTTTCCGGTTAAACGATGCCAGGACAACTGAGGGCTGGGTCAGTTCGCCTGGCAACGGAAAACGAGGAGCTGCGACCTGAGGAAACTTGAATGAGCGCGCTGCCACGCGAGGAGACGCAGCGGTATAGCGGAACTCGGAACGGCTGTTGTCGTTCGACTGGGACGCGAGCGTGGCCGGAGTTGCTCTCGCGGGCGTCGCCTTCGTCTCAAAATTAATGACAATAGCTCCGGCGTCGCGCAAGAGCTGATAGGGGATGGCGGAGGTCAAGTCGATCACCACGCGTGCAATATCCGGACGGTATTGCCCGATGCGCACGCTGCGTACGGGAGCGGATACACCGGGGATGACGGTCTTCTGAACAGCCAGCCGCGCGCCCGCGAAATCCAGTACCAGACGATCCGGATTCTGCATCCGCGAGGCGTGAACGTCGAGACGTCCCTCGCCCTCTACGCGCACCGCCGACCGCTGCGGCGCTTGCGTAATGGCAACGCTTGAAATCACCGCTGCGGACGCTGTTGCGCCGGCGGGCTCCTGTGTCTGAGCAAGCGCTGGGCTGGTCGCCAACGCCAAGCTCGCAAGGATCAGGTAGCCAAGCCGATAGGCCGGCCGGTTCGTCTTCATTGCTGTTCTCCTGGACTGGAGTAAAGTCGCTTGTTCACCTGGCGTTCCACGGATTTACCGAAAGCGTCTTTCCCCTCTTCATGGAATGACACGCCATCCATCAAAATCTTTTCCACGGTTCCATCGTAGAGGTGGTCGCCCTCACGAAGGAAATAAGTGCGTGCCTGCGGATTGGAAACCACGGCAATCATCCCGTTGGGCGCCTTCACGATGCCATCCAACCGCAGCGTGCTTACCTGCAAGCCTGCTTTGCCTGGCGGCAGGTTTTTATTCGCGTTCGCTTGATTTTGCTGGCGACTTACCAGAGATTCAAACGGGTCGCGCCGAGCTTGCTTGATTTCGCTTTCGGCTGGCGCAGCTGGACCGCCGGCGGCCGCAGCCTTTTCCGTCTTCTTGGCAGATGATTTCGCTGGAGTCTTGGCAGTTGGCTTCTTGGCGGGTTTCGCCGCGGGAGCCGTCATTTGACCGGCAGGCTTCGCTCCCGCTGGTGTGGTTGGCTTCGACGCGGGAGCAGCTGGCCTCGCGGCAGGCTGCGCCGATTGCGCTGCAGGCTTGCTTCCGGCCGGTGCTGCAGGTTTCGCAGGTGCCGGAGTCGAAGGTTTCGCCTGGGCGTGCGAGCCAGGTGCGGCCGCGGCGAGCAAAATCCCTAGTCCGAGAGTTATCGCTGAACGCATAGTTCGCTCATTCCCGCTCAGGGTTTCCCAGCCGCGCCGGCTTGAGGTTTGGCCCCAGCAGCGGGAGCCACACCCGCGTCAGCGGGCTTGGTAAAGAATGTTGTTGCCGTGAAAATACCAGACACAGTGGTCCCGGGTCGATACGGATACTTGGTGCCCTTCGGCTTGTCCGGATCGTCGAACGTCAAGTCGCCAACGTTGATGATGCGCGATAGGCGGCTGAGACGCCCGAAGAAATCCAGAATATTGAAATACGGCCCGTCCGCCTGCACTTCAAAGGGCATTTCGTAGTGATATTCCCTCGGCACGATGGCCTGCGCCGTCAAACGCCGGATTTGCACGTTGGAAGCGCTGGCCGCGCCTTGGAGCAACCGGATAAATTCGTCTGTTTCCTTTTCTTCCGGCACGATGGTCTTCAGCGTGTCCAGTTGCTTGGAGAGCGCATCCATTTGTTGTTTCAATTCTCCATAACGCTGCTTGTAAACCTGGAGCTGCGTGACTTCCTGGTTTAGCTTTGTCCGTTTTTGCACGGCCTGGTCTACTTCGTCCCGCTGCCGCGCGATCGGCGAGCCAGGAACGTAAACCCCAACCAGGACCAGCACCACGGCCACCGCTGCAGCCACCAGGGCTTGCATGATCACCGACATGTCTCGAAACGGATTGGCCATGGCGCCCCCCTCATCCTTTCTTCGCCGGCGCCTTCGCAGCCGCGGGCGGCGCCGGGACGTTGGCCGGGCGCCCTTGCATGGGCTGTGGCGGAGCTATATCAGCAGAAATCTGGAACGTGAACGTTTGCACGGAGGTACTCTTCTCGTCCTGCTTCGATTCCTTGATTTCCACTTTCTGGAAATATCCGGAGCGCTTCAGAGCGGTAATGAAGTTCGCGACCGCATTGATCGATGCGGACTGACCCTCAAACGAAAGGTTATTGCCCTTGCGAACCATTTCGGACAGCCACAGGTTCTCCGTTCGGGAGACCGTATTGGCGACCATGTCCAGCAATTCCTGGCCGCCGGTACGGTCGCGCTGCAATTGCTCAATGGTCCCAACCCGCTGTTGCAAAATGACCTTTTGTTTCTCGAACGCTTCCACTTGCTGCTTCGTCTGTTCCAGTTCCGTCTTTTGCGAAGTCAGCCGCTTGATCTCGGCATTCTCCTTGTTCAATTGGTTCTGCCAGGTGTAGTAGAAGAAGCCTAGGACAAGGACACCCAGCACCACGCCTGCCCCGATGAATACCACGGGTAACGCAGCTCCGGTGTCCACTGGCCGGCGGGCGGTTTTTGGCCGAACTTGTCCGAGTAGGTTTATTCGAATCATGGCTAGTCGAAGCTCCTCAGTGCCAGACCTACGGCGATGGCCAGCCGCGGCGACATGTCGCGGATTTGGTCATCACTGTGCCGGCTGGGATTGATGAGCACTTTGCGGAACGGATTCAATTCTTCCACCGGCATCGCGAACTCCTCGCGAAGCAGGTCGACGAGGCCTGGAACTCGCGCCGTGCCGCCTGCCACCACGATTCGCTGAATGCTCTCGCCGCTTGCCGTGGCCCGGAAGAAGTCAAAGGTCTTCTGGATTTCTAGAGTCAGAATGTCGGAAACGCTGCGCAGAATCTGTTGCTTCTGATCGTCGGTCACGCTTGGCAGCGAGTCGCCTCGCTTCAGGCGCTCCGCATCCTCGAAGCTCAGGTCCAATTCCTTCTGCAGGGCGTCCGTATATTGGTTCCCGCCCACGCTGACGTCGCGGGTAAACAAAGGAATGCCGCCGCGTACGATATTGATGTTCATGACGCTCGCGCCGATATTCAGCAGCGCCACAGTTTGACCGGCATCCGGTTCGTAATTTATTTCGAAGCAGTTCTGCAAGCCAAACGCGTCAATGTCCACAACCACGGGCGTCTTCCCCGCCTGCGCCAGGACGTTCGTATGATTCAAAATCTTGTCTTTCTTCACCGCCACCAGCAAAACATCCATCTGCGAATCCATAGATTCGAGCAACTGATAACTCAGGTTGACGTCCGCGATGTCAAACGGGATGTGCTGGCTGGCCTCGGAAGGAATCCGGTCGTAAAGCTCGTCTTCGGTCATTAGCGGAAGCGGCACGCGTTTGACGATCACCGAGTGTCCGGAAACCGAGGTGGCCACGTTCTTCGTCTTGATGCGTTGTGCATCGAAAATCTTGCTGATGGCGTTCGCCACCTGGGGCGCGTCCATGATGGCCCCGTCCACCACCGTGTCTTGCGCCAGAGTTTCCATGCCGAAGCTGACCAACTCGTAGCCCGCCTTCGTGGACTTCAACTCGACCGCCTTGATGGAGCTGGACCCGATATCCAGCCCCACCAACTGCCGGCTCTTTCCGCCAAATAAACTCATCTCGCGGCCTCTTTCCTTGTCACCCGCACTTTGCTACCGGCGCCTCGCCGTCGCCTGGCTCATTTTACGTTCCATCCAACGGTCCAGAATCGTTTTACGAAGTTTCCAACGGTTGCCGAGTTTGAACGCGGGAATTTCGCCTTCGGTGATGTAACGGTACAGGGTATCCGGGGAGATGCCCAGATACTGCGACGCTTGCCGTACGTTCATCACTTCGCGCGATTCACTCACGTGGAACGCCACCCCGGCATTCAATTGCGCACTCAAGTGCACGACCGTGGGATTGCGCCCGACCTGCGCTGCGGACACCGGAGGGCACAACCCGTGGGAGCTTTATGACATTCTACCACTCCGAGCGTCAAGGGAATCTATAGGGCTGTTGTCCTAACAATACGGGTAGTTCTAGGCAGTTTGGGGGGTATTGACCGCAAGTACCCGTCTATCTTGTGTAGCAGGCGTCCTATCACCACAATTAGTTGGGCTTCTTCGCTTCTCCCCGCCTGTCCGCCAGGACAGTTATCCTTTGTGGGCAGCCTCTTCACCCCAGAAAGTACTATCCCTTTTCTTGAAGCAAAAAAGCCCCTGTTTGAGAATTCCTTTGTGGCGGGTCGCCCGTCGGGCAATGGGAGAATCCGCGCGCTAGCCTCACTATCCCAACGAGAGGGATCTCCACAGGGCATCAACGCGTTTCTTGGTGGCTTCATCCATGAGCATTTCATCGGGCCACGGCCGACTAAACCCTTCCGACGGCCATTTGCGCGTGGCATCGATTCCCATCTTCGATCCAAAGTCTTGCAAGCGCGCGGCATGATCCAGCGTATCCACCGGACCTAGTGAAAATTGTATGTCGCGCTCAGGGTCTAGCGCGCATAGTGTCTTCCACACCACCTCTCGATAGTCGTGAATGTTCACGTCGTGATCCACCACCACGACCACCTTCGTGAACATCGCCTGCCCGAGCGACCAAATCGCATTCATGATTTTTCTCGCATGGCCTGGATAGGACTTGCGAATCGCCACGATCATCAGGTTGTGAAAAATTCCCTCTGCAGGCATGGCCACATCAACGATTTCCGGATACTGCATCTTCATCAGCGGCAGAAACACGCGTTCTACCGCGTACCCCATGTAGAAATCTTCCTGCGGAGGCGGTCCCACCACCGTCGTGAGATAAATCGGATCTTTGCGATGGGTCACGCACTCCACATGAAAAACGGGGTACTCCCCTTCGAGCGAATAGAAACCGGTATGGTCGCCAAAGGGCCCTTCAGTGCGCATTTCGCCCAGGTTGACGTACCCTTCGAGCACAATCTCCGCGTTGGCTGGAACTTGCAGTTCGCTCGTTTCGCACGGCACCATCTCCACCGGTTCGCGCCGCAGAAAGCCGGCGAACATCATCTCGTCGAGATCGGGCGGAATCGGCAGCATTCCCGATAAGGCGGTGGCAGGATCTGCTCCGATCGCCACGGCCACGGGAATTCGGCCTTCCGGATTCTTGGCTCGCGCTCGCCGAAAATGTTCCGCACCGTGCTTTTGCGTCTGCCAGTGCATTCCCGTCGTGCGTTCGTCATACACCTGCATGCGGTACATCCCGACGTTGCGCTTCCCTGTCTCTGGGTTCTTCGTGAACACCAGCGGAAAAGTAATAAATCGCCCGCCGTCCTGCGGCCAGCACTTCAGGATGGGAAAATCAAACAGGTTAACGTCCTTCCCCTGATGCACGACTTCCTTGCACTCGCCGGTCTTCACACTCTTCGGGAAAAACGAACCCAGCTCCGCCAGCTTGGGCAGCATCTTGATCTTGTCGAAAAGCCCCTGCGGCGAATCCATTTTCAGGAAGCCCTGAATCCGCTCGACTACTTCATCCAGCTCATTCACTTCGAACGCCAGCGCCATTCGCTTCACGCTGCCAAACGCATTGATCAGCAGCGGCACCCGCGATCCCTTGGGCTTCTCAAACAAAAGCGCTGGCCCCACGCTGTTCGGATGGCGGTCTTTTGCGCGGGCCACGCGTTGCGCGACCTCTGTAATTTCCAGGATGGGATTCACCTCGGCGCGAATCCGCTTCAGTTCTCCTTCCTTCTCCAGTTTCCGCACAAATTCCCGCAAATCTTTATATGCCACGACTTCCTCCCTAGCAATTGCAGCGGGCACACTAAGGGACAAACTCTAGCACGAACTGAAATGCGGTCACTTTTGCTTTTACGTCGGGTGCGGCCAGAATCTTCACTCGGATGGATGTTTGGTGTCGGGATCCCAACTGTGACCGCAAGCGTGGCACGTACCTCCTTGCCGAACGGCCGGCATCGGAATACTGAACAGCAAACTTGGATATGCGATTTTTCTGTCTAGCTCGTCGAATGCGACGTCATGGGAGCCGCAGTTCGGACACTTTGGTTGTTCGTACTCGCCCACTCCCTCGACCTCGAACTTCTCGGGAACCTGCCCCTCCAGCAGTTTTGTGGCCTCCTCCGCATCCTCACCGCGCACGAGAACCTTGATTCCACCCAGAGCATTGGAAATCAGCCAGTCCAGCCGAATAAAGTTATCATCCCCGAGAAACGATTCAATCCCCGCAGAATCCAGAACGCTCTTCGCAACAGCGGCCGTCGGCAAATCGCGATACCGTCCCACAATCACCGGTGGCGGACTGTCGTTCTTAGGCTGATTTGCGGCCACCGCTTTTGTTTCTGGCGGCGCTTCCATCCCGCGCGCCAGCATCTCGGTACGAAGGGCCTTTCGCGCCTCGTCCGTCAACGAGTCCGCATCGTTCGCAACCTCTTGCAGTTGGTCATCGTTCATACCCTTGTAAAGGGCGTTCAGCCTCTCCCGCTCGATCCGCCAGTCAATTTTGCTCATGCGCCACGCATCATACCCTCAACTAAGCAGCGCTTCCATCCGCCGCGGGCGCGTCGGCACTCGCTTCGCATTCATCAATTGCGTTTCAAGTTGAAACGCTCTGTCTCAACAACGATGAGAACGTGATTCAGCTTCATTATCCGGTTTCTACAGCGCGTTTTCGTGGTGACGCTAATCCGCACGAACAGTTGGACTTACCTGCGCTGTCGATCGACGCGCGCCCCGACCCGCGGCAGTCGCGACTGGCCGATCAATTGCTACCCTTTGAGGGGCGCTGGATTCGTGTCTTATTTCCAGCCAGTGCACGTATTCTGCGAAAAGCCCATGATCCGGTATTCCCGAAGCACAGATTGATGTCCGATGGAGCCAGAAGGATTTGAACCGGGGATGTTGCCAGGGAATCGCACCAAGTAACCCCTGCAGCAGCCCGTCACCTTGATATGCTGAACGGCTTGCACATCATGCGGCTCGATTATCTATCCTGCGTGCTGACCGTCATCGGTACAGTGCTCATCGGCAGAAAACTGTGGCAAGGCTGGGTCGTGGCTGCGATCAACAGCGCTGTCGTTTGCGTCATCGGCCTCCGCACCGCGCAATTCGGCTTCGTCCCCGCCAATCTCCTCTGCATCGCGCTTTATGCCAGCAACCTCTTCCACTGGCGCTTCAGGAACCAGAATCCGGCGAAGTAGAGATGGTTTGCCTGTCCCGATACAAAATTGAACCGCTCTTTTGGCGGATTGTTGGCAAGCCGGAAGTATTGGCGCGACCAGGTCTCCTGGAATGAATTCGCAAGAGCTCATTAACCTCTTTGCAACTCCAGAGGAAAACTGCGCTGGGTCAGCCAAAATGCAGGGTCACCGACTCCAGCAATGCTTTGATCCCGTTCCAAGCAATCTGCACACCGATACAAACTAGGAAAAACGACGACAATTGCGTGATCACCGTCATCCCCGTTGCTCCCAGGATTCGCGCCAACCGGTCGGCAAATCCGTAGCAGAGCAAAATGCTGATGGCGATCAACACCAATCCAATGAGTGCAGCCAAGACGGTCAAAGGATGGTACGAGTGATGGTGAGCCGCGTTCGCGCCCAGCGTGATCGCCACGGAGATTGATCCAGGGCCTACTGTCAGTGGCATCGTCAAGGGGTAAAATGCCTGGCGGAAGGTGTCCTGCGCCTCGACGGTTCTGTGCATGTCGTGTTTTTCGTCGTCTCGCTGCTTCAGCAGCGTCCATCCTGTCGCGATCACGATCAGGCCTCCGCCCACCTGCACCACGGGCAGCGAAATCCCAAAAAAGGCAAGCACGTAAGTCCCGACAAAATACGACCCAACCAGCAAGAAAAAACTGTTCATGGCAATGCGCCATGCCAATGCTTTTCGCGCTTCTGGTGCGTATTCCCTGGTCAGCGCCAAAAAGAAGGGGCTGCCCCCGAGCGGGTCCACGATGGGGAAGAGCGCAACGAGAACCAGGAGTAGATTTTTCGCCGCTTCTTGCATGGGTTCGGTAACTTCTCTCCCTGAGGGTAGTCTATCTCGATCGGTGTGCACCTGCGGCGAGAGCTGCCGAATCGTCGTGCTTGCTGCGTAGTCAGGGGTTCTGGGCAGATTGTTGACAATCCGAAAGTGGGATTGGGTGTATCCTCGACCTTCCGATTTAGCCAGTGATTTAGGTGTTGATCTGCGGGCCTCGCTACAATCATTCAATGGCTGCTTTTGTGGCTTTCGGCTGCAATCCGTTCCGTACTGGCTCGCACTATTTGATGTGCGCCTGATGTAGGTAGTCTGACCCGCGATACTTGGAAGTGCCGTTTGCGGGCGCCGCATCGCGGTTGGTTTGTCGGCCACACGGAAGCGATCAGGTCTCCTCCCTCACCTGGAGTCACCAGCCGGCGCGAGCCACGGCACTTTCTCGACTCGGGCACTCACTCGCGCTATCCTGAAAGCTCAGCCATGAACCGCGTATACCTCGATTACAACGCCACGACGCCCGTCGAGCCCGAAGTGCTTGACGCCATGCTGCCCTATTTTTCCGGCGAATTTGGCAACGCGGCCTCTATCCACACTTTCGGTCAAAAAGCCCGCGCTGGGGTGGAAATGGCCCGCGAACAGGTCGCCGCTCTGATCGGCGCACGACCGCAGGAAATTATCTTCACCAGCGGCGGCACCGAATCCAACAATCATGCGATCTTTGGCGCCGTCAACGCCCTCATGAGCGGACCATTTCCCAAGAGGGATAAGCATGACGACGGCTCCGCACACCGCGTTGTGATTTCGCATCTCAAGCACGTCATCACTTCCGCCATTGAGCACGAGGCCGTTCTCAACGCCTGTCAGGCTTTAGAAAAGGAAGGCGTTGAAGTCACTTTCCTTTCCGTTGATCGCGACGGCCAGATTGACCTAGACGATTTGCGACGCGCGATCCGGCCGGAAACCGTGCTCATCACCATCATGCACGCCAACAACGAGCTCGGCACGGTGCAACCTCTCGAAGAAATTGGCCGCATCGCCGCACAAGCCGACGTAACTTTCCACACCGATGCGGTGCAGTCCGCCGGAAAAATCCCCATCGATGTCAACAAATTCCAGTTGGATCTTCTCTCACTTTCCGGCCACAAATTGTATGCGCCTAAGGGAATTGGTGCGCTCTATATCCGTGGCGGAACGCGACTCGGCCAGCTTCTCTATGGTGGGCACCATCAGCGCGGCTTCCGTCCTGGAACTGAAAACGTCACCGGCATCGTCGGGGTCGGCAAAGCCGCGGAGATTGTGCGCAAGTCACTCTCCGTCGACGCAAATCAGATGCGGGCGCTTCGTGACAAATTGCAACAAGGGTTGCTGGACCGCGTCCCTCATTCCCGGGTAAACGCCGCCGAAGCGCCCCGTACTCCCAACACCACGAATCTCGTTTTTCCTGGGGTCGAAGGCGAAGCCCTTCTCATCGCACTCGACCTGAAGGGCCTCGCGTGTTCCACCGGCGCCGCATGTTCTTCGGGCGCTGTCGAGCCTTCGCACGTTCTCACCGCCATTGGCTTGCCGCCGGAGGAAGCCCGCGCGAGCCTGCGTTTCAGTCTCGGCCGCCATACCACCGAGTCGGACATCCATTTTGCTCTGCAGGTGGTTCCCGCCGCCGTGGCCCAGCTTCGCGAGCTCTCTCCGACCTACCAAAAGGCCGCAGTCCACAAGTAGCCTTCCTCGATTCCTTTCTCCGCGCCACCTGTCGCTGCGCCACCTGCTGTTTTCTTGTGGCTCGTTACTTCTAAGGTTTCTATCGTTATCTGATTTCTGTTCTCTGTGTCACTCTGTGACTCCTGTGTTGAAATCCCTTCTTCCTGCGCCAGCAGGCCGAATAGGCTAAAATGGGATTGTCACTATGAGTGCTTCCGTCCAATTCGATACTCTGCCCGAGCACGCCGAACTGCAGCCCGGCCTCGTCGCCATCGCCATGTCCGGCGGCGTAGACTCCTCGACGGTTGCCGCGATTCTGCAGCGGCAGGGCCGTTCGGTTGTCGGCCTCACGATGCAGCTCTGGAACCAGCGCCGTCTCCCCGAACTGCCAGGAAATGGGCCGGCGCAACACCGCTGCTGTTCGCTCGACGACGTTTACGATGCGAAAAATGTCGCGCGCCATCTGAATTTTCCGCACTATGTCGTGAATTTCGAGGAACAATTCGAGGCGCGCGTTGTGCGCCCTTTCGTGGATCAGTATCTCGCCGGACGCACGCCCATCGCCTGCACCAATTGCAACACCGATGTGAAGTTTGAGCCGCTCTTGCGCATGGCACGTCAAATCGGCGCCGAGCGTCTCGCCACCGGCCACTACGGACGCATTCGGCAGAGCGAAAAGACCGGTCGATGGGAATTGCTCCGCGCGCATGACGAGACGAAAGATCAGTCCTATTTTCTCTGGGGGCTCTCGCAGGAACAGCTTTCTTGCAGCGAATTCCCTCTCGGCGAGCTAACCAAGGAAGACGTCCGCGCGCTGGCGCGCCGCGTGAATCTGCCCGTCGCGGAGAAGCCCGAGAGCATGGAATTGTGTTTCGTGCCCAACGGCAACTACGTGCAATTCATCCACGCTTACTCGAACGAGCGCGGAATCGCGCTGCATGCCGGCGACGGCGAAATCGTCGGCGAGAACGGCGAAGTTGTCGGCCATCACAACGGCGTTCACAATTTCACCATCGGCCAGCGCAAGGGCCTGGGCTTCGCCGCGGGAAAGCCGCTCTACGTTCTTTCCATTGATCCGGAAAGAAACCGTGTCGTTGTCGGCGATGACGATGTCCTGCGAAAGAATATCTGTGAAGTAGAAGGTGTCAATTGGGTTTCCATCGAAGCCGCCACTTCCCCTTTCCGTGCCTTCGTAAAAATCCGCCACAAGCATGAACCCGCACCCGCCAAGGTTGAACCGCTCGGCGAAACTCACGCGCGAATTATTTTCGATTCGCCGCAGCGCGCGATCACTCCCGGCCAAGCCGCGGTCTTCTATGACGGCGATGGCGTCCTCGCCGGCGGCTGGATCCGCTAGCATTATCGGGAGTCCTCGCAGCAAGTCCAGTTTTTCGTTTCTTAGTCAGAAAAATTTTCACAACAAACCGGACAAATTATTCAGATCGCGAGGCGAGCGATGGGGAACATGACGCAAAAGAGCTTACGGATAGGCGGGTAAATGTTACATCCTCTGCGCGAAAGGTAGTTTGCAGTTGGGCTCTAGCGAAAATAATATAAACAGATACTGGCTAATGATCTCTATTGAAGGCGTCCCACCACTATCTCTAAAATCTGCTGCCCGACGGCCGACTTCAACTGTCGACCGTCAACTAAATAAAAAGCTCTTCTTCCTGCTGCTCGCGCGGTTCATCACGGCGAGAGCCGCTGCGCCGCGACCGTAGAAGATCTAGTCCAACTTTAATTCCCTGCACCAGCGCCGTGGCTTTCTGCAATGGCCGCCAGAAGCTGCTCCTGAACTTCGCGCCCGCATCCTCCACCGCTTCGAGCGTCCCGGTCAGGATGCGGTCTGCGTGCAAAAGCTGCCCGCGCAGGCGGTCCGCCGCGTCCGTAAAAACGCGATCCACCTTCTGCGCCTGGCCTCGCGCCAAATATACGACGTGCGAGGCATCATTCACCATGCTGGAAATTTTCGGCTGCGTATCGTCCAGAAGAATCTGTACTCGCGTCAAGATCGGCCCGACGCGCGATTGCAGATCGCCCACCAAGCGGTTTACGTTTTCCGACGTGCGCCGCATTTGGAAGAAAAGCGCGGTCAAGATCACCACCTGCACGACCAGCGCAATCGCCGCGACAATGCTGAAAAATTCAAGCCACACTTGCATGGGCGCCCCTCCCGCCCCGTTCGGGGGCGGCACACCGCTTGGCCTTACTGCGCCGACGCGTCCTTACGCCTTTGCTTCGCGCCGGTACGCCTCACGCGCCCCTTCGACGGCTGCGGTGATCGAATCTTTCTGCCGTCCCGCCACTTCCTTGCTGCGCTCGATCAGCTCATCGGCGCGTTCGCGAAGTTCCCGCGCCTTCTTTTGGGCATAATCCTTGCCTTCATCTGCCTTCTTCGCAAGGAAATCGCGCGTCTCCTCGCCAGACTTCGGCGCAAACAAAATGCCCACAAGAGCCCCGACGCCGAGCCCTACGAGAAAATACGTCACCTTGGAACCGACATTGTCCGCCATAACAACCTCCCTGGGAACCGTAGCATAGCGCCAAGCGGGGCGCAATGCAGCCTAACCGGTATGACCCACACCTATTGGTTAATAGCCGCACGCAAATGCTCAAGGATTTTCTCCGCACTCTTCCGGCTTACCACGCTGCTCAAGCCATCCACCCCGGCCCGCTGAATGTTCACTACGCTTCCGAACTCTCGAAGCAGCCTCTGGGCCGTTTTCGGTCCGACCCCGGGGATTTCGCTGAGCACCGTTTCCGTTTGCCTCTTGCCTCGGCGCTGCCGGTGAAAAGTCACGGCGAATCGATGCGTCTCGTCGCGTATTTGCTGGATGAGGTGCAGGACCGGCGAATGGTGCTCCAGAACGATCGGCTCGTCTTCTCGTCCCAGGACGTACAGAATTTCTTCTTTTTTCGCAATGCTCGCCACCGGTTGATTGATGATCTGCAACGAGTCGAGCGCCTGCGCGGCCGCGTGCAACTGCCCGATGCCGCCATCAATTAGGATCAATCCCGGCAACTCTTTTTTCTCTTCCTGTAACCGCCGGTATCGCCGCGTGACGGCCTCGCGCATGCTCGCAAAATCATCGTTGAGTCTTGGCAGGTTCCCGTTTTTCACTCCCTCGCCGCTCCCCTCATCTCCTCGAATGATAAATTTGCGGTAGTCGCCTTTTCTCATGCGGCCATTCTCCCAGACCACCATGGACGCGACCGTGTCCGTTCCCTGAATGTGCGAAATGTCGAAGCTTTCGATCCGGCGCGGCTCTTCCGCAAGGTCCAGCGTATTTTGTAGCGCTTCCCCGATGGCTTTCGAACTGGGCTTCAACACGCGGAAACGCTGCTCGAACGAGTGCTTGGCATTACTTTCAACCAGATCGAGAAACGCGCGCTTGCTTCCGCGTTGCGGCGTGCAAATCTCGACCTTATGCCGCGCCCGCTCCGTCAGCGTCTCTTCCAACAGCCCGCGCTCCTCAAAATCGTTGGGAACATGAATGGCCTTCGGCAAATATTCCGCCTCCAGGTAAAGCTGCTTCAGCAACGAAGGCACAAATTCCTGCGGATCAAATTCCTCCAGCTCCTCCCAGTAAAACTCGCGCCGGTCTACCACGCGCCCTCCGCGCAAATGAAAAAGATCGGCAGCGACCAGCGGAGGCTCCGCATGATAAGCAAGCACATCCGTGTCGTCACCCTGCGCCGCGGCGATCCGTTGCCGCTCTTCAATATCTTCGAGCGTGCGCAGTAAATCCCGATAGGCCGCGGCCTGCTCAAAGAGTTCTTTCTCCGCCGCCGCGCTCATCCGTTGTTCAAGACTTTTTATCAGGTCGTGCCGGCGCCCTTCCAGAAACATTTTTACATCGTGCGCCGCTTCCGCGTAGCGTTCGTCGGTCGTAAGACCTGTGACGCACGGCCCAAGACACCGATGAATATAGTATTGCAAGCAGGGCCGCGGATGGCTGCGCGTCAAGTCCACGGTGCAAGACGGCACAAGAAATCGCTTGTGAACAAAGTGCAGAATGCGCCTCGCCAGGCTCGCCGGAAAATACGGCCCGAAATAAAGTGAGCCATCTTTCTTGGTCCTGCGCGTGAAATAAACGCGCGGGTACTTTTCCGCCGCGGTGAACTTGATGTACGGGTAGGTCTTGTCGTCCCGCAACACGACGTTGAACTTCGGCTGATATTTCTTGATGAGGTTGTGTTCGAGCGCCAGCGCTTCGCGCTCGTTGCCGACCACAATGGTTTCGAGATCAGTGATCTCTCGCGCCAGCGAACCCGTCTTGGCATCCACCCAGCGCGATTCCAGAAAATACGATCTCACGCGGCCGCGCAGGTTCCGCGCTTTACCGACGTACAGCACCGTGCCGCCAGCATCGCGGAACAGATACACGCCCGGACTCTCAGGAAGCAAAGCGGCTTTTTCGCGGGGTTCCATGTCGATTTCGCGCGGGACGCTACAATCGCCGGACAACTTCCATCATACTAGAGCGAATCGGAGTGAGGGGAGAGACTCCGCCGCAATCATGAAAGCACCCAAATTAACTCCGCTCCTCACCGTGGCTTTCCTGCTGCTCGTGCCGCTCTTTTTGCGCGCTCAGGATCCCCAGCCGGAATCTTCTTCAAAATCCGCCGACGCGCCCGCCCCAGCGCCGCCAAAATCCTCCAGCAAAAAGAATAAAGACACCGCCACGAAATCCGCCACCGATCAACCTACTTGGGATCCCCTTCGCGCGGAAAAAGATCTCGAAGTCGGTCAGTACTACATGAAGAAAGGCGACTTCGACGCCGCCATCGACCGCTTCCAGGACGCCACCCTGGCGAAGCCCGGCTACGCGATTCCCTTCCGCTATCTCGGGGATGCCCAGGAAAAAAAGGGGTTGAAGAAGCAAGCCATCAAATCCTACCAGCGTTATCTCGATTTATATCCCCACGCCGAAGACGCCGACAAGGTCCGCAAAAAAATCGACAAACTTTACAAGGAAGTGGAAAAAGAAAAGAAGTAGGTGGCCCGGCAAAACGGCCTCAGCTAAAGCGCTGTCCGCTGTTCGCCTCGTTTTCTGGGCGGGTCGGCGCCTACCGATTCAACCTTTCTTCGCGCTGGCATACGCATCCCCGCCAATCAAATGAATCGACACGTAGGGCTCGTCTCCCACCACCCAACTGTCATGCCCGGGCGCGATGTAAAACACGTCTCCCGCCTTCATCTCGATCACCCTGCCGTCATCCATTGCCGCCGTCGCGCGCCCGGAGAGCACCATGCCCACGTGTTCCACCGCGCAGCTCTTCGCACCCGCCGCGCGCCCCACGTGCTCCGACCATTTCCATCCCGGTTCATACGTCGCGCGCCCAATCGTCATTCCGCCTAGCCGCACCACCTCAAATCTGCCTTTTTCAAACGTCCGTATTTCATCCGGCTGCTCAAATCGTTTCAGAATCACGTCCAGCATCGGCTGCTCCTTTCCCGCTAGTAGGTTTCAACGCGCGAGCCGGTCGAGAGTTTTTCGCGCTCTCTCAAACTCCGGAAAGCGCTTCTCTTCTTCGCGAAACTCCCGCGAATGCGAAACCAGGCTGCAACCCGATCGCCGCGTCGGGTGCTTTACGTGCAGCATCTCGTGAAACAATACGTATTCCACGGCGCACTGCGGCACGCTCGGCCGGTCCATCCGCCGGTTCAATAGAATTTGATTCGGGCCCGGATCGTAACAGCCAAACTGCCGCCGCCAGTTTCGCGTGCTCCAGCCGATGAGTGGCCGCTGCAATTGTCCCGCAAAATATTTTCCGTTCAGCTCATCGAATAGCTTTGCCAAATCAAAATGCTCGCCGCGAGGATCGGCCGCCGCGAGCCGCACTCGTCCCCGCCGCATACGGTTCATCCGGCTGCGCGTGCGGTTCGAGCGCGCGTACTCAATGTAAGGCTGCACCAACCAAACCGGCGCCTTCCGCCGGTAAACGCGCGCGAGCAATAGCGCCGCGGCGCCTTCCAAAACAGCGAGCGGCGCCCGCCGCAGCAGATCGGAAAACCGCACAAATACAATTTCCTCGCGCCTCCGGATGGTAAGAACCAGGCTCGAGTAGGGATAAAACTCAACGCGAAATCGCGGTGGACGTCCATCGCAACCGAGCCGGGTGAACATCCGCTGAAAGAGCGGCCCGCCTCCCGGCACGTGTGATATCGCCTGACGCCTCGGTTTGGTCAATCCTGTCATCTCCTCACAAAAATCAGTTCTTCCGGCGCACTGGCGGTGGCGCTACCTTTTTCTTCGCTTTCTGGGCATCGTTCATGGCATCGCGTGTTCCCTCGATGGCATCGTCCAGATTTTCTTTATAAAGATCGCGTTCCGGTCCCTCTGCCGAAAGTTTCTCCAAGATCGCCAGAAATTCCTTGGCCCGGGAAGCCATTAAATCCACGCCTTGCCGAATGTTCTCCTGCTTCTCGATTCCCAGCTGAATCAAATCAGACGCATCATCCAGGCAGCCGCTGTAGGCGTTCATCAGCGAATTGAGCATATCCGCGTGGCGATTCGTTGAAGGATGATCCAGCTCATACTGGAATTTCTTCAACCGGTCGTCCGCGAAACTCAGGAACAGCTTGATGCGCTCGTTGGAGGTCTCCGCGTCGCGGATTTTGTCCGCTTCCATGGAGGTCAGGTAGTCCTTCTGAGGAACCGGCCGCCCCGGCGCTGTCCGGGAAACAACGAGAACAAAACAAAGCACGCAAATCAATGGCGTTGTGAATCTCATGGCTGCTTCTCCGCTGGGGGAGGGGTTTTCGCCGGCTTTGCCGGGTGCCCCGGAAAAAGCAGCTTGATCATCTCATCATCCATGGCAATCAGGTCCCCGCGCACAATCTGCAGCGGCGGTTTGTATTCCTCCGGAGCCATCAGCATCGATTCGTCGACTTCCCGGATGGCACGGCGTACATGAAACTGGAGCTGCCGGTAGCCGTTGGATTGGCGTTCTGCATCCGGATGCTGCTTCTTCAGCAGTTGCAAAGCGGCCCGCGCATTGTCCCGGTATTTTTCGAGCGTCACCGCAACGGCGGCGTGATCCCCCGCTTTTCCAGCTCGCCGCGTTTCTTCAAACTGCGCATCCCCAAGTCTTTCCAGAAGTCTCGCCTTGTGAACCGCATTGGTTTCCCGGTCAAACCGCGCTTGAAGCTCGGCCAGAGTTTCCGTAACGGTGGGCGGCAGCAGAAAGAGAACCAACGCTACTCTGTGCAGCGTTCCCGGGGACATTCAGCGGGCCCTCACGCCGTTACCTTTTTTCCAGCATCCGTTGCAGCACCTTGCTCCGCTGTTGCGCCTGCCAAACCTGATCGGGATTCTTGTCCTGGTCCATTTCCAAAAACTTCTGATAGGCCTCTAGCGCAGGCTTCGGCTGGTTCAGCTTATCGTAGCAAATCGCGCGTATAAACCAGACCCCTGCGCCCGGTTGTTCCACCTTGCCAATCTCATCCAGGGTGTTTAGCGTCGCCGGATAATTTCCGCCGAGAAAAAATGTGCTATTGAGATCTTTCCAATAAAGCAGATTTTTCTCGTCGAGATGAATCGCCATGCGCAGTTCCTTCTCCGCCAGCGGAAATTCACGCTTCTGGAGGTAGATTCGCCCCAGTCCGCCGTACGTTTGGGCGTCGTTCGGCGCCAGCGCAATGGCCTGTTGCAACGTAACGATCGATTCGTCCCATTTTTTCTGGGCGATTTGGATGTCCGCGCGCATCTTGAGCGATTCGAGCGACGGTTTTCCGGCATCCGTTCGGTCGAGTTCCGCCAGCGCGGCGTCGTACTCCTGAGCGTCGAACAGCGCATGAACAAACCTTATCCGCGTAGGCGTGTCCGACGGCTGCGCGTCGAAATATTTCCGGTACGCATCCGCCGCTTCCGGCTTCTTCTGCGCTTCCAGGCTCTGCGCCAGCCCCAGCAAGGCGTGCGGTTCATTGGGTTGCAGTTCCAACACTCTGCGAAATGCAGATTCCGAATCAGCGGGATGCTTCTCTCGAGCGTAAAGATTTCCAAGGCGAAGAAGTGTATCGGCGTCCTTGGGATCCAGGCGAACCGCGCCTTCGAACGATTCGACGGCTTTCGCCAGATCGCCGGAACGTTCCTCGGCCACCCCCACCAGAAACCGCGGCCGCGACTGCGCGGGGAGCAGCTCCACGGCTTTCCCGAGCGGTGCGAGCGCCGCCGCGGGATCCTTGTCCAACAGAATGATCCCGAGATTGACGTAGGCCTCGGACATCTTCGGATCAAGCGCCACCGTGCGTTCGTACTCCGCTCGGGCCTCGTCCATTTTCTTCAGCGCCGTATAGACATAGGCGAGTTGAAAGTGCGCGTAAGCAAACTCCGGCTGGTCGGCAATCACTTTCTGCAGAGGACTGACGGCCGCCTCGAAATTGTTTTCATCAATGTCCCGCCGGGCTTCATCCAGAAGGTCGTTGAGCGGATTGGCTACTTTTTGTGTTTTGGTAAGTGCTCCCTGCTTTGAAGACGATTGCGCCCCGGCGATGACTTGATTTTGCCGCAGAGGCGCAAGGGACAGCGCGCCATGGAGCAAAATTCCGCAGAAGATATACCGAACGGTTCGTGGCGCGGTCGAACGGAGAAGCGAATACGTCATAGCTCAGCCGGAGGAATCTTGGCTCCATTCGAGATTGTAGTCGAAGGTCCTCCTGATTTGGATGCGCCGTTGGCGGGACGCTTTGCCTGGCCGTTCCCGTTCAAAGCTCGCGCAAGGTAGCGGCCGGTATGGGATTGCGCATTCCGGGCGACCTGCTCCGGCGTGCCTGTTGCCACGATCTTTCCGCCCTGGTCGCCTCCCTCTGGCCCCAAATCGATCAGCCAATCGGCGGATTTAATCACGTCGAGGTTGTGCTCGATCACCAGAAGCGACGCTCCGCCTTCGAGAAGTTTTCGAAACGCAGCCAGAAGCTTGGCGATATCGTCGAAGTGCAAGCCGGTTGTCGGCTCGTCCAGAATGTAGAGGATTGCCATGTTGTCCGTGCGTGTCAGGTGCGCCGCCAATTTTAGCCGCTGCGCTTCGCCCCCGGAAAGCGTCGTTGCCGATTGTCCCAGCCTCAAGTATCCAAGCCCAATTTCATTGAGGATTCGCAGTTTTGTGACGATCTTCGGGACGTTGACAAAAAACGCCAGGGCTTCCCGCACCGTCAGTTGCAGCACCTCGTGGACATTTTTCCCATGATAGCGGACTTCGAGAACTCCGCTCTTGAAGCGCGTCCCGCGGCATTCCTCGCAGATCAACTCCACGTCGGCGAGGAATTGCATCTCCACGGTGACCGTGCCGTCGCCTTGGCAGGTCTCGCAGCGCCCGCCCGGCACGTTGAAAGAAAAATGCCCCGCGGAGTAGCCTCGCCGCTTTGCGTCGGGCGTATCCGCAAACACTTCGCGAATCGCGTCGAACGCCTTCAAATACGTCGCGGGATTCGAACGCGGCGTCCTGCCGATGGGCGACTGGTCCACGATGATCACTTCGCGGAGATTCGACTCGCCATCGAGCCGGTCGCAGAACTCCTTGACGCTGCCGCCGACCCGCTTCGCCGCCAGCGCTTTGTACAAGACGTCGTGAACCAGCGTGGATTTTCCGGAGCCGCTGACGCCTGTAACCACCGTCAATGTGCCCAGCGGAATCATCAAATCCAGATTCTGCAAATTGTGCAGGCTCGCCCCCATCACCCGCAGAAATTTGCCCGCTGGTTTGTGCCGGATATTCGGCACGGGAATTCGCAGTTCGCCGCTGAGATACCGCCCGGTGAGCGACTTGTGCTCCGCGAGCATGGCATCGTAAGTGCCTGAGAAAAGCAGCTTGCCGCCCAGCTCCCCAGCTCCCGGTCCCAGGTCGATGACGCAATCCGCTGCGTGGATCGTGTCCGGATCGTGCTCCACGACCAGGACCGTGTTTCCCAAATCCCGCAGCGATTTCAGTATTTCGATCAGTCGCTGTGTGTCCCGCGGGTGCAGGCCGATCGAAGGTTCATCCAAGACGTAAAGTGCGCCAACGAGATGCGAGCCAAGCGACGTTGCGAGTTGTATGCGTTGTGATTCGCCGCCGGAAAGTGTCGAGGTCAGGCGCTCCAGGGTTAGGTAATCGAGGCCAACTTCATCGAGAAATTGCTGTCGCGTGCGAATCTCTTCCAGGATTTTATCCGCGATCTTCAGGTGGGCTTGCGAGAGCTGAAGAGTCGCGAAGAAAACCCGCGCCTCTTTCACCGTCAGCTTGCAGATTTCCGTGATCGATCTCCCCGCGACGCGCACGGCTCGCGCCTCGGCACGCAGCCGCGTTCCTCCGCAATCGGGGCAGGTCGCGTACCCTCGGAAGCGGCTCAGAAACACGCGGACATGCAACTTGTATTTCTTTCGCTCCAGCCAGCTAAAGAATCCCTTCACCCCTTCATACTCGTTTTCCGAATCGCCCTCGAGGATCAGCCTTCGCTGTTCGGCCGTCAGTTGGCGCCACGGCACATTCGTCGGAATGCCCCGTCCGCGCGCCCATTTTTTCGCGTCCTGAAAGAGTGTCCGGTACTTCGGTTTGGTCCACGGCTCGATGGCGCCCTCATCTAAAGATTTGCTCGGATCAGGTACCACGAGGTTCAGATCGAAATCGATGGTATTCCCGAATCCCTGGCAGCGCGGGCACGCGCCATAAGGATTGTTGAACGAAAAAAGCCGCGGCTCCGGCTCCTGATAAAGTGTGCCGTCGTTCTTGCATTCGAATCGCTCGTTAAAGGTCATGCGCTCGGCGGAATTTCCCGCGCCATCCCCGATGAATTCAAGAATCGCCTCGCCTTGCCCTTCGCGGTAACAAATCTCGATCGAATCCACCAGCCGTGCGCGCGACTCCGGATTCACCGCAAGGCGATCAACGAGCACGTAAACCGGTTTCGCGAAATCCACGTCGAGCAGCGTTTCCGGAGAAGAAAATTCGTGCACCCGCCCGCCCTGATACAGCCGGTTGAATCCCCGCTTCTGCAAATCCAGCAGCGCCTGGCGAATCGCTTCCGTGGTAGGCCCGGCGCTGATTCTCTTTGCTGCGCGTTTTGAAACAACGCCACCCGCTGCCGCTCCCGCCGCCACGCCAGCGATTCGAAACTGGTGCAAAACGTAAAACCGCCGACCAGCTGTCAGCTCCAAAATCCTCGTGGCGATTTCGTCGGGATTGTCCCGCTTTACTTCCGCGCCGCACTTAATGCAAAAGGTCTGCCCGCAGCGTGCAAAAAGCAGCCGCAAGTAATCGTAAATTTCCGTGGCCGTGGCCACCGTCGACCGCGGATTTCGCGTGGAATTCTTCTGCCGGATGGCCACCGCCGGAGCGATCCCCGAAATCTCATCCACATCCGGCTTTTCCATGCGCTCGAGAAATTGGCGCGCGTACGCGGAGAGCGATTCCACGTACCGCCGCTGCCCTTCCGCATAAATCGTGTCGAAAGCGAGCGACGATTTCCCCGAGCCGCTGACGCCGGTCACCACGGTAATGGCATTGTGCGGAATCTCGACGCTGATATTTTTCAGATTATGAACGCGCGCGCCCCGGACAAGGATGGAGTCCTGCTGGGTCCGGACTTCGGTACTTGCGTAGGTAATCTCTTTGGTGGCCAAGAGGGAGCTCAGACAGCGCCTTCACCGCGCACTGCCTAAACTTCAAATTATACGTCGCCCGTCAAATCCGGGCAAACGGGGCAGCAAATTGGGAAAAAATGGGCCGGGCCGTCCTTCCTCAAAACCCAGTGCCACCAAAACTCACGGGAATCAAAATTACTGCTCCTGAGTAAGCACGATCTGCCCGATTCCACCCTCCACTTTCAAATGGATCGTCGCCTTACTTTTTCCCAGCGCATCATTCGTGTACGTGTCGCCATCGTGCTTCAGCCCGCGCACGTCAATCGAGCCGATTCCCCCTGACGCGTGCGCGACGACACCAACATTTTTTGGCAAGCGAATATTCGCTTGCCCCACGCCTCCCTCAATATCCGCGTTCAGATCCGTTTTTCTGTCTCCGGTCAAATCCACATCCACCTGTCCCGCCCCGATGTTCAATTCCAAACCCGTCAACGGCACCTCCCGAAGATGCAGATTTCCGTGTCCCGCTCCCATATCCACTTTCAAATCCAACGGCACGTCCTTACCGAACCGCAGGTTCCATTCGTTCCGCGAATTCCCGAAGTGCACCGAGTTTCCATTCTGCTTGATATCCAACTCGCCGACGCCGTTCGACACGGTATAGTCCACCCGCGGCTCATCGAACGACACGTTGTAGTTAAAGTCTGCGTCCAGGAGGTTGGGCGACCCGCCATTGATCGTCAATTCTCCCGCGCCCATCTCCAATCTTGCCTTTGCCGATTTCGCCTTCTGCGGTTCCACAATTCGCGTGCTGTGTTTCGAGCCTGCATTCCATCCGTGCCGCCGCGAAAAACTCCTCCCGTGCCACAGCAGCGCCACCAGCACAAAGACAAGCGCCAGCATCCCGATGGTCGCGCCAATCGAAATTCCCGGCGGCGCATTTGGATTGCGGGTTCTCTGCATGTTGTCCCAGACTTTTCCCAGCCCGATAAAAATCAAGATCAACGGCCAATACGTCGCCAAGATGGGCCATGGTTCAAAATCCGGCCGCCAATTGTGCACCAAAAAAAGCGCGCCAATGGTGATGAGAATCAGCGGGCCGACCAGCGAAATGCGCCTGGGATTACCGTCCTGGGCCATTGCCCACCTCCACTACTTAATACTACGCGCGGGATTCCAAAAGAGTTCAGCCCATATCAACATTTCCGCCGTCTCGGCGCAAGCCTCCTAGCCCCGCCCGCCGCGACCCGATGTGCGCCAGGTCACAATCTCTGTGGTACAGTTCGACTGAAATGTTGCGAGGGGCCGCAGAAATGAGTCCATTCGACCGAATTTTCTGGATCGTGCTCGACAGCGTGGGTATCGGCGAGCTTCCCGACGCCGCCGACTACGGCGATGTCGGCCGCAATACGCTTGGGCACATCGCCGAATCGCGCCCGCTCGAAATCCCTAGTCTTATTCGCCTGGGTCTTGCGAACATCGCGCCGCTCAAATTTCAGTCGCCGCCGGCCCGTCCGCTGGGCGCCTACGGGAAAGGCGCAACGCGCTCGCCCGGAAAAGACACCACCACCGGCCACTGGGAAATGGCCGGCGTCTGGCTCGACCAGGCCTTTCCCGTTTACAAGAACGGTTTCCCGCCGGAACTCATCGCCGAATTCGAGAAGCAAATCGGCAAGAAAACCATTGGCAACAAGCCTGCCTCTGGCACCGAAATTGTCAAGGAGCTTGGCGAAGAGCATGTCCGCACCGGAAAGCCCATCGTCTACACTTCCGGCGACAGCGTTTTCCAAATCGCCGCGCACGAAGAAGTCACCCCCATCGACGAGCTCTATCGCATGTGCGAAATCGCGCGCAAACTTCTCGACGGCCCGCATCGCGTCGGCCGCGTGATAGCGCGCCCCTTTACCGGCGCGCCCGGCCATTTCGTCCGCACCACACGCCGCCACGACTACGCGGTCGATCCGCCCAAGCCCATGCTCATGGACGTGCTCGCCGCGGGCAAAGTGCGCGTCTTCGGCATCGGCAAAATTCACGACATCTACAATGGCCGCGGCGTCGAAGAATACGTCACCACCAAAGGCAACGCCGACGGCATGGAAAAACTCACCGCCGCCGCGAAGGAACGCGAGAGCGGGCTCATCTTCGCCAACCTCGTCGACTTCGACATGCTCTACGGCCACCGCAAGGACGTAGAAGGCTTTGCCAAATCGCTCGAAGAATTCGACCGCCTGCTCGCCGCTTTCTTGCCGCTCCTCAGCCTATCCGATCTCCTCATCATCACTGCCGACCACGGCTGCGATCCCGATCCGCGCTGGGAAACCACCGACCATTCCCGCGAATACGTCCCCATCCTCGTTTATTCCGCCGCTTCTAGCGCCGGGGTCAACCTCGGCATTCGCGACACCCTCGCCGACATGGGCCAAACCATCGCCGAGAATTTCGCCACCGCCATTCCCCACGGCACCAGCTTCCTCCGCCAGATCAGCGCCGCCTTCGCCGGCGCCGCGCCCTGAATCGTGATCCGTGGCCCGTGACCCGTCGACGGGCTAGCCTCATCGGATACTCCCGATCCCTCGGGTACGAAGGCTTCCAGGAGTGGCTACGATCCCTCAGTTTGGCAGGCGACGCGGAATTGGCGCAAAATTGGGAAGCGCGGCGCAGCTGACCCAGGACATAAACTTGCGCGCATGGCTATCAGTTATTCTCTGAGGAAAAGTAAAACACAGTATGTTGCAGCACTCACCATGGCCGGAGCATATTTCGATCTTGGCGACAAGGACCGTACGCTCGAGTGGCTCGACAAGGCATTTCAGGAACGTTCAGTAGGGCTGTACCTGATCGCCGTCCACCCTTGGCTCGATAACTGCGGGCAATGGTGCTGGTCGGGGGCAAGAAAGCGGCGCGGGTTTGCTCGACTACCCCTTAACAATCTCGAAATAGGGGATGCGGAGTGAAAGAGTCAGAAAGCTCCGGTTCGTATTTGAGCACGTCCCTGGGCTTATAGAAATACTCCTTAAGGCAGTCATCGCACCGGACACTGAAGCGGCCTTGGAGGGAAGGGCGAGGGGCGACGGGATCGGTCTCGGCAAGGGGGATTCTGTGCCTGAAGAAAAGGTTCTGCCGAAGATGAAACCAATGGTTCTTGCAGAGCACCACCCAACAGTAGTGGCTGTCGACCCACATTTCTTTCCTTTCAACTTTCTCCCGCCTGGTTCCGGTGGAAATCGCCGGAGGCATTGCAGCCTCGATACCGGCACCGCCGCGAGCATCCGCGCCCGAAAGAGGACCAGCTGCGCTGGCGGGAACGGTCTTCTCTTCTAGCGATGTTTTCTGACCCGGAGGGTCGCCCGCACCCGGCAAGGCGGGTGCAGCGCCGCTGCTATTGATCGCCCGACCAGCGCTGGCAGCAGCGGTCTTGGCGTCACCAAGCTCCTTCCAATCCGACTTCGTGTGAGCCGTCTTGAGGGCAAAGAGAATGCGCAGAGCAATAATTGCGATGCCCAGCGCTAAGGATAAGAGGAAAATCCGCATAAAATCCTCTCAGCCATCACCGTGATCGGGTAGGATAATCAGTGAAGGTCGATGATTTCTAATTAGAGCCTACTTCTTTTGTCTCGCAACCTCCAGAAACAATTCTTACGCTGTAGATCCTACCACCTCCCTGCTTCCGGTCTACCTGTCCTTTGGCTAGGGGGCCTCGGCCGCCGCCTGTACCAAACACTCGCGGGTGGCGTGCGATTCAAAATTCGTCGATATGAGCGATGTAAGTGGCTTCGCGCCGGGCTGCTGTTCCTTGCCGTGGCGTCTCCGAGGGACACTGGCGCACACCCTAGTGCGACGGCCGATGTCTCCACACAATCCAAAGATGCGCCGTCCGCTGAGCGGCGCAACGGAACAGGACAATACCATTACACGAATCGTCTTGTGCGCGCCAAGAGTCCTTATTTGTTACTGCACGCCCACAATCCAGTGGACTGGTATCCGTGGGGCAACGAGGCCTTCGAAAAAGCGCGCAAGGAGAACAAACCGATCTTTCTCTCGATTGGCTACTTTACGTGTCATTGGTGCCACGTCATGGAGAAAGAGTCGTATTCCGATCCCAGCGTTGCGGCCATCCTGAATGAGTATTTTGTTTCCATCAAGGTCGACCGCGAAGAACGGCCGGACATCGACCGCCTGTACATCGCGTATGTCGAAACAACCACGGGAAATGCGGGCTGGCCGCTCAATGTGCTGCTCACTCCCGACCGCAAACCTTTTTTCGGTGGCACCTACTTTCCGGCGGACCAGCTTAAATCGCTCTTGCAAAAAGCCGCTGACGCCTGGAGCGAACAACACGATTCCATCACTGAGACCGCAGGACGCGCCGCTCAGCAACTCATTGACATTGTCAGCAAGCAGCCTCCGGCCACCGGCGATTTGCAAACTGCTGTTCTCGACCAGGCCTACAGGCAGATTGCGTTGACTTACGACGTCGCGAACGGGGGCTTCGGCGGAGCGCCGAAATTTCCGAGGCCGGTCACTCTGTGTTTTTTGCTGCGCTATTACGCCCGCAGCGGCCAGCGTGACGCCCTCGATATGACGCTGAACACGCTTCGCGCGATGGAACGCGGGGGCATCCGCGACCAGCTGGGCGGCGGTTTTCACCGCTATTCGACGGGGGCGACCTGGCTCGTCCCTCATTTCGAGAAGATGCTTTACGACCAGGCACAACTTGCCATCGTTTACACCGAGGCCTACCAGATCACGCACGACCGCTTCTATGCCGAGGCCACGCGAAACATTCTCGATTTTTCGCTGCGTGAGATGCAGCAGACTCACGGCGGTTTCGCTTCCGCCGAGGATGCGGACAGCCCGATTGCTCCCGGGTCGCCGGAGAACGCTGAGGGCGCGTTCTACCTCTGGACAAACAAGGAAATTGAAAATGTCCTGGGCAAGAGGGAGGCCGCCGTTTTCGCATATGCCTACGGAGTCGAAGCCGACGGCAACGTCCCCGCGCAACAGGATGTTCGCGGCGAACTGCATGGTAAAAATGTCCTATATGAAGCGCACTCGACAGAGGAAGCCGCGAACAAATTCGGCCTGACCGTTGAGCAAACCGCAGAGAAGCTGACTGCCGCGCGAAGATCCTTGTTGGAAGCGCGCGCTCGCCACCCGCGGCCGCCGCTCGACGATAAGATCGTCACGGCCTGGAATGGCATGATGATTTCGGCCATGGCGTGGGCCAGCCAAGCTCTCGAGGAGCCCCGCTATCTCGAAGCTGCGCAAGCCGCGGCAAGATTTGTCGAAACGCGTCTTTATGATTCAAAGTCAGGAAAGCTTTGGCGGAGCTATCGCGCAGGCGGTCCCAGTGTGGACGGCTTCCTCGACGACTACACCGATCTCATCAGCGGTCTTTTGGATCTTTACCAAGCGGGCTTCCAGGTTCACTGGCTGACCTGGGCAGTTTCGCTGCAAGAAAAACAGGACAAGCTATTCGGAGACGCCAATGAGGGCGGCTACTTTGAGGCGGGCTCGTCGGATACTTCGCTTTTGAGCCGTACTCGTCAAGCCTACGACGGCGCTGAGCCTTCGCCCAATTCGACGGCTGCCATGAATCTTCTTCGCCTGGCCCAATTCACGGACCGCGCCGAGTGGCGAGATAAAGCCTATAAAACGTTGTCCGCATTCTCGGCTCGGCTTCAGTTCGACCCCGAAGCAGTTCCGGGGTTAGCCTCCGCTCTCGATTTTCGATTGGCGCAGACGAAACAAATCCTCATTGCCGGTGATCCCACTGCGAAGGACACTCGTGCATTATTGCGGCAAGTCAATATGCGGTTCCTCCCAAACAAAATTCTTCTTCTCGCCGATGGTGCTGCCGGGCAACGGCAGCTTGCTCGCTGGTTGCCGTTTGTAGCGGGCGCCCATCGTATGAAGGGCGGTGCGACGGCGTACGTTTGCGAAGACTATGTTTGCAAGCTGCCGACCGCCGATCCACAGGTCATGGCACGCTTGCTTGAAAACAGAAAATAGTCTTCGCTTTGAACCTTCGCTAGGATCCCTTGCGTCCGCCACTTCGAACTCAGCGGTTTCCCCCTTGTTTGAATCAATGCGTCCGGCTGACCCGCCTGGTGCCAAAGGGCCTCTCATCCATCTACAATGGCGGGGCGCGGCGCGCCGCGCGCTCGTAGTTTCCAGGCAACGCATCCGCAGTACAGATCCGCGATGGCGAAGAGAGCGGATCCGAAGAGAATCAATCACTCAACCAGATTACGTAATTAGCTCGCAGGTCCGGGAAGTTTGTTTTGGCTCTAGAGCCTACCTCTCCATCCATTATTTTTACAAACGTTTTACAATTCGCAGACAAACGCCAAGCTAGAGTCCGAAACCAGCGTGGGGCTCCCCGCCCCGCCCCTAACACTTCTCAAAGGAGCCGCCAACATGAAACGCATTCTATTTCTTCTGTTAGGTTTCTCTTTAGCCAACGCTGTCCATGCCCAAACATTCACGATAACTGAACTCTTTGGATTTTCGTGTCCGAATAGCCTCTGCCCCGACGGCAGCCAGCCCACGGCGCTGATCCAGGCTTCGGACGGCAATTTCTATGGCGTAGACAATGAAACAGTTTACAAAATCACGGCCGCGGGTCAGGTGACAGTGCTCTACACATTTCAGCAAGACCCGAAAACTGGTTTATATGACCAAGGCGACCGCCCCGTTGCCTTGGTAGAAGGTAGCGACGGGTTTCTGTATGGCCTCAACGGCTTCGGCGGCCCTAACCCCGACAGTGCAGGAACCCTTTTCAAGGTCAGTAAGACAGGAACCGGCTTCCAGGTTCTCGAAGTCTTTTGCACGAGTTGCACGACGGGCTCCTTTCCCGACAACCTCACGGCGGGCAGCGATGGCAACATGTACGGGACTACCGAAGGCGGTGGATTAATTGCGGGAGTAACCGTCTGCCAGAACCTTGGCTGCGGCGTCGTATTTCGCGTCACGCCTCCTGGAACGTTCACTGTTCTACACGCCTTGGATGGGGTGAAGGAGGCTAATTATCCTCTTGGCGTGATTCTGGCGTCGGATGGAAACCTGTATGGCACGACGGGTAATTTCAACCCCGGAACGCTTTTCCGCGTCAATCCCACCGATGGTCAGTTCAAGACCATTCACAGCTTCCCGAGTGGCGTGTTTCCCGTGAACAGGCTCACTGAGGACTCCAACGGCACGCTCTACGGAGTGTCGCGCCCCCAAAGTAATGGCAGCTTCACCCTTTTCTCCAGCTCGCTGACGGGTGCTGTTAAGAATATTTCGCCGCTCCCGATCCCCTTCGTTAGAGGGCAAAACGTCGGTCCACTATTGCAAGCGACGGACGGCAACTTGTGGACTACCTCCATCTTTAACACCAACACATATTCGAATAATTTTGGGGAGGTCTTTGCGGTAAGCCCCCGCGGCGTTACGGTGCACCAATTGGCGCTCAGCGGAACGAATGGCGCCACCCCCGTGGCTGGCGTGATCCAGGCCACCGACGGCGCGCTTTACGGAACCGCGAGTGCCCAAGGCACGGACGCAAATGGCAATCCGGCCTATGGCACGGTCTTCACCATAGCCGGTCTTCCGGCCAAATGACGGCTGCCTGAGCAACCCCCAGTTGCCGAAAAAAAAAGCCGGGCCGAAGCCGCCTTTTCCGGTCAGCCATAGCAATAAATAAGGAAGCGACGTTAGTTGTTCGAAGAATTTGCGGCGGCCTGCTTTTTCTCAACATCCGTGCGCGCAGTCATCGACACGACGAGGTATTCGCGCTCCTTGCCATCGCCTTCGGGCACCAGGAGCAGCAGCTTGTCCTTGTGAATGCGAAATTTCGCCGTCTCACCGATGGGCAGAAGAGCGGGATGTTTGTCGTCTTTCGGCCGGATGCGATAGGTGATCTTATCGGACTGCAGAATGTATTCCTGGCACAGCACTTGTTGCGTTTTCTTGTTCTGGCTGTCCGTGCCGATGAGCTCACCTGTCAGGCTCTTGGCGTCTTTTTCGGAAAGACCGCAGGCCGTCGAATCCATTTGCAGCAACACGCCCTTTTCATAGTCAGGCTTGTCCTTGGCCCGCAGGCCGCAGGCCGCGGAAATCAGAAGGCTGATCATAAACAGTTTCTTCATCATGCTTCCTCTCACGAGAAATTGGGATCGGAACGCAAACGCATCCGGAGCCTCTCCGCAAGGGATATAACCATCAACCGGGTTGCCGCGTGCTCCGTACCTTTATTCTCGCAGGGGGAAACACCCAGCAGGTTCGAGCGATGCCTGACGTGCACTGTCCGGAAGGACAGGTCACGCGGTTATCACAACTATTCACCGGAATCGGTGCACCGCGTACGGCCGAGCAGTCGGCTTCCAAGAGGGCCCGCCATCCGTCTACAATGGCGGGGCGCGGCGCGCGTCACCAGGAGGAGAGGCCCATGTCCCGAACAATCTTGCCCAGCGTTTTGATCGTTCTTTCCGTCGCGGCGATCGGGATTCTTCCGGCCGGCGCGCAGGAAAAGTGGTCCTGGCCGGAAAAACCGAAAGACCTGCAGGTATTGCCCAAGGATTGGCCGGGGTCGCGGCTGGAACCGGTGATGAAGGGATTCACGCGGGCGCTCGGGGTGCGCTGTTCGTATTGCCACAAGGGGGAGGAAGGCAAGCCGCTCAGCACCTACGATTTTGCTTCCAACGAAAACCCCAACAAAGACCGCGCGCGAGAAATGCTCCGCATGCTTGGGGATATCAACGATCACCTGAAAAAGATCCAGCCGAGCGGCGACCAGCGCGTGAACATGTGGTGCCACACCTGCCACCACGGCGTGCCGCGGCCCATGACGCTCGAAGAAGAGTTGGGAGAGAAGTATCGAACGAAGGGACTCCAGGCAACCATCGACGATTACGCGGCGCTCAGAAAGAAATTCTATGGGCGGAATGCGTATGACTTCGGCGAGGGGTCGCTGAATAACTTCGGCTACACCGTCCTGGACAAAAATGACGCCGCGGGCGCGATTCAGATATTCAAGCTGAATGCGGAACAGTTTCCGCAATCGGGAAATGTGTGGGACAGCCTTGGGGATGGTTACATGAAAGCGGGAGACCTGAAAAACGCACGAGAGAATTATGAGAAAGCGCTGGCGCTCGACCCAATGGATAAAAATGCGAAGGAGATGTTAAGGAAACTCGACGAACCCAAAAAAGAATGAAGCCGGAGGAACTTGGTTAGGGGACGACGCTTCGTGGCATCGTGGAAAAGCGACAAGCAAAAACGCCGGTCTAAAGAGCGGCCACTACAATTCACGCCTAAGGAGAAATCCCTCGTTGTACGCTCCTCGAGATGACCAAGCGAGGAAGCCTCGTCAATTACCGGCTGAGGCGCCAGCGGGGGTGTTGGGCGCGTAGTAGCCGTTGCGCGTACGGGCGACGAGCTTGCCGCGACCGCGGGGAGGAATGACTTCCACGGTGACCGCGCGGAACGTGCCGTCGCGCTTATTGTTCGTCGGATAGTACGCAAGGATGTACTGGTTGCGGATATCGTGAGCGACCTGCTGGCAAATGTTGTGGACATCCTCGACGTTTTCCGGGAAGTAAGCGACACCGCCCGAAGCTTTGGCGATATCCTCGAGAGCTTTTTTGGCTTTTTTGGCGGATCTTTTGGTCTCCTGGCTGAGCAATCCGATGGTGTAAACGACCGTGTCGGTTTTCTGAACCTCGCGGATGGTTCTTTCGAGCGAGTTGTGGCTGGTGTTGTCCTCGCCATCCGTGACTACCAGCAGAACGCGCTTGTCTTTCGAAGCTTTTTTCAGATGATCCATCGAGCCGATAATGGCGTCGTAGAGAGCGGTGCTGCCGCGTGAATCGATGCGCTCGAGAGCTTCCTTGAGTTCGGGGATGCTGGAGGTGAAATCCTTGTCGAGGTCGAGATAAAAGTCATCGTTGAAATTGACGACGAAAGCTTCATCCTGGGGATTACTTGCCTGCACGAAGGTAAGAGCGGCTTCGTTTACACGGGGCCGCTTGTCGCGCATGCTGCCGCTGTTATCAATGACCAGGCCCATGCTGACGGGAACGTCTTCGCGCTTGAAGACGGAAAGTTTTTGTTCCACTTTGTCTTCGAAGACGCGGAAATTCTCCTGCTTGAGGCCATCGGCGAAGCGCTGGCGGTCATCGAGGACGGAGGTGTGCAGGACTACCAGGTCCACGTTTAGAACAATTTTTGCGCCTTGCTTGCCAGCGCTCGATTCCTGGCCGGGAGGGGCAGGCGGCGCGGGATTAGCTACAGGAATCTGCGCGTGCGCATTCGAGACGAAAAGGGCGAGGAAACACAACAACAGAGAACAATAGGCCAGAACGAAAAAAGGGCGGCGCGGAGATTTAGTGGCTGGGAGCGTAGTAACCCGTCTTGGAATAAACACTGAGTGGCGGGAGCCCCTTGGGAGCGCGCAATTTGATTTTGACTTTGCGCCAGCGCGCGTCGTGAGCCTTGTTGCTTGGTCGGTAGCCCAGAACATATTGATTTCGCAGCTCCATGCCAATTTTGGAAGCAATGTCCGGAAGCTCATCCAGCTTTTCGACGGCGAAAACGCGGCCACCGGTCATCTCGGTGATTTCACCGAGGAGTGACGGGCCGGCGAGTTCTTCCGGCGTCCGGTTGCGATAGCCAAGCGGGTCAAAGATGCCGATCGCATAGAGCTGGGTGTCCGCTTCTTTCACCAGCCGCTTGATATCGCTCTCGTTGTACCTACTATGATTATCGCCTCCATCGGATAGGATGAGCAAGGCACGTTTGGCGTTGTGTGCACCCCTCATCTGGCTGAGTCCAAGATAGATGGCGTCGAGAAGGGCAGTGCGGCCTTTGGGGGTCGTCAGCATCATGCGGCTCTGCAGATCCTCGACGCTGTTGGTAAAAGAGCTGGTCAATTCGGCGCGCTCGTTGAAACTGACGAGGAAAAATTCATCCTGGGGGTTGGCGGTCTTGAAGAATTGCAGGGCGGCTTCGCGAGCTTTGCCGACCTTGTTGGACATGCTACCGCTGAAATCAAAAATCACGCCGATGGAGATGGGAACGTCCTCGGCCGAGAAGGTGATGAGTTCCTGCTCGATGTTGTCTTCGAAAACGCGGAAATTGTCGGTCTCGAGGCCCGTGACCAGGCGATTGTAGGGGTCCGTGACCGTGACGTTGACGAGTGCGAGATCGACGTCCAGGTGCAAAATTTGGCCAGGCTTCAGGGTGGTGCCGAGAGTATCCCTGCGGACGTCGTCTTTCCGTGCGTCAGCGTTGGCGAGCTCGTCCCTCGTAACTTCTTCTTTCTTCGGCTCTTCTTTCTTGGAATCATCTTTGGATTTGTTTTCATCAGAAGAAGATTGCGCCAGGGAAGCGGGGAGAGATTGGGAGGCGAGGAAGCAAACGATCAGCAGGGTACGCAGGGAAACAGCAACGACGCGACTGAATTCAAAACGTGACCCCTCGAAGGTCAACAGTAAATCGCGTTTCACGGCGCCCCCAACATCCCGGCCTGCCGGGATGGCCGCGCGGTTCGGACTAAGATCATTGTATCATCCGGATTTACGAAAACAAGAACAATTGCTCGATGTTCAGGACGAATAATTTGGATGAACCGGCTGGAGCGGTGGTCGTGTGGTAGCATCGCGGCGTCCGCTAGACAAGGACTTCAGAAGCGGTCCAAAAATTCCCGAGACCCGGAGCTTCGATGAATCGGCCGAATGTCATCGTCGTTATTCCCGCACGTTACGGGTCCACGCGCCTAGCCGGAAAACCCCTGATTTCGCTGGCAGGGAAACCCATGATTCAACGGGTGTACGAGCGCGCAAAGATGGCACAACGCGTGGACCAAGTGATCGTAGCGACTGATGACGAACGGATCGTGAAAGCGGTGGAAGGATTCGGGGGCCAAGCGCGCATGACGCGCCCCGATCACCGAACGGGGACGGAACGGGTGGCGGAAGTGGCGGCGCACGTGGAAGGCGATGTTTTTGTGAACGTGCAGGGAGATGAGCCGCTGTTAGATCCGGCTGCTGTGGACACGGCCGTGGGGGCGCTGCTCGAGGAACCGGCGGCTTCGGTCAGCACGGTGGCGGTGCCCATCAAAACTCCCGGTGACATCATGGATCCGAACGTCGTGAAGACCGTGCTGGATTTTGACGGCAACGCTCTTTACTTTTCGCGGGCCCCGGTCCCCTGGGTGCGGGACACCGCGAGCAAAATTCAGGTGCGGCATTTGAAGCATTTGGGGCTTTACGTCTTTCAGCGCGAAGCGCTGCTGGAGTATCCGACATTGCCGCAGGGGGAGTTGGAGAGAATTGAGCAGTTGGAGCAACTGCGTTGGATGGAAAATGGATGGAAGATCCGCGTGGCGGAAGTGGAACACGACGCGGTAAGCGTGGATGTGCCGGAGGATGTGGCGCGGGTCGAGAAACTGCTACTGACAGAAAAAGCGTGAAGAGCAAAACCGTTAGGCCCGAAGGGGTTAGCTACAGGAAAAAAAGGCCCGGCCGAGAGGCCGCCGAGCGGTGAAGTTCAGATCGATTGATGAAGCTTGGCTATTGCTGGGTTTTCAGGACGCCGGCAACGATGCGCGTGGTGCCCTGGTTGTTACTATTCGCAAAGAAGGCGAGCTGGGGAGTCGCGAAATAGACAACGCAGTTGACCGTTGAGCCGGAGCTTTTGTTGTAAATCACACTCATAGTGCTGCGATTGCCGTCCCCACCGGTTCCGTCGCCACCGTTGAAGGTGATGGAACCACCGACGGCGAGGCCCGTTTGCGGCTGGCCTGCGGTGAATTGGAAGATGTCCGAAGTCCCGCTGAGCGCTAGATTTGTGACCGTGGTCTGGGCGAGGAGATCTTCTTCATCGACGATCCCGGCAGATCCTTGCTGGACGCTCAGTCCGCTCCAATTCAAAGCGTAGGTTCCGGTGATGTTAGTAGTGGAAAAAGGGCCGCCGAACTGTGCCGCGAGGGAGCCATCGGCGACATCAACGGCGGCGCCTGCGGATTGGCTCTCCTCTTGGATGACGCCACTCGTTGCAGAGCTAAGGTAGAAAACGAAGGTGAACGGGAAAGCAAAATTCGAATCCGTAAAGGTGAGAACCCCACGGCCCGGATGTGCCCCGTCCATAGTAACACTCGTATTGCTGATGGTGCTCGCCGGGCCCCCTGATTTCGTGAATGTGCCTGCGTTGTTCGTGTCGAAGACTACGTTCGTCAGGCCTGTTCCGTTCGCGGTGAAGCGGCCGACACGAGTGACGCCGCTGCTGGCGGCGCTCCCGGCAACGATAAATGCCAAGCCACCGCTGAGGTTGGTGGGGGGATTATTTTGAAGGACGGCATCACCAGTAAGCATTTCATTGCCGCCGTTGCTGGCGCTTAGAAATCGAATCCTGGTGCTATCGACGATGTAAAAGACGTATCGGATGCCGTTGAGGGATGCGATACCACGACCAAACGTACTGAGATCGGCGGGCGGCTCCAGAGTATCTGCGGTGAGCGTGCCTGTGAACGAAACAGGAGTCGGGGTAGGGGGAAGCGCGGAACTGAAGCTATCGTTTTCGTCCTGGACGCCTGCGCTGACGACGCCGCCGTTCACGTTGAATTTGCCGACAATCGAGTCGGGAAATGAGCTCACATCGAATCCCGAAAAATCGAAGACGTACGTGCCCGAGGCGGAGCCGACGGTGAAGGGTGCCCCTCTCTGAAGGACGAAATTGCCGCTGCCGTTGGAGGCCTGGTTGTTGTTGGAGGTCTCATCAATCAGCAGACCGTCGTTAACGGAAGTCAGGACGATGCCGAAATTGATTGGAGACGTGGTGCCGTTTGACATCATCACGTTTAGAGTCAATGTGCCGCGGCCGTCAGCATTGACGGTGTAGCCGCCGCCGCTGATTGTGAGCGCCGGAGTATAAAGGCCCGTGGCATTCACGTCTTCGATGCCGCCGGTTATGTGGCCTTGGCCATCGGCGACGAAAGAACCGGCGCGTGCGAGTGGACTGGCTGAGGACAAGCTCTTGATGACTTCGCCGTTAGTTACAAAAGCGTATTGCCCATTCAAGCTGGCGAGATTGTATTTACCAACCGGGGGCGGCGGCGGCACGATGCTGCCACCACCGCAGGCGGCGGTCCAGAGAGCCGCGGCTGCGCAGAGACCGAGAAGGAGGCGACTCATCGCACACCTCGCAGGGATTCCTTCTGAGCGGGCGTCAAGGCCGAGGCGGGCGTGAGCGGAAAACCCTTGGCATTGCGAACGGCAACCGCTTGCGTGCCTTTTTGGATGATGCGAACGGCGAAAAATGTTCCGTCACCGAGGGCCAAGGATTCGCCGACAATGCGGACGTTGTCGCCGGGATTGAGATCGAAATGGCTGGCTTGGAGCAATTTGGCATTGCCGAGATGGACATCCAATGGACCGGAAGCGGTCTGAAGAAGCAGATGCGGGCCGATGGGCGCGACGGAAGAAGCGGGCTCGTATTTGATGATGGTGCCTACAACAGAAAGCTCGCGGCTTAGCTCATAGGATTGCAAACGCCGCAGATCGAGCTGTGAGGATTGCTGAGCCCCGGCGGGAAAACAGAAAGAGAGGGCGCTGGCGAGAATGATTGATCGCACTACGAGTCGAATTGTTGGATTCATTTCCCCTTCCCACCTGCAAGAACCCCATCATAACCTTCGCTTTGCGGGATGGAACCCCGGCGGGGCCGCGGTAAACGGAAAAAACCCGTTCTGAGGCGCAAAGAAACAGTTCACTTCATTAGATGGCGAATTCCCCCGAAGTGTCTCTGCTGAAGCGCAAAACTTCCTACGTTGCAACAGAAGGAAGATCGCTGCACTTCAGATGGTATTCTCAAAATTTCTCCTTAAAAACGCGGAACTCGATTTGACAGTTCGCGGAGTTACGGCCATAGCTTCCTCGATTGGTTGTCTCCTCGAAAGCCGCGGCGCTTGAAGCGAAGCGCCTGAGGGACCGATTATAACTGCAATTTAAGAACACCGGCATCGAGGTGCGTATTGCCCGAGTGGATGGCAAAAAAGGCCGTCTGGGGGCTGACAAAGTAAATGACAAAGGTGATTGGATTGGCGCCTGTGAGATCAACCGTCAATCCGCTGCGTTTCCCGTCGCCGCCGGTGCCGTCCCCATTGATGGTGATCGAGCCCCCGACACCGAGGCCCGTGAGCAGTGTGCCGGTTGTGAACTGAAAGAGGTCCGCCGTGCCGCTGAGAGTCTGGTTCGGGCTCGCGGCTGTGACCTGGGCGAGAAGATCTTCTTCATCTTGAATTGGGAAGTTACCCCCCGTCGTGACGATGCCGCTCCAGTTCATGGCGTAAGGCTGCGTAGGACCGATGGGGGTCAAGGGGCCCGCCGATTGCAACAGGAGCGAGCCGTCGGCGATAACGATGCCCGCACCTGACCCTGGGGTAGTCTCAGTGACATCCTGAATCACACCACTATTCAGGGAGCTGAGATAAAAGACAAAGGTGAATGGGAAGTTGGGATCCTGAAACGTAATATGGCCACGGCCAGGGTTCGCAGCGTCGAAGGTGATGGTTCCGTTGGAGAGAATATTTGACGGATGCTGGGAGCCTGCATCATCGGTGTCGGCCAGAACGTTGCTAACGGTTGCGCCGTTGGCGGTCAAACGGCCCACTCGCGTAAGGCCGCCGTTGTTAGAGCTTCCAGAGAGGACGAAGGCAAAGTTGCCGTTGAAGCCGCCGGTGCTTGTCGGAACGTTGCTGGTTTGCGCGATGGCGTCGCCGGAAAGCATGCCATTGTTCGTACTCTGAAAGCGGACTTGATTGGAATTGACAATATAGAAGACGAAATTTTGGCCATCGATGGTCGCGACACCACGACCGAAAGCGGAAAACGTAGAAGGATCCTGAGAGACCGCGCCTGGTATCATTGCGCCACTGATCAGCGTCCCGAAATCATTATCATCAAAGAAACCGCTCGGGATTGCTCCGGTGGCACCGTCAACTACAAATTCCCCCAGGAATGACTCCGGGTTGTTATTTACGTCCATTCCAGGAAAATCAAAAACGTAAGTGCCCGCGATTTCGGAAAGAGCGAAGGGAGTCGATTGTTGCAAGATGAAATTGCCGCTGCCAGTAGACAACTGATTGCCATTGGAAGTTTCGTCGATGAGCAGACCATCGCTTGTGGAAGTGAGAACAATACCGAAGCTGATGGGGGAAGCCGAGACGTTGAGAGTCAAGGTGCCACGGCCGTCTGCATTCACGGTGTAACTACCACCAGAGATTTGGACGGCAGGACTAACCTGGCCAGCCGAGTTCACATCCTCGATGCCGCCCATAATGCCACCCTTGCCGTCAGCGATGAAAACACCTGTTCGGGCAAGAGGGGTGGGGACGTTAGATCCGCTGGCGAAAACCTCGCCACTGGTGACAAAGGAATATTGGCCATTGAGGCTTGCCAGACTGTATTTGCCGGTCGGAGGGGGTGGCTGAACATTGGAGCCGCCACCGCCGCAACCAGCGCACAAGACAGTCCCGGCGCTCGCGAGAACGACGAGCAGACGGTTCATCGCACACCTCGCAGGGATTCCTTCTGAGCGGGCGTCAAGGCCGAAGCGGAATGGAACGGGAAACCTTTGGCATTGCGAACGGCGACGGCCTGGGTGCCCTTTTGTACGATGCGCGCGGCAAAGTATGTTCCACCGCCGAGAGCCAAGGATTCGCCAACGACGCGGACGTTGTCACCAGGGTTCAGATCGAGGTGGCTGGCTTGCAGAAGTTTAGCGTTGCCGAGATGGACGTCCAATGGACCGGAGGCTGTCTGAAGCAGGAGATGGACGCCCATAGGCGCGACAGACGAAGCGGGCTCGTATTTGATGACGGTGCCTACAACAGAAAGCTCGCGGCTTAGTTCATAGGATTGCAATCGCCGCAGGTCAAGCTGCGTGGATTGCTGAGCGCCGGCGGAAAAACAGAAAGAGAGGGCGCCGGCGAGGATGAAGGATGGCACTACGAGTCGAATTGTTGGATTCATTTCCCCTTCCCACCTGCAAGAAACCTCATCGGAACCCTTTCGCTTTGCGGGATGAAACCCGGCAGGGCCGGAATAAGCGGAAGACCCGTTTCGAAAGGCAAAGCGATGGCCACTCCATTAGATGGTGAATTCCCCCGAAGCGGTTTCTGCCGGAGGGCAAGATTTCTTGCGCTGCAACAGAACGAAGACCGCTGCCCTTCAGAGAGTATTCCCCGGTCCGTAGAAACCCGTTCCCAGGAAAATAGTTTCGCGATAGAGAGAGAAGAAATTTTTCTGTAAGACCGCGGAGAGTTCGATTTGACAGTTCGGGGAGTTGCGAACATAATTGTATGTACGTCAATCCTGTGGAGGGCCGACAAGCCCGGCGAGAAAACGCGGGCTACAAGGATGGCGCCAAAATATATATTTGTAACCGGCGGAGTTGTATCCTCACTGGGAAAAGGCGTAGCAGCCTCCTCGATTGGCTGTCTCCTCGAAAGCCGCGGCTTCAAAGTCACACTTCAGAAATGCGATCCATACCTGAATGTCGATCCGGGTACAATGAGCCCGTTTCAGCACGGCGAAGTGTTTGTGACCGAGGACGGAGCGGAGACGGACCTCGACCTGGGGCACTACGAGCGGTTCACGCACGCCAAACTTTCCCGCGACAATAACTGGACCACCGGAAGAATCTACGAAACGATCCTGACCAAGGAGCGGCGCGGCGATTACCTGGGAAAGACAGTGCAGGTGATTCCGCACGTGACGGACGAGATCAAGGAGACGATGCGGAAGGTGTCCGAGGGCGTCGATGTGGTGATCGTGGAGATTGGCGGAACGGTTGGCGATATTGAATCGCTTCCCTTCCTCGAAGCAATCCGGCAGATGCGATTGGAAATGGGCGCGGAAAACACGCTTTTCGTACACGTGACGCTGGTGCCGTTTATCGCGGCGGCGGGCGAGCTAAAAACGAAGCCGACACAACACAGCGTCAAGGAGCTGCTAGGGATCGGGATTCAGCCGGATATATTGCTTTGCCGGAGCGACCGGCACATAGCCGGAGAATTGAAAAAGAAAATCGCGCTGTTCTGCAACGTGGCGGATTCGTGCGTGATTTCGATGGAAGACGTGGACACGATTTACGCGGTGCCCGCGGAATTGAGCAAAGAAGGACTCGATGCACAGATTTTGCGGCTGCTGAAACTGGAGACGCGGCCATCGGACATGAAGCCGTGGATCGATCTGGTTTACCGGATGCATCATCCGGCGGGCGAGGCGCGGATCGCGGTAGTTGGAAAATACGTGCAGCTGGAGGATGCCTACAAGAGTTTGCGGGAAGCGCTGCTGCACGGAGGATTGGCGCACAATCACAAGACCGTGCTGGAATGGATCGAGGCGGAAGAGATTGATTCGGCGGCGACGGCGGAGGCGCGTTTGCACGGATACGATGGGATTCTCGTTCCGGGCGGATTCGGGAAGCGCGGGATTCAGGGAATGGTGTACACGATTCAATACGCGCGCGAACACAAAGTGCCGTTTTTCGGGATTTGCTTGGGGATGCAGTGCGCGACGATTGAGTACGCACGGGATGTGGCGGGAATGAAGCAGGCAGACAGCACGGAATTTGATCCGCAGACGCCAAACCGGGTCATTTATAAGCTGCGCGAATTGCTGGGCGTGGATGAGATGGGCGGAACCATGCGGCTGGGCGCGTGGCCGTGCCGCCTGGAGCCGGGGTCGTTTGCGGCAAAGGCGTACGGGAAGCTGGAGATCAGCGAGCGCCACCGTCACCGGTATGAATTCAACAGGGACTACGAGAAAACGCTTGTGGCCGCAGGACTGCGGATCACCGGGCGGACGCCGGATGAGAACTACGTGGAGATTGTGGAAGCGCCCGATCACCCGTGGTTCCTGGGCTGCCAGTTTCATCCGGAATTCAAGTCCAAGCCGCTTGAGCCGCACCCGCTGTTTGCAGCGTTTATTGGAGCGGCGTTGGAACACAAAAAGCAAAGGGCGCGTCCGGTGGCGGCGATCAGCGAGCCGAAGCATGAACCCGCGATGCGTGCTGCGCCGCGCGCCAGCCTATAGAAAAATGACACTCCGCGTTTGCCAATAGCCACCGAGCGTGAGGAACGCTGGTGGCTTTATTTTTACTTTGCAGGTTCGGGCGCGATCAAATCTTCGGCAGCCACGATTTGCCATTTGCCATTGCGGCGGATCCACGTGTCGGTCCAAACGAAACGACCACGCAACAGTGGGCCGGTGCGCCGCACCCAGGACTCGCTTCCCTGTGCGACGGCCGTGTCGCCGAAAAAGCGAACTTTCACTTCATTGAGATGGTTGGAGATGAATTCCTTCGAGGACTCGCGCGTGGCGGCCACCATTTTGGCTTTTTCGTAGAGGCTGCCGTCAGGGTCGACGCCAAGGAAGTCGGCGGCGAGAATGCGTTGAACCGAGGTGGCGTCGCCGCTGGCGACGGATTCGGCCCATAGGCGTTCGCTTTCCTTGATGTAGCGCTCCGCTTCCGCAGTGCTGGACTGTTGCGCTCTAGCCACGCAGAGGACGCCAATCAAAGCGCCGGCAACAACAATCAACATTTTCAATTTCATAATCTCCTCCGAAAACCGGGCATCCGAACGATTCGGGTATGCTATCTTCAGTGAGTTCCATGACTCAGTCTAGGGAAATTTCTCTGGGATCGCTGCGCCTGGGAGGCGGGAGTCCGCTGTTTTTGATTGCGGGGCCGTGCGTGATTGAGAGCGAAGCGCACGCGTGCATGTTGGCGGAGAAGGTCGCGCGGATCGCGGCAGACGCGGGTGTGCCGTATATTTTCAAGGCTTCCTACGACAAGGCGAACCGTTCGTCGGTGAAGGCGTTTCGCGGGCCGGGGCCGAAGGAAGGCTTGCAGATACTGGCGAAAATCAAAGCGGAATTGAGGCTGCCGGTGCTGACGGATATTCACGAAGCCGCGCAGGCGGGGGCAGCGGCAGAAGTTTGCGATGTACTGCAGATCCCGGCGTTTTTGGCGCGGCAAACGGATTTGCTGATCGCGGCGGGGAAAACGGGGCGCGTCATTAATATCAAGAAAGCGCAGTTCCTGTCGCCGTGGGACATGGGCAACGTCGCGGAAAAGGTAGCCAGCACCGGAAATACGAAAATTATTTTGACGGAGCGCGGAGCTTCGTTCGGGTACCAGAATTTGGTCGTGGATATGAGGTCGTTTCCCGTGATGCGGAAGACGGGGTATCCGGTAGTGTATGACGTGACGCATTCGGTGCAACTGCCGGGCGGGCAGGGGCACGAGAGCGGAGGACAGCCGGAGTTTATCGAGCCGCTGGCGCGGGCGGGTGTGGCGGCGGGCGTGGACGGGATTTTTCTGGAGACGCATGACAATCCGGCGGCGGCGTTGTCGGATGGAGCGAATGCGTTGCCGTTGGCGCAACTCCCTGCCCTGCTGGGGAAATTGAGAGAATTGGGAGTGATGGTGCGGCAGTGGGGCAAGATATGAGCTCGAGTGCTTCGACAGTTTGCACCGTGCTGATTGGGGCGCAGCACGCGGCGCCTCTAGAAAGGCACGAGCAGAAACTGTTTGGTTGCGGGAACGGTTGGGGTAGGCCATGAGTTTGGATACGGCGCGGCGTGTGCTGAAGATCGAGGCGCAGGCGATTCAGGATCTCCTGGCGCGGCTGGATACGAGTTTTGAGAAGGCCGTGGATGTGTTGTTTGCGTGCAAGGGACGCGTGGTGGTGAGTGGGATGGGGAAGTCCGGGCTGATTGGGAGGAAAATTTCAGCGACCCTTTCGAGCACGGGAACGCCGTCGTTTTTTCTGCATCCGGCGGAGGCCCTGCACGGAGATTTGGGAATGTTGGCACGCGGGGATGCCATGCTGGCGGTGTCTTATGGCGGGGAGACGGAAGAGATCATTCGATTGTTGGAGGCTTTGAAGCGATTGGAGATGCCGATGGTGACGCTGACGGGGAAAACGCGCTCGACGCTGGGAGAGGCAAGCGACGTGGTGGTGGACGTGAGCGTGCGCGAGGAGGCTTGTTCGTTGAATTTGGCGCCCACAGCCAGCACGACGGTGGCGATGGCGGTGGGAGATGCGCTGGCGGTGGCGCTGCTGGAGCGGCGGAATTTCCGGCATGACGACTTTGCGGCATTGCATCCTGCGGGACGCCTGGGGCGAAAATTGCTGAGGGTGGAGCATCTGATGCACACGGGCGAGGCGATGCCGAGCGTGAAATTGGATGCGCTGATGCCAGATGTGTTTCACGAGATGTCCGCGAAAAAATTGGGGATGACGACGGTGCGGGAGGCGGACGGAAGGTTGGCGGGGATATTGACGGATGGGGATTTGCGGCGATTGATGGAGAAACACCGCGGGACTGTGCTGGAAATGCGCGCGGGAGATTGCATGACAAAAAGTCCGCAAACGATTGGGCCGCAGGTGCTGGCGAGCGAGGCGCTGAATTTGATGGAGAAGAGGAAGATTACTTCGATCGTGGTGGTGGATGAGGCAGGAGGAGTGCTGGGAGTGGTGCACTTGCACGATCTGTGGACGCTGGAGTTGATGTAAGGACGGAAAAGAAAAAGATTTAACACCGAGTTCACGGAGTACGCAGAGATCACGGAGAAGAATAGAGGAAATAGGAGAAACCATTGGCGAGGCGAGGGAAGAAGATTCCGATTAAGTTGGCGAGACGGGCGAAGCAGATTCAGGTGCTGTTGATGGATGTAGATGGGACACTGACGGACGGGAGCGTGATGCTATTGTCGCAGACCGATGGGTCGGCGCTGGAGATCAAGAATTTTAACGCACACGACGGACAGGGACTCACGCTGGCAGTGACGGCGGGAATACGCACGGGCGTAATTACCGGGCGGAGCAGTCCGGCGCTGCGGCGGCGGTGCAAAGAGTTGGACATTGAATTTGTTTATGAGAAGCAGGGACACAAGATCGCGGCGTATGAGGATGTGCTGCGGAAGACGGGCGTGAAGGAGTCGGAAGTTGCTTTTCTGGGCGACGATTTGCCGGACTTGACGATCATGAAGCGCGTGGGACTGGCGGTGGCGGTGAGCAATGCCATGGTGGACGTGAGGCGCGCGGCACATTACACGACGAAAGCCGATGGCGGAAAAGGCGCGGCGCGGGAGCTCGTGGAGATCATTCTCAAGTCCAAGGGAATTTGGGAAGAGATGATTGAGAAGGCGCGGGCTTAGGGTTCTTAGTTTTTGGTTGTGGGTATTCGGCTGCGGAATTTGGCGGATTGCGCTGGCGGAACGCAGCAAGACGTTCCGCTGGATGTGAACCAAAGGAACAGAGAAGCGGACTTCGATGTTGCACGCGTGGCATGACGTTTCGCCGGGAAAAGATTTGCCCCGGGATTTCCAGGCGGTGATCGAGATTCCGTTGGGCTCGAACGTGAAGTACGAGCTGGATAAGGCGAGCGGACTCTTGAAAGTGGACCGTATTATTCATTCGGCGGTGTTTTATCCGGCGAATTACGGGTTCATTCCGCAGACGTACGCGGAGGACAACGATCCTCTCGACGTACTGGTATTGTGCCAGGAACCGGTGCAGCCCCTTTCACTGATCAAGGCGAGAGCCATCGGATTGATGACGATGATCGATTCGGGGGCCAGTGACGACAAAGTGATTGCAGTGGCGACGAATGATCCGGAGTTCAACAGCTATGTCGAGGCCAACGAATTGCCGCCGCACCGTTTGCTAGTTTTGAAGCGGTTTTTCCAGGATTATAAGCAATTGGAAGGCAAGCAAGTGCAGGTGGAGGACATCCGTCCGGCGTACGCGGCGGTCACGGTGATTGAAAAAGCGCTGGCACGATACAAGGAACAACGGGAGGCGGTTCGTGCCCAGTACGGCCACTAATGGAAAAGCACTATTTTGACCGCAGGAACTCGATGCTAAATTGCAGCGGTTCGATTGGTCCGGATTTTGTGGTGCGAATGCGGTCGCGCTAGGATCACGTTGAAAAAAGGACATACCTCCTCTTGCAGAACTAGGACGGAATGAATCGTTTCTGGAAATGGACGGCGGGCGTTTTCGGCGTGCTGCTCGTGGCTGCTTTTGTCATGCTTTCCATCATGGCGGGAAGCCCGAAGGACGCGTACGGCATGGTGCGTTATGCGCTGCCGCACATGCATCGAGGCACGCTGAAGGTGGGGAGCGATGCGCCGGACGCGCGGCTAGTGGCGCTGGATGGAACGACTCGTTTTCACATTCGGGAACGCACGGGTCCGCGGCCGCTGGTGCTGGTCTTCGGGAGTTTTACCTGACCGCCGTTCCGCCGCCAGGTGGGCGACGTCGTGCAGATTTACGATGATTACAAAGAACACGCGGATTTTCTGACCGTCTACGTGCGAGAGGCGCATCCCACCGACGAATGGCAGATGAAATCCAACGTGAAGGACGACGTCTGCTACGCGCAGCCGAAGACGCTGGAGCAGCGCCTTGCGATTGCGAACGATTTCACGAAGCGCTTCAAGTACACGTTGCCATTCGGCATCGATGACATGAGTAATGCCGCGGATTTGGCTTATTCCGCGTGGCCGGAGCGCATTTACATCATTGATGAGAGCGGGCACATCGCGTATCGCGGTGGAATGGGGCCTTTCAATTACAAGCCGGAAGAGGCACGGAATTGGCTGGCGGCGCGGTATGGAGCGGTGAAGCACGAAGCGCCGACTGCAGCAGGACCCGCGGCGAAACCATCAGCGACGCCAACGACGGTTGCGCCTGTCCCTGCGTCGCCTACTTCCGCGGCCGCGCCTTCGACAGCCTCTTCAACAAAGTAGGCTTTCCTGCGTTTTCCCGATGAGAGGCTATAATCCGCCCGTGATTCGCCAGTCCGGCCACATTAAAGAACAGAGATCTCCGCTAAAAAAAGTGGGATTGGCGCGTGCGATTTCGAAAATGGGCTATTGTTCGCGGTCCCGTGCCGCGGAATTAATTCGCGCGGGACGCGTGAAATGGAATGGGACGCTGCGACGCGATCCGGAATCGCCGGTGCACCTAGGAAAAGACCGGATCGAGATCGACGGGCAGCCACTGGCGGTCAGTACAAAAGTCTATCTTGCTCTTAACAAACCGCGCGGTGTCGTGACTTCGGCTTCTGACGAGAAAAGCAGAGAAACGGTTTACAGGTATTTGCCGAAAGACCTTCCGTGGATTGCGCCCGTGGGACGACTCGACAAAGCTAGCGAAGGATTGTTGCTCCTGACCAATGATTCGGAGTGGGCAGCCGAAATCACCGCGCCCGAAACCCATTTGGATAAGACCTACCATGTGCAAATCGGTGCGATCGCGAGTGAGGCGCTACTAAAAAATTTGCAAGAAGGAATTCGCGCGGAGGACGGCGACTTGTTGCACGTGAAGCGGGCGAGCGTTCTTCGCGAAGGCGCGCGTAACTCCTGGCTGGAAATTGTTTTGGACGAGGGCAAGAACCGGCAAATCCGGCGGATGCTGGAACATTGCGGAGTCGAAGTGCTGCGCCTGGTGCGCGTCGCAATTGGGCCACTCGAGCTCAGCGATCTGCCGAAGGGCGCTACTCGCCTGCTCACGAAACAAGAAAAGCTGGCTCTGGATCGCGCGATGAACTTGCGCGCGCAGGTGCCATCGTCTCCGCTCCGATGATGCGACTCATTTCGACTTGTAGGTAAAGGTCACCTTGGTTTCTTCATCGAGAACCAGCGGACGGACGAAATGGTAAGAGTTCCCTGCCCGAGGCACATCGACATGCACGGGCAGAATGCCAGAGACGCGCTGCTGGAGGCTCGTCACGTTGGCGGAAGCCGTCAGCTGTTGCTTCTCGGCATTCTTCCGCGCATTGGTCTGAAGAGTTTGTAAATCCAGGTTCGAGAAGTTTCGGCCAGCTTCCGCGGTTACGGTAATGGACTCCGTAAGCGCTCCAACGCTTAGTGCCGAATTCAGCGGTGCCGGTCGGCTGCCGTCGTAGTAGAAATCACGTTCGAGGCGCTTGAACCCGGGCGCATCGGTGCTGACCTTGAGGCGACCAGACGGCAAGTTGGAGACAATCCAGCGGCCGGACGAATCGGTGAGCACTTTGCGGACAGCGCCGTTGTCCAACTGGGATACGGTGATTTGCGCGTTTGGAACTGTGGCTCCGGAGGGATCGACGAGGATTCCGCCGAGTTGCCCCGGAAGCAGGGAAAGCATTTCGATGTCCTTCACAGAAATTCCGTCGCCTATTCCCATGACGTCGGATTCCGCTTCCGCGCCGGAGACGTCCTGAGACACGGGCGGGAGAAGAGAGGCGGCGATGGCGTCACCGCCAAAATCTTTCACTTTGTACTGCTCGGGGAGAAAGACTTCCCATTGCAATAGATTGACGGGAATGTCCATCTTCGGGAGAGAAATGTCGGAGCCGCCCTTCTTCGCGAAGGGAGCGCCAGAATGCATAAAGACGAACGAGACGGCGTAAGAGCCGAATGGGTGGAATCCTGCGAACAGCAAGGGCACGCGGTTGCCGTCCGGGCCTTCGACGGGCTTCACTTTTTGTCCGGCAACTTCGGCCGAGAGAATGCTCGCATCATGGGGCAGTGCCACTTTCAGATATGGCTGTGCTTGATTCTTTACGATGAGTTTCACTTCGGTCAGGGAGCGGCCTTCGTTGGTCACGAGTGTCGTCATAATGGCGCGTTCGGCGACGGCCGCAAGCACGCTGGTGTCCGGGAAGCGCGTCCAGAAAAGCGTGAGGCTGGGCTGCTCGTTGGGCTGCTTGTGATAGCGAAACGCAGCCTGCATGGGAAACCGCGCGAGAGAGCGCAGGTAGGGATTCGTCTCTTTGAAATCCATACGCTTGAGGCCGCCGCCTTCCGTGGCCGTCAATTCCATAGTTCCTGCCCCTTCGACAAGGAGTTCGCCGATTTCGCGCTGGGCGCCGTTGAAACTGAGGAAGGGCGCGTCGGCCTTGGTTTCGGTGATGGATCGCTCCAGAGAGATGAGGAATTGGTGGCTTCTTTGCGCCGCGCCCCTGACTTTCAAACTCAAAACGCCGGATTGCACGTCACTTGATTCCACGGAAGCGCCGGACGCGCCGGCGAATTCGAATCCCGCAGGCATCGCTATTTCAAACTGCGAGGGTTCGCCTTGCACAACGGAGATGTCGGCCAGGACAGCAATGCGCAGGTCGGCTTCACTTACCGAAACGAGAGTCTTCACGTCGGAGAGGAAACGCACTTCCTTTGGAACGGCCGGAGCCGCGATTTCCCTGGTGGTCCACGAGACGTTGGTCTTCTGCCCGGGGACGAGTGTAGCTTCGATGGTCGTTTGACCATTTGAGGAAGTTCGGGAGGTAATCAAGCCCGGGCTGAGATGCACGTTGGTGTGATCCCCGGGAACAACGAGAGAGAGGCTGACGCTGCCAGCAGAAGGCACGGGAAGCGTGAAGGAAGCGCGTCCGGTTTCGATGTTGAGTGGGAGACCCACATCGAGGGAGACAACGAATTCCGCAGGGCCGGCAAGGACAGCGGTGTGGGTATCATTCTCGAGCTGAAGTGGCACACTCTTCCCGTCCTGGCGCGCGTCGAGGATGGCCATACCGGTCGTGAGGGGAATTTTGGTCTCCCCTTTGTGGAGAATATCGCCCTGCAGATGAACGGTTCCCTGCAGCCATTCGTTGGCGACGCGGAGTTTCACCTCGGCGCATTTCATGATGTAAGGGACGGGAGGCGTGTCCGTCTTCCTGGCGGGCTTGCTGGCCAGTTCCATCAAGTGGTTGTATTCGTCGAGAGGGAGAGTGACGTTTCCTGTGGGCGGCACAGGGACGGTCCTGTCTTGCGCAATTGCACAAGTGGGCAGAATCAAGATGACGAAGAGGAGTGCCTTTTTCATTTCACGCCTGCCTTTTTATCGCGCTGATAGTTCAAATCCGCTGAGGGAGCTTGATTCTCGGCGGTCAATTCCGAGACTAGAAAGAGAGAAGGCCCGAATGCCGGGAAAGAAACGTGGATGGGAAGAATGCCCGCGCGCTTCCCTGTTAGAGAGTCGGCGCGAAATTTATCGACGAGTGCCTCGGTGGCAGCTTGCGGCGCCTTGGATTTCGTTTCCTCTTTGAGGTCCGAATCGAGCGGCGGCGCAGGCATTGCGGGTGGCGGAGCCCCGCCCATTCCAGCCACCACAGTGCCAGCCACGCCTCTTCCTTCGCCATAGCCGATGCCTCCACCGGTTCCATAGCCGATTCCCGGCGCGTTGAGGGCAACAGAGGCGGGAGATTCGTACGGTGCGACGCGGAATGCTGCCGACTCCGTGGTCAATTTGAAGAGCGGCGGATGGTAGAGCAAAAGCCCGGTTCGAGAGACGGGAAGATCTAGCGCGGGCAGAGCCACCTTGAATTGGCCTTTGTCGTTCCACGCGGTGCCACGGCTTAGATAGACGATTTCAACGGCGAACTCGGGCGCTTCCTCGCCGGAGCGGCCCTTATCGAGCGGCAGCAAGAGGCCGCCATCGGGTGATTGACCAGGCCGGATCGGCTTGCCTTCGAGGGATGCACTCCAAATGGTGGCACCCGAAGGCAGAGTGATTTTCAGAAAGTTGCGCTGATTGTTGCGAACGGCGTAGCGCGCCTGAACGAGCGTTTTGCCTTCGCTGGAGAGCAAGACCTGGTAGCGCGCCTCGCTGACATTGGCCATCGGGACGGCTTGAGGCGTATAGCGCACAACGTTGATGTTGAGCGATCGTGCCAATCTCGCGTCACCGGCGCGGAACCGCAGCGCGGCGAGCATAGGGGACTGGCGACTCGCAACCAGTTCGCCCAGATCAGTGGCGTCGGCCACCTCCAGGCCTTCCGACTTGAGGTCCTTGATTTCGCCGGCACCGAGGACTTCCACGGCGACACCTCCGATTTCGCGCTCTGCGTTGAGAAGGCGCAGCAGGGGAATATTCATTGGCCCTTCGCGGGGACAGCGGGTTTCGGCGGTGATCACAAAGCGGGCGGCCTGCTCGACGGGCTCAAGGAAAGAGACCGTAAGCTCGTTGGACTTCACCTGCCAGTCGGCCACCATGGCGCCTAGCACCTGGTTCACGGTGACTTTGTCGGGAATTTGAATCGACACTTCGCGCGCGGCGCCCTGAGTGACTTCGAGACGCACTTCGGCGTTGATGGAGGTGGAATCCTCGCCGATGCCGAGCAGCTGCGTCAGCGAACCGCGCAGACGGAGCGGCTGCGCGGCGCGGTGATCCTCCATCTTCCTTCGCCACGTGAAAGTGAGGGCTTCGTTGCCGCGGCCGTAGGCGATCCATTTGCTGTCGACGGCGGATTCGGAGTTTTCCGAAAGCAGGCCGCCGGTCAGCTTTACATCGACGCCCTGGCGAGGAAGTTGGACGGAGGCGCGCGTGACGCCGGAAGCGGTCGAGGGAAGTGAAATGCTCTCCTCGCCTGTCGACGAGACAATGGGGAGAGCGATTTCGAGGTGAACAATGGCGCGACCTGGATGAGAGAGAAGCGCGGACAGTTGAGAGCCGGATTTGCCGCTAGTACCAGGCAGGAGAGAAACGAGTTTGCCACCGAGGCGCGCCTCGCGAACTAATAGCCCCGCGGGAATGGGAACGCGGACCCAGCCGTCTTTCAGGACATCGACCGTCAAGCTGGCGCGGCCAGAGGCAAGGTCGCCGTTGATGCGCAAGTCGTAGTCGACGCGCGTGAGTGTCGCTTCGACCGGAGGAGGCTCGGGCTCTCGCTCGAGCGGATAAGCCTTGGCGTGGAGGGTGCGATAGTCCTCGACTGACAACACTGCCCAGCCGGGGGAATGCGCGGCGGTTTGCGCGCGGGAGTTCGCTGCGCCAATGAAAAAAATGACGAGTGAACAAACAGATGATAAAAGGAGTTTCAAACCTATTTTGAGCGTGAAAGTGCGTTTCTTTGACGACATAGAGGTAACCTCCTCATCTTCAAAGCTGACGAGCCCGCGAATTTGTTGAGCAACCCGGGGACCGAGTGTGTTGGTTGATTGCTAAGATGGCGCTCTTCGTGAAGATGGTTGTTCGATAAAATAATTTCTTCATCGCCGCGCGGTATACGACTGCCAGCACGCTCCATGGTTAGAACGGAGAGCGAAGTATTTCTTGCGAGGTTTTTTTGGTAGGAAGAGGAGCCTAGCGTTGGGTGAGGACAACCATTGGAACTCACGGTCTACTATCTCGATGCGGATTCTCTCAAACCGCTCATCATTCGCACCTCCCGAGAGAGCCTGTATGTTTTGCGGAACATCGAGAATTGAATTTAGATCAACCAAAGCCGGGTCAAAGAATTCTGTTACTGGCGGCGACGGTTATGGCGTTTGAAAGCGTAACCTTCTTCACGTTGTCGTCGGGGATGCGTCCGGCAATGCGTCCACCGTGAAAGTCCTTCGGGCCTTGGTAGGTATCTGCTGGCGACAACAAGTTGAATCACCGGCACGGTGCCGATGAGCGCGGTCAGCCGTGAAGCGTAGGAGACCCACTCCGGCGCAGGCGGCGCGTCGGTGATGGAACGACACGCTGGGGAGAGCAACCGCTGTGCCTTGCACTTCCACGGTCTTCTTGCGCGGACCCTCTTGCTGCGTTCGGCGAAGCTGAACCGGAAATACGCAAACGCAAAAATAGCAATGGCCACAGCCACCCGGCGGAAAGAGAAATATCTCATGGCAAGCCGATACGCCAGGCCTCGTCGAGCTGGACCGCGACCATCACGAGACCCTGAGGCGGCACGGTCGGGCCGGATTTCGAGCGATCTTTGAGTTCGTAGAGTTGATCGATGTCCGCGGGCGCGAGTTTGCCGCGGCCAACATCGAGCAGCGTGCCGACCATCTTGCGCACCATGTAGCGGAGAAACGAACGACCATTAACCGTGAAGACCAGCTCTTCGTTGTCTGGGCTGTGAGCAACTTCGGTCGAGAAGATCTCGCGTTCCGTCGAGGGTTCTTTGTCGTCATCCGCGGTGCCAGTGGAAGCCGCAAAGGACGCGAAATCGTGCATGCCCACGAAGCGCGCTGCGGCATCGCGCATGGCGTCTTCATCCAGCGGAAACGGATAATGCAAAACGTAGCGCCAAACCATTGGCGGCACGACGCGCCCGCGATAAATCCGGTAACGATAAATCTTTCCGCGGGCGGACCAGCGCGCGTTGAAGTCCGGCCCTACCTCCTCGGCCGCGACAATACGAATGGTCGGAGGCAGCAGTGCGTTCAGAGCACGCTGAAATTCCTGCGCCGAGAGCGCGGATTGTGTCTTAAAGCTGCCCACCTGGCCGAGGGCGTGCACACCCGCATCGGTGCGGCCAGCGCCGTGCAGAAGAATATGTTCTTGTGTCACCCGGCGGAGCACGCCGACGATTTCGCCTTGAATCGTCGGCTTATTCGCTTGGATTTGCCAGCCGTGGAAATCGCTGCCGTCGTAGGCGATGGTGAGCTTGAAATAGCGCATGGAGAGAAAGTTGTCGGTTCTCAGTAATCAGTCTTCAGAACGGGAATGACTTTGACAAGTTCCTAATTTGCGCTAGGGAGCGGTGCGGACAAAGCGGCTTCCAGGTTTCACGGCGGCGCTGCCTTCACGGCAGAGCGGGCAGTCCTCCGGCTCATAGCTGGCGATAGGAAGCTGAATCAGAGACTGGGCTTCCACCTCGAATTCGATCATTCCGCCGCTTCGATCAATCAACGCGCCAACTGCCACCACGCGCCCGCCCGCTTCTTCTACTACGTGAATCGTCTCAATCGTGGAGCCACCCGTGGTCCATACGTCTTCGACGACAAGCACGTGCTGGTCCGGACGAATCTCAAAACCCCGGCGCAGTGTCATCATGCCGCTGGCGTCGCGCTCCACAAACAGCGCTTGTACTCCGCCGCCGAGCGGATTCTTAGGCTCTGGCAAGGCCCGGGCCACTTCCTGCCCGATGATGAGTCCGCCGATTGCCGGCGACACCACGGCTTCGATGGTCGTATCCGAAAAGAGAGAGGCTAGCGCCTGCCCCAGCTTTTCCGCAAAGCGCGGGTATTGCAGGACCAGCGCGCATTGCACGTAGGTCCCACTATGCAAACCACTCGACAGCTCAAAGTGGCCGCGGCGGATGGCCCCGGCCGCCTCAAACATCTTCAGCAACTCTTCGCGCCTCAGCATGGTGCCCAGCTAAACCGCTGGCTGCTCCTAACCGTCGAAACGTGAGCAGCCTAGCCGCCGTCTCATATAATTGTCAAGGAACGGAGCCCTTGCTAGACTGCCTGTTTCGTTTGCGGTCCGCCCAATGACGAAGACCTTGTGACCGCCTTCCGAGCCAAATTTCGAGGGCTGCCCACGGAATGGCCTTTCTCCCGGTTGATCTCCAAGATTTGCCATTCTTGTCGCGGCACGTCGACTCCGGTCAGTGTAACAGCACGGATTCACAGCACGTTGCACTAATTGATGAAAATCAAAACGTCCTGTTGGGACGCCATGTCGAGGAGCAAAAACCATCATGAAAACTCTCTGGGGAACTGCCAAGTGTTTCATCCCGCGGTGCTCTTTGAAACTCCTCAAATCAGTTGTGGCGGCGAAACACCAGGCTTCACAGGGCGCAAGGTCTTTGCTTGCAGCTTTGCTTACATGCTTACTTGCCGCTGGCCCCAGCTTGCCAGCATTCGCGCAGAGCCCGGCGCAAAACCCTCCACCGAATCCTGCTCCGGCGTCTTTGCCGGCGGTGCCGGCCTCGACAATTGCTCCCGTCTCTTCCCTGGGGCTCGCAAAGCACGATTTCACCCACGGTCCTCGTGCTTTCCCAAATCTGTTGACGCCCTATCGGCCCATTTCCATTGAACCGCCCGAGCTTATCAATTCTGTGCGGCTTGAGCAGCTCATCCGCGATGGCAAGCTCCAGCTCAGCCTCCAAGATGCCGTCGAACTGGCCCTCGAGAACAACCTGGACATCGCGGTCCAGCGCTACTACCCGTGGGTCGCGGACGCCGGCATCCTCAAAACTTCGGCTGGCGGTCCTGGCTACAGCACTCCGGGTGCGGCTTTCACCAGCTCTACAGCTAACATAAGCTTGCTTTCATACGATCCCGTCTTCTCCAGCGGCATCTCGCTCGATGATCGCTCGACGCCGGTCAACAATCCGTTCATCTCCGGGACCGGCACTTCCCAATTAGCCGCACTTAAGAGTCACTCGACGCAGTTCACCAACCAGTATTCGCAGAACTTCGAGACCGGAACCAACTTCAGCGCAAGCTGGAATAACACCCGGAGCAGTTCCACTTCGGCCGCCAATTTTTTCAATCCCGCTGTGCAATCCACGCTCTCGATCGGGTTTTCTCAATCCCTGCTCAATAACTTTGGACTCTCTGTGAATACGCGCAACATCCGCATCGCTAAAAACAACCGGCAGATCGCCGATTGGGCGTTCGCACTGCAAGCCATCACCACCATCACCAGTACCATCACGGCTTATTGGGAACTCGTCTACGCCCGCGAAAACGTCAAGGTCGAAGAGCAGGCCGTCACCGTGTCGGAGAAGCTATACAACGACAACAAGAAGCAACTTGGCGCTGGCACCATGGCGCCGCTCGATGTGACGCGCGCCGAGTCCGAGCTTGCCACCGACCACCAGAATCTTATCGTCGCCCAGACCGTGAAGCTCCAGGATGAACAAATTCTGCTTAACGCCATTGCCAAAGACCCGCTGGCTCCGAATCTGGTCAAGGTGGAAATCATTACCACCGATCAGCCGAAGCAGCCCGAAGTGGTCGAGGCCGCCCCTTTTGAAGACGCGATCAAGGAAGCTTTCGCAAAGCGGCCGGACCTTCAGGAGCAGTTCCTCAATTTGAAAAACGCCGCCATTGACGTGCAAGCCACGCGAAAAGCCCTGATGCCCACTGCCACTTTCTCCGCGCAGTACAGCTCCGTTGGTCTCGCCGGCAATTCCCCAATCAAAGGCGCTGCTACCATCATCAGCAGCGGCATTCCAATCGTCGATGCCAACGGCAGCCCCATCTCCGTCAATGGCGTTCCCATCTTCGAGCCCACCACTGTGACTCCACGGACTGGCACCAACCAGGATGGCTTCAGCTCGGCACAAAGCCAAGTCCTTCACAGCAAATTCCCCGAGTACTCCGCTCAGCTAACCTTAAACCTCCCGCTGCGCAACCGCTCGGCTCAGGCCGACAATGCCCGCGCCCTGCTCACGCAGCGCCAGCTGGAAACCCAGTTGCAGCAATTGAAGAATGCAGCGCTTCTCGACGTGCGCAATACATATATCGCGCTCACTCAGGACCGCGCCCAGGTGGAAGCCGCTAGCAAAGCGCGCGAACTCCAGCAGCAGACCTTTGACGCGGAACAGAAAAAATATCGTCTCGGCGCCTCCACGGTCTATAACGTCATCCTCACTCAGCGTGACCTCATCACCGCTCAGGGAACAGAGCTCCGTGCGCTTGCTAACCTTGAAGAAGCCAAAGCCAGTTACGAACGGGCCCTCGGCCGCACTCTCGAGGTCAACCACGTCACCATCGCCGATGCCAAGACCGGTGAAGTCGAGCGCGAAACTCTTATCCCCGGAACTCTTCATGGAAAAATCGTCGGAACAGAAGATTTCTCCAGAGACCGCGGACTGCGCTAGTTTCCCTGGCAGGGCGGCAGTCGGTTGCTGGCCAGTGCGGCCCCATATTTATTTCCCCGCCCGTTGATCCCCGATTGTTCTTCCGTTTGCTTTAGCCCCAACCTTTCCCGAACGAAGCACCCCTGCTAGACTGCTTTTTTCCGTTTCTGGATTGCGAAAAACCTTGTCTTTTCCCCGTGAACTGGTGGCCCTGAACGCTTCCAATCTGGACGCGGTTCTGGTTAACTACGCAGTTCTTTTGGGCCTGCGCGCTCCCAATCCAGGTGACTTCGTGAAACAAAATCAGTAGTTCTAGCGTTTTACAGAGTTAGGCCAAAATAAAAACGTCCCGAGGGGACAGAAATATCGAGGGGGAAATATCATTATGAGAACTCTCTGTGGCACCGCCCGGCGGTCCATTCTGCGGCCGGCCGTCAAGCCTTTGACCACCTTAGGGACCGCAAGAGGGGCCGCTCCGCAGTTCGTCCGGCCCCTGGTCGCCGCCGTGTTGGCCGGCTGGCTTGCCGTCGGGCCTATTTCGCCGGCTTTCGCACAGAGTGGTGCGCAAGGTCCAACCTCGAATCCAGCTCCCTCACCGTCACCGGGCCAGCAAGGCTCGGCGATGGCTCCCGTATCTTCCCTGGGCCTCGCTAAGCACAATTTCACCAGTAGCCCTCGCGCCTTTCCCAATATCTTTAGGCCTTACGAGTCCATCCACATCGAACCGCCCGTGCTCACCAATTCCCCGCGTATCGATCAACTCATCAGCGATGGTAAGCTTCAACTCGGCCTCCAGGACGCCGTCGAGCTGGCCCTGGAAAACAGCATGGACATCGCCGTCCAGCGCTATTACCCCTGGATCGCTGACGACAGCATCCTCAAAGCCAAATCCGGAAGCTTCGGCTTTGGCACCCCGGGAGCGTCGTTCGCTTCTTCCACCGCGAACATCAATCCATTTTCTCTGAACATCGTGACGTTCGATCCGATTATCTCCAGCACCGTATCCATCGCCGACATCTCGGTACCCGTCAACAACCCCTTTATTTCGGGTACCGGTGCAGCCGGTCTCACCGGTCTTAAATCGCACTCCTCGCAATACAACAATCAGTATTCGCAGACCTTCGAGACCGGGACGAACATCACCGTGAACTGGAATAACACGCGCAGTTCTTCCGCCGCCGCCAACTTTTTTAATCCGGCGGTTCAGTCCGCGTTGTCTTTCTCCTTTACCCAGCCGCTGTTGAATGGTTTCGGCCTCTCCGTGAACACCCGCAACATTCGCATCGCCAAAAACAACCGCAAGATTGCGGATTGGGCCTTCGCACAGCTGGCCATCACCACTATCACCAACACCATCACGGCGTACTGGGAGCTGGCCTTTGCACGGGAAAACGTCAAGGTGCAGCAGCAAGCGGTGACTGTCGCTCAAAAACTATACGAGGACAACAAAAAACAGCTTGAGATCGGAAGTATGGCGCCTCTGGACGTGACGCGCGCCGAATCCGAACTGGCTACCGACCGCCAGAACCTCATCGTAGCCCAGACCGTGCAACTTCAGGACGAACAAATCCTAAAAAACGCGATTTCCAAGGACCCCCTTGCAGCCAATCTGCTCAACGTCGAAATCATTCCCACGGACCGGCCGACGCAACCGGCGGCGATTGAAAATCCCTCGTTCGAAGACTCCATGAAGGAAGCCTTCGCCAAGCGGCCAGAACTTCAGGAAGAGGTCTACAACTTGAAAAATGCCGACATTGATGTCATGGCCACGCGCAATGCTTTGCTTCCGACGCTCGCCGTCGGCGGGTTCTACCAATCGACTGGATTAGCAGGCAACTCGCCGATCAAGGGCGCGACCACTCTGGTAAGCGCGGGCATCCCCATCGTGGACGCCAACGGGAATCCGATCCTGATCGGTGGCAACGATATTTTTGTGTCGACAAGCACTGCACCCGTCACTGGCACCTCGCACGAGGGCTTTCCCACGGCGCAGAGCCAAATCTTCCGCAACCAATTTCCCGAGTACGCCGCGCAATTGACGCTCACTTTGCCGCTTCGCAACCGTTCTGCTCAGGCCGACAACGCCCGCTCGTTGCTCGTTCAACGCCAGCTCGAAACCCAGATGCAACAACTCAAGAACGCAGCGCTTCTCGATGTCCGCAACACCTATATCGCGCTCACGCAAGACCGCGGCCAGGTCGAAGCCGCCAGCAAGGCCCGCGAACTACAGCAACAAACGTTTGATGCCGAGCAGAAGAAATATCAGCTCGGCGCATCCACCGTGTACACCGTCATTCAAACGCAGCGCGACCTCATTTCCGCCCAGGGCACGGAGCTTCGCGCCCTGGCCAATCTCTCCGAAGCGAAGGCAAATTACGAACGGGCCTTGGGCCGCACTCTTGAGGCAAACCACGTGACCATCGCCGATGCCAAAACCGGCGAAGTCGAACGCGAAACCCTTATCCCTGGCACGCTGCATGGCCAGGTCGTCGGAACGGACAAACTCTTTTCCAATTCTGGTCAGAAATAGCGGGGTGCATTTGCGATGGGGTCAGAGCTAGGGGTGCCTGGGCGCTGGCCCTTCTTTGGTCCCGGCATCGCGCGGTTCGTGATTCTTCCCTGCTCTGTTCGCGGGCGGCGCTTGCCCGTACGCGCTCTTTCGCATAGCATGGGACTGTGAGGCAATTCGAGCACTCATGTTCCTGTTTCCCAGGAGGCATCGCGCATGAGCGAACAGCCTAAGGGAACCACCCAAACTGCACTTCCAGCGGAAGATTCATCTGCGCATCGCCAGTCTTCCGCCCGGGAGCAAGCCTGGGAGAAGAACACCCTACGGCCGACTTTGGAAAAAAGCCCAGAACAATTGCCCGAATTTACGACGATCTCGGGCCATCCGATTCGCCGGCTTTATACCAAGGCGGATCTGCCGAACTGGAGCGCCGAGCGCGATTTGGGTTTCCCCGGAGAACCGCCGTACACCCGCGGTATTCATTCGACGATGCATCGCGGTCGACTCTGGACCATGCGGCAGTTCGCGGGATTTGGCGCTGCCGAAGACACCAACGCGCGATTTCGTTACCTCCTCGCCCAGGGACAAACCGGCCTCTCGACAGCGTTCGACTTGCCGACTCTGATGGGCTACGACTCCGATCACGCGCTCTCCGAAGGCGAAGTCGGCAAATGCGGCGTGGCCATCAGTTCGCTTGCCGACATGGAAGTGCTCTTCGACAAGATTCCGCTGGCGAACGTCACCACTTCGATGACCATCAATTCGCCTGCCGCGGTCATCTGGGCCATGTACCTGGCGGTCGCGGAGAAACAAGGCGCCGATTGGAAGAAAATTTCCGGCACCCTGCAGAACGACATCCTGAAAGAATACATCGCGCAAAAGGAATACATCTATCCGCCAGAACCCTCGATGCGGCTGGTGATCGATACGTTCGAATTCGGGGTGAAGAACACACCGAAGTTCAACCCCATTTCCATCAGCGGTTATCACATCCGCGAGGCAGGATCGACCGCGATTCAGGAGTTGGCGTTCACCTTGCGCGACGGCATGGAATACGTGGAATGGGGCATGCGCCGCGGCCTTGATGTCGATCAATTTGTCCCGCAGCTGTCCTTCTTCTTCAACGCGCACAATGATTTCTTCGAAGAGATTGCCAAATACCGCGCGGCCCGCCGCATCTGGCACAAGGCCATGGTCGAGCGCTACAAATCGAAGAATCCGCGCTCTTGGGCACTGCGCTTCCACACGCAAACGGCCGGATGCTCGCTGACCGCTCAGCAGCCCTACAACAATGTCGTCCGGACAGCCATCCAGGCGCTGGCCGCGGTGCTCGGCGGGACGCAATCGCTGCACACCAACTCGCTCGACGAAGCTTGGGCCTTGCCGACTGAATTTGCCGCGACCATTGCGCTTCGCACGCAGCAGATCATCGCGTACGAGACCGGCGTAACGAACACCGTCGATCCCCTTGGCGGCTCCTACTTTGTCGAAACGCTCACCAATGAAGTCGAGTCCGGCGCCTGGGATTACATCAAGAAGATCGACTCGATGGGCGGAATGGTCGCGGCCATTGAGCGCAGCTACCCGCAGCGTGAAATCGCGGAAGCGTCCTACCGCTATCAGATGGCTGTGGACAAAAAAGAAAAGATCATCGTTGGTGTGAATGACTACGTTGCGGAAGAGAAGCCCCTGGAGATCTTACAGATCGACGAAACCGTGGCGCATCGCCAGGCCGAGCGTCTAAGCAAGCTCCGCGCTGATCGTTCCAAGGCCGAAGTCGATCGGCGCCTCAACGCCCTTCGCGTGGCGGCTAAGGGCCAAGACAATCTCATGCCTTTCATCTATGACGCCGTGAAATCCTACGCCACGCTTGGCGAAATCTGCGACGCCATGCGCGATGTCTTCGGCACCTACGAAGAAGTCGCCATCACGTGACGGAGCAAGAGTGTCTTGACATCTCATCCACAGCTCGAGCGCGGACAAACCGTAGCCGGATCTGAGGCGCCGGCCGTATTACATCTAAAGAAATACCTTAGTTTATTCGCCGGCTTGGCCGTAATTGGGTTGATCGTCCTCACCTGGCTGGAAACTTCGAAAATCACCGCAGACGTGTCCATTGTCGGATCCGATGGTGCCGCGGTGACGGTCTCGGGGGCGCGCGTAACCCTATATAAAGTAACGGAGGAGCAAGAGCAGAGCCTATCTGCGGCGCTCGCTGAATTGCGGCAACAAAATCAGCAAGAGAAGGACACAAACGCTCGCGTTTTTACCGCCGGAAGCACAGACGATTTGACGCGCTCAAATTTGGCAGGATACAACAATCTTTCGGATACAAAACAATGCTTTGCGCTCGAAAAAGTTTTGGATGAAATCCGGAAGTTCGCTGTGCGCAAGGAAACCACGGACGGTCGAGGCCACTTTGGATTCCGGGCCCTGCCGGGGCACTATATCCTCGAGATCGTCGGCCAGGCCAGCGACCAGTATGTCGTGTTCGTCGAACATGTCGAACCAAAGTGGCACAGTTATTTCAAGCTCGCCGACCCAACTTGCCGCTACAGTCTGACAAACTGACGGGTATCTGGTTTGGGAATCCCGAAGCATAGTGGTATGGCCTTCTGATGGAAAAGAAGATTCGTGTGCTGATCGCGAAACCGGGGTTGGATGGCCACGACCGCGGCGCCAAGGTGATTGCCCGCGCGCTGCGCGACGCCGGCATGGAAGTCATCTACACCGGCTTGCGCCAGACGCCCGAGATGATCGCCTCCGCTGCCGTCCAGGAGGACGTTGACGTCATCGGCCTCTCCATTCTCTCCGGCGCGCATAACACCATCTGCCCGCAACTCATGAACTTGCTCCGCGAAAAGGGCATGAACGACGTGACCGTCCTCGTCGGCGGCATCATCCCCGAAGCCGACATCCCTGCCCTCAAGCAATCCGGCATTGCCGGGATTTTCCTGCCCGGAACTTCCACCCAGGACATCATCGACTTCATCCACAAACGCGTTGCGCTTACTTAGTTCGCTTGACCTGACCTGAGCGCAGCGGCCAAGGCCATCACCACTTCCCCCCATCTCTTTGCCGTTGCTGGTATTTCTGCCGCGCGGCTCGATGAATTCGCTTCCATTGCTCGTTTTGTTCCTGCCGCGCTTTGGGATCCATCTTTCGCCGCAGAAACTCCTGCTCACGCAGCAGCTTCCGCCGGTTCTCGAGCCGAGCGGGATCGAGCGTTCCCGCATCCAAGGCCGCCCGCACTGCACAACCCGGCTCGCCCTGGTGACGGCAATTGCTGAACCCGCATCGCTCCGCTAGCTCATCGATCTCCGCAAACGTGTGCGTTAGCCCGTCCTCTGCGTCCCACAACTGCAATTCCCGCAGCCCAGGCGTATCCATGAGCAGCGCTCCGCCGGGCAGGAGCAGCAGCTCGCGTGACGTTGTGGTGTGCCGCCCGCGGCTGTCACTCTCGCGCACCTCCCGCACCTCTTGCCGCGCGTCTCCCAGAAGCCGGTTCGCAAGCGTGGACTTGCCAACTCCGGAAGAACCCAGCATTGCCAGCGTCTGCCCTGGCTTGAGAGATGGTTCGAGTTCGTCAAGGCCCTGCCCTGTTCTTGCGCTGAGAGCGCACACGACTGAACCCAACGCAATTCGCTCCATTTCCACCTTCTTCTCGTTCGCGTCGGCGCAGGCGTCCGCCTTGTTTAGAACGATGATTGGCTTCGCGCCAGATTCCCAGCATTGCGCCAGATAGCGTTCTAAGCGTCTGAGATTGAAATCGCCATCCAAAGCGCACACCAGCAGGACGGTGTCCAGATTCGCGGCGATCACCTGCTCTTCCGTCTTTTTTCCGGCCGCTTTGCGGACAAATCGGCTGCGCCGCGGCAGAACATCTTGGATCAACGCAGAATCGCCCGCGTCATGTAAATTCACCACCACCCAATCGCCGACCGCGGGCCAATCCGCGCCTTCTTCCGAGGCCAGCCGCAGTTTGCCCGCGGCCTCCGCCCAGCCTTCGCCAGCGTCGCTCGCAATTCGCCAGAATCTCCGCTGCTGCCCCACAACCCGCGCTGGCACAACGTCTTCCCGCTCATGATCATTCCAAAGTGCTTGAAAATAGGCATCCCATCCCCATTGTGAAATCGACACTGGAAAATCCTCCCGCAGCCATGGCACAACACACGGCTGCCGCTGGCACCAAAAAAAACATCTCGGAGTTAAGTCGATTGGAAAAGCGGGAGATGTGACGCGGTCAGTTCACGGCAGCCACGGAGACACACCCACCCGCGTGAACTTTGGCAAGCATTCGCACAGGCGCCTCCCTGGCTGAAGTGAGCATCGCCCAAATCAGTGCTGCGATACCCTCAATCAAATCTTAACGTTGGTGTCAGGCCCGGTCAAGCCTGTTGGCCTGTTGGCATAGCCGATTACTGCGAAATCTTCCCTTCCGTATCGCGGATCTCCACCTTGCCCAGATTTAGCTTCTTCATATCTTCTTCGATCTTCGCGCGGTCGCCAACGGCCAGCACAATCGTCTTATCCGGCAAAATGTATTTCTGTGCCATCAGTTGAGCCTGTTCCACTGTGACTGCATTTACGGAATCCGGAAGCTTCGCGTAGTAGTCGAGCGGCAGATCGTAGATAAACAGTTCGGCGAAGGTCGCCGCCGCATCCGTGCCCCGTTCGAACCGCCCCGGCAGAGAACGCGCGATGGAATCTTTCGACAGCAGCAGCTCCGCCGGAGTCATCTGCGTCTCGCGCATGCGACGGAGTTCGTTGAATATCTCCGAAGTTGCCGGCGCGGTCACGTCGGTTCGCACCTCCGAGTAAACCACAAACGGTCCCGGCGCACGGTGATAGTTAAAAAACGATCCCGCGCCATAGGTATACCCGTGCTGTTCGCGAAGATTCATGTTGATGCGGCTGGAGAAAAGTCCCCCCAAATCCGTGTTCATGACTTCCACCGGAACGTAATCCGGCGTCGTGCGGGCCAAGCCTGGTGAAACACACACCAGCGTCGTTTGCGGCGCACCCGCTCGGTCCACCAGGATCAGCCGCGCATCCGTCGATTCCGGCTTTCCGTTTACGGCAGCTGTGACCTTGCCGGGCTTCCATTCCCCAAACGCTTTGTCGAGCAGCGGCTTCAAATCCGCCAGTTTGATGTTGCCGGTCACAATCAAAGCCGCATCATTCGGCGCATAATTTTCCTGCCAGAAGTGCAGCAAATCGTCTCTCGATATCGCCTTGATGGACTCGGCGGTGCCAATCTCTGGAAAGCCGTAGGTGTGGTGAGCACCGTAAAGCGCGGCCGACGCCACTCGTAACGCTACCGAAAAGGGCTGGTCTTTTTCCTGCACCAGCGCGGCAAGCCGTTCTGACCGTACTCTCTCAATCTCGGCTTGCGGAAAGGTTGGATGCCGGGCGACGTCGACGAGCAGCTCCATTGCTTCCGGGAAGCTTCGTGAAAGCGACTCCGTCGCGATCAATGAGCTGTCGGTCGTGGAGCGTGTATTGAGTGTCGCTCCGAGATCGGCGGCGCGGTCTGCAATTTGCAGCGCAGAACGCGTCTGCGTTCCTTGCTGCAGCATGCGCGCCGTCATGCTTGCAAGACCAGGACGATCGATGGGATTTGCTCCCCGGCCTGCTCGCAGAACCAGACCCGCAGCCACTACCGGCAGGCCTGGTCGCTCGCTGAAAAGCACGGTCAACCCGTTCGCGATCTTGAACTGTGTTGGCACCGGCAAATGCAGTGCACTGGCCGGTCCGGGTTTCGGCTGTTCGTTCCGCCACTCCGCATCGGCATTCAGCGGCTCTCCGCCGCCCGTCGCTTCCCTCTTTTTTTCTGCTTTCGGCGTAGCAACATCCGGCCCGAGATCCTGCTTTCCAGGTACGCCATAAACGACCGCCCGTTGATTGCTGCCGAGCTGGCCTTGCGCGAAAGCCTGCACCGCTTCGATCGAGGAATTCTCGTAGCGGCCCATGTCCGCCGCAAGAAAATCTGGCGTCCCCAGGTAGTGGTTGTAGCTATTCAGCCGGTCCGCAACGCCGCCGTCACCTCCGAGCGTTTCCAGGCCGGTGATGATCCGCGATTCGAGCACATTTCGGGCGCGGGCAAGTTCCGCGGCCGTGGGGCCCGCCTTGCGAAAGGCCTCGAGTTCGGTGTCCACGGCTCTCTCGAGGTCTTCCGGCTTCACTCCCGGCCTAGCCGTCGCCTGAATCTCGAAAAGCGATCCGAGCATCAGTGACTGTTGGTACACCACAACGTCCAGCGCGATCTGTTTTTCATATACCAATCTCTTATAGAGCCGGCTGGACTTCCCGCCGCCCAAGACCGTCGCGGCCAGATCTGCCTCCGCATCGCCTGGCTTGAAGATCGGCGACGTCAGCCAGCCCATATAAACGCGCGGCAACTGCACATGGTCCTGGATGACCGCGCGGCGTTCGGAGGTGATCGCCGGCGTATGTACTTTGATCCTGGGAACTTCTTCGCCGCGCTTCAGCGGGCCGAAGTACTTATCCACCAGTCCGCGGGCTTTTTCCGGCTCGAAATCGCCGACGATCGCCAGGCTCGCATTGTTCGGCGCGTAATAGAGCTTGAAGAAATTCCGCACATCCTCGATTTTCGCGGCTTGAATGTCCGCGTGTGACCCGATGACTCTGCCGTAGTACGGATGTTCGTTCGGAAAAAGCTGGTGGAACAGCCCTTCTTCGACGACGCCATACGGCGAGTTTTCCAGCCTCTCGCGGCGCTCATTGCGCACCACGTCCTGCTGATTCGAAAGATTCGCCTGATCAAGCCGGTCGGGAAGGTATCCCATGCGGTCGGACTCCAGCCACAGCGCGAGTTCTAGTTGGTTTGAAGGCAGCGTCTCGAAATAGTTGGTGCGGTCGAAATCGGTCGACCCGTTGATGTCGGAGGCGCCGGCGGCCTCCAGCAAGCCGTTGTGCGCGTTGGCCGGCACGTGCTTCGACCCTTCGAACATCATGTGCTCGAAGAGATGTGCGAAGCCCGTGCGCCCGGAGACTTCATTCGCGGCACCCACGTGGTACCACAGATTCACGGCCACAAGAGGCAGTCGATGATCCTCGGAAAGAATTACCTCGAGTCCGTTGTCGAGCTTGTACTTTTCGAATCGAAGCGCTGGTACTTCCAGTGCGGCGCGTTTGGCCGCGGCAGGTTTTGCGGGAGCTTTTGCCGATGCCTGGGCCGGCGATTTGGCTGGTGTTTTTCCCGGCGTCTGCGTCTGCGCCGCGAGTGAGCTGGCCAGAACCAGCGCAGCAATCAAACCAACCTGTAATGCATTCTTGCAGCGATGCTTCATCAAAGTGTCCTCTCGATGCGTGGCAAGATCAGGCGAGGCAGCAGACAGCAGGGGCGAATGTCGTCAGATACCCCCCTGCTAGCTTACCTTGCTCGTGAATCCGCGCAAGTGCTTTACGCCTCTCCCTTGCGGCGAATTGCTCCAGGGCCGTCAACGATTTCGACCTACCCGCATTCCCGGGCGGTTAGACGGATTCCGAAGCCAGGGGTTGTCTAAAGTCATCCATTTCATAAACGAATTAAGTCGGTTTGACACAACGATCTGTTTCGTATGAAATCATCACATTGTTGGTAGCGTTTTCTTCGCAATCGGGCTTGCCCGAGCTGCGGCGGAAATTAGGTTTTCCCGAGGGATTGTGCAATGTATTCGAGTCCATTTTCGCTGCTGAGGAATCAATCTTGCCGCGAGCTTTGCTGCGGTACCCGCTACGCTCCATGGCTAACCCTTCGCCCGCTTTTCGTTTCGCTGCTCCTGGCGCTTTCGTCTTGGCCCTCGGCGCATCCTCAAGTCTCTGCCAGCATTACCGGCCTCATTACCGATCCATCGGGCGCGCCCGTGCCCTCAGCTTCAGTTAAGACGAGGAATGTCGAGACCGGCGCCATTCGCGGCACTGCGACCGACGAAGCCGGCAGGTATCTCGTTTTGTCTCTGCCGGTCGGTGAGTATGAAGTGAGGGCCACCAAACCGGGCTTTCAAGATGCCGTCCGGAGTGGACTCCACCTGGTTGTAAGCGAGGAAGCCAACGTCGACTTCCGGTTGCAAGTGGGGGAGTTGAGCTCAGAAATCACCGTTCTCGGGGATGCTCCCTTCGTGAGCACGACTACGAGAGATATTTCCGGTCTCGTCGGAGAACAGCAAGTCAAGGATCTTCCCCTTAACGGACGCAGCTACGATCTGCTTCTTCCGCTCAATCCGGGCATCGTCAATTTCACTTCGCAAAAAACTGGCGGCACAGGCATCTCGAACTCCACCACCGCCAACAATTTCGCCGTCTCCGGCAATCGCCCCCAACAAAATATTTTCCTTCTGAATGGCGTCGAGTACACCGGCGCCGCCGAAAACAACATGCAGCCCGGCGGGTCGAGCGGCATGTTGCTGGGCGTCGACGCGGTGCGCGAATTCAATGTGCAGCGGGACTCCTATAGCGCCGAGCTAGGCAAGCGCCCCGGCGGTCAGGTCATTATTGCCACCCGATCCGGCGGCAACCAACTCCACGGATCGGCCTTCGAGTTTTTGCGCAACAACGCACTCGATGCGCCCAATTTCTTCGACCAGGGCGCCGCTCCGCTCTTTCAGCGGAATCAGTTTGGCGCTTCTCTTGGCGGGCCACTCCGCACCGACAAAACTTTTCTGTTCGGCAACTATGAGGGCTTCCGTCAAAACCTGCATCAGAGCTCGGCGGCCTTCGTTCCAGACTTGCAGTCCCGGGTCCACGCGGCCGCGAGCGTTAAGCCATTGTTGAATCTTTGGCCCACCCCTTCTGCCAGCGACAAAGATTTCAACACGCCGACGAATCCTGATGGCATCGCCGAAGTCTTCAGCAGCCCGCTGCAAACGATCCGCGAGGACTTTGGCACTGCCCGCCTGGATCACATCTTTTCCCAGAAGGATTCGCTGGCCGCCGTCTACACGGTCGACGACGGAGATGCCGCGACCGCCACGCCTCTCGACCCCTTCAGCTCGGATATCCTGGCCCTGCGCGAACAAGTCTTCAGTCTCGAAGAAACCCACGTTTTTTCGCCGGCGCTCTTGAACACTGCCCGTGTCGGCTTCTCCCGCGCCGGATATTTCTTCAACGGTGAGCCAACACCGGGCACTCCCGCGGCGAACGTCCCTGGTTTTCTGCCAGGCCATCCGGTCGGCGCCGTGGTTGTCGGTGGCAGCGCCGCGTCGAATCCGGCCGCACAACTCGGCCTTGCCGGGAGCAACAACGGGAGCAATCTGCGCATCCACAGGAATCTTTTCTCCGCCGAAGACCGCGTCACTCTCACCCGTGCACGCCATCAGCTCAGCTTCGGCGCATGGTTTCAGCGTTTCCAATCCAACGAAACCCTCGCTCTCAGCCAGTACGGGCAGGTCACGTTTGCAAGCCTGACGACGTTTCTCCAGGGCACCATCGGCACTTTCCTGTTTGATCCCGCTCCGACAGAAATGAACTGGCGCTCTCTTTTCGGTGCCTTGTACGCCGAGGACGTGATCCGCCTCAGTCCAAAGCTGTCGATCTCGGTCGGTTTTCGCGATGAATTCTCCACCGGTTGGAATGAAGCTCACGGCCGGGCCGCCAACTACACATTCACGAACGGCATCATCAATTCGCAACCGCACATTGGGAGTTCTGTCTTCACCGTCAACAACGCCAAATTCCTGCCGCAACCCCGCCTTGGCCTGGCCTGGAGTCCTCTCGGCCCAAAAACTGTGGTCCGCGCAGGCTTCGGCATGTACAACGATCTTCAAGATGCGCTCGGCTATCGCGAGGATCAAAACGCGCCGTTCAATCCTGTCTACAGCCTTGCGTCCGTCGCCGTTTCAAGGCTTCCGATCGATCCAGCGGCCGCTATTCCTGCGACGGCAAGGCTCGTGCCCGGCGGCGTTCAGCCGGATATGAAAACGCCAACGCTCATCTCCTGGTCCCTTCGCATCGACCGCGAACTTTCACCCAACACGGTGCTTACGATCGGCTATGTTGGTTCGCACGGCTACCACGAACTAGTGGGCATCGATGCCAACGAACCAACTCCCGTTATTTGTCCTGCTTCACCTTGCCCGGCCGTGTTTCCTATTTTTGATCCAACCAAGGCGGTCGTTGTTTACGACCCGACAAATCCGACAAAACCCTTCAATGACCCCACGGTTGGTTTTGCTCTTGGCTCTCCGCTGGCAGGCGCTCCCGTTCCCGCTGGCACCTACTACATTTCCCCCCAGACTCCGCGACCCAATGCAGGCATTGCCAACACCTGGACGTGGTTTTCCCGCGGTGACAGCTCTTACCACTCATTACAAGTCGATCTCCGTCGCCGCTTCAGCCACGGCCTCTCGCTACGCGGCGTTTACACATTTTCGAAAACGCTGGACGACGGCGACTCCTTGAATCAAACCACCGCGGGCAACGCTCCTGGACTTGTTTCAAACCCCTTCGATTTACGCGCTGACAAAGGCCTCGCCACATTTGACGTTCGAAACGTGGCCGTCATCGACGCTCTCTATGCTCTCCCCTTCGGCCGGGGAAAATCGCTCGGAAGCGGTTTGCAATGCTGGACCAACGGGATCGTCAGCGGCTGGTCGCTGGCCAGCATCATCACCGCGCAGTCCGGTTTTCCTTTTACGCCGCAATTGAGTTACAACCCCTCGAACAATGGCGACACGCGAAATCCGGTGCGCCCTTTCTTGAATCCCAACTTCACCGGCCCCGTGGTGCTCGGAAAGGTCGGCCAATGGTTCAATCCGAATGCGTTTCTCGCGCTTCCCTCCGCCAGCGGCTTCTACGGTAACGTGGGCAGAGATAGGTACATCGGCCCCGGTCTCGCGACGTGGGATTTTTCCGTCCTGAAAGACACGAGCATCCGCGAACACGTGAACGTACAATTCCGGGCGGAACTCTTCAACCTCTTGAATCGAGCCAATTTCAACACGCCGAATCTCATCGTCTTCACTCCGCCCACGGCGGCAAACTTGACGGGCTTGTCCGGCACGGCCGGCGCCATCACCAGCACATCCACCAGCTCACGCCAGGTTCAATTTGGCCTCAAGGTTGTCTGGTAGACGAATCACATCCTTCGCACGTCCGTTCGCACAGCCCTGCCAAAACTCGTATACTGTCTCGACTGGCTTGCCAGGTTGTTTGTACCAGAGCATCTTTCTCGCTTCGCCGTGCGTGAGGTCGCCGCGTGTCTGCTTCGGTCCTGAAAACCACTGCCAATCGCAAGTCTCCCGAATTCGAAAAGAACGCCCGCCGCATCGTTGATTTGCTCACAAGAATAAAAAATGAGGAAGAGCAGATTCGCCAGGGTGGCGGAGCGAAGGCCATCGACTCGCAGCACAAAAAAGGCCGTCTGACTGCGCGCGAGCGCATCGCCAAGTTGATCGATCCCGGTTCGCAGCTCTTCGAATTAGCGATTTACGCCGCCTACGAGATGTACGAAGAGTGGGGCGGCGCGCCTTGCGCGGGAACCGTCACCGGCCTTGCGAAAGTGTGCGGGCGCACTTTCATGCTCATCGCCAACGACGCGACCGTCAAAGCCGGCGCGTTTTTCCCGATGACTGCGAAAAAAGTGATTCGTGCGCAAAACATCGCCATCGACAATCACATCCCCACCATTTATCTCGTCGATTCCGCGGGCGTCTTTCTCCCGCTGCAGGAAGACGTTTTTCCGGACACCGATGATTTTGGCCGCGTTTTCCGCAACAACGCGGTGATGAGCGCGATGGGCATTCCCCAAATTACCGCGATCATGGGTATGTGCGTAGCCGGCGGCGCCTATCTGCCCGTGATGTGCGACCACATCCTGATGACCGAAGGTTCGGGATTATTTTTGGCAGGCCCCGCTTTGGTGCAAGCGGCAATCGGTCAGAAGAGTTCCGCCGAAGATCTCGGCGGTGCGAAGATGCATTCCCAAATTAGCGGCACGGTGGATTTTCGCGAGCCCGACGACGATGCTTGCCTCGCGCGCATCCGGGCGTTGGTGGACAAGATGGGCGCGCCTGACGCGTCGCCGTTCAGTCATATGAAATCCCGCGACCCGCTGCCCTCTGCTGATGAGATCTACGGAATTTTTTCGAGCGAACCGGGAAAGCAATACGACATGCGCGAAATCTTGGCGCGCATCGTCGACGCCGGCGAGTTCGAAGAATACCGCGCCGAATACGGCGAGACGTTATTGTGCGGCTACGCACGCGTCGGAGGCTGGGCCGTTGGCATCGTTGCCAACCAAAAAAAGCACGTGCAAACTCTGGCGCGCGGCTCCGACCAGAAACGCATTGAATTTGGCGGCGTGATCTACACGGAGTCCGCGGAAAAGGCGGCGCGCTTCATTCTCGATTGCAATCAAAACCGCATCCCATTGATTTTCTTGCACGACGTGAACGGCTTCATGGTCGGCAAAGACGCCGAGTGGAGCGGTATCATCCGCGCCGGCGCGAAAATGGTGAACGCCGTCGCCAACAGCGTGGTGCCAAAAATCACGGTGATTTGCGGTGGAAGTTTCGGCGCCGGAAACTACGCCATGTGCGGCAAAGCCTACGACCCGCGCTTCATGTTCGCCTGGCCCACCGCCCGCTTCGCCGTCATGAGCGGTGACGCCGCAGCCGGTACGCTCGTCGAAATCAAGTTGAAGCAACTCGAGCGCGAAGGCAAAAAAGTCGACGAAAAACAAAAAAAGGAGTTGTTCGAATCCGTCCGCTCCACCTACGAGCACCAGACCGATCCGCGCTACGCCGCCGCGCGTCTGTGGGTCGATGCCATCATCGACCCCGCCCACACTCGCGACGCCTTGATCTGGGCCCTCGAAGCCGCCGCCCTCAATCCCAACATCCCCGAGTTCAAAACCGGGGTTTTGCAAACTTAACATGGAAGCCGTGAAGCTGATCGAATGCCCGCGGGATGCTTGGCAAGGGTTGCCGGAGTACATTCCCACGGAGTACAAGGCGGAGTACTTGAAAGAGCTGGTGCTCGCGGGATTCAAGCACATCGACGCGGTGAGTTTTGTGTCGCCGAAACATGTGAAGCAAATGGCGGATAGCGAAGAAGTAATGGCGATGCTGAATAGTTTTCTCTCCAGCGGCTTGCCGGATGGAGTTGAGTCGCCAACGATCATTGGAATCGTCGTGAATGAAAAGGGTTTGGAACGTGCGCTGGCGACTCCAGGTGTGACGACGATTGGATATCCGTATTCGATCTCTGCGTATTTCCGGCGCGCGAATGCGAATATGTCGAAAGATGAATCGCGCTTGTTGGTCGAGAAGCTGAAGAAAGAAACGGCGGCGGCGAACCGCAGCCTGGTCATTTACATTTCGATGGCTTTCGGAAATCCCTACGACGAGCCTTGGGGACCGGAGCTCGTCGCCGATACTTTGGAGTGGCTGAGGGACATTCGCGTGCGCACGGTCTCCCTGGCGGATACGGTTGGCACCGCTTCGCCCCAACTCGTAGGCGAGCTATATCGCGCGGTGAGAGATCACGTGGCGGGAATCGAGCTGGGCGTGCACCTGCACGGCCGGCCGGAACATGCAGAAGAAAAAATTCTCTCAGCCTATGAGGCCGGCTGCCGCCGATTCGACAGCGCACTAACGGGGCTTGGCGGCTGCCCTTTTGCGGGAGACAATCTGGTGGGCAACGTCGCGACGGAAGACGTGCTTGCGGCGCTGCGCAGAGCAGGGGCTGATCCGGGAATCGATTCGGCGCGGTTGAACAAAGTGCTCCAAATGACGAATGAGATTCGCGCAAAATACGCGCATGCTCCGTTAGTGAATTGAGGAGGCGTTTCCAACATGTACTCGACGCTCCTTCTCGAATTTGAAGGTGCCATCGCAAAGATTACGCTGAACCGACCCAAAAAGCGCAACGCCATTTCCACGCAGATGATGGCGGAGCTCCAGACGGCCCTCGACGAAATCGAAAAAAGCCATGCGCGAGTCGGCATCGTGACGGGCGCGGGTACGGCGTTTTGCGCCGGCATGGATCTGGACATGCTTGCCTCGATCGCAAAGCAGTCTCCCGCGGAAAATCAGGAAGATTCGCGGCGCATCGCCAAGATGTTCCGCCGGATATGGAGTTTTCCGAGGCCGCTGATCGCCGCGGTGAATGGCGCGGCTTATGCGGGGGGATGCGGAATCGCAACGCTCTGCGACTTCACACTGTCGGCCCCGGAAGCTCGGTTTGGGTACACGGAAGTGAAGATCGGATTTTTGCCCGCGATCGTTTCCGTGTTCCTCACGCGGCAGATCGGCGAAAAGCGCAGCCGCGATCTTCTGCTGACCGGCCGTATCATCGAGGCGTCCGAAGCGAAGGATTTCGGGCTCGTGACGGAGATTGTGCCTGCCGAACGGCTGCTTGGCCGCGCGCACGAGCTTGCGGAAACGCTCATCGAGGCGAGTCCGAGCAGTCTGAGCCGCGCCAAGCGCCTCTTGATTTCCTCTGAAGCAGCCAGCGTGGATAATGACCTGGAACGCGCTATCCTCGAAAATGCGCGCATCCGCTGCACGCCCGATTTCAAAGAGGGACTGGAATCCTTTCTGCAAAAGCGGAAGCCTATATGGCGCGGTGAAGACGGTAACTAATTTTTAGTTTTCAGTGATAAGCAGAGAATCAGCGGGAAATGCTTTTGTCGCCTTGACCTTTCACTTAGAACTATCAATTTAGGACTGCATACTTACCGTTTGCCACCTGGCAAGTTGGATCCACTGTCGATTTCGGTCCTGCGCGACGGATCAAGGGACGCAGGTTCAGAATATCTGGAGAATCGATGATTGAATATCATGACGCCATGGTGCGGGTGCGCTACGCGGAGACGGATCAGATGGGCGTGGTTTATCACGCGAACTACCTGATCTGGTTCGAAGTGGGTCGCGTGGAGTTGATGCGCGCCGCGGGACTCGAATACAAGCGCATGGAAATCGAAGACGATTGCCACATCGTGGTGGCAGACGCGCATTGCCGATATCACCAGTCGGCGCTGTATGACGAAGTGCTGCGCGTGCGAACGCGCATTGCGGAATCGCGAAACCGCATCGTCAAGTTTTCGTACGAAGTCATTCGCGACGCGGACGGCAAGGTCTTGGCCAACGGAGAGACGACACACGTAATTTGCGGCAGCAACGGACGCCCGAAACTCTTGCCGGAAAAATACCGGAAAGTCTTCGACCTGCTTGTCGCGCCGCAACCCGACCGGAGCCCCGCATGACGACTGTGCTGAGCGGCAACGATCTCACCTTTGCGCAACTTTACGATGTAGCGCTGCATGTCGAAAAAGTCGAATTGGATCCTTCAGCGGTTGAGCGCATGAAAGCTTCGCGCGCGGTCGTGGAACGGTTGGTCAGTTCCGGGACGACAGCCTACGGCATCAATACCGGATTCGGGAAACTCGCCTCGGTGCGCATCTCCGCCGACCAAGTGCGGCAACTGCAGGTGAATCTGGTGCGTTCGCACGCGAGCGGCGTCGGCGCACCCCTGAGCGAAGCCGAGACGCGCGTAATGATGTTGCTACGCGCGAACGCGCTGGCGAAAGGATTGAGCGGTGTGCGTCCGCTCGTCGTGGAGACTCTCTGCCAGATGCTAAATGCCAAAGTCCACCCGGTCATCCCCTCCCAGGGGTCGGTCGGCGCTTCAGGCGACCTGGCACCGCTGGCGCACCTCGCCCACGTGGTGATTGGCGAAGGCCGTGCCGTTTTTCACGGCGAAACTCTTGCGGGTGGCGACGCGATGAAGCGCGCGGGAATTGCGCCGGTTGCACTGGAAGCGAAAGAAGGCCTTTCTTTGCTGAACGGAACTCAGGGAATGCTCGCGTTGCTGAGCCTCGCCTTGCGCGAAGCGGGCATTCTTGTGGATTCCGCGGATGTGGCCGCCTCCCTTTCGCTCGATGCGCTGCGCGGAAGCCCCGGCGCGTTTGATGCGCGAATCATGCAGGCCCGCGCGTACGCCGGCGCAGCGACGACCGCGCGAAATCTCGCACATTTGAACGAAGGCAGCCAGATTCGCGAATCGCACCGTTCAGCGGAGAAAGATCCCCGCGTGCAAGATCCCTACAGCGTGCGATGCACGCCGCAAGTGCACGGCGCAGTCCGCGACGCGCTGGCGCAGGCGCGGGAAATCGCCGCCGTGGAGTTGAATAGTGCAACCGACAATCCGTTGGTGTTTGTACGCGGGAACGGCGAAGGCGACATTATCAGCGGCGGAAATTTCCACGGGCAGCCGCTGGCGATGGCGGCCGACCAGGTGGCGATTGCGATTGCCACGCTTGGCGGTATCCTCGAGCGGCGCATCGAGCAGATGACCAATCCCTTGACGAGCATGCTACCGGCGTTTTTGACGCCGGAGCCGGGACTCAATTCCGGATTCATGATTGCCCAAGTGACGGCCGCTGCGTTAACGAGCGAGAACAAGGCGTTGGCGACGCCACATTCCGTGGACTCCATTTCGACTTCGGGCAACCAGGAAGATTACGTCTCCATGGGCATGAGCGGCGCGCGACGTCTCGAGCGCATGCTGGAAAACTTGCGCCACACGATTGCGATTGAACTGTTGTGCGCGTCCCAGGGGATTGACTTGCTGGCGCCTCTGCAAACAGGCGCCCTGGCGAAAAAGGCGTACGAGATTGTTCGGGCGAAATCCCCTAAGGTTATCCAGGATCGCTCACTGGCTCCGGACATTGAAGCGGTTTCCGCACTTGTGGCAGATCAGGCCATTTCGGCGATTCTTCACCCGAAACCATGACTCGGCCCCGAGGAGCATGGAACTAGCGAACGCCTTCCGGACCAGGCATGCGCTGCTTTGTAAAGGCCAGACTCGTGGTATGTCCGAGCCCGGTGAATGGTGGCACGCCCACCCTCCCATCACATGCATGGGCAATAATATACTTGACACACAGAAGGGTCCATGAGACACTTTACCCATGAGCACAACACTCCAGCTTCCCAAGACATTGCAGGAAGCAGTCTCTTACTTCTCTGACCCGCAACGCACGTTTGATTACGCGGTAAAACTGCGCTGGCCGGATGGCAAGGTCACTTGCCCGCGCTGCAATTCGACTGAGCACTCGTTCATCTCGACGCGACGCATTTGGTTCTGTAAGGACTGTAAGAAGCAGTTCACCGTCAAGGTTGGCACCATCTTTGAAGATTCCGCGCTCGGCATGGACAAGTGGATGATAGCCGTTTGGTTCATCGTGAACGCCAAGAACGGAATCAGTTCCTATGAAGTGGCTCGCGCGCTCGGTATTACCCAGAAGTCCGCGTGGTTCATGATGCATCGCGTCCGCCTTGCGCTCCATGAAAAGGAAACTGTGCAATTCGGTGGACCGGGAAAAGAAGTGGAAGTAGATGAGACGTTCATCGGTGGCGCGGCTCGCTTCATGCATTCTGATAAGCGAGCCAAAGTTATTCTGGCTCGCGGAACCAAAGGTAAAGCGGCTGTCATTGGCATCCTTGAGCGGGGCGGCAAGGTTCGCGCTGAATCTCTCAGAGGCCGCAAGCGGCATGAACTGGAAACGAAAGTTCGCGCTCATATCAAGGCGGGCAGCGCGATCTACTCTGACAACTTCGCGTCGTATGACAAACTCAACGACTACGGATACAAACATGCGGTTGTGGACCATGCGGAGCGCTACGTTGATGGGCAGGTCCATACGAATGGACTGGAAAACTTTTGGAGCCTGCTCAAGCGCGGACTCAAAGGAACATACGTCAACGTCGAACCGTTCCACCTGTTCCGCTATTTGGACGAGCAGGTTTTCCGGTACAACAATCGTGCCAAGAAAGATCACTTCATTGGCGATGGTGACCGTTTTCAAATGGCTATGCGTCATATTGCTGGCCGTCGAATCACCTATCAAGAATTGACTGGCAAGGGAACCGATACCGTACATCAAGCCTAGGCAGGGACGCGGCCAACGAAAAGCCGCTTAATCCTTGCCTTTCTTGGGCTTTTTCACCGTTTTCTTTGCCTGAAATAGCGCAGTCATGGCTCGTTCGAATTTTTCCTTTGCCTTCGGCCCTTCATTGTATTCACGTTTTTTCATATTCGGAGTGTAAACCACATGCCATCAAATCCAACTAGCGATAATAAACCAACCCCAAGCAGCGACGGGAAATCCGAGATACAACCCGAGCACACCAAACAGGACATCCCGTCCATTCCGAGCGTGCCGACCCTTCCACCAGCCCAACATCATTGCGAGATTACCTGCAAAACAGAAAAGCATTGGTGGGATACGTTTAAACCATATGTGGAGATTTTTGGTGTAATCCTTCTCGGGGTCTATACGGGTTTCACTATAGCGATGTATTGCGCCAACAGGGATGCGGCCAACGCTGCGACAAAGGCAG
>DATKEV010000065.1:0-2187 GCA_035511855.1 Candidatus Udaeobacter sp.
TGCGGGATCTCTCTAGCGGCCGGTATGAACATGCCGGACTGGCCGCGCTCTATCCGGACGCGGCTATCCAGCAGGCTATGCAGCTTTGTCACGAGCAGATTTTTGAGCGTATTCTGGAAGCGCCGCTCTCAAGCCAGGAGCAAGATTTGCGTGCCTGCCTCGCGCGGATGGAAGGTGGGTTGTCTGTCGCGGTTTCTCATTGGCGCCGCATGGAAGCTTACCGGGTCCTTGTGCCGGAAGCAGCGCCGGAATATCTCAAAGATCTTTTCTGCTCTAATCTCCGCGTTCTTCTGGAGATCCTCGACGAGGAACGCTCTCCGGCCCGTTCAAGCGCGTAGCCACGCCCGTTACTCGCCCCACGATTTCAGCGTCTTCCGGCACGCGCCACGTTTCGGGCAAACAATGCGATAAAGGATGGGGCTGCATCACCAACCGCGAGCCTTCTCGGTGGAACCACCCGCAACGGTATCCATCACGCACCTCGACAAAGTATATCGGCCGGTCATGCTCCGTGGTCCAATCGCCATCATCAATTTCGTTTACCGAACCATCCACCAGCACGATGCTCCCGGGGCGCAGCAGCGGCATCATTCGCCGGTCGGACGTGCCAATATAGCCATAAAAGCAATGACTGTGTCCATTCGTCAGCACGCCTTCAAAGTTTCCCCACTTTTCCACCATGCGCGACAGGAATTCCGTTCGCCGGGGATCGAAAGCCGGGTCAAATTTCATCGGTATCCGCAGCGACGTCGGCGCCGCCATCAGGTGCGTCTGCGGCACCGGGAACGAAGCGCCATCGTGGAAACACTCTTCGATGGGCACATCGTACCAGCCGAAAATCTCCAGCGGGCTCAGCCGGTAGATAGCCGCCAGCGTATATAATTTGTGCAGACCTGGCACAACTCCCCGATTTTCAATGTCCGCCAGCCGGCTGATATGGACAATGAAATCAGGACGCCCCCGGCGCGCGGCCAATTCGTAACTGGCGCGCTCCACATCGCGATAAGTCAATCCGAGTCGCTCGCGGGCCTGCCGCAGACGAAAACCAGGAAGCATCAATTCCTCGTGGGCTGAGCGTATGACCACTGGCAGAGTACAACACAATCACCTCACTGTTAAGTTTTCAGAACAAGAAGTCGACGCCGCGCGCAAGGCAGTTGTGAGATCGCTTTTCCGTGCGCCGCTTCCTCCCGCGACTTAGTCCGGCGACACAGGCGGGCCAGAAAGTGGCCCCGGCCAGTGAGGGCCGACAAAAATGCAAAAGAAGATCGTGGGCTCCGCAACCGTGTCCTAATCTCGTTGCACCCAAGCCAGACCGTCAGGCTGCTTTCCTGTGGATACCGTGCCGTCGATTTCCAAACTCTTCAAATCCACTACCGCAACCTTGTCCTTCCCACTGACAGCCACATACGCACGAGAACCATCCGGTACGATCAGAATACCCGCCGCACCGCCTCCGAGATTGATCTGCTTGACCTCTTTTCGCGAAGCGGCGTCCAACACCACAAGATTGCTCCCCGCTCCAGCGCCCAAGCCGGAGATCAAGACTCGTTTGCCATCGGTCGTAAACTTTAGCCGGTTGGCACCTTTCACGGAGATGGGAAGAGTTTGCGCCACCCGTTTGCTGGTGACATCGATGATCGTCACAGTGGCGTCCTGCGCGTTTGCCGCCCAGATCTCCTTGCCGTCGGGCGACAGGTCGAAGCCTTCCGCTCCGCGGCCGGTTGGGATGTTGGTTACACGCCAGGTCTTCCGCGGGCCGCCGGGTGGCGCGCCAATGCCTTGGGTAAGTCCTCCGGCAGGAGGCGCGGAACCCGGCGAACCACTGCTCCCCGGCAGAGGGCCAAAGAAACCCGCCGGCGAGGGAATCTGCTCGATGATGCTGATCGTTCCGGAAGAGACGTTGGAAGTGACGATCCGGTCGAGATTCTCCGAGACTGCAACCATGTGTGTTCTGTCTTGGCCGGTGCCAAGAACCCAGTCAACGCTCTGCGTGGCAGGATCGTAGCGGCCAACCACCTTGTTCGTCTCCGCCGTGAAATATAGCTTGCCGCCGGTGAGCGCCAAACCATGCGCGGAGTGCAACGCCCCAAGATTGATCGGTGGCAGCGCCTTCTGGGTGGCCAAGTCGATCACCGAGATTGTGTTCAGAGCGCCGTCCGAACCCCCGTAATTCGAAATGTAGGC
>DATKEV010000066.1:0-13655 GCA_035511855.1 Candidatus Udaeobacter sp.
TTCATGGGCGCGGAAAAACCGTTGGCCCGTCCGCATGAAAGCGCGCACTGGTTTCATGGCCGCGACGGCCTGGGAGATCACGGTTACCCGGCTCCCCGCCGCACGCACGAGAAGAAGATTGCCGTTGAGGCGATCATCGAGACCATCGAAGCGAATCCCGGAATCGTGCTGGTTACGCTGGGGCCATTGACGAACATTTCCTTGGCTCTGCAACGGAGGCCGGAGATTGCCGCTAAGGTGGGCCGTTGTGTGGTAATGGGAGGAGCGCCCTGTTGCGAAGGAAACGTGACCCCTGCGGCGGAATACAATATTTGGTGCGACCCGGAAGCCGCGCGAATCGTGTTGCGCAGCAGGACGCCCGTGGAACTGGTCGGGTGGCATCTCTGCCGCGGCGAGGCCGCGCTGAATCCGGATGATATCAAGCGCGTTCTGAGTTTTGGCACGCCCGTGGCGCGATTTGCCATCCAGTGCAATAGCCGGGCGCAGGAGGCCTACTTCGAGCAAACAGGGGAGCACGGCATTTCGCTGCCGGACCCCGTGGCGATGTCTATCGCGCTCGATTCTACGATTGTTACATCGCAGAGTGAGCATTACGCGGACGTGGAAACTTCCAGCGAACTGACTAGAGGGATGACGGTGGTGGACCGGCTTCATGTTTCGGGAAACGAACGAAACCGCCTGATATGGGAGCCGCTCCTAAACACGGGCCGACGCGCCTTGGTGGATTGGACCATTGACATAGGTCGTTGGAAAAAGGCTCTTTACGCGAGCCTGCGGTGACTCGGTGACTGGCGGCCACCTGGCCCAGAGACCAGATTGTCTTTAAGTTGTTGAATATAAACGGTTTATGTTAGCTTCCTCTGTGCTGCCCGTGCCCTTCGGGAGACCAGGGCAACTTCTTTCCCATTGCGGTGTTCTACTTAATGGGAGCCGTAATTGATGTTACGCTCCCGTCGGCTAGAACGTCTCATTAGAGGGCCAGAGCGGCCCACGTCCCGACCGAGAACCGAGGGTTCGTCATGAAGACGATAACATTTACCGGTAAGAGCGGCTTAAGCCTGCTGCTCTGTTTCGCTGGTCTTTTGAGTCTTGCCGCTCCGAAGGCGCGAGCGGACGAGGACAAAGATCCACCGACGCGCGTGGCGCGCATCAGCTACATCGATGGTTCCGTTTCGTTGCAGCCCGGAGGGCAGGGAGATTGGGGCAGCGCGGCGAAGAACCGCCCCGTGACTATCGGCGACAAACTTTGGGTGGATAAGGATTCGCGCGCGGAATTGCAGGCAGGCCAGGCGACCATTCACGCCGGCAGCATGACCGCGCTTTCTTTTTTGAACCTTGATGAGAACGTAACCCAAATGCGCTTGGCGGAAGGAAGCCTGAATTTTCGAGTTCGCGAATTGCGCGAGGGCGATCTCTATGAAGTGGACGCGCCCAACATGGCATTCACGGTGAAGCAGGCGGGTGCTTTCCGCATTGACGTCAGTGAGAATGGCGATTCGGCGCGCGTGACCTCAATTCGCGGCGAAGGGGAAGTGACTGCGGGCGGTAAGACGTACCAAGTAAAGGCCGGGGAACGCGCGGAATTCAAAGGCACGGATCAGATCGACTACATGGCCGAGCCCGCGCCCGGTGCGGATGGACTTGACCGCTGGGCCGAATCCCGCGACCTAAAGGAAGACAACTCGGTTTCCGCGCAGTATGTTTCACGTGATACGCCAGGCTATAGCGACCTGGATGATTATGGAAGCTGGCGCGATGAGCCCGAGTATGGCCACGTGTGGTACCCCGCTGAAGTTGCCCCGGACTGGGCGCCTTACAGCTATGGGTCCTGGAATTGGGTTGGCCCGTGGGGCTGGACGTGGGTTGACTATTCACCGTGGGGCTTTGCGCCGTTCCACTACGGCCGCTGGGCGTTCATCGGCAGCAGGTGGGGTTGGTGCCCGGGGCCAATTTTTGGTCCCTCGATTTATGGGCCCGCCTTCGTGGGTTTTTTCGGCGGCGGCTTCGGATTCGGCGTTGGGTGGTTCCCACTGGGATTTGGCGAGCCATTCTTCCCGTGGTTCCACTGCCGCCATGAATTCTTTGAGCGGATTAATGTGCGCAACACATTCATTCGCAACCGCAACGTTTTCAACTCCAACGTTCACAACTTTAATTTCGTGAACGCTCACAACGTGCATGCGGTGACCGTGGCGAACCGCAATACGTTCGTCAACGGGCAAGCCATCAATCGCGGCGCAATGCACGTCACCGCAGCGTCCTTAAAGGGCGCGCAGGTGACCAACTCGGTGGGTCTGAAACCGACACAGCACAGTTCGCTTGGCGCGGCAAACTTGAACTCGCACGTTGCGACGCCCTCTGCGGCGATCCAGAATCGTGCGGTCGTGGCCCGCACCGCTCCCGCGCCGGGCGCTTCGCACTCGCCCGTGCACACATTGAATAGCAGCGGTCTGACCGCCGGCCGCGTGGGCGACTCACCGGTGAACGGCGCAGCGAATCGTCCTGTGGTGCGTAGCCTCAATCATCAGGGTCCGTCTTCGAACACCGCTGGAACGTCAACGCGGCAGCGCGAGCTTTCCCAAAACCGGCCACCTTCTGCCGTGAACAACAACGCGTCACAACGCGCGGGCAATGGTTCCCGGACATGGGAAGCGCAGGGGAATACGACGGATCGTGGCCGCGCGCCCACAGGTTTCGGAAGCTCGAGTCGTCCGGCGAATGCGCCTGCGCAGACCGCGCGGATGAATGACGCGAATCGTCCGCCGTGGGCACACAGCTCGGCTTCTGGTCCCGAATCGGCGCGGTCTTCTGCGCCCACCTACAACAGCAATCGGCCGAATTATTCCAACTCCGGGCGTGCCTACAACGCGCCGCAGCGCTCGTACAACCCTTCGACACGCACCTACAATCCGCCGGCGCGATCGTACAATCCTTCACCAAGCCGTTCTTATTCGGCGCCGAGCACGTACTCCGCGCCTAGCCGCGGCTATTCAGCACCCTCGCACAGCTATTCGGCACCGAGCCGGAGCTACGGCGGAGGGGGTGGCGGCTCCAGAGGCGGCGGCAGTTCCAGCGGTGGGGGTGGCGGTGGAGGCAGTCACAGCGGCGGAGGAGGCGGCGGCTCGCACGGAGGCGGTTCTTCCTCTCACGGCCATCGCTAATTTATACACGGATTGAAAGAGCCCGCCCGGAAACCCCGGGCGGGCTTTTCGCTTTCATCGCCATGCCATCTCCCTCAGGCCAACCCCAACGGCGCCACACAACTCTTTCTCCATCCAAGGGTTGAATGAATAAGAGCATTTCGTGAGGGCCCGTTCCTAGTTCGACATGAGTATGAGGGCCTTGCGAATTCTCCGTACGAGAGAAATGCTACTGTTTGAACTGAACCCAGGCCAAGGATCAGAGGAATTCAAGTCGGGCGGCTGAACGGGAATACTGCCGCACTTGTTCAGGAGAGATTTCGATATGAATAGACACGCGCTCAAGTTAGTGAGCTCGCTGAGCCTTGCGCTCGCTGTGGCTCTCTTTCTGCCATCACGCGCCGCGGCCGATGACGACGATCCGCCGAGCCGCGTTGCTCGTCTTAGTTCGACTCGTGGAGAAGTTTCCTTCAATCCGGCAGGAACCGATGATTGGGTCACCGCCGTAGTCAACCGGCCGCTCTCGACGGGCGACAAACTTTGGACTGACAACGGTGCTCACGCTGAATTGCATATGGGCTCGGCCGCGATTCGGCTTTCGGGAAACACCGGCTTTTCCTTTTTGAATCTGGCCGATAACGTCGCGCAGATCCGCGTGACGGAAGGCAGCATGTACGTTCGGGTGCGCAGCCTGGATACTGACGAGACTTTTGAGGTAGATACGCCAAACCTCGCGTTCTCGATCCTCCGCCCCGGCCGCTATCGCATCAACGTTAATGAAAACGGCGACACCACCACAGTTGCGGTTCGCGAGGGCGAAGGAGAAGTCACTGGCGGCGGTTCCGCATTTGCCATTCATCCTCGGGAAGTTGGAACATTTACCGGAAACGATCAGCTGGATTCCGACATTCAAAGCGCTGGCGATGACGGCGATGATTTCGATCACTGGTGCAACGATCGCGATCGGCGAGAAGACCATTCCGTTTCTTCGCGTTATGTTTCCAGCGATGTGATCGGTTACGAAGACCTCGATGACAACGGAGGCTGGCGGCCGGTGCCAGAGTACGGCGCAGTCTGGTTCCCTCACGTCACCACGATCGGCTGGGCGCCGTATCGCTACGGTCATTGGGTGTGGATCTCGCCTTGGGGCTGGACGTGGGTCGACGATGCGGCCTGGGGTTTTGCTCCATTCCATTACGGCCGCTGGGTTGTTGTAGGCGGCGTGTGGGGCTGGGTGCCTTGCCCACCGAGACCCGTCGTCGCCGTTGCCTACGTAAGGCCCGTGTATGCACCCGCGCTTGTCGCGTGGGTCGGTGGCCCGCATTGGGGAATTGGTGTGGGCGTTGGCGGAGTTGCCGCCGGTGTCGCGTGGTTCCCGCTCGGCCCACGGGACGTCTACTGCCCGTCGTACCATGTGAGTCAGCGCTACGTGGAAAACGTAAACATTTCGAACACCACGATCATCAACAAGACGAACGTTACGAACGTATACAACAACGTGTACGTCAACAAGACCGTCAACGTGACGAACATCAAGTATCAAAACCAAACTGCCGTCAACGCCATAACCGCTACTTCGCATCAGAACTTTACCTCCGCGCAGCCCGTCGGCAAGAACATGATGCATGTCGATGCCAGGGAAGTGGCTTCCGCTCCTGTGGCCCCGCTAACTCCAACCGTTGCACCCCAGCAGCGTAGCGTGCTCGGCGCTGGCGCAGAGGCTCGTGTGCGTCCGCCTGCCGCGCTTGCAACCCGCGCGGTGGTGGCAAAGACGGCTCCTCCTCCGGCCCCTGCGTCTTTCGCCAAGCAGCAACAGGCCGTGCAGGCCAATGGCGGACGACCCCTCGGGATCAGCGAAGCGCGCCAATTGCAACCGGAGCGCACGCAAACGGCAGCGGCGGCCGTGAAAATCGCCCCGCCCCCAAGAGCCGTAACGCCGCAGAACGCCCAGGGCAACCGGCCAAATGGCAATCCGCAGAACAACTCCGGCAACAGGCCGGGAAACACGGCCAATGCCGGCCAGCCGCCGGCGAATTCCGGGAACCGGCCGGGCGGCTCGCACAATCCGCCGCCGAATCCCGTCAGCCAGAAGACATATACCGACCGTCCACCTACGGCGCGGCCGAGTACTAACAACAGCAGCAACAACGTGAATCCGCAACTCGAGCAAAAGCACCAGCAGCAACTGGAACAACTGCACAATCAGCAGGACCAGGAGCGCCAGAAAGTCGAGCAGCAGCAGCAACAGGAACGCCAGAAGCTGGCCCAAAAAAATGCCGATGAACAGCGGCAGCGACAGGTCGATCAGAAACATGAACAGCAACTGCAACAGCTCGAGCAGAAGCACGACCAGCAACAGCAGAAACTACAACAAAAACAGCAACAGGAACACCAGAATGAAAAACCGGCCAGCAAGCCGCCAAAAGAAAAGGACGATAAGCCGCATCACCGCTAAGCTCGATTAAACCTGAGGCAGCATTCCGGGTGGCGCGTTTGCCGAATGTCAGGCGCGCCGCCCGTTTTTATTTTGCTCGGCATGGACCTTCGCAGGTGAAAGGGTTCGCCTTGTCGCGTAAGATTCTTCAACTGCGATTATGGCGAAAAGAACTCAACCAAACTCCATTCCGCGGAAAGTCCCGGCCGCCGCGGGCGTGCAATTGTTTCCGCTGCGGGGCATCCCAGAAGTTCAGCCAGGCGATGATCTTTGCGAGCACATCACCGCCACGGCCCGCCGCGCAAAGTTTCGCTTCGAAAATGGCGACATTCTGGTCATCGCTCAGAAGATTATTTCTAAAGCGGAGGATGCGATTGTTCTTCTCGGAAGCATAAAACCATCCGCAAAAGCGCGGCGCATCGCCAGGAAATTGAAAAAAGATCCCCGCATGATCGAAGTTGTTTTGAGAGAGTCGCGCCGGGTCGTCCGCAGCGATCATGTGCTGATCGTCGAAACGCGCCACGGCTTCGTATGTGCCAACGCAGGCGTGGACCGTTCGAATGTTTCCGGCGGCGACGTGGTGACCTTGCTCCCACGCCATCCGGATCGTTCCGCGAAAAAGATTGCCGCCACCCTGCGCAAACGAACGGGGAAACGTATCGCCGTCGTCATTAGCGATACCTTCGGCCGCCCCTGGCGCCTCGGCCTGACGAATGTGGCCATCGGCGCCGCTGGTGTGCCGGTTCTTCGCGATTTGCGCGGCACGTACGACCGCCATGGAAAATCTTTGACAGCAACAATCCTGGCCGTCGCCGATGAGCTCGCCGGTGCCGCAGGACTGGTAATGGGCAAGTCAGAAGGCCTTCCCGTGGTGGTCATTCGTGGCTACCGCTTCACACCGGTTTCAGAACCAGCTTCGCGCATCATTCGTCCTCCGGAAGAGGATCTCTTCCGCTAGTCAGAAGTTCTTCGTGTCCTGTGTGTGCTCAGCGGCCTCTGTGTTAAATTCTTTCTGACAGCATTCGTCGATCGGCCCATGAACACACGCCAGCAGGACACCAGCCCGCTACCAAATGCAAAAGCCGAAATCGAGGACGTCCTCGCTCGCGCAGCAGAGTCCCACGCCATCGATCGTACGATTGCCTTATTACTCGCCGAAAGTGTTCCCCTCCTTGATCTTTTGAAGGCTGCATCTGCCATGCGCGCGCGCGGGAAGGGAACTACCGTTTCCTTTTCAAAAAAAGTGTTCATTCCCCTCACCACCCTCTGCCGCGACTACTGTAGTTACTGCACTTTTCGCAAGGATCCGGGCCAGCCTGGCGCTCATTTCATGACCCCGGAAGAGGTTCTCGCGCTGGCCGAACAAGGCCGCCGTGCGGGTTGCCAGGAGGCTCTTTTCAGTCTGGGCGATCAGCCGGAACGGATTTTTCCGGAGGCGCGCGATTTCCTCGGCGAACAAGGTTTCACGCGAACTCTCGACTATGTTGCCGCGATGTCCGAGTTGGTTCTTGAAAAGACAGGCCTGCTTCCGCACGCCAATCCGGGGGTGATGGACCGTGCCGCGCTCGAGCGGCTAAGAGACTCGAACGCCAGCGTAGGCCTGATGCTGGAGAATGTCAGCCCGCGGCTGATGCGCAAGGGCTTGCCGCATGCCCAGGCCCCCGACAAAGCACCAGCGCTGCGGCTCCGTACGATCGAAGAGGCAGGGAAGCTCTCCATCGCGTTCACGACGGGAATCTTAATTGGTATCGGTGAAACGATGGCAGAGCGCATCGATTCGCTGTTCGCCATTCGAACGCTTCACGAAAAATACGGCCACATCCAGGAAGTGATCATCCAGAATTTCCGTGCCAAGCCGGAAATTCCCATGGCCGCGCATCCCGAGCCTTCGCTCGACGACATGTTGCGGACCATCGCCATCGCGCGGCTGATCCTCGGGCCGAAAATGAATGTGCAGGCGCCTCCGAACCTGAGCTACTCCGCTTTTCCAAGATTGCTGGACGCGGGAATCAATGATTGGGGCGGCATTTCCCCTGTCACCAAGGATTTCATCAATCCGGAGGCTGCGTGGCCGCAGATCGCGCGCCTGCACGCTGAAACCGAAGCGCGCGGCTTTACTCTGCGCGAACGCCTTGCACTGTATCCGGAATTTGTCAGAGAAGAGAGATTTCTATCCCCGCGCGTGCGCGGACAAGTCGATGTGCTGGCCGATCGAGACGGATACGCTTCCCCCGCCGCATTTGCAGCCGGCATCTGACGATTCCATGGCCTTCAAAAAGAAACCAAGTATTACCGCACTGGCAGGCGGCATCGGTGCTTCAAAACTCCTGCTCGGCCTGTACGAGTCGATGGACCCGAGTAGCCTGACCATCATCGTCAACACCGGTGACGACATTGTTCTTCACGGATTGAAAATCTCGCCGGACCTCGACATTGTTACCTATACGCTGGCGGGAATTGTCGATCCGGCAAAAGGCTGGGGATTCCGTCGTGAAACGTTTCATGCGCTGAAGCGCCTCGTGGTTTATGGGCGCGCCAACTGGTTTAATCTGGGCGATCGCGATCTCGCCACGCACATTCATCGCACGGCCATGCTTTCCGAAGGCAAAACGCTTTCGCAGGCCGCCGATTCGATTCGCACCGCTCTCGGCGTAAAGCCGCAGATTCTTCCCATGTCCGATGACCCCGTTCCCACAATCATCGAGTCGAGCGAAGGCCCGCTTCATTTTCAGGAATATCTCGTGAAGCGACGCGCCGAACCTGTCGTCCGCGGCATTTCCTTCGCTGGCGTCGAATCCGCGCGTCCGGCCCCGGGCGTCCTCGAAGCGATTTCCGGTGCCGACCGCATCATCATCTGTCCCAGCAATCCGCTCATTAGCATCGGCCCCATTCTTGCACTTCCACGAATCCGCGAGGAATTGCGTGCGTACCGCGAGAAAGTGTTGGCCGTTTGCCCCATCGTGGGCGGCAAATCCCTGAAGGGGCCATCCGATAAAATGCTCGCTCAACTGGGCCATGAGGCGACGGCATTGGGCGTTGCCAAACTCTATGCGGATTTGTCGGGGACTTTCGTCATCGATCCGGCTGATAGGAATCAAGTTCAGTCGATCGCGGCACTAGGCATGAGAGTTGCGATCCTGCCCACGGTGATGAAAACGCGCGCGCAAAAGCGAAAGCTAGCCCGAGAACTTCTTCGTTTGTAGATTTTCTTGCTTCGAGCAATTGCGTTATTTCAGTGGCAGGCCCGTAAACCGAATCCCGGCTGCGTGTACCTTGTAACGCATATTCAACCCGATCAGCAGGGCCGTCAGCGACTCTACGATTCGGGCATTTTCTAGTTTTCCGCCATTCAGGGCTCGTGCGCCTTCAATCTTCCCAACCAATTCCGAGGCCACCTGTTTCGCCTGCTCATCGTCGCTGCAAACGAGGACGTCGCATTCGACGGAAGCGTCACTCGCAAGCAATTCGGCGCCAAGATTTTGAAATGCGGCGGCGAGGCTTACGCCAGCTGGCAGCAGCTCATGGGTTTGTTCGGCCGCAGAGCCTTGCCAAACTCCGAGCATTCGCGTTGCCGCTCCGCCAACCGACGCGGCGAGCGGCACGGTCGTATCGATCACCACGGTTCCCGGTTTCCACACACTCTTCAGTTGCTTGAGAAGCGGCGCAGCCCCGGAAAATGGCACCGTGAGAATCGCCACGTCACAGGACACGGCCGCCGCGGAATTCTCCATGCCCTCGATGGGCGCCCCTCCGCCAACCGTCTCGCGCAATTGTTTGGCGGTCGCTGCCGCACGGGTCGCGTCGCGCGATCCAATCACAATGTGCTCGCCGGCCTTGGCCAGTCGATAAGCGAGCGCTGAGCCTTCTGCTCCCGTGCCGCCTAAGATCGCGATCCTTCGCCCCATGAGTCGTTTCTCCGTTGCGCATGTTTCAAAGCGCCCTGATCATACATGCAAGCGATCTGTTCTCGCTTGCCGCGCTTCGCCTTCGCGCCGCACAGTATGGTATCTTCAAAAACTCGAAAGATGAAAACGCCCCTACTGACAGCCCCGCAATTTCGAAAAACGCTCGGCCATTTCGCCACGGGAATCACTGTCGTCACAGTCGAGAGTGGGCCCGGTCTTGTTCGCGGGATGACCGCCAATTCCTTCACTTCCGTTTCTCTCGACCCCATGCTGATTCTGATCTGCGTCGACAAGGGCGCGAAAATTCTTTCTATGCTGGAAAAGAAAAAACGCTTCGGCGTTAGTGTGCTGAAGGAAGGCCACGAAGCCATTTCCGAATACTTCGCAAAGGGCGTGCAAAACGCCGAGGCCGAGCAGCGCTTGTCCATCCGTTATCGCTTGACTCCCAGCGGAATTCCCGTCCTCGAGGGCACGCTGCTCCAATTGAGTTGCGAAGTCGCCGCCTCGTATCTCGCTGGCGATCACACCATTTTCATTGGAGAAGTGGCGGAGGCCGAAATGTATGACGGCAAGCCCTTGCTCTATTTCGGCGGTGAATACCGTCACATGGCGCGGCAGCCGGAGCCAAATCTTAAGCGGCGCGGGCGTCGTGTGTGGCCCTAGTGGTGCCCGCCCAGTGGATCTCGTTTCACTCCGTACTCCGCGCCCCACTTGTCGGTCATCTGGCTGCGAATTTCCCAGAGTTCCGGGAAGAATTTGTGCCGCATGCCTTCGTCGAGAATCTCCACCGGCCGGCCCTTCAGGGATTTCGAGCCAAATCCTATCGTGCGATGAATCAACTGCATGTGCTCGTAGCGGAATTTCTGGAACAATTCATCGAATTCCGCAAGAGCCTCGGCCACGACGTAGGCGTCGCAGTGCGTATATTTCGAATCGTAGATCTTCTCAATCGATAGGCCTTGCCTGTCCAGGTAGTGCGCCTTGAACGAATTCCACACGGGCTGGTACATCTTCAGCAGCACGCGGAAGCCCGGCGATTCCTGGCCGCTGCCGTTGCCCAGCTTCTTGCGTATCTCCTGATATTCTTTCGGAGACATCGTCTCCAGTAGCGTCACCTGCTCGATCATCATCCGCTGCGTCCGGTGCACCCTCCGGAACAGCGTAATCACGCGGTTGGTGTTCTCTTGCTGCAAATACTCGTCGATGTCCAGCAGCGTGTACGCGATCAGCTTCATCCACAGCTCTTCAATCTGGTGCACCAGCTGGAACTGCAGCTCATCCGCGTTGCACAACTCGTCGAATTTCGTCTGGCAGGAAAGCAGCGCCTTGGTGTTCAGATATAGCTCGTAGTCCAGCGTGCCTTCGCCGCTCATGATTTCGTAAAACTGTTCGCGATTCACGATCTCTCTCCGCTACCAGGATACCCCTGCTGCACACAATCCAGCATCCTGAGCATACGCGTACCGCTGTTGCTGATTCTCACGTCCGGATGATTCTTCATTTGTACCGTAAGATTGCTTGCTGTTACCGGTCGGAAGATCCGGAGGGCCGCGACTGCTCCGCCGCACCGCCCAGCTCCTTGCGATGGCTTTTCACTTCGCGGAGTGCATAAATCGGCTTGTTCTGCGATTCGTAGTAGGTACGGGCGCTGATCTCGCCGAGCAGGCCCATGGAGACAAACTGGATGCCGCTCACGAACAAAGTCACGGACAACAATAGCAGCGGCCCGTGCTCCGCCATCAGGCCGTGATGATACACGAACTTATCGATGGCCAGGAAGCCGCCGAGTCCCATGCCGAGCAGGGTTCCGGCGAGTCCCAGCAAACCGAAAAACTGTAGCGGCCGTGTTGAATAATCGAGCAGGAATTTCACCATGAGCAAATCCAGCAGCACGCGAATCGTTCTGCCGATTCCGTAATTGGATTTACCCTTCTTGCGGTTAATGTTGGAAATCGGCACTTCCGCGATCTGCGCGCCCGTGGAGCTCGCTAAAGCCGGTATGAACCTGTGCAACTCACCGTAGAGTTGAATTTCCTGAATGATCTCGCGGCGGTAGGCCTTGAACGTCGTGCCAAAGTCGTGCAGCTCGATTCCAGACAATTTGGCCATCATCCAGTTGGCCGTGCGGCTGGGAATCTGCCGCATCAACCAGTGATCGCTCCGCTGCACGCGCCAGCCGCTGACCAGGTCATAGCCTTCCTCGATTTTCTCGAGGAATCGGGGAATCTCCTCGGGGTCGTGCTGCAGGTCGCCGTCCATGGAGATGATGACGTCGCCCCGCGCAAAATCAAATCCAGCCTTCAAGGCCGCCGTCTGCCCGAAATTCCTCCGCAGCCGCACCAGGTTCACGCGCCCGTCGTGCTCGTAAATTTCGGAAAGCACCTTGAAGGAATCGTCCTTGCTGCCGTCATCCACAAACACCAGTTCGAAAGGCTCGCCAATCGCGTCCATCACTTCGGTCAGCTTCATGTAGAGAGATGGGATGTTTTCCTGTTCGTTGTAGAACGGAACGACAATCGAATACCGGATCGGCGAATCGCTTCCCATTCTTATCCGAATGACCTTCTCTAGGCTTCTTGGGCTACGAAGCCATAGTCTATCAGGCGAATCCCCTGCGATGCGACAAGATTTCGAATCACCGTGTCCATTAAAATCTCCATCTCCGCCTGCCGCGACCCCTGCAGCCGCGTCCCCGTCTTTTCCAGGGCCGCGTCCACAAAACCCGGGTGGCACATCAGCTCTGTCGTTCCTTCCGGCAAACTCTTCAGCAATTCCTCCACGCCCTTGCGAGTCAATTCTCCGGTTTGAGCAATCCCGCAAAAATAATCCGTCGTGGCAATCCCTGCTCGCTCCGCCAGTTCACGCGCATCCCGCGCCAGCAGCTTCAACCCGCGCGCCTCCACTCCTTGTTTCATCACCACGCCCGCGTGTTGCTTCGCCCCTGACGCCAGCGCGGCCCGCAAACTCGATGTCTCCAGCGCCACGCGAATCGCCCCAATCCCGTGCCGCTTCGCCAGCTTCAGCGCTACCTCAAACAATCCCGGCAGCATGTGCACGTGCTTGTGGCCGTCCAGATGCGTCGGTTCGATCCCCGCATCGCGCACCTTCTGAATCTGCGCGTCCCACTCTTGTTCGACCTCGTCCAGCAACAGCCCGCCGCTCGCCCGCCGCAACAACAATCCTTTCGTCCCGCCTGTAAATTCCCCCGCATCATTCAATAAGCTCCTTACGACCGTGCGCTCCGCGGTCGGCTTGCCGTGGCTCAAATTAAGGTGCACGCCCACGCCCAGCCCTGGCGCCGCCCCCGCCAGCTCCACCGCTCCCGCGAACGCCTCGCCATTGGCCACCAGCGATGTGCTCGTCACGATCCCGTGGCGAAACGCCTCGGCAATCCCGCGGGTCACCCCCTCGGTCCAGCCAAAATCGTCTGCATTCACGATCAAGTTCTTCACTGCCTGTCCTGTCTTCGTGCTCTCACCTGTCCCTTCGGACAGCTACTCTTTGCGCGCGTGCGCGTTTTCGTACCATTGACCCTTTTTCCCCTCAACTTTAGCATGGCCTTTATGAGGGAAAACATGGCGGTAAAGCTGCGTGGAGCCAGGCAAATCGGGGCGCGTTTCCGCGAGAAGCGTCGTGGTAAGCGCATGAATTCCCGCGTTCCCGTCCGCATTGAATGGGACGACACCGCTGGCAAGCGTGCCGCCCTCGAGGCCCACACCCGCGTCATCAATCCCTACGGCTGCATGGTCGTTCTCGAGCATTCTTTGAGTCTGGACCAGCGCGTCGCCCTCATCAATCTTGCTACCCAGGCCAGCAACGCCGCGGTCATCGTTTGGAAGGGCAATGCGCGGCCCGATGGTTGGGAATACGGCGTCGAGCTTGTCGCGCCAGAAATGGATTTCTGGGGCTTCGAGCTCTGAATCTTATGTCCAACGTAAAGTCCACCCATCACCAAAAACCCGTCGGCACTGTTCCGGCGCGCCCGGCCCTGACGCGCCCGGCCCTGACCCGCCAGCCTACTGCGGAAGAACGCCGCCGCGCCCAGCGCGTCCTGGTGCGCATGCGCGTGCTCGTGCATCTTCCCGGCAAGGTCAGCGTCATGGAAGGCTATACGCACACCGTTAGCGCCACCGGCGCCATGATTATTCTCCCGGAAGGCTTTCCGTCGGGCGCCAA
>DATKEV010000067.1:0-55817 GCA_035511855.1 Candidatus Udaeobacter sp.
CCCGGTTTGCGGCACACGATCAGCAGCCGGTGATGCGGCTCGTCGTACGCCATCGGTGAATTGTCCGCCTGCGTGCCAATCGGCCAACGGGCGATTTCCTTCATGGCTTTGCGATCCACCACTGCAACTTCATGCTTGTCGGTGATGTTCACGAAGAGCCGCGAACTTGAGGCTTCGAGCGCAAAGGCTTCGACGTGGTTGCTCTCGATTCGCAACTCGCTCACTTTCTTATTTGTCTTCAAGTCGATAGCCACGAGAAACGAATAATCCAGAGGCACATCTTTGCCGCCCGTCACCACATACAGGATCTGCGAAGGGGCGTCGAGCCTCATGGAGTCGGCGCCCGCCAGCCCATCGATGTGATCGACAACTGCGTAGTCCGACCCGCGCAAAATCTGCAGCATGCCCTTGTCGCCGTCGGCCACGAGGATGCGGTCCGTTTCCGGCAAATAAATAATGCTGTGCGGGGTGCCGAAGCCCGCAATGCTCTTCAACCGGCGCCCGGTTTTCAGGTCAAATACTTCGACCGTCTTGTGATCCTCCCCGGCCAGAAAGACACGGCCGCCTTTTTCGTCCACGGCAAAATGATCGAAGTCGCCGGTGAAGCCGGACAGAGGTATGGTGCCTTCGAGCTTCAGCGGAGCCGCCACTTCTGCCCGCGTAGCTGAAACTGCGGCCAGCCACCCGATTAGCGCAACGTAGCCGAAGATGCCCAGATAGAATCTCGCAGCCCGGCCGCGCAAATCTCGATTCTTGGCCCAACGCCTGTCTGCATTCGGCTTGTCGCCCCTCTTCAAGACTTCCCCTTTGTTCCTGACAAACCTCATTAGCTCGCGAGGCCCGCACCTCTGAACCAGACGTCGCGGCTAGAGGCTTCCTCTCTACCAGACCAGCTTCAATCCCAGCTGAATCTGCCGCGAGGGGGTTAATCCAACAGTCGAAGCGATCACGCCGGCGTTAGGCGTGCCGATGGAGTTGTTGGCGTCGTTCAAGAAGTTCGGCGCCGCGAAGTTGGGATGATTCATGATGTTGAAAAATTCCGCGCGAAATTGTGCCTTGATTCGCTCGGTGATACGCGTGTTCTTAAAGATTGAGAAGTCCACCGTTGTAAATCCGGGTCCATAGAACCGGTTGCGCCCCGAATTGCCGACCAGAACGCCTCCAGCTACTGCGGGTGCCGGTGTAAAGCAAGCAGGGTTGAAGGCCAGGAGCTGCCCCTTCGTATTTGTGGTAACACCCGGAGTCGCATTGCAGCCCGAAACCAGGTTCGCGTAATCCATGGAAAAATCGCCGTTGAATCCCGTGTTGAGGGGATCGCCGCCTCCCCCAAACGTCACGGTAAAGGGAGAACCGCTGGTCGCCGTCACGATGGAGCCGAGTTCCCACCCGCCTGCCAGGTATCCCATCGTGCCGGACTTTGGCCCGGGTACATCCCAGATAAACGTGCCCACCAAAGTCTGCCGGATGTCGAAGTCGCACGCCCCGACCCGATAGGCGTGGTTCAGCAGCAGCGGCACGGCAACCGAATTGACGTAAGTATCTCCCGTCACTGGCGCAGAGCTTGTGTCTTTACAATTGCCATACGTGTAGGAAAGCTGGCCTTGCAAGCCGCGCTTCATCACCTTCTTGATTTGCGCTTGAAATCCTTGATAGGTCGATTCGCCGTCGAACAGCACCGGACGAATCCCCGCCCCGCCAGGCGCCCCCGGAATGGCACCACCGTTGCCTCCGCCCCAGTTTGGATCTATCTGATAGGTATTTGAGGGGATCAGCAGTCCTGCAGAGGTCATCACTGGCGGAACGAGGTTGATATCGTCCGCCGCGACCGACAAATGCACCGACCTCGACCCGACGTACGCCACGAGGGCCGTCCAGCTCGGAGCGATCTCCCGCTGAATATTAACATTCCAGTTCGCCACGTAGGCACGCTTCGGGTTCTGATCTATGTACCGGTTCCGAATACTGTTCGCGCTGAAACTGATGTTGGGATCTATCCCGTTTCCAAGTGTTCCGCCCGGGTCCGCTCCAATGATCTGGAAAGGCGCCGTCGCGGCCGTGTTCAGGCCAAACTCATATGGCAGCGGCAGCACATCGAATAGCCCCGCTCCAGCCCGCACTGCTGTTTTGCCGTCCTTAAAGGGATCCCAGCTGAATCCGATCCGCGGCTCGAAATTCTTGGTCGTCGGATTATTGGCGATAAAGCTGTTGACGTGAGCGGGTCCGCAGGGACTGGTCAGGCTGGGGCCAACTCCTGGCGTTGCGCAATTCGTGAGCGTTGTGATTTCTTGAATTCGGTTGTTCGCATCCTTCGGCAAAGTCGTGAATTCATAACGCAAGCCCACATTGATCGTGAGATTCGGGTGAAACCGCCAATCATCCTGAATGTAACCCGCAAAGAGGCTCTCTCGTATGGCTACTTCGTTCGAGCCACCCGCTGCCAGAGCGTTCAGTCTGTGCGGGGCGTTAGTCAAGAGGAGGCAGAGCCCCCCATCCGTAAACGTGGAGCAAGACCCCGTTTTCGGCTGCGCATAGTTGTTAAACCTCCCGTTGGGACTCAGCTTTTCCGTGATGTTGTAGAGCATGCGTTCGAATGCGAACCCTACTTTGATCGAATGCGTTCCTCTTGTTAAGAAGGCATCATCATAAAACTGTCCGGACGTCCACCGGTGCAGGAAGCGGTTTAAACCGCCCAGCCCGATGGCCGTCGTGACCACCCCCGGCACTCCAATCTGTGGCGGGCCAATGGCACCGGGAGCAACCGCAAGGCTCGTGTTCGTCGCAACCGTGTCGCCGGACACCGGACTGTTGATGTCGCCCCTCACGCGGCTCACCCCTGCGCGAAACGTGTTGACCAAAGCAGGGCTAAAGATATGCGTTTCTTCCGCGCTGGCCGCCTGCCTCCGCGAGAACACCTGGTGAATCGCGTTTTTCAGCGGATCGGGTTGCGACTGCGGACCGGAATCCCAGAAGTAGCTCGTTGCCAGGCTGTCTTTTTCAGAGATCTTTTGATCGACTCTGCCCGTAGAATAGTTTTCGTTCGCGATTGTCGGCAGCGCCACATTGAACGCCACGGAATCCGCGTTGGTCGCCGTTTGGCAGGTAGACGGGCATGGCCAGAGCGCAAGATACGGTGTCACCTTTGGGTCGACCGTCACCGCCGTCAGGGATGCACACGGGTTAGTACCGGGCGGGGGGGATGGCACGCAGAGCATGCCGCCGCGCGCCTCCTGGGTGGGAACCTGGATAAGCTGAGAACCCGGCTTGTTCTGACGCACACCCTCGTACGTGCCGTAGACAAACGTCTTGTCCTTGACGATGGCCGTGCCTCCGGATCCGCCGAACTGGATACGCCGGAATGGCGGGATGGGGCCCGGAGGGTCGAATTTGTTCTTGGCATCAAAAATTTTATCCCGGTCAAAAAAGAACGCTGTCCCGTGGAACTCGTCCGTCCCGCTCTTGGTGATGGCGTTGATGACCGCACCGGAAGTGCGCCCGTATTCCGCGGTGTAATCGCTGGTCAGTACGGAAAACTCCTGGATTCCATCCACCCCCAGGTTCGTTCCGGAGGCCCCGCCCGGCGAACCATTCGAATAGTCATTGATTGCAATTCCGTTGACGCGATACGTATTCTCGTTGGCGCGGTGCCCCCCGTTGCTCAATTGGTTCCCGAATCCGCGATTGCCTTTGTTGGCGCTGAATCCGGTTCCTACTTGGTTGGGTATGGACGATACTCCGGGTTCCAGCGCCGCAAGCGAAGTCCAATCCCGGCCGTTCAGCGGCAACTCTCGAACGGTGTTCGAATCGACCGTCGCGCTGATCGTGGACGATGCCGTCTGCACTTCCGGCGGCGCCGCGTTCACTTCGACCGTCTGATTGAGTTGGCCTACTTTCAAGCTCAAATTCAGGGCCTGCTCCGCCCCGACTGTAAGACCGATTTCTTTTTGGACAAGAGTCTGAAATCCCTGCGCCGTCACGCGAACTTCATACGTTCCCGGAAGCAAGTTCGGCGCGGAGTAGAAACCGTCTCCGTTGGAGCTGACCTCTCTCACAACCCCCGTGGCCACATTCTTGATGCTTACCGTGGCGCCTGGCACGGCGCCGCCGTGTTCGTCGGTGATTAGACCTGATAGCGCCGCTCCCACCGCCTGGGCGTGGGCTGCTCCAGCAAGCTCGCAGCTCGCAACCAAGAGCGTAAGCACGATCGCGCTGATTCTCAGGGCCAAACCATTCTGTCCAGCGATGCGCATCTCATCCTCCCGATTTGCCAGGTGAAGGGCCCGGCTACGAAGACATCCCATTCGCGGCAGGCACCACTTCCTCAAACCCTCGACAATTTGTTCCGGCCTCTGATTTGTCCACTTTATGCGGACGCCCCCAGCATGAATCGCACTGTGCCGCCGCTTCCTCAAGCATTACAAGTCGCATTGCGTCACATCCGAAGCATTTATTTATCACAAGGTTTTCTGAACAAAATAAACCACTTAGCAGCGGAGGTAACACGCTCGCCACTTTGACGACCACACCATGCCGGGTTATACTCGCCTTCGTCTCCCAAAATGGCACCATGAATCAGTCCACCCTACCGGCAAATTCGGTGCGCTTCGGCGTTTTTGAGTTCGACCTCCGGTCTGGCGAGTTGCGCAAGCATGGCATTCGCATCAAGCTCCAGGAACAGCCGTGTCAAATCCTCGCTCTGCTCTTGGAACACCGCGGCGAAATGGTCTCTCGCGATGAACTGCAACGCCGCCTGTGGCCCAGCGATACCTTCGTCGACTTCGATCACAGCCTCAACACCGCGGTCATGAGGCTCCGGGAGGCGTTAACTGATTCCTCCGAAAACCCGCGTTTCATTGAGACGCTTCCGCGTCGCGGCTACCGCTTTGTTGCGCCCGTCGACGTGAGCTGGGCCCCCGCAAATGAAACGGCTTCCGCGCAAACCGGGGAAATCACCACATCTCCAAGCGTCCTTGCGAAAGATGGCTCGATGCTCCCACCTCTTTTGCCAGTCCTTTCGGCCACGCCTAGCAATCGGAGCGACCGCGTCCAGCGCCCGGTGGTGCTGTCGGCAACTATGGTGCTAATTGGCATTGTCCTCGCCGGTGCCCTTGGTGCCCGTTATTTGCGCAAGTCTGCGGCCGTTAACCCACCCCCGGAACAGATCACCTCTCTCGTCGTCCTGCCCCTGGAAAATCTCTCTGCCGACAAGGACCAAGCGTACTTCGCGGATGGCATGACCGACGAATTGATTGCGCACCTGGCGAAAATTCGTTCATTGCGCGTCATTTCCCGCACTTCTTCTATGGAGTACAAGGGAACGCACAAACCGCTCTCGCAGATTGCGCGGGACTTGAATGTCGGCGCTGTCGTGGAAGGCACAGTGGTGCGCTCGGGTGACCGGGTGCGAATCACCGCGGAACTAGTCCAGGTGGCCACCGACCGCCATCTGTGGGCGGAAACGTACGAGAGCCAGTTGGGCGATATTCTCGCGCTCCAGAGCCACGTTGCCAGCGCCATCGTGAATGAAATCAGAATCAAACTAACACCGGAAGACCAGCAGCGCCTGGCCTCCAGCCGCCCCGTCAGCACAGAGAGTTATGAGAACTACCTCAAAGGACGTTACTACTGGAACAAAAGGTCCCAGGAAGGCCTGACCAAGGCCATCAATTATTTCCAGGTCGCGATCGAAAAAGATCCCCAATACGCGCTCGCCTACGCGGGCTTGGCGGACTGTTACAGCATCATTGGCTCGGCGATCGTAGGAACCGTCTCCACGGCGGAAGTGGCTCCGAAAGCTCGCACCGCCGCCCTCAAGTCACTGGAACTGGATAACACCCTTGCAGAGGCCCATACATCTCTCGCCACCGTGCGGTTCAACTACGATTGGGATTGGAACGCAGCCGCCAGCGGATTCCGGCGCGCGGTCGAACTGAATCCTAGCTACGCCACTGCCTATCAGCGAAACTCGCTCTACCTCATGAGCATGGGGCGCATCACCGAGAGCATCGCGGAGATGAATCGCGCGCATGACCTCGATCCCCTCTCCACTAGCATGAATTTCAGTTTGGGCTGGCGCCTCTACATGGCCCGAGAATATGACCAAGCCATCGAACAGTTGCGAAACACCATCGATATGGATCCGGACTTTGTTCTTCCGCACCTCGTTCTTGGCCAAGCGTACGAACAGAAAAAAGCGTATGACCAGGCGATTACCGAGCTTCGCCGAGCCGCAGAAATCTCGCAGAACAGTCCGCCAACCCTCGCTGCGCTGGCGCGAACCTATGCGGTATCTGGGAGAACTGCCGAAGCGAGAAAGTTGCTGGACCAATTGATGGAGCAATCAAAGAAACAGTACGTTTCCCCATTTTACGTGGCGATTGTTTATGCTGGCCTTGGCGAAAGTGATCAAGCCTTAGACTGGCTGGAGAAGGCCTATAAGGATCGTTCCAATGCCATCGTTTTCGCCAAGGTCGATCCACAATTGGACACTTTGCGCACTACTCCTCGTTTCCAGTCCCTCCTGCATCGGCTAGCTTTCCAAAATTAGGTCGCTTATCTCGGCAAGATCAAGATAGAGATGCAAAAAGCTATTACGCGGAATTTTCGTTTTGACTCGTGGCCGGCCGACCAGTTGGAGATCAGAGCAGGACAGCGCAAACGGCAAAAGGGCTCTACTTGGTTTTCTGATTGGCCGCCGGCTGCTCTTGCTGCTCTTCAGCCTTTTGCCAACTGGAATCGGGGTTGTATTCCTTCATGCCCTTGGAGAGAACTTCGGTCCTCTTGCCGAGATCCTTTTGATATACAACTCCATCCTCGTTAACGATGAAGGTCATCACGCCGGACGACCGGTATTCCGCCGGATAGGCCACGAAAGCGAATCCTTCGGTCATCTTGCCCTTTACGATGTAATTTTTCGCGCCGCCAGGGCTATTTTTTCCCTGACGCGTCAGGATGCGGTAAAAGTAGCCGCGGTAAGGAGTCGGAGCGCCGTCCCGGCTTTTGGCATAGCCCTGAGCAACGGCCGATGCCACCAGCGGCCCGATGGGGCTCTGGACTTCGCTATCAGCCGCCTTCCAATAAAGGCCATTGTGCGGGCCGTCGTCACTGAAGATTTTCTGGGCGTACTCGTTATTCTGGCTGGAGTAGTATTCCTTTTCCGCGGCTGCGAGCTCCTGGCAAACGCGAATGGCCGATAATTCATTGCGGCCAATTCGCCGGTACGAAATTTCTTTCTTACCCGCGTCCGTATCGAAATACCACGAATTGCCTTTGTTCACGAGTGGAATGGGCGTGGGCCAGTTTCTCGCGCCGATATACAAAATAACGGTTCCATCCGGCTCTTTGACCAGTCGGTGCATTTCCTGGTAACGCTGAACAAAATTAGCGCGGCTGTTGGCGTCCTCGGTTTCGTCTCCCGAATAGACGATTTGCTTTCCGTCTGGTCCGAGAATATCGAGCATCGTTTTTTCGTCGTTATTCTGTGCTGCCGTGACGAGCGCGTTGCTCGCCTCTTCAGCGGATGAAAACGTCTTCTGCCCTTGTTGCTGCCCCATGGAACGCGCGGGAAAGCCCGCCGCCAACAGGATGCCGACTGAGGCCATTCCAACAAGATTGCTCCAATCAAATTTGTCGAAGTTCAACTTCGTTCGCCGCATGGCGCCTCCAGTTCTAAATTCTTCAAACTACTACGAACATAGAAACTCTTCGATTAATGATGGCTACTACCGCCGCCACGCGCTCCTCCGCCACCGAAGCTGGCGCTTCCGCGTGATGAATAGCTCCTTGTCTCTCCGCCATGGTCGTAGCCGCTGAAGGCCCCCGAGCGCGTACCGTTCTGACCGCGGGGTTCAGCGTATCCTCGAGCAGCCTGGTTGTTTCCTTCGAAAGGCCTGGCAGCTTGGCCGGGACGGTTTTCCGCACCGCGACCGCCGGCGTTCGCATTAGGGGGCTTATTCCCTTCATTGCTGCGGGCACGATCTGCGCCCCGGTCGCCGCTAAATCCGCCGCGGTCGCGGTTAACTCCGCCGCGCGCGTCTCCGCCTCGATAGTTGTTGTTGCGGTTGTAAAACGTGTGGCTCCGGGAGTAGTACCTGTCGTGGTCATGAATTACAGATCGGTGATGCCAATCGGACCCCCAATGATGCCAGCCCCAGCCATAACCTCCGACGTAGCCGATTCCGAAGCCAACTCCGAACGAGAGGTACGGGCCGCCATACCAGATTCCGGGATATGGATACCACCCCGGCCATGCCACGATCGGACCGCCGTAAACCACCCAAGGATCATACGCGGGCACGTAAACGATCTCGGGGCTAGAAGGCTCAATGATGATGGTCGAGTCTTGGGTCGTTACGGTTTGCTGCCCCGTAGTCTTAAGATTGCCTGCCTCCTGCGCCCGCTGGCGCATCACCTGTACGGCATCCATCACATCCTGTTCCCGGTTGTAGTAAGCGTCACCGAGAGACGACGTCCAGGAGAGGTTTTTGTCCATGTTCCCCAGGACGGATGGGAACGTCGTGAGCGCCTTGACGCTTAGGTCCCATGGTTGCTGGTCCACAGCTTCACCCAAAGCGTCGCCCTTCACCTCAGGATGCGCTTGCACCCATCGGTCGGCCTCGACGACTTGTTCGGGAAACGTGGACGCCGCCAGGATCTGCGCCACAAGCGAATCCGGATAGAGCGCAATCGGCGCTACCAACTGCTGCAATTGCTCGGGAGTCTGTTCAATGTATTGCTGCCTTTGCGGGGCCTGCGCCGGGTCTTGCTCGTCTTGTTGCGCCGACAGGTTCTGAGGCCAAGCCGCGAACAACACACCCAAGGGCAACAGGGAAAGCAAAATCTGCCTGCCCCATCGAGGCCTTGAAAACCCTCCGGCAGGTTCGAAACTGTTCATGTTCTTGAACCTCGTCTGCGCCTTCATCGCTAGAAGCTCCTATCAGATAGATGTTCCAGACGGGTTTGGGGTTCAACTCTTGTGATCGGCAGACGGAGCCATTCCGTGGATCGTTTTTCCCTTGGCTTATTCACAAATTAAAGTAAGAGCGCATCCTGTATCACCTGTGGCGGATAAAAGGCCCTGCACTTCTATTCCGCGCTGGCGGCAGGCGATGAGAAACGACTCCGAAAACAGGAACGAGGCGGACCGCGGCTTGTGATTACCGAGAATTGCGCCTGTATCTCAACCAGCATCTTTGTCGCACTTTGATCGCAGATCTCGTCGATGCACACTGGTTTCCGGGGGTCCCGGCGCGAGCGGACACCGGGAGAACTGTAGGCCTTGAGCCAATCTTTCGACTTATTCCGTGCCGAGAAAGGCGTAGCGGAGCAGGAAGAGCACGCTGAGAACCCAGATCAGCGGACTGATTTCGCGGTGTCTTCCGGTCCCGAGCTTAAGGAAGGTGAAGGAGAGGAGGCCGAGGCTGAGGCCCGTAGCGATGCTGAAGGTCAGTGGCGTGGCCACGAGGGTGAGGAAGGCGGGAAAGGCTTCGCTGAAATCACCCCAGCTAACGCGGGCGACGGCGCTACACATGAGCGCACCAACAAGGATGAGCGCGGGAGCGGTAGCGTAAGCGGGAATCGCGGCGACCAGCGGCGCGCAAAACATCGCGACGAGGAGGAGCGCGGCGATGACGACATTGCCGAGTCCCGTCCGTGCACCAGCCGCGACTCCGGCAGCACTTTCGATGTAACTGGTGACTGTTGAGGTACCGGTGAGGGCACCGAACAGCGTGCCGAAAGCGTCGGCAAGCAACGCGCGGCTCGCCCGCGGCAGCTTCCCGTCGCGCAGGAAGCCACCTTCCTCGCAGACGCCAACCAGCGTGCCCACATTGTCGAAGAGATCGACAAAGAAAAACACGAAGATGAGTTCGCCAAAGCCCAGTTTTGCGGCCGAGGGCAAGTCCAGCCTGAGAAATGTGCCGGACGGGTGCGGCAGCGAGAAAAAATGCGCAGGCCAGTGACTGAGTCCGAGAGGAATGCCGGCGACCGTGATGGCGAGGATTCCGAGGAGAATAGCGCCGCCAACGCGGCGGGCCATCAAAATGGCCATGAGAATAAGTCCAGCGGCTGCGAGAAGCACTTGCGGGTCGGAGGATTTGCCCAGCCCGACGAAGGTGGCGGGATTGGCGACGATGATACTCGCGTTGCGCAAACCAATGAAGGCGATGAATAAGCCGATGCCGGCGGCAGTGCCGTATTTAAGGCAATCGGGAATGCCGTTGACGATCTGTTCGCGGATTTTGGTAAGCGTTAGGAGCAGAAAGAGAAGTCCGGAGAGGAACACAACGCCGAGAGCGGTCTGCCAGGGGATGCCACGGCCGAGAACAATGGAGTAGGTGAAGTAGGCGTTGAGGGACATGCCCGGAGCGAGAGCAATCGGGTAGTTGGCCCAAAGGCCCATGATGAGCGTGGCGACCGCGGCGGAAATGCAAGTGGCGAACAGAACGCCGTCAACAGGCATGCCCGCCTCAGCGAGGATCCGCGGGTTAACCACGACAATGTAGGCCATGGTCATGAAGGTGGTCAGCCCGGCGAGCAACTCGCGACGTACGGTGGTCTGATTTTCTTGGAGATGAAAGACGTGCTCGAGCAAGAAATTTTCCCTTAAATAAAAAGGTGCGCCACTATAGGCCGAGGAAAATGGCGTGTCAAACGGTTCGCGCATGATTGCTGTGCGCCTGTTGCAGGAATCCTACAAGCCCTGTATCTTAGCGGCCTTTATTCCTCTACTTGAATTTGCTGCGAAAAAGGGACGGCACTGGGTGGAGACTGCAGCGCAAACAAACTGGCAGCCAGGCAACTATGGATTGCGCCGGGAAGTGCTTTCACCGATGGAGACGCTGGCGCAGTCCGTGTCGACGATTGCGCCGACGACAACCCCGGCAGCGACGATCCCGTTGGTCTGCGCCCTGGCCGGCAACGGTACGTGGCTCGCCTATGTGCTCGCAACGGGAGCAATTCTTCTGGTTGCGCTGTGCATTAGCCGTTTTGCGCGTTACTCCTCGTCGCCTGGATCGCTTTACAGCTACGCGTCAATGATCCTGCCGCCGTGGCTAGGCGCCACCGCCGCGTGGAGCCTGCTGCTCGCTTATATCGCCACGGGATCGAGCGTCATCGGCGGCTTCTATCATTACGCCAACCTGCTGCTGCACGACGCCACGGGCCACGCCGCTTCCACGGTTGCCCTCGCGTTGATTGTCACTGCGATTTCTACGGGCATCGCCTGGCGCGACGTGAAAATCTCGGCGCGGCTGATGCTGTGGATCGAAGCCGCCTCGGTTACTTTAATCGTTACCGTAGTCGTGCTCGTTCTGCTGCGCCACGGTCTGCATTTGGACGGGACGCAGTTGCGATTGCGCGGGATGACCGGAAGCGGGCTACGCCTTGGGCTGGTCCTGGCGCTCTTCAGTTTCGTAGGCTTCGAGAGTGCGACCACGCTTGGCTCGGAAGCACGCAACCCGCTGAAAACCATTCCGCGCGCGGTGATCCAAAGCGCTGTTCTGGCCGGCGTCATTTTCATCATTTGCGCTTACACGGAAGTGCTTGGATCGCGGACGGCCGGCCAAGACCTGGGCGCGAGCCAGGCGCCCATGCGTGTGCTCGCAGGTGTGGGCGGAGTTCCACTATTGGGAGTGCTTATCGATGTCGGCGTGCTGGTAAGCATGTTTGCCGGGACGCTTGGGTGCATCACCGCGGCGGCCCGTGTGCTGCTTTTGATGGCTCATACAGGCCTCACGCACGAATCCCTGCGCACGACGCATGCGCGCAACGAAACGCCGAACCGGGCCGTAGTCGTGACGGGCATCGCGGCCGTCGCTCCGGTAGCTGTCTTGGCGGCGCGCGGGGCCAGCGGCCTCGACGTCTATGGCTGGATGGGCTCCCTCGCGACCTACGGTTTCATTGTGGCTTACGCCTTGGTATGCATCGCCCTTCCGCGCTGGCTGCGTCTTCACCATGCCTATCGCCCTGGTGCGCAACTCATTCCGTGGCTGGCTTTCGCGGCGATGCTGTTGGCGCTGGCCAGTAATCTTTATCCCGTCCCCGAAGGCCCCTACGGCAAACTGCCGTATATCTATCTCGCTTACTTGGCGGCGGGGCTGCTGTGGTTCTTGTTGGGCATGCGCAGCAAGAAATCCGCGCCGGCCGTAAGCTAGCTGTTTTTCCACAGGATATTTTCGTTTTCCACAGGAATTGAAAAAGCAAATTCGTGCAAATCAAAGAATTTGTTTCGATTCCCCCAAAAATTGGAATAGTTTTCTTCCATTAATTTTCTGTCACCCCTGGGGCAAGGCCGCGAGCATCGCGTAACAAATCGGCAGTTCTTGGGAAGCTCTTGGACAGTTCGTTTTTTCCATGGGCATCTTGGTTATTTTAGGAGATCATCGAGAATGATAAAGAGCCAGAAATCCAATTTCTGCACCTTCCTCATTTCCTTCCTGTGTTGCTGCTTCTCATTGATCTTCGTCCTTCCCGCTCCAGCGCAGCAAACTCTCGGCGGGATCACCGGCACAGTTACAGATATTTCTGGAGGCGCCGTTACCGGTGCGATGGTCTCTTTGGTAGGCGATGAAACGAAACTGACCCGCACACAGACGACGAATTCCAATGGGACCTACTCGTTCGTGAACTTGCCCATCGGGCATTACACGCTCACGTTCACTCAGCCAGGTTTCCAGGCGGAAAACGTTCCTTACATCCTGGTGCAAGCCAACCGAACCGTGACCGTGAATGCCGAATTGAAAGTCGGAAACATAAATCAGTCCATAACGGTAGTGGAAACGCCGATGCTGAACGCCGTTGATACGACCAACGGCTACGTGATGGACAAATCGCAGATCGATTCGGTTCCCTTGCCCACGGGTTCGTTCACCGGACTGGCTATTCTTTCCCCCGGCGTAAACGCGGAACTCTCATCCGGCACCGGAGCCAACGCGGGGCTCGGAAACGCTCCGGTTTGGGCCAATGGCCAGCGCGATACCAGCAACTCCTACTTGTTGAACGGCGTAGATGCCAGGAACCTCTTCAATGGCAAGAGTACGAGCCAAGTGGCATCTGCGCGCGTGGTGAATAACACGGGCATCGGCAGCACTAGCGCTCTCAGCTCCGTTCCCGTACAAAGCAGCGCGTCTGTATATCTTGCCATCGGTGAATCGATTCCTTCGCCGGCACCGGAAACCATCACGGAAGTGCGCGTGAATACTTCGATGTACGATGCGCAGCAAGGCTCCACGAGCGGCGCGCATATTGACATGAGCACGGCCTCCGGCACGAACGCTATCCATGGGACCGCCTACGCGCACCGCGGGACGAATTGGCTGAACGCCGACCCGTATTTCTTCAATGCCGATCCAAATATTCCGGCGAACGAGAAGAATCCGGCACTGCATCGATATACCGCGGGGGGAGCGTTCGGGGCCCCAATCAAGAAGGACAAACTCTTCTTTAATGGCAGCTATCAATACACGCGTGCTTCCGACGAAGAAATTGGAATCTCCCGGGCGTTTGTGCCGCCCAACCTGGGAGCAGCTTCCTGTCCCGACCGTTCAGCCACGTGCCTTGCGGCGATTGCGAATAGCAATAACCTGGCGAGTTCGCTGGGCCTTAACGATTCGACCGTCAGCCCGACGATCGGCACGGCGCCGGGCGATGTCAATCCCATTGCCTATACGTTGTTCAATTACAAGCTTCCGAATGGCAGCTACTTGATCCCTTCGGCGAATCCCAACGCGGTGGTCAACAATCCCGCTTCGTCGAGCGCCATGGTGGAGGCGTTCCCCGAGGATGCCGAAGTGCCGGGGACAGCATACTTCTCTGCGCATCAAGCCGTCGCTAATTTGGACTGGAATCCGAATTCGTCCCATTCCTTGTTCGCAAAGTATTATTACCAGCACGACCCGACTATTGCTCCTTACGCTTACTCCATGGTTGCAGGGTTTTCGCAGCATTTGGATGCGGGGAGCCAAGTCGTCTCGCTCGGTCATACCCAACTGGTAAAACGTAATTTGAGCGTTACGGAAGTTTTTGGGTTCATTCGCGAAAAGGCGTACTCCACGATCGATCAGCCCTTTTCGATGTCGCAGTTCACATCCGCGTGCATGAGCCTCACTGGGGCGACCGCAGCTGATTGCACGATTAACACGTTCGGTTCGCCCGTTTTTCCTGGGATGAGCGTGGTGTGGGCCGGGGCGGCCTTTCCGTCTTATCCGTACACGATGAATATCGGGGCCACGGGAGATTCCCAAGGGGCACTAACGGGAGTTTTCCAGAACCGATTCAATCCATCGGCCAATGCCATTTGGACGCTGGGCAAGCACACGTTGACGTTCGGCAGCAGCTTCGCCTACACACAGCTCAATACACGGGATCGGCGAAACGAATTGGGAATGATTGCGGCCCAGTCGATCAACCAATTCCTCCAGGGAGTGCTCAACGACGATTACTTGTACAACGGAACGTTGTATCTGGTTGGCGACCCCAATCGCTACTGGCGAACCAAGGAGACAGGGGAGTATATCCAGGACAAATTCCAGATGGGATCCAACCTGGCGGTCACGGCGGGAGTGCGGTTCGACTGGGATGGTGGTCTGACGGAAAAAAATGGCAAGCTGCTGAATTTTGATCCGTCCAAGTATTCCTATGATCCAACGACAGACACCGTCACTTCGAACGGTCTCATCGTCGCAGGTAAGAATGGAGTGAGCAACACGACTTTAACCGGGCGCCAGTGGGGATTGGCACCCCGGTTTGGGGTGGCCTGGAGCCCGAAGATGTTTAACAGCAAAATCGTGGTCCGCGCGGGGTGGGGGATGTACTACGACCGCGGCGAGCTGTATTCTTATTTGTCCCCGGGCGTTACACAGACAATTTCGGCAGGAGGTCCATTCGGGATCAACCAACAGCAGCCCTTCGTGAATACGCAGTTTTGTCCCACGGCATTCCCCGGAACCTTCCAGTCCTGCACAACCACGCTCTCGAACCCTTGGGGCAGGACACCCGGACCTCAACCCACGGGAAAACCGTCGAGTGTAATCCTACCCAATGGGTCCGCAATTGAAGGCGGAGCTATACCCTTTTACTTGGGCGTATACGCGCGCGGCAACAAACTTCCGTACACGATGAATAGCACGCTCGATATTCAGTGGCAGCCGCGAAGCGATTTGGCGATTGATATTGGATATGTGAACGGCCTTGGCCGGCATGAGATCATCCCCATTCCGTTTAACCAGGCGAGAATTGCTTCACCGGGGAATCCACTCTGCGGGGCTGCGAAGGTATGCGCGAACCCGACCGCGTCGCCCTTTGTCCAGTCTTATACGTATGGGTACACGGTGCAGACGTGCGCGAATCCGGGATTTCTCGGCTGTACCATGATGTTGCCCGCAGCCAACGGTCAACCATCCCAGCCGATGCAATTTACCTCCGAAGGGGGCAACGTCGACTTGCGCGTCCCGTACATTGGGTACGCGGGCGAGTCGGAAGCGTACACCGCCGTCGGGATATCGGCTTACAACGCGCTCCAGGCGCACGTCGAAAAGAGGCTGAGCCACGGACTTCAGGCAGGCGCTTCTTACACGTTCTCACGCTCACTTGACGAGCAGAGCGCTTTGGGTCTGTTTTATAACGGAAACAATCCACTCAATCTGCGCGATGGTTACGGCCCATCGGATTTCGATCGCACGCACGTCTTCAACATCGATTATCACTATGAGTTGCCAAAGTTGGCGTCAGCCAATTCCTTTACCGGTAAGGTAGCGAATGGCTGGGCCATCCAGGGCGTCATCGTTCTTCAGAGCGGGCAGCCCTTTAGCGTGGTTGATTACTCGGGCGCAGTGGGAAGCCTCTTCTACAGCATCAACGACGGAATTACGAACCCTATTGTTCCGCTCAATTTTGCAGGCGGATGCACGCCGAAGAACGCGGTCACCGGAGCAGTCGGAAACAACTTCAATGCTCCGGCGCTAAAAGCTTCGTGTTTCACGGTGCCGGTGCTCAGCCCGGGCGCCCTAAATGGCGCAATTCCGCAGGGAGACGTCTACGAAACCAATTTCACTTCGGGGCAACGCAACATTTTCCGCCAGGCTTGGCAACAGCGCGCTGACCTCTCAGTCGTGAAGGTTACGAAAGTAACGGAGCGGTTTTCAGTGAAGTACAGCCTCGACGTTTACAACCTGACGAACCATCCCAGTTTTGACATACCTATCGACAATGTCTCTCAGAACCTGGGTTTCAGCCCGTTCCCGTCGACGATCAACACACCGAATGCAGTGCCCTCATCGTCTGCATGTGCGGGCAACGGGGGAAATCCATTTGTAAGCGGTTACTTCTATCAATGTCCGACAGGCCTGGGGCAGGTCACGAAAACCATCGGCAGCGCCCGGCAGATTCAAATGTCGCTCAAGTTCACCTTTTAACTTAATCCCCTTGGGCTGGAACTGCGGTTTCGTCAGCCGCTGTTCTAGTTTTCTGCTCATGGGCCGTCATGCTACCCCGCCATTTTCATACTGCCGAAACGAGACCGCAGCCCAGCCCTCCATGGTTCGGGCAATGGTTTATCCTATGGTGGCAATCGAGACGAACGCGGACACCGGAGGGCTTTCATGAAGCTGCAGCAGGTGGTATTGAAGAGCCTCCCCAAGGTTCTGTTGCACGAACACCTGGACGGTGTGCTGAGACCGAAATCCGTACTTGAGTTGGCAAGAACCGCAAAATACCACCAGCTTCCCAGCGAAGATCCGGAAGATCTGGCGCGCTGGTTCCACCAAGGGGCGAACCAGGGAAGCCTGCCAAAGTACCTGGAAGGCTTTGCACACACAATCGCTGTTATGCAAACCGAAGAGGCGCTCGAGCGAGTGGCTTATGAACAAGCAGAAGACCTCAGCCGGGATGGCGTTGTCTATTTTGAAACCCGCTTTGCTCCGATTTTCCATACTCGGAAGGGATTGAGTCACCAACAGGTGGTCTCCGCCGTCCTGAGGGGCTTGGAGCGGGGCCGAAAGGACTTTGGAATTTCTTCGGGGTTAATCATCTGCGCGATGCGCAATATGGACGTGTCGCTCGAAATGGCCGAACTTGCTGTTGACTTTCGCGAGCGGGGAGTTGTGGGATTCGATTTGGCGGGTGAAGAGGGCGGTTATCCTCCCAAAAAGCACGTGGAGGCTTTTCACTATATTCAACGACAGAATTTCAACATCACGATTCACGCTGGCGAGGGGTTTGGGAAGGAATCGATCTGGCAGGCCATTCAATACTGCGGAGCACACCGCATCGGACACGGGACAAGATTAATCGATGACATTGCCGTGGCGGACGGCAAGGCAGTGAAATTGGGCGACCTTGCGCAATATGTTCTCGACAAAAGGATTCCGTTGGAGATTTGCTTGCTCAGCAACGTCCATACGGGGGCCGCTCGCAGCCTGGCCGAGCATCCCTTTAAGATTTTTTATCAGGAGAAATTTCGCGTCACCCTAAACACCGACAATCGATTGATGAGCGACACCACCATGACCAAAGAGTTCGAGGCTAGTGCACATACCTTTGGTCTGTCTCTGGAGGACTTCGAAAAGATCACCATCAACGCGATGAAGAGCGCCTTTCTGCCCTATGACCAGCGTTGCGATTTCATCTACTCCGTAATCAAGCCGGGCTATGCCAAGGTCCGCAGCTCTGCGGCGACAAAGTGACACTGAGAATCCGGACCAGGTGTTTTAAACGGGGAAAGGCGGAGAGAGTTGCCAGAATACTCAAGAGGACAACGACTCCGCCTCCGAAGTCTTAGAACGTTGGGCAACCACACAGTCCGAATGCTTGACCTGCACATCCAGGATCGTTCCGTTGGAGGTGAGTCGGTCGATCCGGGTGCCGCTAACCTTGACAGTCTCGAGATGGCTGTTGCGGCTTGGGATCGCCAGCCAAGACGACGAACTTTCAGAGGTTTTGACGCAGTCAGCGATTCCAATCTGTGAAGACTAGTTCCTTGAAGGAACCAGGTAACCTCAGAGGTCTTTCCTCCATGGCGCAGTTCGATCTGAGCCATTTTCCCAGTCATTTGCGGGACCTCATGGTTCGCCATCGTCCTCGTCCCAGCAAACTCAGAATAGGCCCCGAGCGTGCGCATGCAGGTTCCCCAGGAGAATTCACCAGCCGTCAACGCGCCGACTACGCGGTCCGGGGGAGGGTCGAGAGTCCTGATATCGGCGACGTGGGCCGTCACTTCTCTTTGGAGAAAATCGCGGATCTGCTGATCATTGGAAGTTTGGATTTGGGATGCGCCAGCCGGGGTTTGTGTTAACGAGTCGCAATTCATGCAGAGAAACCCGACGAGAGTTAATACCATCGGTCCTGCACGAGGGGCTTTGTTTTTCCCATTCAGTACACTCTATTTAAACTGTGGATGGCAAAAGGGTTCGCCATTCGAGAGCATCATTTCTTCAGCAAAGGCGCAGGACCCTTATGTTGTTGGAGCCAAAGCAGGTCTTCTAGCAAGTAATACTGTCCATAGATGAGCATCGCATCACTGGGACGAACACCGCTTCCATGGCGCAAGACGCCCGGAGGCGTGCGATCGCCGGCTCCCACTGGAGTCAAGTAGCGGTCGATCAACGATTGTACGATGCGTTCGCTCGCGTCTCGATAGCGCGCTGCGCGCGCGGCGTCCGCAGTTATGGTCGACAAACGGAGGAGGCCTCCCGCGATAATCGCAGCTGCCGAAGTGTCTCGATTTCGAAAATGAACGCCTTCATCGTCGAAGTCGTACCACGGCACAGAATCAGTCGGCAGATTTTCCAGCGCATAGTCCGCGATGCGTTGCGCAGTCGCGAGAAACACGGGATTGCGGGTCTCCACGTGAGCCACGGAGAAACCGTAAATCGCCCATCCAAGTCCGCGCGACCACGTCGTGTCTGGGCCGTAGCCCTGATGGGTGTGCGCGAAAATCCATTCTCCCGCAGCGGCGGAATTTTCGAGCTTTAGCTCCACGTCCCTCCCGCCGCCATGCAACTGGAATTCCTGCTGGTTATTGCCCGGATTGTAGTGCACCGATTGGAAGACAGAACCATCGGGCCGCACAAACCATTCCGCCGTCCGCAGCGCGTGCTTCCGGCCGATGTCTCGCCACTTTTCGTCTCCGGTCGTGTCACTGGCCCACCAAAGCAACTGCAGGTTCATCATGGTGTCAATGATCGTGTCGTCGCCATCGACATTCCACGATGCGATCAATTGCGTCTTCGGATTGAACAATTGTTCTAGCCGCTCAGCTCCGCGAATCGCGCTCGCCCGGAGCACATCGTCGTGCGTCAAATCGTATCCAAGCGCCCCGGAGTAGTAGTTCAAAAATCCGGCGTCGTGATTCTCCTGCGATTCCTGCCCGACAAACTTCGAACCCCACAACTCCGCCCATTTGCGATACTTCTCTTCGCGAGTGGTGCCGTACAGCTGCCAAAGTTCTCCGACCCAGAAGCTTCCCGTCCAGAAGTATCCGTTCTGCTTTTGCCAGTCTCCCGACTGGTTGTCGCCCTCGGTGAAAAATCCCTGCCCCGTTTTTGCGGTGATGGGCTCGGGTGTAGCGCGAAGAATCGGTTCCCAAGTTGTCGCCGTGCGGTCGATTGCCTGACGCAGGAATCCCAGCGCCTGCTCGATAGTTTTTGTTTCATGCCGTACAAGAGTGTCGGCGGGGGCGGGTTCGGTGCTTGCTGGGCTCGGAAGGATTTGAAATGTTGTGGGCTGCTCCATTCGGCCGGCTTGCTCTTTGACCGCACTGAGAAACTGTTCACGGCTTCTTATTCCAGCGGGAGGAAGCACAAGTGACGGACGTTCTACCTTCTCCAACTCATTCCCGCAGCCGATCTTGCGATTCGCGCCTTCCTGATCCCACGCCGCCATCGCGTACCATGCAGCCGAGCCATTCTCCAGAGGGAATTCCACGAGGTGATTTGTGGCGTCGTCTCGAGGTTCCGCGCCTCGCGCAATGGTGAGAATTGCAAGTCCAAGATTTTGCCCAGGGATCTCTTCCGTTGCCGTAGCGCCAGGCGCGACGACCTGCTCTCCCCAAGTCGCGATCCAGGTCACAGGAGAATGTTTTTCGGAGTTCGCAGGAGAAATTCCAGGCTTTACAGGAAGACCAGTCACGAATGCGAAGTTGTTTCCGGAGTCCGCCGATATCGCGTGCTCAAATCCGCGCTCTCCCGCCCACTGTGTAATTCGCGACTGAAGGCGGATGATCTTCCCAGCGGCGTTCCAACCGTCGTACTCGAGTTCCGCAATCGAGCGCACCGGTCCGCTCGACAGAATCCGCCACTTGCGTTCTTTGACCTCGGCCAGCTTGGCCAGCTTTCCGTCAACCATGGCCGCGACGGCGCCTATTCCGATGGAGTCGCCCACCTTAAACATGTCGCGTCCTTCCGGGGATTCATCGTGATAGGCGTAATCCGGTGAAGCGTACATGGCAAGCTGCAGTGTTGAGCGGCGCTTTCCGTAAATATCGATGGCATTTCTCGGATCAAAGTAGATCCGAAAGGCCACACGCTCTGATTCCCAACCGAGACCCTCGATCTTGCGGCTAAAAAGCGCGGCGGTTCTTTGCTTGTAATCACCGCGCAAACGCCAGATGCGGGCGCCTTCGCCATACGAAATGGTGACGATGCGAGTCTGACGCGCGGCAAGATCAACCTGAAAAGCCAGCTCGTCCGCCTTCCCGTCGCCATCCAGATCGTCAACTTGCGATGGCAATTCCTTCGTCTGCAGCACGGCCGCGTCCTCGTCCAAGGTGCTCGCGTCGCTCACCGTCACGATCACCGCACCCGGCTTGAAGTCCGGTGCAACCTTGCGGATTTCCGCGATGGGAATCACAACGTCGGCCGCAGCCCTGGCGGTTTCGCTCGGATTTGAGACGACGATCTTGAGGTTCTTGATCCGTTGGTCTGCCTGCGCCAAACCAACGAGAATGGAAGAGATGAGCCACATCATCCAAAAGAAGCGCGTTTTCATTATTTAGCCTCGACGAAAAAGAAAGAGACGATGCATTACCCGGCACTCATTTGAGGTAATCTTCGCGGCATGGCGTGAAGACGTCGATAACCAGCGACTCCTCGAGCGCGGATGCGCCGTGTTCCACTCCGCCGCGCACCACAAACGTGTCCCCCTGAACGAGAGCGCCCACTGGATTTTTCGCAAACGCCGTGACGATCGCCGTATCGAGTCTAAAGCGGTGCTTCAAACCACGCGCTACGTTGTACTCGCCGCTGCCTTCGCTCACCGTAAATTGCCGCGTCGTCCAAATCCGGTATTCGCCAGGATCGAACCGCAGCATCACCTCGCCCAGGGTCACCAAATCCCAGCGGCGCCCCTCCTTTTGTGGAACTACAATAGAAGACATTGTTTCCTTACCGACCCAGCCAGCCTCCATCCACCGCAAGGACGTGTCCGTGCACGTAGTCACTCGCGGAGGAACACAGAAAAATCGCAGCTCCGGCGATGTCGTTGGGCTCTCCCCAACGCGCCGCGGGAATTCTGTCCAGAATTTGCTTGCTCCGAACCGCATCATTACGCAGCGCGGCGGTGTTGTCCGTCGCCATGTATCCTGGCGCAATCGCGTTCACATTGATTCCTTTCGAAGCCCATTCATTCGCCAGCGCTTTTGTCAACTGTGCAACTCCGCCCTTCGCCGCTGCGTATGCTGGAACCAAAACTCCGCCTTGAAACGAGAGCAGGGAAGCGATATTCAATATCTTGCCTCCCGTACCTCGGTCAAGCATATGCCGCGCTGCGAGCTGCGACAGGTGGAACACCGCCGTCAGATTCACGGCAATCAGTTCATTCCAGAATTCCACGGGGTAATCCGCCGCAGGAGTCCTCCGAATCGTTCCCGCGTTGTTCACAAGGATGTCGATGGAGCCAAATTCTGAGATCGTTTTCTCGACAAGTCCGGAGCACGACTTCGTATCCGCCAAATCGGCGGAAAAATAAAATGTCTTGCGGCCCGCCGCGCGAACCTTGTCGCAGGCAGCGCCAGGATTCGTGTCTCGCCCATGGCAGCCCACGTTCGCGCCGGCCTTTGCCAGAGCCACGGCGATTGCCGCGCCAAGGCCTCGGTGCGAGCCCGTCACCAGCGCATTCTTGCCGTTTATTTGAAAGGCTTCGAGATTCATCGGCTCACCCTTGTCCAATCACTGCAGGCTCGAGCCTGGGGCTCAGCGTATGGATCAAGAGCAACGCAATAAGGTACGCCGAGGCGGCAATGAAAAACGGGATCATGTAGCTGTTCGTCCACTGCAGCACGTGCCCGACAATTTCAGCGATCAGCATTCCGCCAATCGCCCCAAGCATGCCACCAATGCCGACCACGGACGCGACCGCCCGGGAAGGAAAGAGATCGGAAGTCAGCGTAAAAAGATTTGCGGAAAAGCCCTGATGTCCTGCTGCCGCAAGACCGATCAGAAGTGTGGCAGGCCACAATCCTGAGATGCGGTAAACAGCGGCAATCGGCAAAACGCCTAAAGCACAGAAAAGCATCGCCCATTTCCGCGCTGCATTCACGGAGAATCCCCGCCTGATCAGGCTCGAGGAAAGCCAGCCGCCCCCGATGCTTCCAACATCCGAAATGACGTAAATGGCCAAGATTGGCAGGCCGATTTGCGTCAGGTGCAATCCATGCTCGCGCTGCAGATAGTCCGGAATCCAGAAGAGATAGAACCACCAAATCGGGTCAATCATGAACTTCCCCGCCGCAAACGCCCAGGTCTGTCTGTAGCGAAGAAGAATCCCCCATTTGATTTTTCCCGATGGCACTGTTGGATCGCTCTGGATGTACTCACGTTCGCCGTCCGTACAGTAGGAATGTTCCTCGGGTTTTCTGTAGAGAATTAGCCACAGAATCAGCCATGCGAAACCAAGAGCGCCTGTGAGCAGAAATGCCCATTGCCAACCCAGATGCACTGCGATCCACGGCACGATCAGTGGAGTAACAATCGCCCCAATGTTCGTCCCCGCGTTGAAAATCCCCGTTGCCAGCGCCCGTTCTTTCTTCGGGAACCATTCTGCGACGCTCTTGATGCTCGCCGGGAAAACTCCCGCTTCGCCGAATCCCAAAGCAGCTCGCGCGATCACAAAAGTGGTGAGCGAATGCGCAATGGCATGCCCCATCGACGCGAGGCTCCAGAAGACCATCGCGAAGGCATACCCGACGCGCGTGCCCAGGCGGTCTATCAAACGGCCCACAAAAATCATCCCGAGCGCGTAGGCCGTCTGAAACGCAAACACGAGATTCCCGTAATCAATGTCGTTCCAGCCAAATTCGTGCTGAAGCGGGCCTTTCAAGACGCCAAGTACCTGCCGGTCCATGTAGTTCTTGGTTACACCGAGAAATAAGAGTCCGCAGATAACCCAGCGGAATCGTCCCGCAAGCATGCCGACTCTAACTGGAGAAGTAGCAGGTCCCGCCGAAACTTCCTTGCGTCTGCCAATCCCGGCCTCGACGATCGGATTCTCTTCCCGCATCTGCTCCCTTTTGCGTGAGAGGGTTATTTATTTGCGGCCCACTTCGAGTCCAGATCCGCCTTGTTGAAACCCCGGCTGAATATTCACGACACCAAACTGCCGGTCCTCGACCTCGCGATGCGCCGCCATCGCCCAGAGAAAAGCGATACGGTGGCCCGGAACGGAAACGTTTGGGTGATACCCGCTCGGCATCAACACCGCGTCGCCGTCGCGCACCACCGTCACCAATTCCGGATACTCTGTGTTGTTGTAAACCAACTGAATTCCGTACGCGGGTTCAGGCATGTCGAAGTACACGTAGATTTCTTCAAGCATTTTGGCGTGTTCGTGTGGCGGCCAGCTCGTCCAATTGCCCGGATCGGAGTGCGTAAATCCAGCAACCAGACGTCCCGCTTCGACGTTCTTGGCGATCAGCATGTTTAGCTGCCGCGCAGAACCCGGCCCGCCCGCGCTGAACTTCATTCCCGGGTCCTGAGAAGTCTCCGCGTAGCGCACCACCTTAAGTGGATACTTGCCTTCGACATCGGAAGAAAACTCTGCGATGTCCGCTTGGCTCTTTGTGGACACTTCGATCTTCGAGTCTCTCGGAATGTAAATCGCGTCATACTGGCCGAGTTCGAACTCTTTGCCATCCGTTCTCACCGTGGCCATGCCGGACAGAACAATCAGTCCGCTTTCGCGGTTTCCATCGCCAAACGATACGTTGGGGACTGCGGCATTCAGCCTAATCCTTCCGTATGCCAAATGCCGCATCGTACTGTTTTCCGGCGTGACTGCGAGATGGCGCCCCGTTTGAGAGTTGGTTTTACGAAACACCATTCTATCAACGGCAGCTGCAGTTTTCGTACTCATGGACCACTCCTTCTAAATTGGACCCCAGTTCATGAAACTAGGATGAGCACAGACAGCTCCACTCTGGTGTCTTGCTCTGATTTAGATTCAAAACTAGCTCAAGCAGCGGACCTTTGCCACAAAAACTCCGTGGAGCGCTTCAAAATGTGAAGCGCGGCCCGGGCTGCAACTGGCGCATCGCGCAGGCCGAGGTGATTACTCCGAATGTGGCGGAGCCGACGGTGATGCCCGCCCAGCGAAGCGCCTGGAAAGCACGCACTTCGTGGGGCTCTCGCAGGCGTGCAAGGCGTGCTCTTTTTCGGTGATGAGTCACGGCCAACTGTTTCGATCAGCTACGTTCGGCGGGTTCACACCAGTGTCGCCCCGGAACTCGACGTTGGCACTTTTCGACAATCAACCTCGATTCTTCTGGTTGAAGATCTGCACGGATTTCACTTCGATGCGAACGGGACACTTGCCGAGCAGGTTGATGGCGCCGTCCGTCGAGCGCAGTTCGGACAGACACTGTCCATCTCCCATCCCCTCCGGGAAGTTCACAATTTCCGGCGAGATATGGCATTTTTCACAAGCATTCGAGAAGGGCAACTCCGCCGGTAATCTCTGGGCGGTTTCCCGGGCCCTTCGCAAGAATTTGGTGGTCGACGCTGGATTCAATCGTGGACTGACCGAAACGTCCACTCGATGGGAGGCGTTCGTGGAACCCACATACCTACTGCCGCATCGCCTTTGGATGGTCCGTACTGGATTCCAACCGTCAGTCACGTTTGCAATGCCTTGCTAGCACGGCGAATTCAAACCTATAATTCGATGTCTTCGTGGCGTTGCGCGCCGTGTATTCCGGGAGGAATCGTGCCGGTTGGAACTGCGTTTCATGAGCGAACGCTGGCGTTGTGCGAAAGCCTGAACTATCGCGAATGGTCGGGCTACTACACCGTCAGCGTCTACGAGATGCACCACGAGCACGAGTACAACGCCATCCGGAATTCCTCGGCGCTCATAGATATTTCGCCGCTCTTCAAATACCGAGTGACCGGTCGGGACGCTACAAAGTTTGTGAATCGCGTGATTTCTCGCGACATCAACAAAGTAGCGGTGGACCAGGTGATCTACTGCTGCTGGTGCGATCCGGAAGGCAAAGTGATCGACGACGGCACGATCACGCGGCTAGGCGAAAACGAATATCGCTGGACGGCGGCAGATCCGAGCTTGCGCTGGTTTCAGCAGAACACGCTCGGGCTGAACGTGAAAATAGAAGATATTTCCGAGCTAACGGCCGCGCTCGCGCTGCAAGGGCCGACATCAGGCCGGTTGCTGGAGACGGTGACGAATGCCCGTATCGACAATCTCAAATATTTCCGCGTGACACATGGAAAAATAGCGGGCGTGCCCGTGGATATCTCACGGACGGGCTACACGGGTGACCTGGGCTTCGAGATTTGGATGCCATGGATAGACGCCGTGAAAGTGTGGGACGCGCTGATCACCAAGGGCAAAGCGTTCGACATTCACCCTGCAGGAATGGTCGCGTTGGACATCGCCCGGATTGAAGCGGGATTGATTTTGATCGAGGTGGACTACATTTCCAGCAAGAAGGCGCTGATCGAAGCGCAAAAATATTCGCCAGCGGAAATCGGCCTGGGAAAGCTCGTGGATTTGAAGAAGGAAAATTTCGTGGGACGCGAAGCGCTGGCGCTGGAAGTCAAGAAGGGCGCGCAGCGCGCGCTCGTGGGACTGGAAATCAATTGGAATGAGGTCGAAGCGCTCTACGACAAATTGAAAATGGCCCCGCAGGTGCCGAGCATGGCTTCCCGCTCGGCCGTGCCTGTCTATCGGGGCGGCCGGCAAGTGGGCAAAGCGACTTCGACGACGTGGTCGCCAACATTGAAAAAAATGATCGCCTTGGCCTGCGTGAGCCGCGAAAGTTCAACCACGGGAACGACCCTGAGCATCGAAATGACCGTAGAGGCCATACGCCATACCGTGTCAGCCAAAATCGTGCCTCTTCCGTTCTTCAATCCCCCGCGGAAGACGGCCGTGCCCGCAGTCTAGCCGCCAACGGACCATCGCGCGCGCTCGAACCTTCGGCACTTCCGTTACAATCGAACTGTGCCTTCCACTCCTCCTGGCAATCATCGCGAACTCGTCGCCGCCCCCCCCAATTCCGGGGCGCGGCTCGACCGTTTTGTTGCTGCGCAATGCCCGGAGCTGAGCCGAACGCGCGTTCAGGAATTGATCGAATCCGGCGCGGTGCTCGTGGACGGCCGGGCCGCTAAAGGCTCGTACAAACTGCGCGGCAGCGAAAAAATCAGCTTACAAATCACCGAACGCCCGCCCATCGTTGCGAAAGCGGAATCGATTCCACTCGAGGTGCTCTACGAAGACGACGACGTCATCGCCATCAACAAACCAGCGGGCATGACGGTGCATGCCGGCGCGGGCGCCATTTCCGGAACGCTGGTCAACGCACTGCTCGGCCGCGGCCAAGCGCTTTCGCAGTCCGGTAATCCGCTGCGTCCGGGCATCGTGCATCGCCTGGACAAGGAAACTTCCGGAATCATTCTCGTCGCGAAGAATGACGCGGCGCACGCCAAACTCGGCGAAGCCTTCCGGCAGCGCGCCATCAAGAAAACCTACATCGCCCTAATTCACGGCATCTTTAAAGAAAAAAGCGGCCGCATCGAACTGCCTATCGGCCGCGATCCCATCCGTCGCACGCGCATGGCGGCGCAAAGCAAATCGTGGCACGGCGCTGCGCTTGTCAATCCCCGCGCCGCCCGCACGGACTGGCGCGTCCTGGGCACCATCGACGGTACTACGCTGCTCGAAGTCCAACTGCACACTGGGCGCACGCATCAAATTCGCGTGCACTGTGCCGCTCTGAAGCATCCGGTGGTCGGCGACACGCTCTACGGCGCGCCGGCAAAGTTGACGGTTTGGACGACCACTCTGCCATCCCTGGGCCGGAATTTCCTGCATGCCGCCAAACTGGGCTTCACCCAACCGCGAACCGGCGCCTCGATCGAACTCCGCGCGCCGTTACCCGCCCAACTCCGCGAATTTCTGGAAGAACTTTCTGCCGCCGCGGGCGAGTCCTCCGCGCGAATTGACGCTGCTCTGGCGGGGTACCTATAATCATGGGTATGCGACGGGGACTCATTTCGATTTTTCTGGCGTTTGCTTTGTTGCTCCTACCTCTCAGCGATCGAGCACAGCAATCCGCACCCGCCGCCAAGCCGCAGGCCCCCTTGCCCAATCAAGAACCTACGCAGCAGAGCAAAGAAACTATCAAGTCCGTCGTCAACCTCGTGGACGTGCTCTTCACCGTGCTAAGCCGCCGCAACAAACTGGTCCCCGATCTCGAAAAGGGCGACTTCAAGATTTTCGACGAAAAGTCTCTTCAGGAAATCCGCTATTTCAGCAAGCAGACTGATCTCCCTCTGCGCATCGGCATGCTGCTGGATACCTCAAACAGCATTCGCGACCGCATCAAGTTCGAGCAGGACGCTTCCGTCAATTTCCTTTTCAGCGTGCTCCGCCGCAACAAAGATGAAGCTTTCGTCATGACCTTTGACGACGAGCCGCAAATCGTCCAGGCGTTCACCAGCGATACCGGAGCGCTGCGCGACCAAATCACGAAAACACGCGCGGGCGGCGGCACCGCCATCTACGACGCGATTTACGAGGCCTGCGTGAAGGAATTAAGCCACCCTCCCCGGCCTCCTGGCGATCAGCCGGACGTGGTGCGCCGGGTGATGATTCTCATCAGCGACGGCGATGACAATCTGTCTCTGCGCACGCGCTCGGAAGCCATCGAGATGGCCCAGCGCACCAGCGTAGTCATTTACACCATCAGCACCAGCACGCAGTGGGTTTCGCTCTCGGAAACCGACCCAAACAAGACCAGCGACCGAAAATATCACTTGACGGACGGCGACAAAATTCTTCAGGAACTGGCCGACGAAACTGGCGGCCGTGCCTTTTTCCCGTATCACGTCGACGATCTCGATCAGTCTTTCCAGGATATCGGCGACGAGCTGCGCAACCAGTATTCGATTGCCTACAATCCGACCAACTACGTTCTCGACGGCCGCTACCACAAAATCCGCATCGAAGTCCCGGAGCACAAGGGCTATCAGGTCCGCGCGCGGCGCGGCTACTTCGCCCGCGCGAACGCCAATATGCCGATGATCCCAAATCCCACGCCAGGAGGCACAGGACCGGGCCCTGGCGTCGTGAAGTAAATTTGGACGTTCGAAGATTTTTTGTTCCGAAAGGTAAAGAAGAACCGGGCCGAAAGTTCTTTAGCGATCGCATAAAAAGACTTTTATTTTCGCAACATTGCGCAGCAGCACTGCAAGGCACGAGGAAAAGGGCAGAAAGAATTTCCCACCTTTCGACTCCGTGGAGCGCGATTCACGCGACAACTTCCCGGAGCGCGGTTTGTTAGCAGCGACGAGTACTTAATTGTTCGGTAACCAGACTTATCGGAGCAATGTTCCGCGTGGCGATAGATTGTTACGCTCTGCCGTTTGGTTTTCAGCCCATCCAGCGAACGGAGCATCCCGTATTTACATCAATTAGAAGCCACCTCATGGCGTGTGCCTTGAAATTGAATTACGGTTTCAAATTCACCGTCTTCCCCGTTGCGGCGGATTGACGCGCTCCATCGAGAATCTCGGTCACGATGAGGTTGGTTTCGAGCGAAGACAAACCATCCGGCTTTACGCCATCCAGGACAACAGCGCGCAGAAACGTGAGGGAATCATCGTAAGGGGCCGGCACTTTCCTGGCCGCAACGATCTGTTCATCTTTTTCGCCCGCTCGACGAACCCTCAAATCGTCCCGCCCAACGGTGATTACGTACCCCGTCCGTCCGTAAACTTCCATGTCCTTGCGGCCGAAGGGCCAGTTCCAAGAAGCCTGGAGAATTGCTTGCGCTTTCGGATAGGTAAGAATGATGGTCGCCTCATCATCGACATGCGGATAGATGTCCGGCTTGATCTGCTGCGTGACGGCGGTAACCGACAGCGGCCTTTGCCCGTCCATGAGCCACGTCATCAGGTCTGCTCCGTAACAGCCAAAATCAAACAGCGCCCCACCCCCGTTCAGCTTGGAATCCGTTAGCCACCTCAGAAACTCCGGGCTGACGTTAATCTCCTTCGGACCCTCATGGCCGTCATGCACCACAACCTTTCGGACATCTCCAATCTCACCTGCGTGCACCAGCTCAAACGCGGCGTGATTGCTTCGGTACCACGATGTTTCATAGTTCACCAATACCTGAATCTTTCCCTCGCGTGCCGCGTGTTCGATCGCTTGGGCGTCTTGCAGGCTGACGGCGAGCGGTTTTTCCATCAAGACCGAGATGTGGTGCTTCCCGCAGAGTTCCACAATCTTTCGGTGATCGAAGGTACTGGAATAAACAAGAACCGCTTGCGGCTTGGTAGTACGCAGCATCTCTTCCAGATCCGCGTGGTACAAGGCGGAATCAAGCCCGAACTTAGCCTCGTAGCGATCGAAGAGGCCGCGATCTGGATCGCTGATTCCGACGATGTGTATCTCTGGCCGATGTGTGGAATTCGAGAAAAAACCATCCACATGACCGTGAACAAGTCCGGCGATGGCCACTCGAAGAGGCTCTGATTCAGCAGCGCACAGGGCAGGGCCGGCAAGAAGGGCCCACGCCAGCAAAAACGTAAAACTGCCGACCGCGAGTTTCATGGAAGCCTCCCGGGAATTCGGTCGCATGATAACACCTGGCAATTCCGCGATGCGATCCTGATGGCCTGCCGTCGAATATATGCTGAGGAGCGAATTCTTCGGCAAGTAACCATGCGTTGTGAAGATGGATTCGATCCTTGGAGCGAAGCCCTGTTTCCAAATAATTGTCGACGACAGGATTTGACATACTAAATGACGTCAATGTCTGGGAAACACCGTTACCGTAGAAGCGGATAGTGGGAAGATTGCGTTAAGAAAAATGGTTTAGTACCTTTGACGCGGAGGACCTATTTCTCAGCGAGGTTGCACGCCGGCGCCAGCCGCAAGGTTTTTGCAACGTCCAACCAGCACTGTTTCTCTTTCTTGAACCTATCCCTGGCCAACGAGCCTGAAATCTTTTGTGGATAGAACTCTGCCGGCTCGGCCGATGATTTCTCGAAATGAGCGGTCTTTCGGAGGACTCCTTCGGGGGAAGTCAGATAGTATGTCCAGGCCGTATCGGAGATCCAGAAAATCACGATATCGCGGTGATTTTGAATGCACACGTTGAACCCAATTGCTTCTTTCTGATTGAGAGGGAATGCGATCTGCTTGACGTTCACTACTCCGAGTTTAGAAGCAAGACCGAGTTCGTGAGAGATATTGGGAGGCAGATGCGCGTCGTGCCCCTCTCCGTGCAGCGCACGTTCAGCTAGTTTTGCAAACGGTTTTACCGCATTCTTGGCCTGTTGCGAACTGGCGGGGAATGTGGAAAATGCCAGGAGAATCGTGACAACAACTCCTCGCACGCAGTACCTCCTCAAAGGTGTTTACAGATTTGACTTCGAAATCTTAGAGGATTATACAGCGGTCTCGCGCGGTTGGCGCCGGTGTGCGGGATAGCGCCTGATAGACAACGCTTAATGTTGGGAAGTCCTCCTTGTGGGAAAGTTCGAGAAGAATGCGCGAGCTCTTGTACGAAGGATGTTCTGCTAGAATCGCGCTGGATGGCGGCGGTCGAACAGTTGCGCATTGCCGTGGAGGGCGGAGGCGAGGTGTCGGCGTTGCTCTGCCGGCCGGCGAAGGCGCGGCGGCTCCTGGTGCTGGCGCACGGAGCTGGGGCGGGGATGAGTCACCCATTTATGGAGATGCTGGCGGCCGAATTGGCTAGCAGTGGCGTGGCGACCTTACGATATCAGTTTCCGTATATGGAGGAACGGCGGCGGGTTCCTGACGCGCCTCCCGTGTTGACGGCGACCGTCGTGGCTGCAGTGCGAGCGGCCGCGGAGGCAGCTCCAGGCTTGCCGTTATTGGCGGGAGGCAAGTCCATGGGAGGACGAATGACTTCGCAGGCTGCGGCGCAGCATCCAATGGATGGGGTGCGAGGATTAGTGTTCTTTGGCTTTCCGCTGCACCCGCCCAACCAGCCGGGAACAAAACGAGCGGACCACCTTGCGAAAGTGGCAATGCCGATGCTCTTCCTGCAGGGAACGCGGGACACGCTTGCCGATCTCAAGCTGTTGCGTCCCGTGTGTACCAAGCTAGGCTCGCGAGCGACGTTGCACGTCCTCGAAACGGCAGATCATTCGTTTCATGTGCTGAAGAGATCAGGAAAGAGCGACCCGGAGGTGTTGCGCGAATTGGCGGAAAAGGCAGCATCCTGGGCCGAGGGCATTGAAACGATACAATCAAAACTTCCCCCGACTGGCTGACGGGGGATAAGCGGAGTTAACAAGCCTAAAGCACACCTGCGTCTCCGCGCTCTTATCGATGGGAGATGCGAAGAGCCCTTTGGTAAGGGCCCCTTCGCAGAACGGCCGATACGTCAGGATTATTATTGAACCGTTAGATTAATCCTCACCGAGTGCGACAAGCTGCCGGACCTGCCCCTCACCCTCACGCTGAAGGTTCCGGTGGTCGCCGAACTGCCGACCGTCAGCGTCAACGTGCTCGCGCTTGTCGAGCTGCTGGGATTGAACGACGCGGTTACGCCAATCGGCAGATTGGACGCGGAAAAGCTGACGCTGCCGTTGAAGTTGTTCGTCGGGCTGATGGTGATCGTGGATGTGCCTGTGCTTCCTCGTGCCACGGTCAGGCTGTTGGGTGATGCCGAAAGACTGAAATTCGGCCCTGGAGTCACGGAGAGGGCAATTGTGGTTGTATGCGTCAAACCGCTCGACGTGCCGGTAATTGTCACTGTGGCGCTTCCCGTTGTTGCCGTGCTGCTGGCCGTCAATGTCAGCGTACTCGTGCTCGTCGTGCTGCTAGGATTAAACGCCGCGGTTACGCCACTCGGCAGGCCCGAGGCGGACAAACCAACGGTCCCGCCGAAGCCGTTCTGTGGCGTGACCGTGATCGTGCTCGTGCCGCTGGTTCCCTGGGTAACAGTCACGCTGCTCGGGGATGCGGAGAGGCTGTAGTTCTGCTGGCCAGCGGCACTTACCGTGAGGCTGACGGTCGTCGTGTGAGACAAACTGCCCGACGTGCCGGTGACCGTAATGGTGTAAGTTCCGGCGGGTGTCGATGCTGACGTGGTTACGGTCATCGTGGAGTTTCCGGAGCCGGTCACCGAAGTTGGATTGAAGCTGGCACTCGCGTTAGATGGCAGACCCGATGTGCCGAAGGTGACCGTGCCATTGAAACCGTTCTGCGGGGTGACCGCAATCGTGCTCGCGCCGCTGCTTCCCTGGGTAACAGTCACGCTGCCCGGTGATGCCGACAGGCTGAAGTTCGGCTGGGCGGCAGCATTCACCGTGAGGCTGACCGTTGTTGAGTGGGACACAGTGCCTGACGTTCCGGTAATCGTGATCGTGTAAGTTCCAGCCGCTGTCGATGCTGACGTAGTAACGGTCATCGTGGAGCTTCCGGAGCCGGCTATCGAAGTCGGATTGAAGCTGGCGCCTGCGCCTGACGGCAGACCCGACGTGCTGAAAGTGACCGTACCGCTGAAGCCATTGAGCGCGCCGACGTTCACGGTGTAGGGCGTGCTGTTGCCTGCCACAACGGTTTGCGAACTCGGCGAGGCGGAAGTCGAGAAATCGGGTCCGCCACAGCCGGGGAATTTGAAGGAAGCGATGCGCGTGTGCCAGTTGAACGCGCCATTGGATGGCTGGTATTCGCTCGAATACCAGAACGTGCAATCGTCCACAGGGTCGACGCTCATACTGCTGTAATCGCCCCAGCGAGTGAGCCCGCCGGTCTGCGAGCCGGGCCCTTCGATGATGCTTGTTTCCGTTTCCATGGTGCCCAGCGGATCGCTGGGCACGCGGCCGGTGTAGCGGATCGCCGGATGCAGCGAGCTGCTTGACACGCTGTAGCCCAGGGCAATGTCACCGGCCTTATCCATGGCGATGCTGCCCATCCAGCGGTAACTCGAATCAGGCGCAAAGGTACCCGATTGGAAAACGACCGGGTTAGCCGCTGGATTCTGGATCTCATACCAGCGCGCGCCGACGCCCGAACCGGCAGTAATCGAGTGGTTTACGACAAGCGATTCATGGCTCCCGAAGTTGCGATACGCGAGGCGATACATTACACGGTCGGCCAAGGAGTCGAGTTGCTGCGTGGTGCCTGATTGCGGGACGCACGTGCCCCCGCCGCAAGCTTCGTTAAATGGTGTGACGGCGAGACTCGCAGGCCCGGTCAGCGTCGAATTAGCAGGAGTTGTGAAATCCACGTGGAATTTCCAGAGGTCCAGCGAGCTCAGGTTATTATCGAAGCCCAGGAAGAAAGCAGGCTCGCCAGCGGGCGGGGGCGTGGTGCCGTCCACGTCGGAAGGTAGCACAGCACCAAAACTAGTGCTCAGCTGAAAGCACTGCTGCGTTGCAGTGCTGCCCGCGCGCATCGCGGCGGCGTCCATGGCGCAAAGCCGCGCGCCCTGGAAGAAGCCGGTGATGTAATCGAATATGTTGTAGGTAACGTAGTACGCATCTCGCCATACGCCGAGCTTAGGGTAATCGTTGAAATTGGGCTGTTGGAACGCGTATCGGGCAAAGCTTCCGGTCGCGTCTGCAGTGGTCGAAACAGCAACGCACTGAAAGAAAGGTGGTCCGCCGGTCACACTCAACTGCGACATTACCCATCGATTGTTTAGCTTGTCAAAGAGCACAACGATGTCGCCATCATTGTTTGTCTGGCAAGGCCCGCCAAATCCGGACCACAGCGTGTTGCCCTGCACGGGGCCCAGGAGCAGTCTGCCGGTTTTGTCATAGACGGCAAATTCCGTGTTGACCCATTCGACGAACTGCGTCGTTCCCGCTGAGCCATTCGTGTCGGGCGGTGCCGAGCCGTTCGCCGCAACACCCTCGAAGTTGACCCCTGCCGTGGTTGAAATATTCGCCAGCGTGGAGGTCTGCATCACCGCGTCCGGCATCCGTTTGACTTCGCGCGGTGGGTGGAGCAAGCGAATCTCTTTCGCTTCGGGTGGCCCGAGCGGACGCACAAGTGGCTTGATCTCACGCAGCGGCGGCGAAACATCGTGCCGAATTTCCTGCAAGAGCTCCACCGCGTGTGACTGCGGCTCGCCTTGTGCGAATGCCGGCCTGCTAAAAAGACCCGGTGCCAGGAAGATGATCCCCGTTAGGACCCATACGGATGGACGACCTCGCCTGTATTTCATCGACGGCTCTCCGTTCGCTAAGGTGTGGGCAAAATTGAACCAAAACTCTGGGGGATGGGGGGCTCGCAGCGGCGAAGACTATCTGGTTCCGCCTGCCTTGTCAATTGCTTTTTCGGTTCCTCTTTTTCGGTTTCCTCCCCAAAGAATCTTTTGAAACAACGGCGAAGATCTCTTTGTCCGCTGACAACAGGAGGCCGAGGCGCGCCCACCATAATGTGTCCTGAGAAATAATAAACAGTAAGCATGCCATACAGGGGTAGCCCTTGCTGCGTTTCAAATGCCGCGCTATTTCTTCTCTCTAGAACCCAGAACCTCTCCTGCTGTGCCGCGGTGAATTTGGGGGAATGCCGCGAGCAGCAGAACTGGAGCCCTCATGATCGGCGAAATCCTCGAAGTTCTAGAGAAGTGTCCTTCGGCCCAGTATGAGCAGGGAAAAGACCTGGTTCGCGTCCATCCCGGCACTCCCAAAGGATTCGAAGTGGTCATCGAACAGATTTGGGAGAACCATTACAGCGTGACTTACGGCGGCTGGCACGAAGACTTTTACTCGTTGGAGGAAGCGCTCAGGTGTTTTTTCCTCGGCCTTTCCAACCACTGCCGGCTGAAGGTACAGAGTAAGGATGGAAAGCCTTTTCGATGGACGGTTGAGTATTGGACCGACCCCGATTGGCGGGAACGTTCTACAAAGGCGACTTGGTCTCGCCGGATTCTAACGCCCGCGGTTACTGCTTATCTGCAGAATGACCTCTTGGCTGAGGTCAATGTGCAGCCCTTCGTGAACAAAATGGTCGCTCCTCACTGAAAGTTCGAACCTACGAGTATCGGAGGAAGGCGTGCGAGTCCGGGGCTTTCATCAAGAAGCGTCATCCCCTCGGCGCGTAGTAGCCTTTGCGGGCAAGCACTTTCAGGTCGTGGTTGGCCATTTCGATTTTGATCTTCCGGAATTTTCCGTCCAGCGCCGCGTTGCTCGGATAGTAGCCCAGCGTGTACTGGCTCCGCAGCTCTTCGGAGATTTCATCGAAGGCCTGCATGAGCTTTTTCTCTGAATTCGCCGAGATCACGCGGCCCCCGGTTTCGTCCGCCAGTTTTTTTGCGGCGCCGTAATTCGCACCGTAACGGGGATCGGCCACCAGCATAATGTGGATCACCGTGTCGGTGCGCTGTGCGGCTTCAATGGCTTCTTCGATGCGCACTTTGCTGCCTTCGTCCTGCGCATCGGTGACGATGACGATGGCTTTGCGTCCCGCCTCGGTGTTGAGTTTATCCCCGCAGGCGAGGTAGATGGCGTCATAGAGGGCCGTGCCGGTGATTTGCTGCGAGCCGATGGGTCCGGGATTGCCAGCAATTGTTCCGCCCCCGGGAATGTTGATGCGCGCCCTGCGAATGGCGCGGCTCAGCTGCGCGCGGTCATCCGTGAAATCGGAGAGCAGGTCCACATCCGAGTCAAAAGACATGACCAGGGCTTCGTCGCCTTTGCGGAGAACGCGATTCAAGAAGGAGCTCCCCGCTTCCTGGATGGCCCCAAGCATGTCCTGTTCGCTGCCCGAAGTGTCGAGCAGCAAACCTAGGGTGATGGGGAGGTTCACTTCTTTGGAGAAAAAGGCGATCTTCTGATCCTGATTGTCTTCGATCAGCTTGAAGTCATCCTGCTTCAGATCCCCGACGATGCGCTTGTTCTTGTCCCTCACAGTAGCAAAAATGTTCACCAGGTTGACCCGCGTCTTGATGGTTCCGCCTTGCGCTGGCGCGGGCTCCTGCGGCATGGCGGGAGCCCCTAACAGGCATGAAACCGCCCCTGCCATGCACTGCATCAAAAGCTTGTGCCTAGAACGCATGTATACTTTCCTTGACGAGAGATGCCCGGCCAGAGAAACCCCGCGGGGTACTGCCGCCTTGTAGGATGCCGTCAAGCGGTCCGATGGATGCGTGGGCGAGCACGCAAGCCGCTAAACCCAATACGAAGTTTGGCGCGAGGGATATGAAAAGTCTACGAGAAAGCTTGTTCTTGGGTGCGGTGGTGCTCATGGGCGCATCGCTTAGCAATCTTGGCGTCCGCGCCTGGGGGCATGGCTCCGCGACTGCCGCCCAAGAGCAGAAGCCGCCTGCGGCTCCGCAACAGGGCGGGCCGGTAATAATTCGCGTGCCCGTTGACCAAGTGATTGTGCCGGTGACGGTAAAAGACGGGGCGGGGCGCTTGGTGCCCGACCTGCGCAGAGATGAATTCCGAATCTTCGAAGACAACGTCGAACAGAAGATCGCTTCGTTTATCGCTGAGCCCCTGCCGCTCTCGATGGTCGTGCTGGTAGACAACGATTTGCAGTCCAAAGATGCGCGGCCTGTGGCCGAGAGCCTTCGCGCCATCGTCGCGGGCTTAAGCGTGAGCGACGAAACCATGGTCTGCCGCTTTGACCAGTTTTTCCACGAAGGAAAAGCCTTCATAACCGACCAGGACAAACTGCTCACCGAATTGAAGCGCACGCAGTTGGATGAAGAGCCTTCCGTCGCGCCCCCAAGCCCTGCTGTCAACAATGGCCCGAGCATCAACGGCCATTCGTCCATGGGCGACGTCCCCAGCGTCGCCGGTGCGACCATGAACCTCAAGGGGCAGCCCACGAAGGCACTCGACGACGCGGTCTACGCTGCGGCCCAGTTGCTGAAGGAGCGCGACCCCGAGCGCCGCCGCCGCAAGATTATTTTCCTCATTTCCGACGGCGTGAATGCGCCCAAGTTCAACAAATACAATTACGACACCACGATCAAGGAACTTCTGCGTTACAACATCGCGGTCTACGGAATTGGCGTGGGAAGCGCCTATTTTGACCGCCGGTTCGAGCGCCTGTCGAGATATGCGAAAGACACCGGTGGCGACGTCTATTATGGCATGAAGAGCCGCGCCATGGAGGAACTGTACTCGCGGGTGACCGAAGAGGCCCGCAACCAATACACCTTGGCCTATGCGCCCGCGGGAACTGACAGGGGCGCGGAATACCATTCGATTGAAGTCCGCGTCAGGCGCGAGGGACTGACCATTCTTGCCCGCGAGGGCTACTACAGCGGGGCCCTTCCGAGGTAGCGGGACTTTTTCATTGCAATTTAGCTTGACTCCTGTGAGCAAGCCGCCCATATATCAGAGCGAGGGCGGCGGCTTGTAACGTAGGACATCCGCTTCCCTTGAGGAGGAAATTGAATGAAAAAGGCCAAGAAGGGCGAAAAGAAACCCCCCAAGAAGATGAAGTAACATCTCACCGAAAGGATCAGGCTGGCCAAGGCGCTCCAGGCAAGTCGGGGCGCCTTTCTTTTGCTAGCGAAGCGAAGTTCAGAGAGCAGGCCTCTCAGGCCGCGCCAGCTGAAGCGCTTCCTGAGGCGTGGTTGGATTCTCCAAGTCCGCCTTCTCGAAGACACAGAAAGAGCGGCAGACCGAAGCTGACGCCGATAGTGCAAAGGCCAACGATCGGCAACCAAAGATGTTGCAGGCGCAGACGTTGGCCTTCGACACGAACAAACCGCACGAGCACAACGGCGGACACCAGGACGTCTAGGCCGAAGAATCCACCGATCCTGTTGGCGAAGAGTTGACGGACGAGCAAGCCGAGGTGCAGGCCGTTTTCCATGACCCACGGGATGAACTGCGAATAGGGAAGAACAGCTCCGAGGATGGCGAGGATCAAGTAAACGTTTTTTTCTTTCACCGGCCGGTCTCCTATTGGCATTCCATGGCGTCGATCATCGTAAGGTTTTGTGCAACGCGCTCAAGGGCTCAGCGATTCTTCATGCGCCGGGCAAATGGGCTTATAGGCGCAATTGCGGCAGATGAAGCCCGGCTTGGCGGGGAATTCGCGGGCCCGAATGTCGGCGGCTGTCTCCTGCACTACATTCTGGGCTTCGTCGAGTTGTTTCGAATCGCGCGTGGTCACCTGAATCTGATTGTTCTGCAAATAGTGGAAGACCAGGCGCACGGGATTCCATTCGAAAATTTCCTTTGCGGCCAGGGCATACAGGCTGAGTTGCAAGTCATTTTGGGCGTCCGCGTCTTTTTTCGGCTTCCCCGTTTTGTAATCGACAATTTCCACGTCATTGTGCCCGAGGGAATTCACCTGGTCCATGCGGCCGGCGATGATCACGTTATTTTCAAGCGGCAATTGGAAGCCTTTTTCCTGTTCGCGGATTTGCGGCGGCGCTTCGATCAGCGTCGCATGGAAGGCACGCAGTTGCTCGAGGCCATCTTTCTTGTATTCGGCTTCCTGATACTCGTCTTCGAAGCCGACGGGGCGCCACTCCGTCTCGAAAACCCGCTGGGCTTCCTCGAAGGGCAGCATGTTGCCCTTGCAAAGCTCTCCCAGAATGCGCTTGACCGTGCCGTGCATGATGCTGCCGAAGCTGAGCGTGGCTTTGGGACCTTCTTTCAGCGACCACAGATAACCGAACAAATACCGCTGTGGGCATTTGCGGTAGTTTTCGACGGCCGAAGGGCTGAGCCGCAACGGCTCCGGCGACGGTGGATGAAAAACTTCAGCCCACTGTGCGATTCGCGAAAAAATCTTTGGAGGCCTGGCCGAAGCGGGAAAGAGCGAAGAATCTGTTGACTCTCCCCGCGGCTCTTGTGGATCTTCAGCCGGCACAATTTCCGGGAGCTTTGGCGCGATTTGAATGATGTCCTTGCGCTTGATCGCCGGGTCCATCAGCATGTCCTCGATGAACGTGGAAATTTTTCCTTTCTTGTCCGTCACCGTGGTGACCGTCAGCCGGTCCATCGCGCGCGTGAGCGCCACATAGAAAAGGCGCCGCTCTTCCTGAATGTGAAAATCGCCCTCGGGAAGCTCTTCTTTCATGAGGCGCTCGGGGAATTCGAAGACGCGCGGCCTTTCTGTTGCCGGAAACGCTCGGGGATTCACGCGCAAAAGAAAAACGTGCGGGAACTCCAGTCCCTTGGCCACGTGCACGGTCATCAGGCGCACCGCATCGCGGGGTGCTTCGTCGTCGAGGCTGACAGTCCCATTGGCTTGCTGGAAGAAATCGAGATATTCGAGGAATTCGGAAAGGTCACGCGTCTCGCTTTTCGGCTCCCAGTCTTTGACGAACCTCGAAAGTTGGTTAACGTACTTGCGGTCGTGCGCTCCCGCGCGCTGCGGAATTTCCAGCCATTCGATGAGGTCGGAGAGGAATTCGGCGGCTGTTCGTCGCTTCAGCGCTTTGCGCTGCTCGAAAAGGAATTGCAGCAGTTCCTGGAGCGACGACCGCGGTGGGTCAAACGGCAGCTCGGTCTGCGGCGCTTGCAGCACGTCGTAGAGTGCCGTGCCGCGTTTTTTCGCGGCCCGCTCGGCAAGACGTACCAGATCGCGTGCTTCCAGGTGCCAGGCCGGCGCGGCGAGAACGCGCGCGCAGGCGATGTCATCGAAGGGTTTGGCGATCATTCGTAGATACGCGAGCACGTCCTTGACGAGCGGGTGGTCGAGAATCGAGAGCTTGGAAATCACAAAAGGGATGCGCCGGCGCACAAGTTCTTCGACCAGTTCATCGCGATGAGCGTGCTGGCGGTAAAGGACGGCAAAATCGCTCCAAGGATGTCCTGCCGCATGCAGGCGCTGCAATTCCAGTGCGACCCAGCGTGCCTCGTCGGGCGGATTGACCAGCTCGGCGATTCGAACGCGTTGGCCCTCCCTGCGCGTGGCCTCCAGCAATTTTTCGGGCAGAGTTTTGCTCGCCGGATTCATTCCAATGACGTGGGTAGCAACCCGCAGGATGTTTGGTGTCGAGCGGTAATTTTCCGTCAAGGAAATGTGAAATCGCGTTGGATCGCTGCCCGGTGTCACGGCGGCGAAGCGCTCTAGAAACAAAGTAAAGCTCCCAAAAGACGCGCCGCGAAAACGATAGATCGCCTGTGCGTCGTCGCCGACAACGAAAACATTGCGCTGCTCGCCGGACAGCAAATAAAGCAGTTCGAGTTGCGCGATGTTGGTGTCCTGGAATTCGTCCACGAGGATATGGCGGAAACGCTGCTGGAGTTTCTTGCGGAGATGAGTGTCATCCCGCAGCAACGCGACGGCTTCGGGTATCAGCGAGCCGATAGAAACTTTTTTCTTTTCCTTCAGCAGGGCTTCGCTCGCAAGATACGCCCGCGCGATCTCTCGTTGCAACGCAACCTGTTCGGCTCTCTCGTTGTAGGTGTCTTCACCCAGAGCAGCGCGTTCGGCTTCCAGTTCCGCGGCGAGGGTTTCGGCGAATTGCCGGTAGTCGCCGCTCGAAACGAGTTCGTCCTGGCACCGCGAAAAAAAATCCACGAAGTCGCTCAGGAACTGGCCCGGTTCCGCGAGGCGCCGGTGCTTGTCCAACTGCAGGCGCGGAAGATTTCGCCGCAAGAGTATCCAATGGTCGATCTTGTCGAGCAGAATTCGATTCGGATCCACTTCGCCGAGCAGGTCTTTGCAAAAAGAGTGAAACGTCGAAAGGGTGATGGATTTCGCGCGCTCGCCCGTCGCTTGGACTACGCGGTGCTTCATTTCGCCCGCGGCTTTGTCCGTGAACGTAAGGCCCAGAATGTTTTCGCCGGAGAGCGATTCATCCAAGAGCAAAAGGTGCCGGATCCGCTCCGTAATCACTCGTGTTTTACCGGTTCCCGCGCCCGCGATGACCAGCAGCGGCCCCTCGCGGTGCGTGATCGCGCGCCTCTGCGCCTCGTTCAGCTTCAGCCCGCTCTCGCCTAGCGGCTCCATGTCGAACAGCGTGGCCATGACCCAAGCAGGTTATCGGATTTCCGGGGGAAGAGGAAACCGGAGCGGGCAGTCTCTACAAAAAACGCAAAGCGATCGCGAGACCCACCAGTGCCCCGAACATGATGAATCCCATTCGATAAATTTTATTCACGTCTTTTCCATCTGGAAAGTGCCTGCGGTATTCCCCGTACAATCGCGCTCTTTTGAACAGTCCCCACCACCAGGGTTGAAACCGCTCACTCGCAGGCAAGCGCGAGTTCACCCTGTCCATAATCTTCCGATGCATAAAAGTGGATCATCGCCCACTGGTTGCAACGACCACCAAGAAACCAACTGCAATAGCCATTCGAACCAATGTTACGGCGGAGGAATGCTCCAAGGCTGAAATTGAAGTCACCTTTGCGACTTCTTTCCTGCTGCAACGTCGGTGGCAAACTGCTTTGATTGGCCACGCGGCACGCTGAGTGAGTCCCATTTTCCTGTCTTCAGGGTGGCGAAATGCTTAGCCGCAAAAACAATTTGCCCCACGTGGTAGGAGTAGTGAGCGACCTGGCGGTTGATGGCCTGCGTCACGGAGTGTGGCTCCGTTCGAATGGTTATCGTTCGTGTTAAATCCGCCTCGGTGAGAGGCTGCAATGCATCGAAGATGTACTTCCACCCGCGTTCCCACGTTTCCATCAGCTCGGCACGCGTTTTCTGCGGCTCTTCGAACTCCGTATCGCGATGCCGGTCCGGTTTCTCGCCGTCGGTGGTGAGAAAATCCGTCCATCGCGAGCGCATGTTTCCCGCCATGTGCTTCACGATGATCGCGATGGAGTTCGATTCGGCGTCCAGCGCGGTGAAGAAGCCCTCGTCCGGACACTGCAACATCGCTCTTTCGCCCAGCTTTTTGTAGTAGCGAAATACATCCATCGAGTCTTTCAGGTAAGAAGTCGTGAATTGGTGTGCCATGTCGCTATTTTGTCGCGTCGCCGCGGCAAGTCAAGCCCCTGGCCAAGGCCTTGCTTTCCCTCTCGGGAACCAGCTGGCCATTCGCTCGCCTTGTGCAACTGAGCCTGGGGTGGTCTTGGGCCGAAGCAGTTAACAAAGCCTTGACAATTCGCCTTTTATTCGCCTATGATGCCGCCGCCTCGAAACGGAAGACTATCTAAGGAGAAAATCATGACCATTGGACAATCGATGCTCCCCGAATTCGACCAGGAAATGCAGAACACCCGCAAAGTCCTTGAGCGCTGTCCGGACGAAAAGTGGAACTGGAAGCCCCACGAGAAGTCCGGCACGCTCGGCTGGCTCGCGGGACACGTCGGCACTGTCCCCGAGTGGATCACCATGACCATCAACACCGAAGAGCTGGACTATGCCCCGGTAGGCGGCCCCTCTTACCAGCCGCCGAAGATTGAGAATCGGTCGCAGCTCCTTGCCGCTTTCGACAAAGCCAGCGCCGAAGCACGCGCCGCCTTGTCCAAGGTAAGCGACGCCGAAATCATGAAGGGTTGGAAGTTGCTGGCCGGCGGCCAGGAAATTTTCACCATGCCGCGCGTAGATTGCATTCGCGGGATGTGCGTCAACCACATGATCCATCATCGCGCGCAGCTCACCGTCTATTTCCGCCTGCTCAACGTTGCTGTTCCCGGCCTCTACGGCCCCAGCGCCGACGAAATGCAGCCCACTAGCGCCGCCGGCGCCAACTAGAATCGCTGCCGCGAAGGGTGGAGCCGTCTCCACCCTTCAATTTCCTCACGCTGCGGCAGCCTTCGGCGCATCGCGCTATAATCGTCTTTCGCGTCCGCCGGAGGCATACCATGGAAACTCCCGTCATCCTTTCAGCCGTCCGTACCGCCATCGGAAAATTTCAGGGCGGTCTCGCCGGATTCTCCTCCCCGGAGCTTGGCGGCAAAGTCGTTGCCGAATCCATTCGCAGGGCCGGACTTGAACCCAAACAAATCGACGAAGCTATTCTCGGCAACGTCGTCCAAGCGGGGATCGGTCAGAACCCCGCGCGGCAGGCCGCGCTCAAGGGCGGCTGCGACGCGCGCGTCGCCGCGATGACCATCAACAAAGTGTGCGGTTCGGGTCTAAAAGCAGTGGCACTGGCGGCGCAAGCGGTGCAACTCGGCGAATCGGAAATCGTCGTCGCGGGCGGCATGGAATCGATGTCCAACTGCCCTTATCTCTTGCCGCAAGCCCGCACCGGCTATCGCATCGGCGATGGAAAACTGGTCGACTCCATGATCGCCGACGGCCTGTGGGACGCGTACGAAAATTTTCACATGGGCATGACCGGCGAGCTGGTCGCCGAAAAATACCGCATCACCCGCGAAGAGCAGGACAAGTTCTCCGTCGAAAGCCATCAGAAAGCCGTCCGCGCCCGCAAGTCCTGCTTTTTTGAAGCTCAGATTCTCCCCATCGATGTCCCTCAGAAAAAGGGCGACCCGGTGGTCATCAAGTACGACGAATCGCCCCGCGAAGACACCAGCATCGAAGCCCTAGCGAAACTGAAGCCGGCCTTCAAGAAAGACGGTACGGTTACCGCCGGCAACGCTCCCGGCACGAATGACGGCGCCGCAGCTCTCATCGTCACCAGCGAGCGCAACGCTTCGCGCCTCGGCAAGCAGCCGATGGCGCGCATCGTCGCGCAGGCCGTCAGCGGCGTCGAACCGAAGTGGGTCATGATGGCCCCCGTCGACGCCGTGGAAAAACTCCTCACGAAAACCGGCTGGGACCGCGACAAAGACGTCGATCTCGTCGAACTCAACGAAGCTTTTGCCGTCGCCGCCATCGCGGTCACCCGCCAGCTCAGGCTCAATCCCGAAAAAGTCAACGTAAACGGCGGCGCTGTTGCGCTCGGCCATCCTATCGGCGCCTCCGGCGCGCGCATCCTCGTCACTCTGCTCTACGAACTCCAGCGCCGCAATCTCAAGCGCGGCATCGCCGCCCTCTGCCTCGGCGGCGGCAACGCCGTCGCCCTCGGCGTCGAACGGTACTGAGCTACTCAGCCGGAACCATGGGCCAATCAAACATCACTCCCACGCCCCGTTCGCCTCGTGGTGATCTCACCGCCTCGACGCCGACGACTTGACCGGTGCCGGGAACAGGAGAGGATTGCATGACAGACAAAATCGTACGGTCCCAGAACGAACCATCATGAGAAGGAATTAAGATTTGAGGAAGGCGCTAAGTCGTCCGCCGCGGAGAACTGCGTCCGTTCCCGGATAGACAGGCGATAAGAAAACGAGGTTCGCGGCAGTCGCAAGCTCCTTCACGCAACCGCCCGCGCTCCATCTGACGGACTAGTTTCCCTTTTCGCCTCTCCTTACAGCGTACCTTGTGCTGGAACTTCGACCGGGCTCGCCGCTGCTTTCAAATCATTTCCGCAGTACGGGCAAAACTTGTCCAGTTCCGCGACCTCCCGCTTGCATTGCGGGCACGCGGGATGCAGGTTGCATTTGCAGCTCGGGCAGAAATTGAACCGCGCGGTTACCATGGAATTGCACTGCGGGCAGGGATATGGCAGCGGTTCGCGCATCAAGAGATAGACGATGAGGCCGATCAAGCCCCAGGTCGGCAAGAAGATGATCACCAGAATGGTCCACAACGCCGAATTCATGCCCCGGCGGCTGGCATCGCGGTTCACGTAAGCGATCATGAAGATCAGGCCGGCCATGAGAAAGCTGACCGCGGTCACAATCCCGGCCAGCGCAATAGAAGCCGTAACTGGGTCATCTTTCAAATTCGGCGGAAAAATCTCGCCATGCTGAGCCGCGTCCATATTCACCAGGTAGGCGATGACTTGCGCCGCCAGGAAGAGCACGATCACCATGACGATCAGCCAGCGCGGGATGATGCGAAACTCGTCCCAGAAGCGCAGCTTTTCTTTTCTCTTTCGAAGACGAATGAGCCGCATCCTTTCGTTGAACGAATCGCTCACCCTCTGTGGGTAGTCCGTCATGCCTTTCCTCTCTCTCCAACCGTTCCTCTTATCTACTCTGCCCCGTCCAATTGGCATCTTCAGTTTGGCGCGCGTTCTCCATCAACAAGACAATCGCGACGAACACCGCGGGAATCGCCCACCACAAACCGAAGCCCACTTCCCAAACCAGTTTCGGAACGCCGGTGCGCTCGCCAAACCACGCGAACAGCCGCCAGACGTAGGGCGCGCTGGCGATCCCGAACGCCCACGAGAGCGCGCAGGCGAACCACATCGCCCGGCGCTTCGGCTCGCGTTCGCGCAATTCCATGGCGCGGAGCCGCACGCGGAACTGCGTGCGGCTGGCAAGCCCTTCTGGCAGCGGAATGGCCGCCGTTCGCAACAACCGCAAAGCCCGATCGGTCTGCCGCGCACGCTCGGTGCAAAACTCACATTCCTCCAGGTGGACGCGGAGCCAGTGGCGGTGGCCCTCCGGCATCCCTTCAACGCTTGCCTGAGCGATCAATAGCAGGGCGCGGTCGTGGACGTTGTGGCTCATCTGGAAATCGCGATCACAAATGTTGTCGAGGCCTTCGGGTTTTCCCTCATGCGGCACCGCCCTGCAGTTCTCCGCGCAGCGCTTCAAGCCCGCGGTACAGCCGCGATTTCACAGTCGACACCGGAATGCTCAGCACGCCGGCCATCTCTTCGATCTGCAAATCTTCCTGGAAGCGCAGCACCAGCACTTCGCGATAGATAGCCGCAATTTTCTGCAGCGAAGCCTGCACGTTTTCTTCTTTCTCCTGGCTCAGGACCTGGTGCAAAGGCGAAGGCTCACTTTCGCTGGCCAGTTGCAGCGGATGCTCCTGCTCTGGATCGGTCAACGTATCCAGGCTTTGCGGTTTCTTCGAGCGCTGCCAATCGATGACCAGGTGCCTCGCAATGGCGAAAAGCCAGGCTTCAAATTTCGATTTGCCGTCGTATTGATGCCCGCGCTCCAGCACGCGGATCCACGTCTCCTGAAAAAAATCCTCCGCGCGTTCTTTATTCCCGGCGATGTACACGAGATAGCGGAACAGCCGGTATTGATACTGCTCGATCAGCCGGTCGAGCAAATCCGGGTCGCGGCGCCGCAACCCCCGCGCGATGGATTTAGCATCATCGCTCATAAGCGTCGCGCTGAATGTAAGTGGCCCCGACAAGGCGGAGCCAACCTGCTCGGCCGTCAGCCATCGGATCGTGGCGCTCATTCTAACTGCTATACGCGCCACCGCGCCAAAAAGACCCACTGCGGAAGGAGACAGAAACGGTTGACAGTCGACAGTTGAAAGCGGCGAGCGGAGAGATGTTCCCCGGCCGGTTCGCAAGCTCCGGCCAGTGAAATGGTGTGGGAAAACCTGAAATTCGTATGCCGTGGCCCCGATCGGCGCAGGGTGGTGACTCGGGGAAGAGGCCGGACCCCCCAGGGGGCTCGGATGTGTGGCAAACAAAGGGCTTAACAACGCGAAATCAGAAATACGAAACGCCAACAGGTGCGGGCGATCCATCGAGGCGATGTGCGCGGCGCGCGAAAATCAAAACGAGAAAGTGGAAATTGGAAAAGCGAAGAGAAGGGGATGCTCCCAGGCTCCCCGCCGGGTCGGGACAGGTTCCGCCCGGCGCTACCAAGGAAAAGCGATCAGGCCGGATCATTGTAGGCGTCGTAGGAAGAGGCAATGGCGCGGACTTCGGCGAGAGTTTGGTCGCGCAGGAGTTTGCCGTCCTCGAGAATGGTGTCGAGAGCGTTGCCGGGCGGGACGGGCGCGCCGTCGACTACTTCGACGGTGACGAATTCTTTGCCGTCGTGGATGAGGTTGAAGCGGCCGCCTTTGCTGGCTTTGCCCGGATCGGTTACCGGATTCTTGTAGACGTTGTGCCATTGGCCATCGCGGTCGATGGCAGAACACTTCAACGCGAATTTCAGCGTGTCGCGATTCACTTGCTGCAAAAGTGCCCCGCCCATGCCGTAGCTCCAAATGTCCTGTGACCAGCCTTTGCGCGTGAGCTGCGCGGTGATGTTCTGAATGGTGTAGAAATTGACGCCGTCGCCCTGAATGAAACGAACACAAGGCACGGTGGTCTTCCAGCCTTTGCGATTGAGCTCATAGCCGAATTTTTCGCTGACAATCTTGAAAAGCTCTTCGAGGACAGCAACGGCGTCACCGGAATCGGGGCGGATGACGAGCGTGCCTTTGCGCTGAAGAACTTTGTCGCGCAGCGCGCCGCCCCAGAGGTTGCGCACAGCGTTGAAAACGTCATAAGAATCGCTGACGCAGGCGACGAGGCCTTCGGGGCAGTTTTCCAGCATGTTGGCGTAGGCGTCGAGCTCGTGCGCTGCGCCCCAGGCCGTGATGGTGGAGTGTTCGGAAGCCGGAATGCTGTAGGCGGCGCAGTCGAGTGGATTCCGCGCGGTGAGATCGGCGGAGTAAAACTGATTCAGAAGCTGAATGGCGGCGAGCGTGTCCGTGCCCAAGAAATTGATGAGATGCGCGGCGCCGCCGATGGCGGCGGATTCCTTGGAAGAGACGCCGCGAAAGCCGAAGTCGTGCAGCTTGAACGGAAGAAGCGAGGGATCGCCGGTGCGCACGAGGGCTTTGCCGATGACCTGCTTGATGGCGCGGGAGAGCGTGGCAACGGTGATCGGATACCAGACCTGGACGAGAAGCGTTTCGGCCCAATTGGTAAGCCAGTAGAACTCAGGGTCGGTGTTTTCGATGGTGACGAGCACGTTGTGGGTCTTGACGACGGTGCCTTCCTTGACCGCGCGGATGCGGAGAGGGAGGCGGCCACCGTGCTTCGCGTGAAGAGATTTAAAACCTTCGTAATTGAAAGTTTTGGGATGACCCGAGAAATGGGCGTGGGCGATGCGGCGGGCTTCTTCCACGTCGTCGAGGGTGAAGACCTGGCCGACAAAATTGGATTTGATGATGTACTGCAGCATGGCGAGCATGGTTTCTTCGAACATGCCGCCGCGGGATTCGAGATAGGAATAGATGTGGCGCGTGTCCGGGGGATACTGCCACCAGTGTGTGAGTTTGTAGGAGTCGGTGTTGAGGAGGGGATTCAGTCGCAACGACTGCATGGGGGCTCCTAGGGGTTTTGGATGAAAGTGCAATTTGGATCGGCAGCTGACCACGGCCTTGAGGATAGCAGAGGGGCGGGGGATGGCGCGGCAGATCCGCGGAGCAAAAAGAGATGCGATGCTCGAGGCCTACCGGCGCTTCGGAGCGCAGTCAGGTTTTCAAGGTGCTGACGACGGCGCACGAGAAGGGTGGGCGGCGCGTACGCGGCTAAGATGGGCGAGAAGGTCGTGGGAGGCGGTGCTTGCCCGAGGCGAAGAACCAAGCTGTGGACAGAAGCCCACGAAGGCAGCCCCAATCGAGGATGAGCGGAAGCCAGCACCAAGAATGAAGAGTACTTTCCCCGGAAAATGGCGGCCCACACCATCATCCAATTGAGAGTCGCGACGTAGACGAAGATCGCAAGACAGACTCGCACACAACCCAAAAACCCATATTGTTGGGTGCAGACATTCACATCCCCCCAAGCATTCGAACGATTTGCGGGGCCGAACGGGAGGAAGGAAAAATCGCGCGGTCCGAAGACCGCGCCTACACGACGGAGAGATTGTCGAGCCAGCGCATGAGACGGGCGCGATCTGCGGGGTTCATGGCGACGATCTTGACACCCATGCCTTCCTTGGGGGTGGTGCGGCGGACGACGGCGCGGGCGCGAATCTCGCCCTCGGGGGCGTCAAGCAACAATTGAATGTTCGTGTCCAGAGGAAGAGGCTCTTCGACATGGATGAAAAGTCCGCCCAGGGCGAAATTCTCGACGCGCGAGACCAGTCTTTGACTGACGGTAGACCAAGCCAAGACCGTGCCCTTAGGTGGAGGGACACGCGGGTAGCGACGAAGATCGTTCGTTGTCGCCAAGAGGGAACTCCAAGGGCCGAAGCATACTCTTTTTTGGGTCGCGTGGGAAGAAAAAATGACGGGCGCAACCATGTGGCGAAAAGCGCGACGTCAGACGCCGAGGATGGCGCCGGAGTCGTCGACGTCGATGGAGGAGGCGCGCGAAACCTTTGGCAGGCCGGGCATAAGCATCACGTTGCCGGAAATGACGACGACGAAGCCGACCCCGGCAGAGAGCGGAGCGCTGGTGACGTCGAGGGTCCAGCCAATAGGAGCGCCGAGGTGCTTGGGTCGCCGGAGAGCGAGTATTGCGTTTTGGTGATGCAGACGGCAATTTTCCGTGGCCCACCTGGTGCACTGTTCGAGCTTGACTTTGCCACCGTGGGGCCGGAGTTGTTCGAAATATAGCTCGGGGATTTCGAGTTTACGCGCTACGGCTTGAATGGGTAGAAGAGTCTCTTGCACGAAGGTTGAGGGATTTGACCGCGCATGGTTCAATCGCGGAGAAAAAGAGTAACACAGTTGCGCGACTAGGCACGAACAAGAGGCTTGCCTGCGTCGTTATCTAAAAACGCCTACTGTGCCGATCCGAGAATGAGTTTTTGTACGCGCCAGTTGAGGAGCTCGGCGACGTAGAGCTCGTTTTCGGAGGGGCAGGCGATTTCATGAATCCATCCGAATTGGCCGGGTTGCTTGCCGGACTTTCCGAGAACGCCGAGCACTTTTCCGTCCAGAGAGAGTTTGTAGATGCGGCCGGGGAAGGCGTCTGAAGCGTAGAGAACTTGATTTGGCGCGGGCGTTATGCAAATAGCCCAGGGCGCGCCGGGGGACATGGTGCCGGTCGTGGCGGTGGGCTTGTTGCCGATGGCGGGACGAGCGTCAGCGGGCACGGGGACGTCAATCGTGAATTGGCGGAGAAATTTTCCGTCGGAGTCGAAGACCTGAATGCGACGATTGCCGCGGTCGGCGACGTAGATATTGTCTTGCGCGTCGATGGCGATGCTGTGCGGGGTGTTCAACTGCCCGAGCTGATCGCCGGGCTCGCCCCAGGATTTGAGCCAGTTGCCGGCCTTGTCGACTTTGGCGATGCGGGAATTGACGTAGCCGTCGCTGATGAAGGTGTTCCCGGCAGTGTCCCAGGCGACGTCGGTGACCTGGCGGAACATTCCGTCGACGGGAGGCAGCGGCGGCTTAACGTGCTTGAGCGGCTCGGTGCCTTCATCGGAGGCTTCCTGCTTGCGGCCGAAGACCATCGTGACGCGGCCATCCGGATTGAACTTGATGACCATGTCCGAGCCTTTGTCGGTGACCCAGACGTTGTCGTCCATGTCGACCTTGACGGTGTGCGCGAAAGACCAGGCGTAAAGGTGATGGCCGATTTCGCGGAGGAATTTTCCGTCGGGCGCGAATTCGAGCAGTTGCGCGGCAGCGGCGGCGTAGGCAGGGCCGGTGGTGTTGCCGCGGGAGAAGACGAAAACGTGGCCCTTTGAATTGACGGCGACGCCGGTGGCTTCGCCGAGATAGAGGTCGGGCGGAAGTTTCAAGAAGTCGGGGACGGGATGGTAGCGAATTTCGGCAGGTCGTTGGGCGAGAAGTGGAGTTGCTGCCAAAAACGGAATAACAAGCATCGAGCGTTTCATGGAATGCAGCCTCGCAAGTGCAAAAGTTTGCCCACGCATCATACGCGGGTTTAGGGAATCAGTCTCGGGTTAAGGATTTGTATTGGGCTGGCGTCAGCGGAACGACAGAGAGGCGGCCGATGCGGACGAGCGGGGAATCCCTGAAGAGCTTGTTGGATTTGATTTGAGCCAGCGTGACGGGCTTTGCGAGCGGCTTACCGACTTTGACCTGGACGGCGGGATTTTTGGGATCGGAGGCATCGACGGACACAGCCGTCGCGGTGCCGACGGCGCTCTTACGGTCGCCGGTTTCATAGATGACTAGCCCGTCGCCGGGAGTCATCCCGCGAAGGTTTTTCACGGCGACGGGATTGGAGACGCCATCCCACACGGTTGTGCCGTCGCGCTGAAGATCGGCGAAGGAGTATTCAGAGGGTTCAGTCTTAAGGAGATAGTAGGAGGACATGGCGACCCCACGATTATTTGGTATGGCTTCAACATTCTACACGCACGCTTCAAGGAAAAAAATGAAACGTAGAGACGCAGAAGGCGCTGCGAGAAAAGAGAGCTCGACCAAGAATGACTGCACTGCCTAGGAGCTAAGTTCGTGAGCGGCGGAGGCGAAGGTTTTGGCGTGGGCGTCGATGTCGGATTCGGTGGTGGCAGGGCACATGAGGGCCATGTTGTGAAAGGGAGTGAGGAGGACACCGCGGTTGAGGGCGTACAGGTGGAGGAAGCGCTCGAGTTCGAAATCGGCGGCAGCGGCGGATTCGCCGCCGTTACGCGGAGGTTTGGCCGCGAAAGTGTATTCGGCGCGAGCGCCGAGTTGAATTACGTTCCAGGGAAGACCGTGCGCGCGAATTTCGGCAGCGACGCCGCCGTTGAAGCGTTGGGCGAGCGGAATCATGTGTGTGAAGGCGGCGGGAGTAAGAACGTGTTCGAGCGTGGCGCGCATGGCGGCTATCGAAAGTGCATTGCCGGCGAGCGTGCCGCCGATGCCGCCGACGTCGCAATCTTCGAGATGGATGCGGGCGGAGAAGCGCTGGGCGACTTCTTCGCTACAACCATAAGTGGCCCCGGGAATGCCGCTACCGATGGCTTTGCCAAAGACCAACATGTCCGGAGCAAGTTTCCACGCGGCGGTGCAGCCCCCTGGGCCGGCGCAGATGGTGTGCGTTTCGTCGGCAATGAGCAGCGTACCGTAACGGCGCAAGAGAGCGCGTGCGGCGGGCCAGTAGCCTTCCTCAGGGAGAATGATGCCGACATTGGTCATGGCTGGTTCAGCGAGGACGCAAGCAACGTCGTGATGTTTGAGAGCTTCTTCGAGCGCGTTGAGGTCGTTGAATTCGACGACGCGCGTGGTTTCGACAGGATTGACGGGCGGGCCGATATTGCCGCGTCGCGGGCCGACGACTCCCTCGTGGAGCGAAGCGAAAGATTCGTCGACAGTGCCGTGATAGCAATAGTGGAAGACGAGAATTTTTGTGCGGTGGGTGATTTCGCGGGCGATTCGAATGGAAAAACGATTGGCGTCCGTGGCGGTGAGCGTGAATTGCCAGTACGGGAGGCCGAAGCGGCCCTTGAGATCTTCGCCGACCCAGAGCGCGTCCTCGGTGGGGAGCATGAACGTGATGCCTTCTTTGGCGCGGCGGGCAACGACTTCAGCCACGACGTCGGGCGAGTGGCCGGTCATCGCGCCCGTGTCGCCGAGACAGAGATCGACGTAATCGCGGCCGTCAACGTCGGAGAAGTGTGCGCCTTTGGCGGACTTGACAAAGATGGGAAAAGCGCCAGCCCATTTTTTCATCCAGTTCATGGGGACTCCGCCGAGGAGGGAGGACTGGGCGCGAAAGTAGAGAGCGGCAGATTTGGGGTGGTCGGCAAGGAAGCGGGATTCTTCGCGTTTTTGGAGAGCATGAAGTTTGGCGCGGTTGATGACGGTCATAGGTGACACGCCTCGGCGGGATCGGGCGCAGCATGCCGCGCCCCTACAACGACGAATAGTGAAGTCATCGGAGGGCGTGGATGATTTCGCGGGCGGCGTTCGCGCCGGAAGCGCCGGTCAGGCCATTGCCGGGATGGGTGCCAGAGCCGCAAAGGAAGAGGCCGCGGATGGCCGTTTTGTAACGCGCCCAATCGAGGACGGGGCGCATGGTGAAAAGCTGATCGAGCGCCAGTTCGCCGTGGAAAATGTGGCCGCCAGTGAAACCGTAGGACGATTCGAGATCCTTGGGCGTGATGACCTGCATGCCTTCGACGAGGCTTGGAAGATCCGGGGCGTAGGCGGCGAGCGTTCGAATGACGGTGGCGCCAAGTTCCCTGCGGCAGGAGTCCCAATTTCCTTCCCTGAGTTTGTATGGTGCATATTGAACGCAGGCGGAGAGGACATGTTTGCCTTCAGGCGCCAGTTCCGGATCGAGGATCGTCGGAATGGTGAGGTCGAGATATGGCTCGGAAGAGACTTCGCCATATTTGGAGGCGTCGAAGGCACGCTCGAGATAATCGATGTCAGGACCGATGTGGATGCGGCCGGAGAGCGCTTCGAGAAAACCCTCGGTGGGATCGAGCGGGGAAAAAGTGGGAAGACCGCCGAGAGCGAGATTGACCTTCGCGACGGTGCCGCTCGAACGGAAATTTTTGATGCGATTGGCAAAGGTGGGGTCGAGCTGGGAAGGATCGATGAGCTGGAAGAAGGTGCGTTTGGGATCGACGCCGGAGACCACAGCGTCGACAGCGATCTCTTCGCCGTTGGCGAGCACAACGCCGGTCACCGCGCCGTCTTTCATGGAAATTTGCTGGACTTCAGCATTCGTGCGGATTTCAGCGCCAGCTTGTTTTGCGGATTCGGCAAGGGCGTGTGTGAAGTTGCCGAGCCCGCCGCGAGGAAACGCCGCAGTGCCGACGGGGTGGGTATCGGAAGCGGCGCGCAAAAGAAGGACGGCCGTGGAACCGGCGGACCAGGGACCCATCGCAGTGCCAAAGATGCCTCGGGCGGCAATGACGGCACGAACGAGTTCGGTTTCGAAAAATTCTGCGACGAAGTCCGCAACGGCCATAGGACCCCAGCGAAGAAGATCGAAAATGCCCTTCTTGCCCAGCATACGCACGTTGCGGCCGGTCTTGAACAGTGTCCAGAGGTCTTCGGGAGTGGGCTTGTCGATCGCCGGCGGAGTGATGGAAGTAATTTGGGCGAGGAATCCCGTGAGGTGATCGAGGGAGTCGGCAAACTCGGGAAATCTTGCGGCGTCTTTCACAGAGAGGCGCGCAATGCCGGCGGCGGTCTTGGCGTTTTCGTTCCAAAAAAGGAGTGACTTGCCGTCGAGCGTGGGAGCGAACACGCGCGGGCCTGGGTAGAGAATTTCGCAGCCGAATTTTTCGATGCTTAGGTCGCGAGCAACGTCGGAGCGCAAGGGACCGAGGGTGTGAGCGAGAGTTGAGGCTTTGAAGCCAGGGTGAAATTCCTCGGTGATGGCGCCGCCACCAACCATTTCGCGGCGCTCGAGGACCAGCGGCTTGAATCCCCCCTTGGCGAGATAGAAAGCGGCGATGAGTGCATTGTGGCCTCCGCCGATGAGAACTACGCGCTGTCCGAGCGGCATGGTCAGTTGGCCGCTTTCGAAACCGACGGGTGAGACTCATCGGATTTTGCGGCGTGCGCGCGAGATCCGGCCGATTTCCACTCTTTCAAAATCACCTGGCTGGCGATGCGGCCGTTGGCGCCCATGATGCCGCCGCCGGGATGCGTGGCGGAGCCGCACATATAGAGGTTATGAATGGGCGTGCGGTAGTACGCCCATCCGGCGACGGGGCGGAGAAAGAAGAGCTGTTCGAGAGAAAGCTCGCCCTGAAAAATGTTGCCTTGGGTGAGTCCGAATTCGCGCTCGAGGTCGAGCGGAGTCAGGACCTGACGGCCGATGATGATGTCTTTGATGTTAGGAGCGTACTCGGCGATTGTGTTGATGACGTTGTCGCCGAACGCTTGTTTCTGATCGTCCCAGGTGCCTTGGGCGAGCTTGTAGGGCGCATATTGCACGAAACAGGAGAGCACGTGCTTGCCGGGAGGCGCCACGCTGGGATCGGTGAGGCTGGGAATAACCATGTCGATGTAGGGCTTGCGCGAAAAATGGCCGTACTTGGCATCGTCGTAGGCGCGCTCCATATATTCCATGCTGGGAGAAATCGAGATGGCGCCGCGAAGATGCGCGCCAGATCCGGGAAAACATTTGAAATTGGGAAGTGCATCGAGCGCCAGATTGACCTTGCCGGACGAGCCGCGAAATTTGTAGCGGCGGACACCTTCGAGAAAATCGGCGGGGAGTTCGCTGGGCTCAAGAAATTTTTCGAAGGTGAGATGCGGGTCGACACTGGAAGAAACGACGCTGGCGAAGAGTTCTTCGCCGGACTGCAAAATGACGCCTGCGGCGCGGCCATTTTTAACGAGGATTTTGCCAACGGGTGCTTTGGTGCGGATTTCCACTCCAGCTTCGCGCGCGGCGTCAGCGATGGCATTCGAAATGGCTCCGGTGCCACCGCGGCTGAAGCCCCACGAACGAAACGCGCCGTCGATTTCTCCCATGTAGTGATGCAAGAGAACGTAAGCAGTGCCAGGAGAACGAATGCCGAGGAACGTGCCGATGATTCCAGAGGCGGACATGGTGGCTTTGAGGACATCGGTTTCAAACCACTGGTCGAGGAAGTCAGCTGAGCTCATGGTCATGAGCTGGACAAGCGTGTAGCGCTCGTCGGAAGAAAGTTCGCGGAAACGCTGCAGCAGGAAGTGGAGCTGCTTAAGGTCTTTGGGATTGAGCGTGGTGGGATCGGGCGGAATCATCGAGAGCATGGGCTTCACGAAGCGGCACATCGGCGTCATCATTTTCGAAAACTCGTCGTAGGCTTCAGCGTCCAGGCGCGAATGGCGGCGGATGTCGCGAATGGATTTAGCGTGGTCGTTGACGCGCCAGAGATAGTCGCCGC
>DATKEV010000068.1:0-58058 GCA_035511855.1 Candidatus Udaeobacter sp.
CGATCTTACCGACGCCCAAAAAATCCTTGCTGAACAAAACCGCCAGCGGGAAGACAAATTTGCGGATTCGTGGTTCCAGGAAACCAACAAAGAAGACATCCTGGCGAAAAAATTTGAAGAGGCGATGAGGAAGGCCAAGGATGCTCCGGCGGGCAAACCGATCCGCGATTTCGACCTCGACTAAGCACCTTCCTTTCTGTGGTCTCCGCGCGTCTCTAGACTCCATGTTAAGTTTTCTTCCGGGCTAACTCCTATTACTCATGAACCCTCGCAAACTCTTTCGCCTCAAACTCAATTCCCGCACGATGATTCTCGGCGAGCGAACGCTCGTGATGGGGGTGTTGAACGTCACGCCGGACAGTTTTTCCGATGGCAGCAAATTCCTCGATCCTGAATCAGCCATCGAACAAGCGTTCGCCATGGCGAATGTTGGAGCCGATCTGCTTGACATTGGGGGCGAATCGACCAGACCCGGTTCAAAGGAGACCCCTGCCGCGGAAGAGCTGGACCGCATCCTTCCCGTTCTGGAAGCGTTGCGCGGGCGCTTGAAGATTCCTATTTCCGTGGATACTCGCCGCGCCGCCGTGGCCGAGCTGGCCCTCCGCGCGGGCACGGAAATCATCAATGATATTTCCGGATTAAAGAACGATCCGCAGATTGCCGACGTCGCGGCACGCCAAGGCGTGCCGCTGATCCTGATGCACATGCGGGGTGAGCCGCGGACGATGCAAGAGGCGCCCTTTGCGCGCGACGTAATGAAAAATGTCATCCAAGGCTTGCGCAGGTCCGTGGCTATCGCGCGCAAAGCCGGGATGGCGAAATCCCAAATCATTCTCGATCCGGGCATCGGCTTTGGGAAAAGCTACGCCCAGAATTACGAATTGCTGCAAAAACTCCCGCAATTGGCAAAGCTCGGCTATCCACTGATGGTGGGCACTTCGCGCAAGGGCTTCTTGGGTGCAACACTGGCGCGCAACGGGGAGCCCGCACCGCCGAAAGAACGCATCTGGGGCACGGCGGCGACAGTAGCGGCAAGCATTCTGAATGGGGCGCACATCGTGCGAGTGCACGACGTCGCAGAAATGGTTCAAGTAGCGCGCGTGGCCGATTGTGTTGCCGAGCCCAGACGCGCGCCAAAGAATTAGAGATTGCGTGCGCGACAAACTCGGGCGCATTGCGAAAAGCAGCCAGCGACATGCATCGGCTGCGCGCGCTTCAGTATCAACGGACGGTATAATCAGTCTCGCCATCGACAAAGAGAAACAAGACAAAACGCTTCAGACGAAAGGGAGCCTGCTCATGACGCGTTCTGTGATCTCCATTTCCGCATTGTGTTATTGCCTCATCGCCCCGTCTCCGACATTGACGGCTCAGTTGCCTCCCGCGAAGAAGGATCCCCTTGCGCCGTTGCCCCGCTCGCAGGGCGCCGCCGTGTGTTCCGCGACGGAAGCGTCGAGCTGCGCCGAAGCCGCGGCGAAAATCCTGCCGATGGTGATGGGCCCGTCGCCGATGGAAGAAAATCTGCGGCGGCTGACGGATGAGATTGGCGGCCGCGTGACGGGCACCCCGGAAATGGCGAAGGCCGTCGAGTGGGGCGTCGCGGCGTTTCGCGCGGGGGGCATGGACGTTCGCACGGAGAAATACACGCTGCCGGTAACTTGGAGCGAAGGCAACTCGCGGCTCGAGCTGCTCGGTCCCGTGAAGTTTCCGGTGCGGCTCGTTTCGGAGGGCTGGTCACCGGCAACGCCCGCGGGAGGCATCGAAGCGAGCGTGGTCGATATCGGGATGGGCGAGGCACATAATTTTGCGAAGGCAGGTGTATCCCTCAAAGGCGCGATTCTGCTGGCACACACGGAGATCGGATCAACATGGGCGGATCTGTTCAACGAGTATCTCCGGCCGCCGATGATTATCGATCGCGCGGTAAAGGAAGGAGCGGCGGCCATTCTTTGGATGGGAGCGCGGGAGAAGCTGTTGCTCTATCGCCACACAAACTCGCTCGCCGGAGAGATCGACAAGATTCCGCAAGCGGTGCTCGCACGCGAAGACGCGCTGCGGCTGGCGCGTGCAGTCGCGGCGTATCCGGGAAAAGTGCGCATACGGCTGGATATGCCCAATAAGATTGGCGGCCCCCTCGAACAGGAAAATGTGGTTGGCGAGATTCGCGGCTATGAGAAGCCGGATGAAGTCGTCATCCTTGGCGCGCATCTAGATTCGTGGGAACTGGGCACTGGTGCGCTGGACAACGGCTGCAATGCGGCGCTGGTGATTGAGGCGGCGCGCGCGATCAAAGCGACAGGGCTGCTGCCGCGGCGGACCATTCGCTTTGTTCTTTTCAGCGGCGAGGAGCAAGGCACGATTGGATCGTTCGAATACGTGAAGGCGCATCGCGCGGAACTCGATAAGATTCGCGCGATGATAACCTATGATTCCGGCATCGGTCGGGTGACGGGATATTCGCTGGGTGGGCGCCGCGACATCGAGGCGGGCGTGCGCGAAGTCCTTAAGCCGCTGGAAGCCTGGGGCGCGAACAATCACACATTTGACGCTTCGTTTGGCACGGACAATTTTGACTTCATGCTCGAAGGCGTGCCGACGCTGGTCGCAAACCAGGAAGAGTCCAATTACTTGCCGAACTATCATGCGGCATCGGACACCCTGGACAAGGTGGATATGCGCGAGCTGAAATTGCACACCGTGCTCGCGGCGTTGACTGCCTGGGGCATCGCCGACCGCACCGAGCCGCTCGGCAAGCGGCTGACTCGCGCCGAACTCGATGTTCTGGTCAAAGAAACTGGCCTCGACCAGCAGTTGAAGCTGCTCGGCTATTGGGACGCCTGGCAAAGCGGCGCCCGCGGCCGCAAGCCTTAAGACAGGGCGCCGATACGTACATTCCGGCACGTGACAGGCGTCTCTTAAGACGCATCACACTTATCGAGAGAGCCTTCCCGGTATACTGGATGTGTGGGAAGGGCTTCAACTGATGCGCGCGAAAAAGTGCAAGGGGCGATTCTCGCGGTCGATTATGGCCGCGCCAGGATGGGGTTGGCGATTGCCGACGCGGAATCACGCATGGCCCAGCCGCTGAGCACGTTGGAGCGCATCAACCGCAACGAGGACATGCGGCGTCTGAGAGAACTCGTGCGCGAGCATGGCGTGAAGCAAATCGTCGTGGGGCTGCCTCTGCGGTTGGACGGTACGCAGGGAGAAATGGCGGAAGAAGCGGAGCGCTTTGCGCAGCGAGTACGAAAACAGATTGGCGTTCCCGTGGAAATGGTGGACGAGCGGTTGACGAGTTGGGAAGCGGAACGCTTGCTGGAGGAGACGCAAGGAAGATTTATCCACGACGAAAAAAGGGCTACCGGCAGGAAACCTAAAAAGGCGCAGGCGAAAATGACTGTGGACGCCGTGGCGGCGGCGGTAATTTTGAAGGAATACCTGGAACGCGTGTCAGCGGTTACCGAGAAGCCCTGAGAATCGTGGTCGTGAGGTTGGTAAAGCCAAATTGAAGTTCTTGCTTGTCATCATTCTCCTGATCGTGCTGGCCGCCGGAGGCGCCGCGGCATGGATGTGGTATGGCATGACCAAGCCGTATCAGGGGTTCGCGGCCGAAGGCGTCTTTGTCGACGTGCCGCACGGAGCGTCACGCCGCTACGTAGCGTATCTACTGAAAAAAAATGGAGTAGTCCGCAGCAAACTGGCATTTGAAATTTACGCGCGCCGGCATCCGAAGCGCACATTGCAGGCCGGCGAGTATTTTTTCGATCACGCGATGACCGGCCGCGAGGTTTTCTGGAAAGTGGCCAACGGGGAAGTTTACCAGCAGCCGTTTACCGTGCGCGAAGGCGAAACCATGTTTGATATCGCACGTGAACTGGAAACCGCCAAATTCATGCCGGCGGGAGATTTTTTGTTCGCGGCTGGGGATCCATCATTAATTCGGGATTTCGCGCCGGGAGCGCAAACGCTTGACGGGTTTCTTTTCCCTGCCACGTACGAACTGCCGCGGCATCCCCACGCAAACGAATTGACCGTGGAAATGGTGCGCAAATTCAAGGAAGAATGGAATCACATTGCGGCGCCATCGGCCGGAGACCCTCCGGTGCAGGGCGACCCCGGACTTCGGCTCAGGACCGTTACGCTGGCGTCGCTCGTTGAACGCGAGACGCCTAAACGTGATGAGCGGTCTCTGGTCGCGGGCGTTTTTGAAAACCGAATGCGCAGAGGCATGCGGCTGCAATGCGACCCAACGGTGATCTATGCGCTGGAGCGCTTCGGAAAATATAATGGATCGCTGACCGGCAAGGATCTGACTTTCGATTCTCTGTACAATACTTACGAGCACGCCGGGCTTCCGCCTGGTCCGATCGGAAATCCAGGCGAAGCATCGCTGCGCGCGGCACTGCAGCCAGCGCAGACCAACTACCTCTACTTTGTGGCCAACACGCAAGGCGGCCATTTTTTCAGCGCGACGCTGGCGGAACACAACAAAAATGTGGTGAAGTATCGCAGGCTGCTGGCGGGACTGCCAGCGGATCCGCCGCCCCCGCCTCCGCCGCCCGCTCATCCCAAGAAGAAGCATGCAAAGCAACACCGAGGCACAGCACGATGATGGAAGACTTGAAAACGAAGAAGGCCCTGATTCTCGAAACCGCGCGGGAGATCAACGTGCAGAAATGGACGCCCGCGGAAATCGACCAGTTGCGCCGGCGGCTGTTGGCGGAGCACGGCGAGTCCGGCAAGACGGGATCGGATTACATCGCGGATGTGCTGAAAGATGCCGGGCACAAAGTTCTGCTCAATTTGCAGGAAGAGGCCGAGGAGCAGTACGAGGAAGAATTCGAAGATCTGTTGCATTTCAAGACCTTGGGAGATGCTGAGGTCAGCGTTATGCGGCTGGATGAACTGATGCGCAAATTTCAAGAGCAGGGCGAACATGCCGCCGTAGAGCGTGTATTGAATGTGGCGCGCCTGGGAAAGCGCCGTGCGGAGATGATCTCGCGCAATCGGAAAGTGGAGCCTCAGAAGCGGGCTGAGAAATTGGAAATCGCCAGTTGGTTCCGCATCTGGCTGGAGACCCCGGATGCGTTTTTCGACTGGCTGGACGTGCGGAAACAGTCGCCGGAATTCCAGGCGAAGTTTCCGCAAGCGGAGTCCGAAGAATGAATGCAGCAGGAGCTTCGGCCGCGGGGAGCGGGGCGCTCGAGTTGCCGCCGTTTTCGTTGGACGTCCAGGCTCTGGATCTGGGAAGTGACGTGAAGGCGGTCGGGCTCGAATTACTCGAGACAGAAAACCGTGAACCGGTTCGCGGCAAAGAAGCGGCGGAAATCTGGTCAGCGGTGTTCCCTGCGCTGTCGGGCAACGAATTGTATGTGGTGGATTTTTTCAGCCACATCGATCGAGTCCGTGAATTCTCGAAAGCACGCGAGATTGCATGGCGGGAAGCCGCGGAGAGATGCATTGTGCTGCCGCAGCCAAATCAGGAACAGTTGCGGCAGATTCTGGAGCGCTTCGAAGGCGAGACGTTCGGCATTCGAGCGGGCGCCGCGACGCAATCAGAGGACGAAGCGCTCGAAGGTGATCTTTCCAAGCGCGGACTGGATGCCTACCAACCCGCCTATGCGCGTTACACATTCTGCGCGATCTGCGAGCCCGAAGACGGTTGGATAACACTCCTAACTGATTCGCTCTGGCCCAGCGAAGTCATTCGCCGGCTGCGCCCCGCGGTCCAGCCGTTCGACGTGCACATTGCGCGGCCCAATTGAGGGCCTCTCCTGGTTGCGCCCCACGTTCGTTTACGGGGATCCAAGTGGTTGTTAGATTGCTTCATTTGTATGCGCAAGGACGGAACTCATTGAAGCGGCGTGTAAAAACATGCCTGGTACTGGCAACACTGGCGGCACTTTCTTGCGGCTGCGGCAGCGGTACGGGCATCACGAACACGACGCGCTACGGCCCAAATGCTAGGCCCGTGGTCAAAGACGCTACGCGCGAGGAACTGCTCGATCAATACAATCAGACGGCGCGGAACCTGAAGACAGTGAACGCCACCGTGGAGCTGAAGCCCACGGCGGGCTCGAAATACAGTGGCGTGATTGACGAATATCATGAGGTGAAGGCATTCTTGTTGGCCGCGCGCGAAGCGGAGATACGCGTGATCGGCCAGGCACCGGTTGTGGGCACCACGGTATTCGATATGGCCAGCGACGGGGAGACCTTCTCGGTTTCGATCCCTTCCAAGCATAAATTTCTCGTGGGGCCCGTGGCCGTGGAGCGCGCCAGCAGCAAGCCGATCGAAAACCTTCGGCCGCAGCATCTGGTGGATGCTTTACTCTGGCCAGAGGTTCGCAAAGAGGAAGCAGTGCTCTTCGAAGAATTCAACGACGAGAACGGCCGTTTCTATGTTCTGACGGTCCTGCGCGGCGGATATCAGACGGAAATCTTGCGAAAAATCTGGTTTGACCGCGCCGATCTTCAGGTAGTTCGCTTGCAAACCTTTGGACCGAAGGGCATTTTGCTTTCCGATACCCGGCTTTCCGATTGGCAGCCTTTGGCTCCCGTTGCAGGTCAAAGTGCTTCCGCAGCGTCATCAAACGCAGTGAATTCCTTTGCGCGCGCTATCCAGATCAATCGCCCGCACGATGACTACACGCTCAACTTGCAGGTGGCGAAGATCGCCGTGAACGAAGAGATTCCATCAGAGCGCTTCAAGCTCGAACAACCGGCGGGCTCGGAGCTAGTGCATGTCGGGGACTCCGCCGAGAAGAAGCAGCCATGATGGGCGAGCTCATTGCGCGGAATCTGCTGCACCGGCCGTTGCGAACGCTCATTGGCGTGCTGGCCGTCGGTGTGGAAGTTGCGCTCGTCGTCCTGATCGTCGGGCTCACTTCCGGTTTGCTCACGGAAACCGCAAAACGCATTGAAGGGATTGGCGCCGATATCATGCTGCAGCCGCCCGCCGCTTCGATTTTTCTGGGCTTTAGTGGCTCTCCCATGCCCATCAAAATCGCAGAAAAGTTAACGGAGATAAAATACGTCCAGTCCGTCGCGCCAGCCCTCCTGCAATTCAGTTCCACTGGCGGCGTGGACGTGGTTTACGGCATCGATCCGGACAGTTTCCGGGCGGTTTCCAGCGGATTCGTCTTCCTCGAAGGTCACGACATGGAGGGCCCGAATGACCTGCTCGTGGACGACTGGGCGGCCAAGGCCAAGCACATCAAGGTGGGGGACACCTTCAATCTGCTGAATCACGACTGGCATGTCGCGGCCATTATCGAACATGGCAAAGGGGCGAGGCTTTTCGTTCCGCTGGCGACGCTTCAGGATCTGGTAGGCGCGCACGACAAAGCTTCCATTTTTCTCATCAAATGCACCCGGCCGGAGCACACCGAGGACGTAATGGAAGAAATTCGCCACGTCCTGCCGGGTTACACCGTCCGTCCGCTCAAGGATTTTCTCTCGCTAATGACATCTACGAACATCCCCGGTTTGCAGGCTTTTATCGACGCCATGATTGCTTTGGCCATCGCCATCGGGCTTCTGGTTATTTTTCTGACGATGTACACCACGGTGATCGAGCGCACGCGCGACATCGGCGTGCTGAAATCGCTCGGCGCCACTCAGCCCTTCATCGTGCGGGCGTTGCTGACCGAATCAGCAGTGCTCTGTTTGTGCGGCATTGGGGCCGGTGTGGGTTTGAGTTATGCCGTCCGCGCGGCATTCCTTGCGGGTTTTCCGACATTGTCCATTCTCATTACCCCGGGATGGATTCTTCGCGCCGCGGGAATCGCCCTCGCGGGAGCCATCTTCGGCGCGAGCTATCCGGCGTGGATGGCAAGCCGCAAGGACGCCGTCGAGGCACTATCTTACGACTAGAGCAAGCAAGACGAACTAGAGTTTCTTGGATTTGCCGAGCAGGAAAGAAAAAACAGAGAGGACTGCGAAATCGCGGTATAGCTAGGCACAAATGGGAATCGCAGCTACAATACGAGAACCTGCCGAAGGGCTGATTTTCCTGGGAAAAAAGAGCGTGGATCCGATACTCAGAACGGAAAATCTATGGAAACTCTACCGCGCGGGCAAGGTGGAAGTTCCGGCCTTGCGCGGGGTGAATTTTGAGGTACAGCCGGGTGAATCGGTCGCCGTGATGGGACCTTCCGGCTGTGGAAAATCCTCGCTGCTCTATGTCATCGGAGGCCTCGCGCAGGCTTCCCGCGGAAAAGTACTGGTAGATGGCAACGACCTGACCGAATTGAGCGACGCGGCACGCACCAAGCTTCGCCGCCACAAAATCGGTTTTGTCTTTCAACGTTTCAATCTGCTTCCCACCTTGACGGCGAAAGGAAATATCGCCATCGCGCAATTCATTCATGGCGATGGATTTGACCCGCATCGCTTTGAAGTTGTTACCCAAATGCTTGGTCTCGCCGGGAGGTTGCATCACAAACCCTCCGAACTCTCGGGCGGCGAACAGCAACGGGTGGCGATCGCGCGCGCGATCATCAACGAACCAAAAATCCTCCTGGCAGACGAACCCACAGGAAACCTGGACTCAAAGAATTCCGAAGTGGTTCTGCAGATGTTGCGTCAGCTCAATAAAAACCTGGGGCAAACCGTGGTCATGATCACGCACAATCCGGAAGCCACCACCTACTTCGACCGCGTGGTGCACATGCGCGATGGCGTGATTGTCGACGGAGTGCCTGCGGACTGATATGGCCGGCCTGGGACAAATTCTCTCGAAAACGTTCTTCTGGTCTTACGAGCGGGGCACCTGGCAGTTCGACCTCGCGGTCGTCCTGATCCTCGTCTTCGTTCTTTTGACGCCCCGGGGCTGGTTTCGTGATACACCTGAGGCGGGCGCCCCGATTTCTCCGGGGCAGGTGCTGGAAATATCACACGAAGGCAATCGTCACACCTACCGTGTCGACGCTCGCATCCTGGCGCCGCCCACGCGGCTCGCGCTCCAGAACGACTTGCACAATGCCTTGCAGGAGGCCTTGCCGGAGCTGCACAGGGGAAGCTTTTCGATTGGAAAAATCGAACCGCTCCGTGACGAGCAGGGAACGGTGATCGCCTACCAAGTGGAAATTCGCCGCTAGCCGCCTATCCAACTGAAAATCCAATGCCCCATGTTCAGTGAAACGCGGGGAGTTGTTCGTGCATCTGTTTCACTGTGTTAGCATTCCGAGGACAAGACAGGGCGTCACGCATTCGCTCAATAGGGGCCGCGTTTTGATACGACGACTTTTTCTGCTCGCGCTGATGGCGCTTGGCGGCGCTAGCAGTGTAAGACAAATGCAGGCCGCGCAAACGAGCACCAAGTGGACCCTCGAAGGCGTCCTGGCGATGATGGACAAAGCCGCGCAGGACTTTCACACGCTCACCGCCGACATCGAACACATCAAGTACACGGCCGTCGTGAAGGACACTTCAACAGAATCCGGCCACATCTTCGTGCGGCGCGACGATAAGATGCGCATCGATTTCCTCAAGCCCGATGCGCGAACGATTCTTCGGAATGGGGATTCGCTCTACATTTTTACGCCTAAGATCAACCGCGTCGAAGAATACAACATCGGCAAGCATCGTTCGATGGCGGATCAGTTTCTTGCGCTGGGATTTGGGACTAAGGGCGATAGCCTGAAAAAGAATTACCTGGTGACCCTCGCGGGAGAAGAAGACCTCGACGGCCACAAGACCATCGTGCTGGAACTGACCCCCAAGTCCGACCAGGCGCGCAGCCAAATCGCCAGAATCCGGATGTGGATCGACGAAGCTTCGTGGCTCCCCATCGAGCAGAAATTTTTCGAGCCGGGTTCCGACGATTACTTCCTCTCGCACTACACCAGCCTCAAGAAAAACCTCAAGATCGAGGACGGGAAGTTCAAGCCGGACTGGCCGAAGGGCGTAAAAGTGGAAAAGCCGAGAGGATAGCCTTTGGAACCGTCAGGACTAGGGATTCCCGCTCGGCCGCTCCGCTGAACTCTGAACTTCGCGAATCTATTCCGTAGCCGCGCGTTCTTGCTCCAAGAGTTGTTCTTTCCTCGATAAGCCCCAGCGATACCCGGCCAGCGTTCCGTCCTCGCGAATGACGCGGTGGCACGGAACGACGATGGAAACAGGGTTCGTTGCGCATGCCCTGGCCACGGCCCGCACCGCTTTTGGCTGCCCGAGCGAACGCGCCACCTCGGAGTAGGTGCGGGTTCGGCCCCGTGGAATCCGCTGGAGTTCCTGCCAAACGCGGCGCTGAAACGCCGTCGCCTGCAGATCGAGCGGAAGCTCCAAGCGAGGCTGTTTCCCTTCGATGCGTTGCACAATTTCCCGTACCCAGCGCTGGTACGAATTCGGCGCAGGCGAGATTTCCGCGCGCGGATATTCCTCGCGTAATTCCGAGATCAGCTTGCTCTGCGCATCGCCAAGATAGACCGCCGAGACGCCTCTCTCCGTAGCGGCTACGAGAACCTTTCCCAGCGGAGACCTCACAATCGTGTATCCGATCTTCATACCCTTTCCTCCCTTTCGATACGTCGCTGGCGTCATGCCGAGCTGCGCATTGCTGCGCTCGTAGACGCGGCTCGATGACCCGTATCCCGTCTCATAGAGAGCATCGGTGATGCTCTTCCCCGAACGGAGCAACTCTTTGAATCGCTTGACGCGCAGCGCTTCGGCAAGTTCCCGCGGTCGAAGCCCCGTCACCTCAAGAACGGCACGGCGCAGAGTGCCTGGCGTGGTTCTCAGCTCACTAGCCAAGCCGGCAAGCTGGATGCCGTCTTCCGAAGAACTCGCGAGGTGCTGCGCCGCACGCTGCACCAAAACAACGGCTCCGGAAACTTCGTTGGGGCGGCAGCGAAGGCACGGCCGGAAACCTTGCCCCTCCGCTTCTTCCCGTGTGCGAAAGAAAATCACGTTTTGCCGCAACGGCCGGCGCGCCGGGCACGAGGGACGGCAGTAAATGTGCGTGGAACGCACCGCCAGTACGAACTTGCCGTCCGCGCGGGAATCGCGCGCCAACGTGGCTTGCCAGTACCGCGCCGCAAGGTGCGGGGATATGCCTTGTCCAATTCTTGTCATTGCTTCGCTCATGTTCATGCGCGAAAGATAACGGAAGCCAAAAATCTAATCTATCCGGAAAAGATGCGCAAAGTGAAGGAAGGTTAGATACGCTCGACGGCTTCAGCAGTTAGACTTCGCCTGGCGCTGGGACCGGCTCATTGATGCGCGCTGAGGCAGGGTGTGGAGCGGTGATGACCAAGATGACTGCCGTTAGAATGACGGCCGCCGCGAGGATCGTGCGCAGCGTAATGGCTTCCCCGACGATGAGCCAGCCCAAGAAGAGCGCCACCACCGGGTTCACGAACGCGTAGGTAGCAACACGAGCGGCTGTGCTTTTGCGCAGAATGTAGATATAGGCGCTGAAGCCGATTCCCGATCCAAACACAATCAAATAGCCGAGCGCGAACCAGGAACGCAACGAGATCGCCCCAAAATGAAATCCGCGGTACTCTCCGGTTAGCAGTGCCGCAATAAGCAGAATCACACCGCCCGCGAGACTTTGCATGGCCACGCCCAGCATCGGCGAAGCCGGCATCCCACCATGCTTTGCATAAAGCGAACCGCAAGCCCAGGCAAAAGATGCGAAGACTAGAACGGACGCGCCAAAAGGATTGACGCGCCCCGAGCCTCCGAGGTGCGATGGACCAACCAAAAGCAACAGGCCCGCGAATCCCATGACCAGGCCAATAATCACTTTCCCCGCGGGTTGCTTCCCTCCGGGACGCAGCCAGTCCACGATGACCAGCCAGAGAGAAACAGTCGCGACCAGCAAGGCCGTGATTCCCGAAGGCACGATCTGTTCGGCCCAGCTCACGCCACCATTGCCGACGAAGAGCAGCAAGAAGCCCACGATCGCCGCCGCTTTCCAATTGGCGGCCGTGGGTCGAATACCGGTCTTCCAGCGCATGACTGGAAAAAGCAAGAGTCCCGCCATGAGGTGCCGCAGACCCGCCAGGACGAAAGGCGGAAACGATTCAAGGCCCACGCGAATCGCAAGATACGTGGATCCCCAAACCACGTAAACAGCCGCAAAGGCTACAATCACGAGCGTGGTTGTGCGCACGGGAGCAGGTTCAGGAATCGGAAGATTCTTGAGTTTTGGCGCCGACGGCAAAGACGTACTGGGCACAGACCCTTTCTCGAAAATCTTATGATGAAGCTCCGGGCTAGAAACTGTCGAGGACCATATTGGTTGCGTCTTTCCTGTGGTAATCCACATAATGTTGTGGGTCGGTTGAGGTACTATAACTAAGTATTTGAAGATAAGACACTTCGCGCGTTTTTCACAGATTGACGTTCGCCGCAACTAATGCCATCTTAGCGCCCCACACCGTGTGGTGCGGACGGGGCAATTCCAGAAAGCAAGGCAGAAAGTCGAGTTTGTTGGGCCATAGCCAGCAACCGTGAAGTGGCGTCTCTGAGGGCAAGATGAGCGCGACGAAACGCGCAACTCCATTTGAATCTTGGCCAGCCAAACCGGCGTCGGAAGCTGGTGATGGCATTGCCTCGTCGCTTCCCGCAGCTGAGCCCGACCCGCCCTCGAAGCAGCGGCTGATGCCCTTCCTCTGCCCTTCGCAACCCAGGCGCTTTGCGCGCGTTCCCACGCATACCGTCGGGGTCCATCCGGAGCATCGGGAGTATCCGCGCGCGACTCTGAAGCTTCCATTGCGCCTCCGCAGCGTCGGTGGCGTCCCCGAAGAATTCGCGATCACTCTTGTCACTAGGGATATCAGCTCTACAGGGGTATTCTTTCTTTGCCCCAAGGAACTCACCGCAGGCAGCTCCATCGAACTGGAAATTGTCCTTGTCAGCAAGCCCCTGGGCCTCGGTAACGTGGTCATGATCACTCTGGCGCGCGTGCGCCGCGCGGAAAAAGCGGCGATGCCAGGCTGGTTCGGGGTGGCTGCGTCGTTCGACGATCTTCAGTTCGACCGCGATGACGGCGTTCCGTCCCGGTTTCTGAAGCCGTAAAGCGTTCAGTCCACTATCCGGTCTTGATCACGTATCCCGTTTTTCTTGCGTAATTTCTGCCGCGCCCCCGCTTCTGCTGCTGGCATAATTGTTTCCGCACTCTCATCGGGGATGACCAAGAAACGAATCCAAGCTGTGGAGGGCGTGCTGTTCGATTGGGATGGCACACTCATCGACTCGTATCACGCCGATGCTTCGGCGTATCTCGCGATGTTCCATGCCATGGGTATTTCCTGGGGAATTGAAGAACTGGAGAAAAACTATTCTCCGAATTGGTATCAGGTTTATCGAGCCGCGAGGCTGCCAAAAAAACAATGGGAAGAAGCGGATCGTCTCTGGCGGGCTTTCTATGCGAAGCATCGGCCAAAGTTGATTGTGGGCGCCCGCCGGGTCCTCGCCAAGCTGCGCGGCTCGCACACCCTCGGGCTTGTCACCAGCGGTGACCGCGATCGTGTGACCCGCCAGCTCCGCGAATTCCGTCTGATGCGGCACTTTTCGGCCCGTGTATGCAGCGGCGACACCTTGCGCAAGAAACCTCATCCAGAACCCCTGCGCCTGGCGCTTCGTCGGATGGAACTGGATCCCGCTGCGTGTGTCTACGTCGGAGACGCTCCGCAGGATGTCGAGATGGCACGGCGCGCGGGTGTTCGCGCGATTGGTGTCCTCGGCCCTTTCCCAACGGAAAAACGCCTCAGAGCGTCCAGGCCAGAGTGCATCCTCGCCTCGATCGCAGAACTGCCCGAGGCTCTGAAGCATCTGCGCGCCTAGACGACAGCAGGTTCGATGGCCCTCTTCGTCTAAGGTTTCGCGGGAGCCGCCTGACTCGGCGCCGGAGGCTGCGGCGCGGCGGCAGCTGGTTTGAAGTCTGACCACTTGATGACCACGCGGACGGGAATCTCTAGTCCCTTTAAATTCAACGTATCATCCGAGCGTGAATAGTTTGGGAACCAGAATTTTCCATCGACGTTCTCCCGGTAGGTCTCGAAAAGAGTGAACGGCAGGTCGGCGACGGCGCGCATGTCGCCCTGGTCCGTTACCCACTTCCCGTACGTTTTCACAACTTCCAGATACTTTGCATCGACCCAGACAACGCCGTCGAAATAGCCTTTGGTGCGCTCCACCACCTTGGGCTTCGCCTGGAAAATGTAACAATCGATTTCGTCCACTTGCTCCTTGCCGAGATACTTCAGGTCATATTTCGCGAGTTGCGTCGTCGTCAGCGGGTACGCCGGAGTGCGCTGCAAGCCCTCCAAATCTTCAGACCTGAGGTAAATGTGTTGCAATGTAGAATGGGGCCGCTCGATGACTTTTTCAAAAAGCTTTCCCTCCACATCCCGTACCGGCTGGGTCACCAGAATAAATTCGCCCGCAGGCTTCCCCTCCGGGCCAAATTCCTGAATCCGGATGGTCTTTGTGTACGTGTAGTGGGTGCGCGCCAGCAGGTAGGCATCTTCCTTTTGGGAAAAGCGCTTTATGATCTCCGATTCGGGAAGAGATGGCGGCGCCTCGGGCTCGGCTTCGTTGCCGATGCGGCTAACGTGATGTTCCGCCGGGGGCGGAGGCGTCATCGGCCCTTGCGCAGCCTCCTGTGCGCGAAGAGTTGTCCCAGAAAAGAATATCCAGATGAGAAAAAAGGCCCCGTTGCGCAAAAAGAATGGATTGCGATGCGAAGACTGTCCTGTCGGATTCATATGCATTTGGATGCGCGCAGCTCCCCACCAGGCAGCCCGCTGTGCGGTTCTGAAGGGTGAGTCTAGCGCAACCGGCGCCCGTGGCCCTAGCGCGGCGGCATCGCGCGCACGGCCAGCGGAGGAAAAGTGCCGTCTCTGCTACAATTTCGTGGGTTTGTGAGCGACGCGAAACAAGCGAAACGGTATTTTGTCTCCGGCATGGTCCAGGGCGTAGGCTATCGTTTTTACGCACAAGCCGCCGCAGATCAGCTGCACGTAAGTGGTTTCGTACGCAATCTTCGGGACGGCCGGGTTGAGGTCTTTGCCATGGCAACTCCCCGGGAGCACGCCGAGCTTCGCGCCATGCTGGAGCGCGGCCCTCGTTTCTCGAGCGTGAGCGAAGTTCAAGAAGAAGCCGCCGTCCTGGATCGGCAATACGAAGGCGGATTCGTCATCAATCCCAGCGTATGAAAGACGGCGGCAAAGGTAACGAACGGGTTCGGGAGACGACGGCATGGATGATCTGAAAAGGTTGATCCGCGAAGTGCCGGATTATCCTCGGCCGGGAATTCTGTTTTATGACCTGACCACCCTGCTTAAGGACAAGCAGGGCTTTCACATTCTGATTGACCGGCTCTGCGAGCACTACAAGGGCCAGGCGATTGACGTGGTCGTCGGGATCGAAGCGCGCGGGTTCATCTTTGCTCCCGCGCTGGCCTACCGGCTGGGAGCTGGTTTTGTTCCCGTACGCAAGCCGAAGAAGCTGCCTTCCAAGACCGTCGGCGTCTCCTACGCACTGGAATATGGCACCGATACGCTCGAAATCCACGAAGATGCCGTGAAACCTGGCCAGCGCATAATCATCTGTGATGACCTGCTGGCCACCGGCGGGACCGCCGCCGCGACTTCCAAGCTGGTTCAACAGCTCGGCGGAAAGGTCGAAGGCGCGGCCTTCGCTGTCGAGCTCACCTTTCTCAATGGCCGCAGCAAACTCAACGGCCTCGATGTCTTCTCCCTGATCCAATACGACAAATAGTCCTTACCGTCGGTCCGCATCTTTTCGCCGGGTTTCGCATCTGAGAGATTGGGGGTGTTCATGAGCCAAGTCATTCACACCGCGCGAGTCCGCCTGGTACAGAAGAAGCGGCCCTTTCGCGACGCACACATACAAGGGTTCGAAGAACCATTGCATTTCGGCACGCACGGTGGTTACGCAAAGTATTATGGCGTGAAGGATGCCGAGCCGCTGCCGACGACCATCGATCACCTTATCTCCGCACTCGCCGGTTGACTGACCGGCACACTCGCCGGCGCGCTGGAGGCGCGCGGAATTCCCACAGCAAATCAACTGGAGGCCGAGGTCGAAGGCCGCATCGAAGCCGACGACAAATTATTCCGTATCGCCGCCGTGAGCCTGCGCTACAAGTTGAAAATTCCCAAGGGCAAACGCGCGGACGCAGACCGGGCGCTCGCCCACCACGAAAAGTCTTGCCCGGTTCATATGAGCATCAAGAAAGGGTTTGAAGTGTCCTGGTCCGCAGACATCAAAGAGGAATAATTCTTACGGGTGACTCCGTTGCCGGACGGCCTCAAAGAGCACCACGCCTGCGGCGACGGAAACATTCAGCGATTTCACCGGCCCGCTCGTGGGCAGCTTCACGACAAAATCGCACCGCTTGCGCGTCAATTCGTGCAGCCCATTGCCCTCACTGCCCAGCACAATCCCCACGGGCGATTTGTAATCCACCTCGGTGTAGTTCTTGTCCCCTTCTTCGTCTAGGCCCACCAGCCAGTAGCCCGCTTCCTTCAGCTCTTCCATGCTACGCACTAGATTGGTCACCTTTGCGACCGGAAGATGCGCCAGCGCGCCGGCCGAAGCTCGCGCCACCGTATCTGTTAGGCCCGCCGCGCGTCGCTCCGGAATCACCACGCCATGTGCGCCCGCGGCCAGCGCCGTTCGAATGATGGCTCCGAGATTGTGCGGATCTTCGACGCCATCGAGCAGCACGATGAGCCCCATCTGCCCGTGGTTCGCGTTCGCGCGCGCCAGAATATCTTCTAACGTCCCGGCCGCTCGGGCCGCCGCCAGGGCGACGACTCCCTGATGGTCTTTCGAATTGGCTAGTCGGTCGAGTTGCCCGCGGTCTTCGAACCGCACGGAAACGCCCTGCTTTCGCGCAAGCTCGACGATTTCCTCGACGCGCGTGTCCTGCCTCCCTTTTGCGATCACGATGCGGTCCATCGGGCGCTGAGCTTCCAGCGCCTCCTTGACCGCGTGAATCCCCGTCAATCGATCCATGGCGGTGACAGTTTACCGTTGCCCGTCGCAGGTGGAAAGCAGCGGTCTATGCGGGGCAGGCTAATCCAGTGCCGAACAGAATTCCAGGATTCTGGTCCGCGCGGATTTTACTGGCACGGCAAACGGAACCATGGCCGCTTCGTCGAGCAACAGGATCACGCGATCCAACTCGCCTTCTCCGGCACGCCCCGCCAGCGCGAGCCGCAGGGGGTGAAACAGTTCCCTTCCGCGCAGATCCATCCTTTCCTTAAGCGCCGTAACAATCTCCTTGAACCGTTCGGAAGTCAACGGCGCTCCATCCAACAAATGCAGTGCCAGCTGCCGGAGCACCTCCCTCGCGGCGTAGCGCGAAAGGACCACGTGGCTCTCGACCTTCGAAATAATTCCACGGGCGTCGTAATGAAAAACCAGCCCCAACAATTCGGCCAGTGCCGCGCGATCCGCAACCCGCACCCCGAGCATCGCAGCAGCCCGTTCACACCAGGCATTCTGCTCGGCAGTCACCTCGCCAACCAGCCAGCCGCGTTCGCGCAGAATCAAGACAATATCCGCGGAGCTGAACTGATTCGCCGCAATCTCGAACCTCTCAGTTTGATCGCCGGATAGCATGCGAGGAATTGTAACCTGTCGGCACGAAGGGCAAGCCTCGGAGAAAAGCTCAAGACGATTCATTAAAAACATTTGTAGGGGCGCAATATATTGCGCCCCTCTCGTAGAAAATCAAGGATTCAACGGGAAACAAGCGTGGCCACGACGTGGGCCGCTATGGCTTCTTCACGGCCAATGGCGTCCACGCCCTCATTGGTCTTCGCCTTGAGATGAACCTTCTCCGCCGCTACGCCCAGCGATTTGGCCAGCGCCTCGCGCATCTTCGGAAAGTGCGGCCCCAGCTTCGGTTTCTCCGTAATAACCACGGCATCGACATGCTCGATGACAAATTTTTTTTCATCCAGCAACTTCCTCACATGTTCCAGAAAGAGCAGGCTATTGGCGCCTTTCCACTTCGGATCGGTGTCCGGAAAATGCGTTCCAATATCCCCCAGTCCTGCCGCTCCAAGCAGCGCATCGCACATCGCATGTGCCAGCACGTCCCCGTCGGAATGTCCCACGGGCCCCTTGTCAAACGGCAACTCAATCCCCCCGACGATTAGTGCCCGCCCCTCTTCCAGCCGGTGCAAATCATATCCAATTCCAGTTCGCACCGCGGCCGGTAGAGCGGCTCCGACTCGTCGCAGACTCGCCTGCATCTGCCGCATCAAGAAAAGGCACAATCCAACGAGTAGAACGAGCGGTGCCGCGTTGAGAAGAATCAGCGTCCAATCTCTACTCTTCACTTCGCTGATTTCGATTTTCGCCCCTGCGTCCCTCAGACGCGCTGTGATATCCGGGAGTTCACTGGTAGAGATGGTGGTCTCCACATATTTTTGCGAGTCCCGAACGAGCGCATGAACGTTTGCGGAATTCTGTTCGAGATAGACCTCGGCGATTTGAATCGCTTTTTTATCGATCGATTGCAGGAAATCAGTAAACGAGACAACCTGCGCTGGATTCTTATTCGCGGAAACAAGCTTCCACAACATGACGCCGAGAAATACGATGGAAATCCAAAACAGGATTGTCTTCGCGGTTGAACCTGAGTTCATGCTCAAGCCTTCTTGCGCTCGCGTTCCAGGTAGAAACGCGCCAGCTCCATGTCCGCGGGCTTGGTGATTTTCATATTGCGTTCGGAGCCGAGCACCACGTGCACATCATGGCCCATGCGCTCGACGAGCCCCGCTTCATCCGAAGCATTCACTCCGTCCAACTGCGCTCGCGCGAAAGCCTCTTTCAACAGTTTCGTCGCAAACGCCTGCGGCGTCTGCGCCAGCACCACCCGCTCGCGCGGCACGGTCGCCGTAATCAGCGCTACATCTTCCGGCAAACTGGCTCGTTTCACTTCTTTGACCGTATCCATCGCCGGAATGCCCAGAATCGCCGCCTGGCAACGGCGCGCTTCCTCAATCACTCGCGCAATCTGCTCCACCGTCACGAACGGCCGCACGGCGTCATGCACCAGCACAATTTCCGTGTCGTTCGGCACCTCGCGCAGGGCCGCCGCCACGGATTCCTGGCGCGAATCTCCACCCTTCACCACACGGACTTTCTGGCCGAACTTTTCCCGCGCAATCAGCGCCTCAAGACGCACAATTTCATCCGCGCGCGTAGCCACAATCATTTCCGTCACCTGCACGTAAGAAGCGATGCGCCGCAAGCTGTGAATGACAATGGGCACGCCGTCCAGCTCGAGAAACTGTTTGGGTGTATCCGCGCCCATGCGCGTTCCCATGCCGGCGGCGGGAAGAATGGCAACGATTCGGCTCATGTGCTCAGCGGCTCCGGCCTTCCAGCAGGCCCCAGACGGAGTCGCGAACCTCAGAGTGTACCCCAAGCGGGGCACGCGCGTGAAATGCGGGAAGGCTCACCTGCGCGGAGAGAAGAAGCTCTTAGGAAGACTGTCCGGGAAGCCGCGTGGAATTCTCGATCGGGGTGGCCCCATCGGGGCGAACCTCGCCGCTGGTGTCACTGCGGCCGCTCCAGCTGCAGCAGCATTCTGGCGCCAGATTAGCGAACGTACAGCCGCGGAACGCGCTGGCTAGCCATGCACAACAGATCGGAAGTGACCGTGCCGATCCCGCGTGCGACGCCATTTGCCGGAAGCGCGTGCGCTCCATCCGCGCCATAGACCGTTGCGACGTCCCCGATCTCCGCGTCTGCCACGTCGGTCACGTCGATCATGGTCACGTCCATCGAGATGATGCCCACGATGGGCACAAGCTTCCCGCGCAATAAGACCTGTCCGCGATTCCCAAGCGACCGGTGAATACCGTCGCCATACCCGGCCGCGAGAACTCCGATGCGCGACGGCCGCTTCGCCACAAACGTCGCGTTGTAGCCCACACCCGCGCCCGCTGGCACATCGCGCAGGCTGATGATCCTCGAGCGCAGGCTCATCACCGGCCTCAGCGGCAGCCGCTTCTCCGCTTCTTCGCGCTTCTTCATGGGGTCGTAACCCGGATGATACCCATAGAGAATCACCCCCGGCCTCACCATGTCCGCCCACGTCTCCGGACGCGTTACGATGGCCGCGCTGTTTGCCAGATGCACGATGCCGGTGTCGATGCCATGCGCGCGCAGCTGTTCCAGCGCCGCGTAAAATCGCTCTTCTTGCTCGCGCGTCTGTTGTCCAACGGCCGTGTCGGTAAACACTTCCGATGACGCAAAGTGCGAAAAAATTCCCGTGAGTTGCAGATGCTTGCATTTGCCGTATTGCCGCGCAAAGCAATGCACATCGGAAGTCGCGATTCCCAGCCGGTTCATCCCCGTATCGATCTTCAGGTGGAACGGCACGCGCTTCGTCCGGCGCCCCGCTGCCGCGCGCTCCAGCAAGGGAAGCTGTTGGCAGCGATGAATCACCGCCGTGAGGTCGTGCTTAACAAGCAGGGTCTCCTCACCCGGCACAAAACTGGTGAGAATCAGAATCGGCTTTCGAACGCCAGCCTTCCGGACCGCGATCCCTTCATCCGTGCACGTCACGCCGAACCAGTCCGAGCCCGCCTTCTCCAGCGCCTTCGCTACTTCCGGGCCGCCATGGCCGTAACCGTTGCCCTTCACGATCGAGAGGATCTTCCGCGGCGTCTTGCGCTTCTCCTCGCGCGGGTTCACGTACTTTCGAATCGCGTTGAAATTGTGCCGCAGGGCGGAAAGGGAAACCTCGGCCCAGACCGGCCGTCTCACTTCTTTGTGGGGACTGTTCTGCGTGCGTGCCATGGGCCTTCCGAAAAAAATAGTGTACGACAATCAGGCGGCTCCCGCCGACGGCGGCATCGGCTGCCGCCTGAACGTCAACACCCTCCTCCACTGCAAGCCGAAGGCCCTTCGCTCCCCAGTCCGCGTCGACGCCTCAAGGACTCGTTCTTTGGACCCCAGCGCTTCATCTCTTTGGAGCGCATGCACTTTTCGGACTTGGAGTTGCCCTACCCCGACCTGAGGTATATTCCGGGGCACTAGGCCGGCCGCGCAGAGTGTGGGCAAACTGCCGCGCTGTGGCAACAATTACATGTCTTCGGGCGTGAACTGCGAGAAGGCATCCGGCGCAGCCTCCTCAAACCGCGTGAATCGGCTGCGGAAGACGAATTTCACCATGTCGGTCGGGCCATTGCGCTGCTTGGCGATGCGCAGCTCCGTTTCTTCCCTCTCTTCGGGCGTCGCCCCACCTTTGAAGAAATGCGGCCGGTAGATGAACATCACCACGTCGGCATCCTGCTCGATGGCGCCCGATTCGCGCAGGTCCGAGAGTTGCGGCCCACGCTCATCGCGCTCCGGTGCGCGCGTCAACTGGCTCAGCACCAGCACCGGAATCTGCAATTCCTTCGCCAGCCCCTTTAAGCCGCGCGAGATGCTCGATACTTCTTCCTGCCGGTTCCCAAACCGCCCGCGCGCCGTGATCAACTGGAGGTAATCCACCACCAGCATGGACAATCCTTTTTCCCGCTTCAGCCGCCGCGCCTTGGCCCCGATTTCCAGCACGCTGATCGAACCGGCGTCATCGATCCACAGCGGCGACGAGGAGATCGTTCCCAGCGATGCCGTCATGCGCCGCCAGTCTTCCCGGCTCAAATGCCCGGTTCGGAACTTGTGCGCGTCAATCTGCGCCACCGACGCCACCAGGCGCTGCAGCAGCGATTCCTTGGACATTTCCAGGCTGAACATCGCCACCGGGTGCCCACCCCGGATTGCGATGTTTTCCATGAGGTTCAGCGCCAGCGCCGTTTTCCCCTGGGAAGGCCGCGCCGCCAGAATCAAAAGCTCCGATGGCTGCAAGCCGGATGTAAGTTTGTCCAACTCGGTGTAGCCCGTCGCGATTCCAGTGATGCTCTTGCCTTCACGGAAGATTTTTTCCAGACGCTCGAAATTGTCGCGAACAATGTCCTTGATCGGAAGCAACCCGGCGCGCACGCGGTCTTCCGCCAGCGCAAAGATCGACGACTCCGCCCCATCGAGAATCGCGTCTGCGCCGTCTTCGCCTTCAAACGCGCGCTGCTGGATGTTGTGCGTGGTATGAATCAGGTTGCGCAGGATCGCTTTCTCTTTCACGATCCGCGCGTAGTGCTCCACGTTGGAAACCTTGGGCATGCCGTCCGCCAGCGACGCCAGGTACGGCGCCCCGCCTGACGCTTCCAATTCTCCTTTGCGGTGCAACTCTTCGGTCAGCGTCACCAGGTCAATCGCCTGCTGGCTCTCTCCCAGCGCGATCATGTTCGTGAAGACGCGCCGGTGCTGGTCCAGGAAGAAATCCTCCGCGCGCAGATTCTCGATCGCCGTGTTCAGCGCATTGTTATCGAGCAAGATCGCGCCCAGCACCGAACGTTCGGCATCCAGGTTATTCGGTAAGGGCCTCTCTAATGTGGCGTCAGCCGGCATTTGGATTCGCTTTATGTTCGCCTATAGCTCTTTGTGTAACATAAGTCCAATTCTCGCGCAAGTGCGGGTTTCTTTTTGTGAGGCTCGACTCATTCCCTGTTCAGACTGTTCCGCGGATTGTGCTTTGAAGACGCGCAAACGTCAATCGGACTGCCTGTGCATCGTCTCGGAAATCTCTGCAAAACTTTTTCCTCTCTGCTCTTGTGCGGTTTCTGATGCTTATTTCTCACCACGAAAGCGCTTGCTCGCTGTAGGCCAATCCCCCAGCCAGTATCATCCTGAGCGAAGCGAAGGATCTCGCCTGATCCAATACTCGGCGCCAAGATTCAACAAGATCCTTCGATTTCAACTTCGTCAATCCTACGATGGACCGGTGAGAGATCCGTGCTGAGCATGTGTCGGTTTGTCCAAGGCATGCATCCAAGAGCTGGGCGTAAATCCAGTACAAAAATAAAGGGAGACTCTCGATGGCCAAGATGAAAGTTGTGCAAGTGCCGAAACCGGGAGCGGATTTTGAAATTGTCGAACGTGAAATTCCTCAACCACCGGCGGGACACGTGCGCATTCGCGTGCAGGCTTGCGGCATCTGTCACAGCGACAGCCTCGTAAAAGAAGGATACTGGCCGGGAATTCAATACCCTCGTGCCCCCGGACACGAAGTCGCAGGTGTGATCGACCACGTGGGTTCGGGCGTCACCGGCTGGAAAAAAGGCCAGCGCGTCGGCGTCGGCTGGCACGGCGGGCAGGACGGCACTTGCCTCCCGTGCCGCCGCGGAGATTTCGCCAATTGCCGCAACCTGAAAATTTGCGGAATCAGCTTCGATGGCGGCTACCAGGAATACATGATCGCTCCCGTGGAAGCGCTCGCCGCAATGCCGGAGAGCCTCGACGCCACGGAAGCCGGCCCGCTCCTTTGCGCGGGAGTCACTACCTTCAACGCTCTGCGCCACAGCGGCGCTCTGCCTTCGGACCTCGTTGCTGTCCAAGGCATCGGCGGCCTCGGACATCTCGGAATTCAGTTTGCCAGCAAATTTGGATACAAAGTGGTCGCCGTCGGCCGCGGTTCCCAGAAAGCTGCTCTCGCTAAGAAGCTTGGCGCGAGCGTTTACATTGACAGCAAAGCCGCCAATGCCGCGGAAGAGCTCCAGAAACTCGGCGGGGCCCGTGTCATCCTGGCCACTGCCACGGACTCAAAATCCATGTCCGACTTGGTCGGCGGTCTCGGCTTGAACGGAACGCTGCTGGTTGTCGGCGCGGGCCAGGGTCCGATTGAAGCTTCCCCGATTCAGTTGATCGTGGGACGAAAACGCGTCCAGGGCTGGCCCGGCGGCATTCCCACGGATTCCGAAGACACCCTGCGCTTCGCCGAAATGACCGGCGTGCGCCCCATGATCGAAAAATATCCCTTGGAAAAAGCTGCCGAAGCCTACACCCGCATGATGAGCGGCAAAGCCGAATTCCGTGTCGTCCTGACAATGTAGCGCGCTGGACGGCAAGCTTGAAGAACCGCTCTGGAAACTGCCAAACATCTTTTCTAAAAAATCTCGCCGCTGCAATGGCTGAGCAGCGGCGAAGAAGGAAATCGATCGAAGGACTTTCTACGCTTCTTTCTCGACGGTCACCTTGATTTGCGCCGTCACGTCGCGGAACACCTTAATCGTCACGCTGGATTCGCCGATAATCTTGATCGGTTCTTTCAGTTGCACTTGCCGCTTGTCCACTTTGAAGCCCTGCGCTGCCAGCGCTTCCGCGATGTCCGCGGAGGTGACCGAGCCGAACATCTGGTCGTTTTCGCCGGTCTTGCGCGTGAACTTCACCGAGACTCCGTTCAGCAACTCGGCTTGCTTCTGCGCGGCATCGAGTTCCGTCGCGGTTTTCTTGGCCAGCGACGTGCGGATTCTTTCGAGCGCCTTCATGCTTCCGGTCGTGGCTTCAATGGCGATCTTGCGCGGCAAAAGAAAATTGCGGGCATAGCCAGGCTTGACGGTAACCACGTCGCCCCGGTTGCCCAGCTTGTCCACATCTTCTTGAAGGATGATTTGCATTTCGCCTCTCTAAGCTCCTGTTCCCTTATGCCTTCGGGACTTCGGCTGCCGTTGCGGGTGTTGGTGGTGGCGCTACCGGCGGCGCTGGCGCCGGGGTTGCCGCCGCCGGCGCTGTATGTGCGGGATGGGCGGCGCCTGGCACGACTACCCGCAGCGCCTGCGAGCCCGCCGCGCTGCCGGCAAACGGCAACAGGGCGATATTGCGCGCACGCTTGATGGCCACGCCCAGCCAGCGCTGGTGGCGCGCACAAACGCCAGTCATGCGGCGAGGCAGAATTTTGCCGCGCTCCTGGACGAACTGCGACAGGATGTCCGCGCGCTTGTAGTCGATGAAGTCCATCTTCTCGACGCAGAACTTACAGACTTTCTTCTTGCGGAAATATTGACGCTTTCCGCGCGGACGCCCCCCTGGGCCGCCCGGTCCGCCGCCACCTGGTCCGCCTTCGCGCCGCGGACCACCGTGTCCTCCTCCGTGGCCGCCATGACCACCGGAGCCGCCTTCGCGTCGAGGCGCTCCGCTCGGGGCTCCTGCTTGTTTCTGTTCCTCCGCCATACCTTTCACCCTTTCCCCGGTGCCTTCGGCATCGCCGAAGTTGCTGCACTCGTTACCCGGTCAATCCCGGTCACTGGTTCTCGAAACAAAAATTCTTGAACTGCAAAAATCTAGCTCGTCGCTACAGCCTGTTCCGGCGCTGCCGCTGCGGGCGGTGCCGTCGCCCGGCGCGGGCGCCGCGCGGCGCGCTTCTCGCGCTTCTGCGTAAGCTTCTTCTGCCGCTTCAAGTCCTCATCCAGGCGCACCGTCTGATATTTGATGATCGTATCCTGCACACGCAAACGGCGCTCCAGCTCGGCGATCAGCTCGCCGTGGGTCGTGCGAATCTCCTGGTGAACGTAGATGCCTTCGCGGTGTTTCGCCACGCGGTAGGCCAGCTTGCGAGTGCCGCAATGCTCGGTCTTCTCGACCTTGCCGCCTTTTTCCGCGCAAGTGTGCTCAATCACCGAAAGGACTTTCTTGATTTCTTCTTCCGGTGTTGCCGGCCGCGCGATAAAAACCAAATCGTACAAACGCTCTTCCATGATGACCTCTTTCCCTGTTGGCCGCTTGTGCGGCCGCGGTAAATCACGTCCCGGGCGCGTGGCCCGGCAAAATCCTTCTTACTTCGCTTCCGGCTCTTCCGGTTCCGCCGGTTTGCGCCGGTTATACTTGTTCATCGCCGCGTCCATCCCTTGGGTCAGGAGCATCTCCACGGCGTCGCCGGCTTCACCGATCATCTCGGCCGCGACTTCCAGCTCCGCTTTCCTCATCGGCCGCAGCACATATTCCCTGCGGCTGGTCAGCGGATGATCCGGCCCGCAACCGAGGCGCAGCCTTGCAAACTCTTCCGTGCCCACGGCCCCGATCACCGACTTTGCGCCGTTGTGGCTTCCCGCGCTCCCGTCCGGATGAATCCGGATCGTGCCCATGGGAAGTTGCGCCTCATCCCACATCACCAGCAGATCGTCCACGCCCAGCTCGTACTTCACCAGCAGCTCCCTCACGGAGATGCCGCTGAGATTCATGTACGTCTGCGGTTTCGCCAAGATTACTTCCTCACCGGCGACTTTTCCGCGGCCCACCAGCGCCTTGCCTTCCGGGCGCTCGACGCGAATCGCATTGCGATTCGCCAGTTCATCCACGGCCATGAAACCCAGGTTATGCGGCGTCCACTGATATTCCGGATCGGGATTCCCAAGTCCGACAATGAGCCGCATAAGTCTCGCTTCGCTGGCCTCCACGGGCCTTCGAAAAGGCACAATGAAAAGACTACTTCTTCTTCTCGCCCTTCTCGGTTTTCTCCGCCTTGGGCTTGGCTTCCGCCTCGGCGCCTTCTTCGCCTTCCACTTCTTTCTTGCCCTTCTTGATGACTTCGGGCTCGGCCGGCGTTGCGGTTTCCGCTGCCACCGCCTCGGCGGGCTTCTCTTCTTCGACCTTCAGAGCCACCACGTGAGCCAGCACGCGCTCCGGTTCCGTAAGCAACTTCATCTTGGAGGTGTCCAGCGGCAGTTCATTCGCGCGGAGCTGCTTGCCGAGCATCAATTCGCTGACATCTACCCTGAATTCTGTTGGGATATCCGCCGGCAAACATTCGATTTCCACTTCGCGCGTCACCACTTCGAAAACTCCGCCCTGCACCTTCACGCCGGAAGGCTCGCCGAACGTGTGCACCGGAACCATCACCTTCATACGCACATTCATCGCCACGCGCAGAAGATCCACGTGCAATAGCTTTCCCGAGATCGGATCCACCAGCCAATCCTTCAGGATAGCGGGCTGCTGTTTCCCGCCCAGTTCGACTTGAAACAGCGTGTTGTGGCCGCTTTCCGACCGCAGGATCGCGCTAACCTGCTTGGCGTTCACCGACAGCGTTATCGCCTCGCCCTTGCCGCCATACAACACGGCCGGAACTTTTCCCGTTTGGCGGAGCCGCCGGGCCTCATTCTTGCCGCGTTCTGCGCGCGGCGCCGCTTCAACTACAATCTGTGCCTGAGCCATACTTTCTTCCTTCCCTGATCATTCTTCCGGCTGACTTATCTCGCCGGACAAAATCAAATAAACAGTTCGCTGATGGACGTCTCTTCATGAATCGAGCGAATCCCTCGCGCCAGCAAATCCGCGACGCTCAACACGCGAATCTTGCCCATCTTCTTGGCCGCCTCGCTCAGCGGGACGGAATCCGTCGCCACCACTTCCGTGAGCTGCGATTTCTCGATTCGTTCGATCGCCGGGCCCGAAAGAACGGCATGGGTGCAGGCCGCATACACTTGCGTGGCGCCTTCTCGAAGCAATGCTTCTGCCGTCTTCACCAAAGTGCCGGCCGTGTCAATAATATCGTCCACGATCAGCGTGCTGCGCCCGCGCACGTCGCCGATCAAGTGCATCACTTCGCTCACGTCCACGTCCACGCGGCGCTTGTCGACGATCGCCAGCGGTGCATCCAGCTTCTTTGCGAAAAACCGCGCCCGTTCCACGCCGCCAGCATCCGGCGAAACTACCGTCAGATTCGGCAAATCCATTTGCCGGAAATGTTCCACCAGCACCGGCGAGCCGTAGAGGTGATCCACCGGCACGTCGAAATACCCCTGAATCTGCGGCGCGTGCAAATCCAATGTCAGCGCCCGGCTCGCTCCCGCCGTCTCGAGCAAGTCCGCCACGAGCTTCGCAGATATCGGCACGCGCGGCTTGTCTTTCCGGTCCTGCCGTGCATAGCAGTAGTACGGCAACACCGCAGTAATCCTCCACGCCGAGGCCCGCTTGAACGCGTCAATCATCAGCAGCAATTCCAGCAGGTGGTTGTCCACCGGGTGGTGGCACGGCTGCACGACAAACACATCCGCGCCGCGCACGTTTTCGAGAATCTGGAAATAGATTTCCCCATCGCTGAAGCGCCCAAGAAGCGCCTTGCCCAGCGGCACATCCAATTCCTTGCAGATGCTCTCCGCCAACACCGGATTCGCCGTCCCCGAGAAAATCTTGAATCGGTCGTCGTTCACGACGCGCGTTCTCCTCTTCGAAAAACAATGCACGCCATCCTGGACGCGCTTTGGCCCGGGTTCCGACTCTTAACTTTTAACTTCTAACTTTCCACTGTGAACTGAAAACTTCCGGCGAGACGCTGGGGCTCAGAGGACGATTCGCACACCTGTTACGGAGTGCCACCCATCAAACGAATGTACCTGTCGCGCGATACTGTTTCGCAAACGAAGGTCTGATCGCCCGGAAACCCGTCAGCGGCTCGGCGCGCCATCGCTGGGCTCGGGAAAACTCCAAACACCGCCGAACCGCTACCCGCCAGCGAGGCTTCTGCAGCTCCTCTTTGAAGCAACGCCCGCTTGATTTGATCAAGCCGGGCATGCCACCGGAAAACCGGCCGCTCGAAATCATTCGAAAGGCCGCTTCCCTGCGCGCTCCAGCATAGAGCACAGAACTTCCAAAGTTTAGAGGCTCCGGCGAATTTTGTCAATTGAAGAGGTTTGGCCTTCAGCCAGCGATAGGCGTCCGGCGTGGGCACGTGAATCTCTTTTGGCGAAACGACCAGCAAATGCAGCTTCGGAATATCGGCCAGGGGATAAATCTCATCTCCCTTGTTCACTCCCAGCGCTCGTCCGCCCAAGAGGAAAAATGGGACGTCCGCGCCCAGCGAAGCGGCCATCTCCATCAATCGCTCAGTGGGCAGCTTCTTTTTCGTGAGCCGCAAATATCCCAGCAGCGCCGCCGCCGCATCGCTCGAGCCTCCGCCCAGTCCCCGCCCAGCGGGAATATTCTTTCTCAACTCGATTTCCACGCCGCCGCGAATCTTCAGTTCGAGGCGCAATGCGTCGACCGCGCGGTAAACGAGATTTTTCCTCGCGGGCTCGGCGGAAAGCGCTTCGTTCCCCAAAGTCGTCAGCGTGATCCCGGGCCGCCCAGTCGTCCGCAAACGCAATTCATCGTGCAGCGAAATGGCCTGAAAAACCGTGCGCAGTTCGTGAAAGCCGTCGGCACGTTTGCCGAGAATCTCCAGACGCAAATTGATTTTTGCAAACGCGGGAATGCGGACTTCAGGCATGCATTGTTATGGCTTCGCTTCGGCCGGCGTGGTTTTCTGCGCCATGCGATGCTTCGATTGCGAGAGCTTTTTCTCCAGCTCCGCCACTTTATCGTTCTCCAGGTCCGCGGGCAAGGAGCGCCGCCATTCGGTCAGCGATTTCTCCCACTCCGCCGCCGCCAGCGCCCCACGGCCGGTCTTGGCGAACAGATCACCCAGGTGCGAGTGGATCGTCGCGTCATGGCTTTCGCGCTCGACAGCCTTTCGCAGGGCTGCTTCGGACGCCGCAAATTTATTCTGCTTGAAATAAATCCAGCCGAGGCTGTCCAGGTAGGCTCCGTTAAACGGTTCTTCCTTCAGCGCCTCCTGCACCAGGGCTTCCGCTTCATCCAGCCGAATGCCCAGGTCGCCCAGCATGTACCCGTAATAATTCAGCACCGGCGCGTTCTTGGCATCCACAGCGAGAACTTTTTTAAATTGCTCCTCGGCCCGGTCGAAAAATTTCTGGCGCTCGTAAATCGCGCCGAGCAAAAACCAAACCATCTCTTTTTCCCGCGGCTGTCCCGGCAGCACTTCCGCGGCGCGCGCCGCTTCTTCGGCCTCTTTGTAACGCCGCCCGCGCTCGAACACTTGCGCGATATTCAAATAGGTTTCTCGGTCTCCATCATTCCCGCGCAACTGCGCCCGCAACATCTTGACCGCCTCATCCGTCTGCCCATCTTCGCCGAGCAGTAATGCGTAGCTCACGCGAATGGCAGGATCGGCCGGATACTTTGCCAGCGCGTCCTTGCCCGTCTGCAGGGCCTTTGGCAAATCCTTGGCCGCGCGGTAGGTATCCATGATCATCATCCGCGCGCGGCGATCCTCCTCTTCCCCGAGGCGCCCCAGTTCGTCGTAGGTGTAAATCGCGGCCTGATAATTCTGCGAGTCACGGTAGAGCTGCCCCAACTGCTGGTACAAAATCGAAAGCGACCGGTGCTTCGTGGCCAGCCCCGGCGGCTGCGATTTGATTCCCGTCACCGCATCCGACAAGACTCGAATCGCATCTTCATAGCGCCCCTGTGCCTGGTACAGCATCGCCTCGTTGTACAGCACGTCGGGGTTGCCCGGGGCGTACTGTTTGGCGCGCACCAGGTTTTCCTCGGCCTTGTCGAGCTGGTGCAATTCGCGGTAGATCTGCGCGATTCGCAAGTACACATCCGAATCATCCGGCATCAAGTCTGAAATCTTCTGGTACACCGTCAGCGCTTCCGGAAATTTCTCCTCCGCCATCAGCGTCTGTCCCAGCCCGCGCTGGTGGCTCAATTCCGAAGGATCCATCTCCGCCGCCTTGCGGTAGGCCTGCTCCGCCTTCGCTAACTCTTTAGCCTGGGTATAGGCATCGCCCAGCAAATCGAGCAGCACCGGCGAACTTGAATGGACCGTAATTCCCTCGAGCAGCGACACCGCTTCCACGGACTTGCCTTCATCCATGAAGAGCTGCGTCAATTGTTCCACCGCTGCTTCGTTCTCGGGATCCTGCTTCAGCGTACCGCGCAGCACTTCCTCGGCTTTCTCATGCTCATTCTTCAAGCGGTACAGCCGCGCCAGCCACAGCGCCGATTCCGTGTCCGAAGGATCCAGTCGGTAAACTTCGCGGTATTGCTCAATCGCCCGGCTCACCATTTCGGACTGCCCATTGCCGGAATTAACGTCGCCCAAACTCCGCAAATAAATCCGTCCCAGCAAGCGCCGCGATTGCACGTCGTCCGGATCGCGCTTCAAAACTTCCTGCGCTTCCGCCACCGCGTCCTTAATCCGCTGAGCCTTCCAATACATCTCGGCGAGGCGCTGCCCAATCACCGGCGATTTCGGATCGAGCGCATAAGCCTTCTTGTACGCCTCGATCGCTTGCGTAGCGTATTCGGGCCGGCTGGTGGCTTCGTATTGCTGCTCGTAAATGTGCCCCATGGTGAAGTTGTAGTAGGCCGCCGCGCGATTGGGGTCCTTCCCCGAGGCCGGAGCCGTCGAATCGGCCGCCTGCGCAGAGGCGGACGAATCCCCATTCGTTTCGGAACCGGGCTTTTCCGGATCGGAACTCGCCGGCGTCTGCGCCAACAAGCCGGCGGCACCGGCAAAGCCGCTTAGAACTGCAAGAAGAGTTATCCGTTGAAGGTTCATCAGTGCCCCAGAGATGGGCCCCCCGAAACGAAAATTATCCCATGCGGCCCAAACGCGGTCAAAACGGAAAAAAGTGGCGTTTTCCAGGGCTCGAGAGAAAGTCCAAGATTAAGATGCCAGGCGGCGGGAAAACGTTGGGGAGGAGCAAGGATGTTGACATCCTTCCGTATTTCTGCAATCATCGAAATATGAAGAAGCCCGATCCTCTCCTCGTCACGCGCTCCGCCGACCGGTTCTCCGCGCTCGGCGCCGAGCCACGCCTCCAGATTCTCCGCGTGCTCCTGGCCTCTCATCCCACCGGCATGGTCGCCGGAGAGATCCAGGAGGAACTCGGCATTCCCGCCTCGACTCTTTCCCACCACCTGGAAAAATTGAAGCAAGTCGGCCTCATCAATATGCGGCGCGAGAGCACTTATCTGTGGTATTCCGCGGACACGGAGGCTCTCCGGGAAGTCATGAATTTTCTCTATGAAGAGTGCTGCACGCGCAGCCGCGCCGTGCCAGCTGAATCGGTTGTCCAAATTTCCAGCTAAAGGAGTTTTCATGAGCGGTACAAACATCCAGGAAGCTGTCAAACAAAAATATGGCGAAGCGGCCAAGCGCGCCGCCAGCGGCGGCCCTGCTTGTTGCGGAGGGCGGGCGGAACTCAGCGGCGGCGATCCAATTACGAAAGATCTTTACGATGAAGCCGAGAAATCCAGCTTGCCGGAAAAAGCCGTGGCCGCATCGCTCGGCTGCGGCAACCCCACGGCGCTCGCGAAACTCCAGCCAGGCGAAATCGTTCTCGACCTCGGCTCCGGCGGTGGCATCGACGTCATTCTGTCGGCAAAACGCGTCGGTCCCACCGGCAAAGCCTACGGCTTGGACATGACGGATGAAATGCTGGCCCTCGCGCGCGAAAATCAAGAAAACGCCGGCATCGAAAACGTCGAATTCCTGAAAGGGGCCATCGAGAACATCCCCCTTCCGGATAATTCCGTGGACGTCATCATCTCCAACTGCGTGATCAATCTATCCGGCGACAAGGATCGCGTGCTCTCCGAAGCTTTCCGCGTCCTCAAGCCCGGGGGCCGCCTGGCCGTCTCCGATGTCGTTGTCCGCGGCGAAGTTCCCGCAAACATCCGCAAGAGCATGGAGTTGTGGGTTGGCTGCATCGCCGGTGCTCTCGAGGAGTACGACTACCGCGACAAGCTCTATGCCGTGGGCTTTCAGTCCATCGACATCGAGCCGACACGCGTCTACAAAGTCGAAGAAGCTCGCGATTTTCTTACCGCCGCGGGGCTTGATGCGGATACCGTTGGCCCACAGATCGATGGCAAATTCGTCAGCGCCTTCATCCGCGCCCACAAGCCGGCGCGTCGCGGGAATGTCATCGGCCCTTCCTGCTGCGGCCCTTCCTGTTGCGCGTGAAAGAGACCGTCTTGTCATCCCCATACAACGTGCTATTTCTCTGCACGGGCAATTCCGCGCGCTCCATCATGGCGGAGGCGATCCTGAGCCAGAAAGGCAAGCCCAACTTCACGGCTTATAGCGCCGGTAGCCACCCTACCGGCCGAGTCAATCGACACGCTGTTTGCCAGCTGGAAACGGCTCGTCTCTCCACCGCCGGTTTGCGCAGCAAGAGCTGGGACGAATTCGCCGAGCCCGGCGCGCCAAAACTGAATTTTGTCTTTACGGTTTGCGACAACGCCGCGCGGGAAGTCTGTCCGGTTTGGCCTGGCCAGCCGATGACCGCACATTGGGGCGTCCCCGACCCCGCCGCAATCTCAGGAAACCCCGAGCAAATCGAGCGCGCGTTTCGCGATGCATTCTCGGTCCTGGACCGGCGCATCAGCCTGTTTCTCTGCCTGCCGCTCCCCAGCCTCGACAAGCTGGCCATCAAGAAAGAACTCGAGCGCATCGGCCAACAGTAAGACGCCGAGTTCCCCGCTGCGACTTCAGAGGCGATGACGGCAAACCCCTGGTCATCGAAGTCACCTACCACCGCGTGAGGTGACGACCGACGTTTCAGATGTAGCTTGCCTTCGTGCCAGCGGCGGGAGGAGACCGAGCTATTCGTATGTTGGTCTTCAGGTTGGGGTATGTCTCTGGGCCCTCAGGAAATCAGGACGGCTGGCGGAGCCTGTTCATTAACGCGGCTAGGCGCGCGTGGTCTTCCTCGTTTATTACCGTGAACTTCATTGCCAGTCCACGGCTGGGCTCGACACGCTTTACAACCGCGTCAGCCCTGATCTGTCCCTCCGGAACAAGAAACTCCAGGTCGACTGTCGAACCCACACCCCTGGACATTTGTGTCTCGACAAGCAGGCCACCCAAGCTTATATTCCGCACTCGTGAAATGTCTTCACGACCGGCGCAACGCCAATCGACCCACACGCTCTCGCGCGTCTCGATACGCGAGGTGAACCTTCTTGAAGGGGAAGCCAATTCTTTCAGCATGTGTCACCACCGCCTGCGGTCTTTCCAGAAATGGCGGAATACAGAACTACGCGGGACTTTGCGGGCGGGAGTCGTTAGCCACGATAGGTCTCGGGAAGCTGAGGGCCGCTGTCCGAGACCGAGTTCCCGCCTCCGTGCTGGGGGACAACAGCGGCCGAATATTAGACCTAAGTATCAGCGATTGCAACAGGAAACTGGTCCCCGAGGAACTGCCGCATCGCAAGATGCCAGTCATCAGGAACCCGTCAAGAGTCATGGAATCTCAATGCAAAAAGTGGCGAACGCCCGTGAACACCATCGCCAGATTCAAGCGGTCCGCGGCGGCAATTACATCCGGGTCACGAACCGAGCCTCCGGGCTGGATCACGGCAGTCGCGCCTGCTTTCGCCGCCTCCTCGACTCCATCGGGAAAGGGGAAAAACGCATCGGAAGCCACGACGCTTCCTTGCAGTGACATTTGCGCCTTCATTACGGCAAGCCTCACCGAATCCACGCGGCTCATTTGCCCCGCGCCGACTCCCAGCGTCGCGCCGTCCTTGGCAAACACAATCGCATTGGACTTCACGTGCTTGGCCACTTTCCAGGCGAAGCGCATCGTGTGCATTTCCTCGGCTGTTGGCACGCGCTTCGTGACCGTGCGCAGCTCGCGGTCACTGATTTCACCGAGGTCCGACTGCTGCACCAGCATCCCTCCGAGAATCCGCTTGAGCTGCAGTTCGCGCTCCGGCTCCAAACCGCTGGCGGGTAATTCGAGCAAGCGGAGATTCTTCTTCGCCGCAAAAATTTGTTTGGCGCGGTCCGCAAATCCCGGGGCCGCGATGCATTCAACAAACAACTTGGCGACCTCTTCCGCCGTGGCAGCGTCGACGACGCGATTGCATGCCAGGACGCCGCCGAACGCCGATACGGGATCACAGGCGAGGGCCTTCAAATAGGCATCAAGCAGTGCCGTTTGCTCTGCCGTTCCGCATGGATTGTTGTGCTTGATGATCACCGCGGCGGGATTCTTGAATTCCGCTGCAAGGCTGCGCGCCGCTTCCAGATCCACAAGGTTGTTGTACGAGAGTTCTTTCCCCTGGAGCTGCTTTGCGGCCCCCAGTCCTTCGGGAGCGCGCCCCACCGGGACATACAACGCCGCGGCCTGGTGCGGGTTTTCTCCGTATCGCAATTCCTGCTGCCGGCGAAGTGCGAGGTGCACGCGCTCTGGCAGGATCGGCTTTGCGCCCAGGGCGATGCTTCCCGAAGATGCGGAGAGCCGTTCCAGCTCCGTGGTGATCATGCCGTCGTACCGGGAGGTGGTTGCAAAGGCTTTTCGTGCGAGCTGCAGGCGCGTCGGCAGCGTCGTTTCGCCCGCGGTTTCAATTTCTTTTGCCACGCGCTCAAAATCTGCTGGATCGGTCACTACAGTCACGCTCTCGAAATTCTTCGCCGCCGAACGCAGCATCGTGGGCCCGCCGATGTCGATGTTTTCGATAAGCTCTTCTGCGGTCAGCCCGGCCTTCGCGGCCGTCGCTTCAAATGGATACAGATTCACCACAACCAGATCGATTGGCGTGATCCCGTGCTGCGCCGCCTGCTTTTGGTCTTCCATGTGTTTGCGCCGGAACAGCAGCCCGCCGTGCACTTTCGGGTGCAGCGTTTTCACGCGCCCGCCGAGCATTTCCGGCCATCCCGTGAAATCGGAAACATCCCGCACCGCAAGTCTCGCTTCGCGCAGCAGCTTCGCGGTTCCGCCCGTCGACAGAATCTCGATCCTCAGCGCCGCGAGCCGCTTCGCAAATTCCACGATCCCCGTCTTGTCAAACACGCTGATGAGCGCGCGTTCCACGGCCATGTGTTCCTCCGCAATCGGAAAAGCACATCAGTGTAAGCGCGCCGCGCATATTCCGAAAGCGCCACGGTGTGGAAAACCGCGCGGAGAACTAGAACGGAAGATTCCTGGTGGAGGCTCAATTCCAGAGAGCCCGTTTGGATTGCATTCCGGCCGCGGACCATCAACGGTGATCGGCGACTGTCGACGCCCTACGATTTCACCAGGGCTTTCAATTTGACCTGGCCTTTCACAACTTCCACGACGTACTCCACTTCCTTGCAGTTTTTTTGCTTCTGCAGCTCTTTCGTCTTCTTCAGCACAAAATCATTGAAGCTGGGGCGCGACAATTTTTCCGTTTCTTCGCCGGCATGCTGCTTCGCTTGCAGGAACGCCTGGTACAACTGGTCCACCTTTTCGGTCTCGCGCTCCGGTTCGGAACAAGTCATGCGGAAGGCTTTTGCCTCCTCAGGCTCCGTGGCGCCGACCGGTACTTCAGCTTGTTTCTGGTGGCGCGCCGCTTCGATCTCTTTCGCTGCCGCTCCGAAATGGCGCTGGATTTTTCCTTCTTCTTTCTGCGCGGTTCGCTTCCTGAAAATATCCTTGTACTTCGCGTAGGTTTGGGAAAGGTTGTTAAAGCGGAAGCGCTGCGCAAACTTCAGCTCGCCGCCGCGCTCCGCGTAGCGTTTGACAATTTGATCGATGCGCCACTCGATTTCCGTGGGCGGACGCTTCCTGCCACCACCAAAATACTGGTCGTATTCGATCTTGAGCTGGCGGATGTCCCGTTCGAGTTGGCCCAGCTCTTCGTCAATGGTCGCCATGGGTGGAGGAATCCCCCGGCCCACCATGCTAGGAGTAAGAAGGACAGCCGTCAACCGGAGGAGCGCATCGCGCTGCGGATGAGGCATCGTTGCCGGCCCTGTGAACGGCATTGCCCGGGGCAGCGCTCTGTGCTGAAATGTTCCAGCGGACGGAAGAGTTCGAGTGGATGGCGTGGTCCGAATGGACGAGCAGAGCAAGAAGACGATTTCAGCGGAGCAGGCGGTGCTGTTGCGGCAGATTCCGTCGGTGGACGAATTGCTCCTACAGCCGAGGCTGGCGGCGCTTTCGAAACGCGTGGATCGAAGTTTGATCGTGGAAGTGGCGCGCGCGGCGCTGACGGATTTGCGCGCGCGGATTGCGGGCGATTCGAATTCGACGGCGCTCAGCGTTACTGCTGAAACGGTGGAAGAGTTCATCGCATCCGCTGTGGAGCGCATTCTTGCGCGCTCGCTTCTGCCGGTCATCAATGCGACCGGAGTCATCCTGCACACGAATCTGGGGCGCGCGCCGCTGCCGGAAAGCGTCGTGGATGAATTTCGCCGCACGGCCACGCAATATTCGAATCTCGAATACGACCTGGAAGCAGGGGCGCGCGGGAAGCGCGATGTGCACACGGCGGAATTGTTGACGCGGCTGACGGGCGCGGAGGCCGCAATCGTCGTGAACAATTGCGCGGCGGCCGTTCTCGTTACCCTCGCGTCGCTCGCGCGAGGCGGTGAAGTCATCGTTTCGCGCGGCGAACTCATCGAAATCGGGGACGGCTTTCGAATCCCGGAGATCATGGAGCAAAGCGGCGCGAAGCTCCGCGAAGTCGGTACGACAAATCGCACGCGCCTCGCAGATTACGAAAACGCGGTCAACGAAAACACGCGCGCATTGCTGCGCGTGCATCCGTCCAATTTCAAGGTTACCGGATTCACGGATAAGCCTTCGCTCGAGGAGTTGGTCGCGCTGGGCCGGCGCACGGGACTGCCGCTAGTCGAAGATCTTGGCTCCGGCTGCGTCGTCGATCTTTCGGAGCACGGAATTGCGGAGCCGACGGTGCGGCAAAGCGTCGAAGCGGGCGTCGGGATTGTGACGTTTAGCGGCGACAAACTTCTTGGCGGGCCACAGGCGGGAATTATTGCCGGGAACAAAGATCTCGTCGCACGCGTGCGACGCCATCCGCTGTTTCGCGCCCTGCGCGTGGACAAATTGACGATCGCCGCTCTGGAAGCGACGCTTGGCGCGTATCTCCGCGCCGCGTGGGATGAAATTCCCGCCATGCGCATGATTCGAATGACACCGCAGGAGTTGAAGCGGCGCGCGGAGAATTTCATTCGCGAGCTTCGCCCCGAACTTCCCTTAGACGAAGTCGAGATCGAAATCACCGACGGCACATCGCTCGCCGGGGGCGGCTCCACGCCGGAGCAATCTCTGCCGTCCAAAGTGATTCGAATCGCCAGCGCGCGCTATTCCGCAACAAAGCTTGAACAGCGCTTACGCCGCGCGCCCACGGGCATTTCCGTCATCGTCCGCGTCGAGGACGACCGCCTGGTTCTCGATCTGCGCACCGTCCTGCCGGAACAGGAGCCGCTGCTGATCAAGACCCTTTCCACCGCTCTCCACTAATGGATGGTCATGTTGCGATTTAGGCGCGATATAGGAGTAGGACATGGCTACGGCGCTCATTCATATGGGTCCAATACAAAAGCGGCGCCTCGCCCGCCGTGCGAAGCTGCGCGGAAAATCCTTCTCGCAAGAAGTGCGCGACGCGGTGGATATGTACCTGGACCTGCCGGTGGAGAACGAGGCGGTACTGCGCGGGATGCCGTTTCGGCCATCCGAAAAATCGTGCTGATCGAAGACCGGATGGAAGGGTTGAAGGCAAAAGTGAAGCATCTGGCAGAAGGCTATGCAGTCCTGGATCGCCGGCTAGTGCGGCTGGAAGCCAAGTTCGATCTGATGGAGAAAATGGCCGCCCCGGGCCGGAGGGCTCTGCCGGCAAAAACGCAATCCCACAAAGATAAGAAGAAATGAGCTAGGCAGCCCGGTGCTCTCCTTCCACATTGCAAATGGAAAACTGAAAGCAATAGTTGCGCCGCTGCCGAAATTGCCGCCGGGATGGGCACTCGTGCGCATGCGACTGGCGGGCATCTGCAATACCGACGTGGAGTTACTGCATGGCCACTACAACTTCCGCGGTGTTCCGGGGCATGAGTTTGTTGGAAGTGTCGAAGAATTGCGGGGCGCATCGGCTGCGGAGAAGAGAAAGTGGCTGGGGCGGCGCGTTTGCGGCGAAATCAACATTTCGTGCACGGCTCTCGGGCGCACGCCCGTCTGCGAGTTCTGCCGGCGAGGATGGAAGACGCATTGCGCGCGGCGAACGGTGCTCGGGATCATTCATCATGCGGGCGCTTACTCGGAGTATTTGGCGCTGCCTGTGGAGAATCTCCACCTCACGCCGGACAGCATCAGCGACGAGCGGGCAGTCTTTGTTGAGCCGCTGGCCGCAGCGTGCGAAATTCTTGAGCAGGTCGATGCAGGGAAATATCAGGAAGCGGCGGTGCTGGGAGATGGCAAGCTCGCGCAACTCATCGCGCGGGTGCTGCGCACAGCGATTTCACGCGTGGTGATGTACGGCAAGCATGCGAAGAAGCTGGCTCTCGCCCGCCGCGCCGGGATCGCGACGAAGAAGGTCCGCGGAGATGCAAGCGATCTGAAGCGCGTGCAAGAAAAATTTCGCTTGGTGGTCGAGGCTACGGGCTCACCGACGGGTCTGGCGCTTGCACAACAGATGGCTGAGGCTCGGGGCACGCTCGTTCTCAAGAGCACGTTTCATGGCGTCACACCTGTCGAGACCTGGCCAATCGTTGTGAAGGAAATCACCATTGTCGGATCGCGCTGCGGGCCCTTCACGAAGGCCATCGCTCTTCTCCGCGCAAGGAAGGTCGATCCCAGCCCGCTCATTACGCGCACATTTCCACTCGCGGAGGCGCCTGCTGCGATTGCTTACGCGCAGCTACCCGGGGCGATGAAAGTCCTTCTGAAGGCTTGAATGATTGCCGAAGAGAGTTTAGCGCCTTGGTGTCTTTGTGTTCTTGCTGCGACGATTCCAGGGAGAGAGACCAATTGCGAGAAAAACGAGACCTAGGCCGCGGAAAGTGAGAGCAGGCGTAAGCCTAGCGCGCCCGAATTTCTCACTGAATCTCGGTATCCGCCAAACACCGCGGGACACTGTCGCAATCGCGAAAGCAATAGCAATCGAGGAACAACAAAATACAGGTGTTTGCTTTTTCCCCCTAGTCGTTTGTCGAAAATCTTGCCGCAAGTCAATTACAGGCGGTTGATGCAGGAGGCGACGCAGGCGGCGCCGAACCCGTTGTCGATATTGACGACGGTGACGTTGGACGCGCAGGAATTGAGCATGCCGAGCAGCGCGGCGACGCCGCCAAAGCTGGCACCGTAGCCGACACTCGTGGGCACCGCGATCACCGGAACGGGAACCAAGCCGCCCACGACGCTCGGCAGGGCGCCTTCCATGCCTGCGACACAAATGATGACCCGGGCGCCAGCGAGCTCGCCGCGATGTCCGAGCAGGCGGTGGATGCCTGCGACGCCCACGTCGTAGAGGTGATCGACGCGATTGCCCATCATGCGGGCGGTGAGCAGCGCTTCTTCGGCGACGGGGATGTCGCTGGTTCCTGCGGAGACCACGACGATCGTACCTTTTCCGGCGATCTCCTGGCTGCGCTCGATGGTGATGACGCCTGAGAGCTCGTGAAACTTGGCCTTGCCTGTCTCTTTACCGCTGCCACGTTTCACGGCCGCAAAGATTTTTACGTCCGCGCGGGTGACCAGGATGTTGTGGCGCGAATCTTTCTTGCGCAGCATGGACTTCACGATTTCGGCGACTTGCTGGGGCGTTTTCCCCTTGCCGAGGATCACTTCGGCGAAACCCTGGCGGAGCTCACGGTGATGATCCACCTTCGCGAAGCCGAGGTCTTCAAAGGGGAGATGCTTCAGCCGCTCGATGGCATTTTCGGGAGTCAGCTCGCCGGCCTTCACCGATTCCAGAATTTTCAGCAGATCCGTCTGATTCATACTCTGTGGCCGAAGCGAATTCTATCATCGCATGGGACGAACACCTTAACTTGACTTGCTCGCATGCCGCTGCGAGACTGATTCTATCCGCGGAAAACATGCTTGAAACGCAAAAACAGATCGTCACCCTAGGTGTGACCGGTGCCAGCGGCGCGGTTCTCGCGCAAAAGGCGCTCGCATTGCTGGAAGAAGATCAGCGCGTGGAGCGCATCTATCTTGTCGTCACGGAAGCGGGCCAGCGCTTGTTCGCCGAAGAATTGGGCATTTCTTCCGGTGACTTGAAGCAGCTTCCCAGCCGAATCCTAGGGCAGCCGGCGGCAAAAATCGAAATATTGCCGAACAAAGATGTCGGAGCTTCGATCGCTTCGGGAAGCTGCGCGACCGACGCGATGATCATTATTCCGTGCTCGATGGGGACGCTGGGCGCGATCGCCAGCGGCATCAGCGACGATCTGGTTTCGCGCGCCGCCGATGTGATGCTGAAGGAGGGCCGCAAGCTCGTTCTGTGCGTGCGCGATACACCCTTCAATCGCGTGCATCTGGAGAATATGCTGCGCGCGCAGCAGGCGGGTGCGGTGATCATGCCGGCCGCACCGGCGTTTTATCATCATCCGAAGACGATCGATGAATTGGTGATGCAATACGTTTGCCGCGTGCTCGCGCAGATTGGACTAGAGCAGGAAAGAATGTATCGCTGGGCGGGAACGCCCGCATCGAAAAAGGCGGAGGCTTAGGTTCGGAATGGCTGGGCGCATCAAGACCGTTCTCGAGATGATCAAGTTCGAGCACTCCGTGTTCGCGCTGCCGTTTGCGCTCACGGGCGCCTTACTGGCAGCGCGCGCGACGCATCAGCCGCCGAGTGGCTGGCCTTCCCTGCGGCAGATTTTGTGGATCGTCGTCGCGATGGTTGCGGCGCGCTCGGCGGCCATGACCATGAACCGCATCGCAGACATTCGCTATGATCGAGAGAATCCGCGCACGAAACAGCGCGCGCTTTCTACGGGCGCGCTCACTCTGCAATTCGCATGGTTTTTCACGCTCGTGGCTGTCGCCATATTTTTTGTCGCGGCTTGGCAATTGAATTCACTGGCATTGAAACTCGCGCCGCTCGCGATGGCGATACTCTTTTTCTATTCGTTCACGAAGCGCTTCACGAATTGGTCACATCTTTTTCTCGGTTTTGCACTGGGCATTTCGCCGGCCGCGGCATGGATCGCCATCACCGGTGGGCTCGATCGGCGCATGCTAATTCTTTGCGCGGCGGTTACCTTGTGGGTCGGCGGTTTTGATGTGCTCTATGCCTGCCAGGACGTGGACTTCGATCGTCGCGCGGGCCTTTTTTCCGTTCCGAAGAGGTTCGGGATACCGAAGGCACTGCTTATCGCGCGCGCGATGCACGTTGGAGTAATTGCGCTTCTAGGTTGGCTGGCGCTGAGTTTTGGCTTGCCGTGGCTGGCGTGGGCGGGCATCGCGGTCGTCGCGTCTCTGCTCGCGTACGAGCATTCGCTTGTCAAACCACACGACCTGAGCAGGCTGGACGCTGCGTTTTTCACGGTGAACGGATATATTAGTATGTTGTTCCTGCTGTTCTGGGGCGCGGCGGCCGCGGTTTGGCGCGTTTGAAGCTTTCGACGGATTCGAAATGAGTGCACTCACGATTACCGACCAGCGGTTGAAGCTGATTGCGGAGAAAGTGTTCGCCGGCGAGCGGCTTGCGTTTGACGATGGCATCGCGCTGTACCGCTCGGCGGATTTGCTGGCCGTTGGCTGGCTGGCCAATCACGTGCGCGAAAAAAAGCACGGCAACGTAACCTATTACAACGTCAACCGGCACATTAATCCGACAAACATTTGCGTGGCGCATTGCAAGCTGTGCGCGTTTGGCCGGGATCCGGACGCCCCGGGGGCCTACAATTTTGCTCTCGAAGAGATTTATCAGCGAGCGGAGCAAGGCGCACGCGAAGGCGCACTGGAGTTTCACATTGTCGGCGGCCTGCATCCAGATCTACCGTTCGAATACTTCCTGGAAATGATGCGCGGCTTGAAGCAGCGCTGCCCCGGCGTGCACCTGAAAGCGTTCACGATGGTTGAGGTCGGCTATTTCTCGCGCATCGCCAAGCTCTCGATCAAAGAAACGCTGCTGAAGCTGAAAGAGGCCGGTGTGGATTCGCTGCCCGGCGGCGGCGCGGAGATTTTTCATCCACGCGTGCGCAGGATCATTTGCGACCACAAGGTGAGCGGGCAGATGTGGCTGAGCATCGCGCGCCAGGCGCATGAAATCGGACTGCGTTCGAATGCCACTATGCTCTACGGCCACGTGGAAACGGAAGAAGAACGCGTCGACCACCTCGTCAAGCTGCGCGAACTGCAGGATGAGACGCACGGCTTCGTCGCGTTCATCCCGCTGGCTTTTCACCCGGATAACACCGCACTCTCGTACATTCCAAAACCCACCGGCTACGCTGACTTGCGCAACATCGCCATTTCGCGTTTGCTGCTCGACAATTTCGAGCACATCAAAGCGTATTGGATCATGCTCTCGCCCAGCATCGCGCAAATTGCATTGCGCTTCGGCGCGAACGATCTCGACGGCACGGTCGTCGAAGAAAAGATCTACCACGACGCCGGCGCGAAAACCTCCGAGTTCACGCCGCGCAACGAGCTCGAACGCCTCATTCGCGCCGCGGGCCGTATCCCAGTCGAGCGCGACACGCTTTATCATCCCGTGGACCGCTCGAAGCTGCCACCGCTTCCTCGACCCACGCGCCCGGACCTCGTGTCACTGACGCTCAACGTTTAGCGATGGACGAATCCGAACGAGCCGTACGCGAACAGTGCGTCACTTCCCACGAAGAAGTGCTCGGGATGTCGCGTGCGCGTTCCAGGCGGCGAACAAAAAGACGCTCATGACGCGCTTCGCCTGGGCAGATCCCGTCAGAGATCTGTTCCGGGATTTGCTCGAGGCTGACCGAAACTAAATCATTGACACTTGAAATATCTTCGGCGCTTCCCGCACCGGTATCCCGTTCGGACAAAACGGTGGTTCCGGCGCCATCGCTGGTTTCGAGCCGGAAATTGGCTGGTCTACTATCGCGTCGCGAGCGGTATTGTTTACATTCGTGGACTCTGGCCGGCGCGCATCCCATGATTTCCAGTAACTTGGTAGTCATCCTGCAGAATCGCTTTCATTCACGCACACAAACGCTTCTCGACAGCTTTACGTTCTGAATATACCCTTGCAGCGGGCTCATGAATCGAATTCTATGCATTCAAAACCGGCAAATCATTCGAAGGGAGCGAGAATATGCAGCGCAAAGCATCCGCAGTCTGGCAAGGCGGTTTGAAAGATGGCAAAGGCACGATCTCAACGGACAGCGGCGTCCTGAAGCAAACGCAATACTCCTTTAGCACGCGGTTTGAAAATGGGGCCGGCACAAATCCCGAAGAACTGCTTGCCGCGGCCCACGCCGGCTGTTTCACGATGGCGCTCTCCGCGCAACTAGGCAACGCGGGCCTGACCGCGAACAAATTGGAAACCACCGCAACCATTTCGCTGGAAAAAATCCCCGATGGCTTCGCCATCACGAAGAGCCATCTCGACCTCGTGGCGCGCGTTCCTGGTGCCGACAAAGCCAAATTTGATGCGGCCGTGAAAGCCGCGGAGACCGGCTGTCCGGTTTCGAAGCTTTTCAAGGCCGAGATCAGCGTCAGTGCCCGCTTGGAATCTTGAGCGCGATGGCGTTTTCATCCAAAATTCCCAGTAGCCAGATCAAATAGGTACAATGCCGCATATGATTCCAGCTCCCGGCGCTTTCGCTGTAGGTGTCGCGATCTTTCTGATCGTCCTGTGGGACGCGTTCGAGGCCATCATCCTGCCGCGCCGCGTTACGCGAAAGTTCCGGCTAGCGCGGCTTTTCTACAAAACGACCTGGATGGTCTGGAGACTCTTCACGCGTCTCATTCCTTCGCGGAGAACACGCGAGACGTTGCTCGGTTTTTATGGACCGCTCTCGCTTCTCATCCTCGTCGGGGTTTGGGCGGTGGGCCTCGTTTTGGGTTTCGGTCTGATGCAATACGGAGCGGGATCCGCCGTCAGCACGGCTGGCGGCCAGCCGGGGTTTTCCACGGATATTTATCTTAGCGGGACGACATTTTTCACCCTGGGTCTTGGCGACGTCGTGCCACGCACGAGCCTGGCACGGGCTCTTGTTGTCACCGAAGCAGGTTTTGGGTTCGGTTTCCTCGCGGCGGTCATCGGCTACTTGCCTTTCATTTATGGTTCCTTTTCGAAGCGTGAAGTAAATATTTCCCTGCTGGATTCGCGCGCGGGAACTCCGCCCACGGCCGGCGAACTGCTCCGCCGCCACGCTTATCCGCACGGCCACGAGGCGCTCCGCGTACTGCTGAAGGACTGGGAATTCTGGGCCGCCGAACTGATGGAGAGCCATCTTTCTTATCCGGTGCTGGCGTATTTCCGCTCGCAGCACGACAACCAGTCCTGGATGGCCGCGCTCACGGCGATTCTGGACACTTGCGCGCTGGTAAAGGTGGGCGTTGAAGATGCCTGCCAGCGCCAGGCCGAACTTACATTTGCCATCGCGCGCCACGCCGCCGTGGATTTGTCCCAGGTTTTCAAAACGCCGCCGCGCGCACTTCCCCACAATCGTCTTCCCACTCCAGACTTGTTTCGCATCCGCGACGTCCTGGCGCAGCACGGCGTGAAGCTTTTCGATGGCCCGGATGCCGACCGCAAGCTGACCGATTTGCGCAACATGTACGAGCCCTATCTCTACGCGCTGGCCGAGTACCTCAACCTTTCTTTGCCACCGTGGATTCCCGCGAAAAAGGGAAAAGACAATTGGCAAACAACGGCCTGGGGCCGTTCCGCGGGGCTCGTTGAAAAAGAAGCTGCGGCGATTGCCGCCGACGAACACTTTTAATTTGTTTGGAGTGCGACGGCCCGCCGCTTTTTCTGTTTAGCTCGCTAAGTGTTGATGGGAGCCAACAATGAAAGCGATTCTCGTTCATCAATTCGGCGGTCCGGAAGTCCTGAAACTCGAAGAAGTGCCTACGCCAAAGCCTGCGGCCGGCCAAGTGCTTGTGCGCATTCACGCCGCGGGCGTGAATCCCTACGACACCTATATGCGCGCTGGCACGTACGCCGTAAAGCCGCCGCTTCCCTACACGCCCGGCTCCGATGGCGCGGGAGTGATCGAGGCGGTCGGCGAAGGCGTGAAAAAAGTGAAGCCGGGCGATCGCGTCTATACCGCCAGGACCGTCACCGGCGCATATGCCGAATTTGCCCTGGCGCTCGAAGAGCAAGTGCATACGCTCTCCGCGAAAGTCAGTTTCGCCCAGGGCGCGGGCGTCTGGGTGCCCTATGGCACGGCATATCATGCGCTATTTCATTCCGCCGAAGCGCGCGCATCGGAAACGGTCCTTGTGCATGGCGCCAGCGGTGGCGTCGGCACGGCCGCGTTGCAAATCGCGCGCGCCATCGGCCTCACCGTCTTCGGCACTGCCGGCACGCCGAAAGGCCTCGAACTCGCGAAACGTGAGGGTGCGCATCAAGTTTTCGATCACCTGAAGCCCAGCTACCAGGACGAAATCCTGAAAACCACGGGCGGGCGCGGCGTGGACATTATTCTGGAAATGCTGGCCAACGTGAATCTTTCCGCCGATTTGAAGCTTCTCGCCACGAATGGCCGCGTGATCATCATCGGCAACCGCGGCGAGATCACTATCAATCCGCGCGACCTGATGCTGCGCCGCGCTTCGGCCCGGGGCTTCTCGCTTTGGGCCATCACGCCCGCGGAAGAAGCGGATATACACGCTGGGCTGATCGCCGGGCTCGAAAATGGCACGCTTCGGCCGGTTGTCGGTAGAGAACTGCCCTTTGCCGAAGCAGCTCGCGCGCACAAGGAAATCCTCGAACCGGGCGCTGCCGGAAAAATCGTGCTTCTCCCCTGATTCCGTCCGCTCCATCGTTCAGCGCAGAAGCAAGATGAACTTGGCCGGAGCGGTTCTCGTGATCCGCTCTGGCTTTTGTTCTTCGCCGAGGCACCGTATAATCTGTCTCGTTAGTCACGCTACAGTGAAGCAATCGTCTTAACCAAAAATTCTTAACGTGCACAACTGGCCCTCACTCTCGATTCTTCTCGCGGCGCAAAGCCCCGTCAGCCACTACTGGCACAAAATCACCGATAGGACCTTTGCAGGCATATACCACGCGAACGCGTTCGATCTCGCGATGATGATTCCCTACTTCATTGTGCTCTTCGTCCTCGCGCTTTACGGTCTGCACCGTTACTGGCTCGTTTACGATTATTTCGTTTACTCGAAGAACATTCCGGCGCCCCCGCCCCCGGTGGCCGAGTGGCCGCGCGTCACCATCCAGCTCCCTATTTTCAACGAGCGTTATGTTATCGAGCGCCTTGTCAAAGCCGTCTCGCGTTTCGACTACCCGTTTGAGCTACTCGACGTTCAGGTCCTCGATGACTCCACCGATGAAACCCAACAAATCGCACGCTCCTGCGTGGAGCGCCACGCCGCGCAGGGCATGCCCGTGGTCCTCATTCATCGCGCCAACCGTGAAGGATACAAAGCCGGCGCTCTCGAAAATGGCCTGAAAACCGCCAAGGGTGAATTCGTGGCCATCTTCGACGCCGACTTCCTCCCCGAGCCCGATTTTCTCCGTCGCACCATTCCCTATTTCCTGAATCCCGATGGCGGCGAAAAAATCGGCATGGTGCAGACCCGCTGGACTTATCTCAACGCCGACTATTCCCTGCTTACCAACGTCGAGACCATACTTCTCGACGGCCACTTCGTCATCGAGCACGGCGCGCGCTCCCGCCGCGGCACCTTTTTTAATTTCAACGGCACCGCCGGAGTCTGGCGCCGCAAAGCCATTGACGACGCCGGCGGGTGGGAGCACGACACGCTCACCGAAGACACCGATCTCTCTTACCGTTCACAGCTCAAAGGCTGGAAATTCCTTTACCTCCCGCAAATCGAATGCGCATCCGAGCTCCCCGTGGATATGAACGGCTTCAAAGCCCAGCAAGCCCGCTGGGCCAAGGGCCTGATGCAAACCGCGATTAAAATCCTTCCGAAAGTTTTGAAGTCCGACGTGCCTCGGCACGTCAAGGCCGAGGCCTTCTTCCATCTCACCGCCAACATCAGCTACCCGCTCATGGTCCTGCTTTCCACGATGTTACTGCCGGTCATGATCGTGCGCTTTCAGCAGGGCTGGTTCCAAATGCTGCTTATTGATCTGCCTTTATTTCTCGCCTCCACCTGCTCCATCTCGAGTTTCTATCTTGTTTCGCAGCGGGAACTCCGCCCGAAAACTTGGCAGCGCACCTTTCTCTACTTACCTTTCGTTATGGCCACCGGCATAGGCATTTCCGTCCGCAACGCCCAAGCTGTGCTTGAAGCGATCGTCGGCAAGAAAAGCGAATTCGCGCGCACGCCCAAATTCCAGATCGAAGGCAAGAAGGATTCTTTCGTCAAGAAGTCGTACAAGAACAAAGCTGGCTGGATGCCTTACGCCGAAGTTTTTCTCGGTATTTATTTCTCATTCACCGTAATCTACGCCATCCTCAACGAAAACTACGCCACGGTTCCCTTCCTGCTGCTTTTCGTTTGGGGCTACCTGTACACCGGCTTCATGTCCCTCGGTCAAACTTATTTCGCGCGCCTGCGCCTCGGCGTTAACGCCCCCGAAATGCGTCCCGCCACCACAGGCGCTCCAGGCTTCTGACAATCCTCGCGACTCCTCATCGAAAGCGAGGTACCGCCAACACTTGATACTTCCTTTTTCCAGCGAAAGTAAAACGAAAAGCTCCGGGAATCGCGTCACGTTACGATTCCCAGAGCTTTTTTCATCGCGTATTCGGCCCTAGTGCGAGCCACTGCTTTGGTCGGGGCGTGAGGGAGCAGTTACGCGAGAATTTGCGAGTGGCGTTCGCCCCGTGCTTCCTCGATTCCACGCATGACGATGAAAGCCAGAACCAGAATCGTTGCCATCAGCGCGAGAGTATCGACAGGCGACCATTCCTTGACACCGGCTTCTTGAACGGTCACGGACTCCGAGTCCACGGCGGCCGGAGTCGACGTCACGACCGGCGCGGTGCTCACACCACCTGGAATGGGAGACTGCGCGACCGGAGCTCCCTGCGCCTGCAGCACCCCCGGGTTGGGTTCAAACGTCGTGGGATCCACTTCCTGCTGCGCGAACGCGGCATTGGCAAAAAACAGCGCGGTTCCCAGTCCCACCAAAACTGCCTGCATCCGAATCTTGCTCGTGAATTTCATTTTCTCCTCCCCTTTTTCACTTTCGCTCCCCGAGGCGCTGCTTAGAAATGCAACTCAGGCGCCAAGCTCGTCCGAATCGCCCCGGGCTCGCAGACGACCTCCAAAGCGGTTGGATTGAAAAGGGTTACCGGAGTCCCGTTTTGACAGGGGTTGGACATCTCGATCCCCCTTCTAAACTTCAGGTCTATCCGGCAAGCGTTAGCTCCACTCGTATCGGGCGAATGGGTTCGCTCGTACAACCACCCAACCTCGCGAGATTCTTGTCGGCCGCGCGTCGTAAATAATAGAAAATACGATGGATAGTCTGCTCTTGGGGAATCTGTCCCGACGTGAAACGATGCGGCTCTTTCCCGCACTAACCAAATGGAGAGCCGCTCTCTCCATTCAGAGAGCATATTTTCCTGGGCGATTCGGGCGCTTGCCGCTGGAATCTGCCCTCTCCTTGGTGTAGGTTTGTCGGCGAAGAAACGGCATCTCCAGTCGTGTCCCGTGCATCCGAGGCTTTCAGCTCTGAACGGCCCTCTGCGCAAGTCGGAATTTCCGGTGGCCGCTAGTCTGTCGATCGGCGCTGCCGATTCGAATCCCATTTGCCTGGAAGACGCCTCCGTCTCCGCCTGCCACTGCCAGATCACCAGAGACGACGGACGCTACCTTTTGACGGACCTGGGCAGCACTTCGGGCACCTTCGTCAATGGCATTCCCGTAAAGCAACGCATTCTTTCTCCGGGTGATCAGATCGGGGTAGGAAGTTCTCTCTTTCTTTTTGAGGTCGAGGACTCTCCTCTCGCCGCCAGCAGCCCCGTCCACCTCGATGACAATTCCGCGGTCAGCACACAGGCCCATCAGCTCCCTCATGATGAATTGCTCTATCTTCGCCCCGAATCGTTGGCTGCCTTGCCTCACTCTGAACGGTTCGATCGCGCCCTCATCACTCTTCTCAAAATCAGCACGGCCATCGGTTCCATGCGCGACGTCGAATCTCTCCAGTGGCAGTTGCTCGGCATGATTTTCGATGTGATTCCCGCCGAGCGGGGCGCCATTCTCCTCCTCGAGGACGGTGCCTCCGAGCCTTCCTCCACGGTTGCCTGGGATCGAGTCTCCGGCCCCGAACATCCGGTCCACGTGAACCGCGCGCTGGTTCGCCGCGTTGTGGATCAGCGCGTCTCCATCCTCGACAACGAGGTTCAGCCGTGCCCCGCTCTTCCTCCTGCGGACGCGGCCGGCCAGAAAGATGCCCATTCCCTGCTGTGCGTTCCTCTGGTGGCCGCGGACAAACTCCTCGGCATCATTTATCTGGACTCCCGCAATCCTGCGACGCCTTTCAGCCAGGATGACCTGCAACTCCTCGCCGCTGTCGCGGGATTGGCGGCGGTCGCCATCCGCAACGCCAATCAATTCGAACGCTTGGGCCTGGAAAACCAGCAGCTTCGCGCCGAAGTCAATTTGCAGCATGATATGATCGGCAATAGTCCGCGCTTGCGCGAAGTCTATCAATTGATTGAGCGTGTGGCCCCCAGCGACGCCACCGTGCTCATTCACGGCGAAAGCGGCACCGGAAAGGAGCTAGCCGCCCGCGCTATTCACAACAACAGCCCGCGCAAGGACCAACCTTTTGTCGCGCTCAACTGCGCCGCGCTCACCGAATCGCTTCTTGAGAGCGAACTCTTCGGCCACGAACGCGGTGCCTTCACCAGCGCCATTTCCCAAAAAAAAGGGCTCCTCGAAGTCGCCGAGGGCGGCAGCATTTTTCTCGACGAAATCGGCGAACTTCCCCTCGCGCTTCAGGCCAAGCTGCTCCGTGTTCTCCAGGAACGCGAATTCGTTCGCGTTGGCGGAACCCGTCCCATTCACGTCAATGTTCGGTTCCTTGCCGCCACCAACAAGGATCTTCAGAAGGCCGTGCGCGAGGACAGATTTCGCCTGGATCTCTTCCATCGCCTCAATGTGATTTCGCTTGCCATGCCTGCTCTTCGCGACCACCCGGAGGATATCCCGCTCCTCGCCGAGCATTTTGCCGCCCGCTACGCAAAGAAATGCAATCGCAGGATCAAGGGCATCTCCCCCGAAGCCCGCACCTGCTTCCTGCAATACGATTGGCCGGGAAATATCCGCGAACTGGAAAACGCCATGGAGCGCGCGGTCGTCATCGGCACCTCGGAGTTTATTCTTCCCGAGGACCTCCCCGAGACGCTCCTGGAAACAGCGCCTGCCTCCTCATCTTCACCCGCCAACTATCACGCTGCCATCATTAATCTGAAGAAACAACTTATCCTGAACGCTTTCGAGCAAGCAGGCGGCAACATCACGGAAACCGCAAAGCTTCTTGGCGTGAATTCCAACTATTTGCACCGTCTCATCCGCAACCTCGATTTGCGCCTTGCTTTGAAGAAAAATTCCAAGGGCTAGCCGAACAGTTTCCGCTTCATCATTCGAAGGGCTCTCCGAAGGGAGAGTCCCTCTCTCCGTTCGGAGATTCTTTCTGGCGTTAGGAGAGAGTCGCAAACTCTTTTCCCGGCGTTTCTGGCCTCAGCTTTACCTCTTCTTGTTCCAATATCTTGCACCCGTTCCCGCAATGCACCGGCGGTTTCTTTTTCCCGTGGCCATGGAAATGCTCCACTCCAGGCGTGCGCCCAAACGCCGAGGAACAAAAACGATGGGGCGCAAATAAATAAGTTCTCCGGAGGAAAGTCCTCATGAAAGCCAATCGAATTCGCATTTTCACCACTGCTGTTTTGGGTCTCCTTGCAGTTTGCGCTTCCGCGAAACCGGCCGCCGCCCAGGCTTTTAAGGGCCGCTTCAAGCTGCCCACCGAGGTTCGCTGGCAGAACGCTGTGCTCCCTGCTGGCGATTACACTTTCACAATGAATTCTGCGGCCTACCCCTCCACGATTGTGATCCGCGGAAAGGACCGGTCAGCTGTGGTCATAACCGTGGGTCACTCAGGGAAGCCCATGGATATGCCCAGCCATTTGCAGATTGAGCGCCGCGGGCAGACGCGCTTTGTTCGTGAGCTCTATCTCGCGGACCTTCACCTCCACCTCCGCTATGCTGTGCCGAAATCTGAAAACAGCGAGTTACTCGCTCAGGACCCCGCAACGACCGAGCGAATCTTTCTTGCAACGCGCTAAGCGCAATCACTCCGTTTGTACCATCCACTCTGAGGGCAAGCCGCTTGCAGGTAAGCGCGTTTGCCCTCGGTTTTCCTAACAATCTCCAAATCTCTCTTCACCTGGTTGCATTCCCCCCAAGAATGTAGACTCTCCATTTGTGGATATTTCCTTAGAAGAATTCATGTTCCTGAATGACCGCGTGCAAATTCACGCCGTCGCTGCCGGCCCTAGAGACGGCCCCGTCATCGTGCTTCTCCACGGCTTCCCGGAATTCTGGTACGGATGGCACCGGCAAATCGCGCCTCTTGCCGCAGCCGGATTTCGTCTGATCGTCCCCGACCAGCGTGGTTACAACCTCAGCAGCAAACCTCCCGACGTCGCCAGCTATGCACCAACCGAACTTGTTTCCGACGTCATCGCCATCGCCGATGAGCTCGGCCAGCAGAAAATCCTTCTCGCTGGACACGATTGGGGCGCGGCCGTCGGTTGGAGCGCCGCTATCTCATACCCGCAACGCATCGCCAAGCTCGTGGTCCTCAACGTCCCTCATCCTTCCGTGATGCGCAAGTTTCTAAGTACCCGTCTGCGCCAATTCCTCCGCAGTTGGTACATTTTATTTTTTCAGCTTCCAATACTGCCCGAAGCCCTTTTCTCCGCATTCAATTTTCGTGTCGGTCGAAGATCGCTTCTCCGCTCCAGCCGTCCCGGCACATTCTCTGAGAACGATCTGGCCCAATATCGCGCCGCCTGGTCCCAGCCCGGCGCGCTCACGGCCATGATCAACTGGTATCGCGCGCTTTTTCGTTTTCCTACCACCTTCCCCGATCGCACCGTCCACGTTCCCACCCGTATTCTCTGGGGCGAACGCGATGCTTTCCTTCTCCCCGAAATGGCGCACGAAAGTCTGCGCTATTGCGCCCAGGGCGAACTATTCACCTTCGCCGAAGCCAGCCATTGGCTTCAACACGAAGAACCCACCCGCGTCTCTGAATTGTTGATCGATTTTTTCCGCGACTGATTGGCCCGTCTGAATCGCGACCGCAGGTGCGATTTCGCGGCTATCACTCAAACTGAAAGAAAACAATCTCTGGGCTGGAGCCCAAACGCAGCGGCGGTCCCCAGGTGCCCGCGCCGCTGCTGGTGTAAATCAGCATCTTTCCAATCCTGCTGAGTCCGTAAACGAACTGTCGATAAATTCCGCGCGCCATCCACGTCCACGGAAAAAACTGCCCCACGTGCGTGTGCCCCGAAACTTGCAGCGAAATCCCTTCCTTCTCCGCGATGTGTGGCTGATCGGGCGCGTGCGTGAGCAGGATGCTGGCTCGATTTCGGTCAACGCCGATCTGCCGCAGTACGGACCGGAAATGCTCCTCCCGCGTGGCGTGGTTGTAAGGCACGCCCACGATCTGCAGTTGATCCGCTTCCACCTTCTCGTTGTGCAGCACGCGCACTCCCGCGTCGCTGACGGCTTGCAAGTATCGGGAATCGTCGCCGAATTGTTCGTGATTGCCTGCAACAAAGTACGTCCCGTGCGGCGCACGCAGATCGCGCAACGGCTCCGCCGCTTTTGCCGTATCGATCGCCGTCCCGTCGTACAAATCGCCCGCCAGGAACACGGCGTCAGGCTTTTCTCTCATGACCTTAGCGACGATCCGCCGCAGAAAGCTGCCATTGCGAACGTGCCCCAGGTGCAGGTCGCTAATCAGCGCCGCTTTCCGCCCGCGCCAAGTTTCCGGCAAATTCTCGAGGCGCAAGGTGATCCGCCGAATCCGCGTCCACCCCGCGTTCAGCACTCCGGCCAATCCACTCAAAACGGCGGCTGCGTACAGAACCTCCACGATCTTGTGGAAATTTACATCCATCCCTGCAAGCCACGTCAATCCAAAAACAACCCACGACCCACCCGCCGCAAAAAACAGGAAACTTACAATTCCAAGCCACACAGCGGCAATCCGATAAAGAGTTCGCACCGCGGGATTGAAATAGCGAAACGCGAGCAGCGTTGCCGCCAAAAAGCTGACCGACAACGCGCCCGTCACCACCTTGAGCCAGGAGGCAGTGGCGGTCGCACTCCCCGCTGGTGCAAATGCCCACGTTTTGTAAATGAAAAAGTGCGTCAGAAACAAGATGGATTGAATGACGGTGGCAAACGCGATGAATCCGGCTCGTATTCGCATACCAGATTAGATTCCCTGGGTCGCCAAAATGGTATCTGTTTGCTTCCAGGCTTGCGACCAGCAGGCCGCGACCCCCTGGTTTCATGGTCACTAGCGGAGGACGGTCGCCGCCATTCCCGCGAGGCAGCCGAGGAACGCGACTGCCGCGTAGGTTGCAGTCGCGACTTTCCAAGAAATCGTTTTACCGAGAACGGCGATCGAATACGCGCTGTAGAAGCCAAGCGTACAAAGAATAACCGCCACATACGGCAGCGGTACTCCGCGGGACATGGCGATATACGCAATCACCACGTCGAACGCCATGGGCACCGGCAGGAAGGCACCCATCAGCGCCGTTAAAATAATTCCACCAACGGAAATCGGCGCGTGAATCGGTTGCGGCGGCACCAACTGTATGGCTAGCGCGCCCCGGCCCGCCGCCAACAACATCAGCGGGAAGCCCACGCGAAGTACGATCGAAAAACTCTTGGCCTAGCACTTGATCGTGCCAACCAGAGCCTGCGCCCAAGTCTCCGACGTGACCAAATCCACGGGACATTCCGCTTCGGCGAAGGCTGGTGGTGTCTGGCGCCCGGCTATAAACGGAGTGCACCAGGAATCTTGCAGCCAAGCCAAAAACAATCAACAACATGCCGCCGACAACGATCGATTTCGCAGGAAATGATGCTGGATGAGCTGGAAGCGCGACGCGATCCGCCATCTGAACCCTCCATAGCTCTAAACTGTGAGGTGTCTAACAAATGCTGTGGGCCGTTGCACGCGAGTATTCTCCAGCCCGTCAATGCCGTCAAACCGCTTCATTTGCGGCACTTCAGATTTCGGGCCGCACTTCCTTTCAGTTACAATCACCTACTTTGTTCTTGACGGGGCCAAGCGGCGAACTCGGCTCCGCGGACCGGCGTGCCCTGTGGGTGCAAGATAGAATGGGTGGTTCGGAGGTGGTCGAATGAGTTGTCGGCGGGCTGGCGTGGGTTCGCGTGCGCGATGGAATTTGGCAAGATTTGTTGGCTTCGGTTTGCTCGGCCTGACTTGGCTGACGATCACTGTCGCTCAGGAACGTCGCGAGCGCGAACCCAACAGCATCTACGCCGAACGCCGCGCGCAACTCGCTGCTCAGCTTGATGGGCCCATCGTCCTTTGGGGTCTCACCGGCCGCGAGGAATTTTCGCAGGCCTACATCTTCGCCCAGGAAGACAATTTTTATTACCTCACCGGCCACAACGAAGAAGGCGCCGGACTGATCCTTCTGCCGGAGCTGAAGAATGGAGCCGCGAGCGACGGCTGGGAAGGCCCCCGCGAAGTTTTGTTTCTTCCCGCAAAAAATCCCACCAAGGAAAAATGGAATGGCGTTCGTATGTCGCCATCCGATCCGGGCATCGAAGCGCGCGCCGGGTTTTCCAACGTGCAGCCATTCCCCGAAATGCGCGCGAACGTCGAGAAGCTCGCGAAACTCTATCCCACTCTGTACACCATTCTTCCTTACGAAAAAGAAAATGGCGGCTACCCTCATGAAAAGGCGGTTGTCGAATGGCTTCAGCTTGCCGCACCACAAGCAAAACTGAAGGACATCCGCCTGCAAATTAGTGCTCTCCGCCAGATCAAATCACCCGGCGAAATTGCATTCTTAAAGCAAGCGATTGAAGTGTCGCTCGACGCGCAGCTCGAAGCGATGAAGGTGATGCGTCCGGGCCTATACGAATATCAGGTCGCCGCAAAAATGGTGGAAGTGCATTTGATGGGCGGCGCGGAAGCCGAGGGCTACGCTCCCATCGTGGGCGCCGGGCCGAATTCCATCGCGCTACATTACGACAAACTCTCCCGCAAGATCGAAGATGGCGATATCGTGGTTCTCGACGTGGCCGCGCAATACTCCGGCTACTCCGCCGACATCACGCGCACGCTACCCGCCAACGGGAAATTTACGCCGCGCCAGCTCGAAATCTACGACATCGTTCTCGGGGCGCAAAACGCCGCACTGGCCATGATCAAGCCCGGCAACGATTATTGCAGCAAGGGCGACAAGAGCGCCTTCCGGGCCGCGTACGATTACATCAATTCCCACGGAAAAGATCTGCATGGAAAATCGTTGGGACAGTATTTCATTCACGGCCTCGGCCATCATATCGGCCTCGATGTTCACGACCCCGGCGAGTATTGCACCCCCTTGCGACCGGGAATGGTCGTGACCGACGAACCGGGTGTTTATATTCCGGAAGAAAATCTCGGCGTGCGCATCGAAGACGATGTGCTCGTCACAGAAACCGGTTACAAGCTTTTGAGCGAGCGCCTCCCCCGCGATCCCGGCGAAATCGAAAAGATCATGGCAGCGGCCGCTGCACAACGCGCAACGGGAGAAAAAGGTGATGCCCGCGGGACGGCTTCGTCATCGGAAGCGCACGCCGCTGGCACGATCCGGAGCTTGATTGAGAAATACGCGAAATCCGTGGACGATGCGGATACCGCTCTGGCCGCGCAGGTCTGGTGGAATTCTCCGGACGTCTCCTTCATCCACCCGTTGGGCCATGAGCACGGTTTCGAGCAAATCAAGCAAAATGTCTACACGCGTTTGATGGGGGAACCCTTCTCGGAGCGCAAACTGAACGTTCATGATGTTTCCGTTCATGTTTACGGGGACGCGGCCTGGGCGGAGTTCTGTTGGGATTTTGTTGCCAAGGTCAGAAAAGATGGCTCGCCCATCACAACCCACGGCACAGAAACCCAGATCTACCGGAAGGAAACGGACGGATGGCGCTTGGTCCATGTTCACTATTCCGGAATGCCGGTTACCGGAGAGCGCCAGGGCTTCTGAAGAATCTTAATGTGACCACTCCTGTTCAGGTTGGCAACGGAGTATTTGAGAATCCGAATTGACCGCTTGGAATCCGGCCATTTATACTGGACATCCGCATTGGGCATGAAGTCCTCCCCAGTGTGCCTCGAGTCATTCCGGATGCGGCCGCGTTCCCGGCCCGCCTGAATTTCCGAAATTAGAAATAATCTCAGGGAGATTATGAGCAGCGTCAAAGCGACACAACTCCGCCCCGGCATGGTCATCCAGCATGAAGGCCAGCTTTTCACCATTTTCAGCGTCGATCACCGCACACCCGGCAACAAGCGGGGTTCGATGCAAACGCGCATGAGAAATCTCCGCACAGGTGCGATCATCGATTACCGGTTCCGCGCCGAAGAGTTCGTGGACCGCGCCATCCTCGATGAAGTCGAATTCGAGTACCTCTACAGCGAGGGCGACGATTTCCATTTCATGAATACGAAGAACTACGAGCAGATGCAGATGAGCCGCCAAGAGCTGGGCGAATCCGTCTACTATCTGATTCCCAGCACGATCGTGAAGGTGGAGTTTTTCGAGGAAAAACCCATCGGCGTCGACTTGCCCGATACCCTGGATATGAAAGTGATTCAGACCGAGCCGACGCTGCAAAAGGCCACGGCCAGCGCGGTGATGAAGCCGGCGACGCTCGAAACCGGCCTGATCGTGCAGGTGCCGCCGTTCGTCAACGAAGGCGACAGAATTAAAGTGGACACTTCGGAAGCGCGCTATGTTCAGCGCGTCGAATAGTTTTTCAGTATTAGTTTTCAGTTTTCGGGCTCTCCGTCGTTGGTTTTCAGTTTTTGGTTGACAGTTGGCAGCATTCAGCGAAGAGTGACAGTCTCGCGCTTAGCGAATTCCGATTTCGCGAGCTCGATTTTCGGGTTTTGGTTTTCCGCCTCCGCAGCTAATTTCAGCGCAAGCCGGAATTAGAAGAGGCAGAGCGGCGCCCCGGCCTCCGGCCGGGGCGCTTTTGCTTTTCGGCACCAAGTGGTTTGCAACTGCCTTCTTAGGGAGCGCGTCTCAAAATGAGTCGGGGTTATATGTAAGGACATTATAATCAATAACTTACAGAAATGTGATGGAAGATTTCCCTAAGGGTTCCCGGCAGAGCCAGCGGCGGATTTCTCACCGGCAGGATGGGAGCCGAAGACACGGTCGAAGATCGCATCCACATAACGAAGCTGGCGCTGGAGATCGAAAGTGCGCGCGAGCGCTTTCGAATCGAGATACTTGGAGATGC
>DATKEV010000069.1:0-16653 GCA_035511855.1 Candidatus Udaeobacter sp.
CCAAGCTCACTCCATACGCAAGGCGCGTATGGGATCGATGGACGCGGCCCGGCGCGCTGGGAAAATGGCCGCGGCTAGCGTGACCGCAGCGATGCCGCCTAAAGCTACAAGAATGGACAGCGGATCGCTGGGGCTCAAACCGTAAACCAGAAAGCGCAAGGTCTGGGCTACCGCGAGGGATGCCGGGATGCCAAGGGCGAGACCCAAGGCCGCCACCGTCAAGCTCTCCACTAAAACCATCCGCAGTACTTCGCCTCTCTGCGCGCCCAGAGCCATGCGCACGCCGATTTCCATGGTTCGGCGGTTGACGCCGTGAGAAATCGTTCCATAAAGTCCGATGGCGACGAGAAAACCCGCCAAGCCGGCAAAAAAGACCGACAGGTTTGCGATCAACCGTTCTCGTGAAATGGTCTCTGCAAATTGATCCTCTTGGGTTATAGGTTTTTCCAATGGCAAGTTGGGATCGATGTCGTGAACCACTTTCGCTGCTTCGCTGATGACCATTTTGGGGTCGCCGGTCGTGTGTAGCTCATACTGCATCTCCAGTACCCCTTGGGATTGCGCAAAGGGCAAGTACCCCATGGGACGATCGGTTTCACGGACCTCTGTGTAGCGGCTGTTGCTGGCAACTCCCACGATGGCGTATTCAACCTTGGGGTCTCCTACCGCGGCGATGTGGTGTCCAAGAGGATCCGCGCCCGGCAGGTAGCGGTCAATAAAAGTCTGGTTGACAATGGCGACTTTGGGAGAGCTGGCGGTATCGGAATCTTGTATGTCCCGGCCCAACCGCAGGGGGATTCCCAGTGTGCGCAGAAATGCCGATCCGACAAAATTCACGCGCACGCCTGCAAAGGGGCGATCCGGAGCGGGATTGCGCCCATCCACAAGAACTCCATCATTATCGCTGCCTCCGCTCCCGATGCGTACTTCCATAATCGTAGCGGAGTCCACGCCCGGCAATGCGCGCATGCGCTCCAGCAACGCTGTGTGAAAGCGGATCGCATCCGCGTCCGTGTGGATGTTGGACTGCGGGCTGACCCCAAAGACTAGCAGTCCGGCAGTGCGCATCCCAAGGTCGCTGGATTTCAGGTTGCGCAGCGTCCGATACAGGAGACCTCCGGCGCAAAGCAGGATCATGCAAATGGAAATTTGCAAGGCCACAACGAGCTTACGACCCAAAAAGCGGTTTCGCCCTGCGTTGACTGTCCCACCTGCAGACCGCAGCGCAAGGTTCAGCGGAAGCCGGCTGAGAAACGGCATTGGAGCCAGGCCAAACGCGATTGCCACCGCCGCAGCGATGACTGCGGTGAACAATAAAACTCCTCTGTCCGGCTGAATCAGAATATCCACGCCAGACCAAACGGTAAGGGCCTGCGTGGCGGCACCGGCGAACAACCAGCCGAGACCCGCGCCTGCGGTTACGAGTACGACGCTCTCCTGGAACAGTTGCAGAAAAAGGGCGCGTCCGTTGGCGCCTAGCGCTTGACGCAAACAAAATTCAGGCAGGCGGCCCGCATTTCGCGCCAGCGTCAGCATCACAACATTCGCGCACGCAATCAGCAGCACCAAAGCCACCATGCTCATCAAAAAGCGGAGCGGGTGTTCGTAGTCGTCGCGCAAATTCTCAACACCTCGAATGTTGGAAAGAACGAGCAGCGGTTTTTGTTCGTGCGGGTCCACGGGCGACGCGCTCGCCAGCGCGTTCTGAAACACGGGAGTCAGTTGCGCTACGGCTTGCTCTGGCGTTACGCCTGGTTGTAAGCGGCCGAGCATGTCCAAGGCCAGCCAGTTGGGCGAGCCGTAGAGCGTGTGGTCGGTCGGCGGCGTCCCCCAGGCGTTCAGTTCATGGCGGTTTTGCAGTGGAATCCAGAAATTCATTCTTCGATGCACAGGATCCACGCCACCAAAGCCGGGAGGCGCGACGCCGATAACCGTGACAGGAACGCCCTTGATGTAGATAGTTTTGCCGAGAATTTCCTTGTCGCTTCCGAATCGGCCCTTCCACCAGGCGTAGCTCAGAACAGCAATGGACGTGTGTGTGGAGTCGTCTTGGAGTGTGAACCCCCGGCCCAGAATGGGCTGGACACCTAGACCGGTGAAGAAATTCCCACTGACCATTTCGCCCCAGACCTCTTCCGGTTCACTGCCGACCCGCACGGCCACTTTCTCAAAAGCCAGCGGAGCAAACCCGATGACGTCCTGGAAGACTTCCTTGCGCGTGCGCATCGCTTCGAAGACGGGCATGGACATGGACATGTCGCCGTAGCCCGTCTGCGAGGTGCTCAGGGGCTGATTCTTCAAATGGAAATAAACGAGCTGTTGCGGGTTCGGGACCGGAAGAGTCCGCAGGACCACCGCATTCATTACGCTGAAGATGGCCGTGTTGGCCCCGATTCCCAATGCGATCGTTAGAATGGAAACAGCCGTGAAAACCGGCGATTTTGCCAGTTGCCGGAACGTGTAGCGAAGGTCCTGCGCGACTCCAAACACAGAAGCACCTCCAGACTCAGACAGTCTTTGCACAGCAATCAGCAGTCAGCCTACCAAGGGAGTCGATGGAGCAACCTTCGAATTGTCATGAACTTACGCGGCTATGGGTAGGCCGCAGCGAGATGGCGGTGTCCGAACCCGGGGAGTGGTGTCCGCAAACGGACAGCCTTGAGCCTCTTTGAAAGTGCGACGAAGTGACGGTAGTTGCTGGACGTGGCATGACAACAGGTCTATTGTCTACCGCGTGACCAGGATCCTTATGTTCTGCGTTCGTAGCGCCAGTGACGTACTGGTCTTTGCCAGTGCACTTGTCCGTTCTGCGCGACAGTCTGCATCCGATTCTGAAAAAGATGGGCGGAGAAAAAATGCGGTTTCCACATCTTTCGCCGCTTCCGTGCGTCTTGGCTTCGCAAGAATCGTGTGCCGTGGGACCTGGAAAAATCTGGGTGGGACATGCGCACAAGGACCTAACGGGCCAATACATCGAACAGTTACGAGAGGACGTGGAATACAGGCGTGAATGGTGCGATAAGATCGGGTTCAATCTGGCCAATCATTCGGAGCTTTCGCAACCAAAACGCAAAGCAGTCGTTTCAAGAAAAGCAGCATGAAGTTGTTGAATTTGAGGGCTTGTAAAGTGGTCGGGCGAATGGATTTGAACCATCGACCTCCTGGTCCCGAACCAGGTTAGCGAAAATTCTAAGTACTTTATCTGGTATCGCTTCGGGACTACCAGCCGATTCTCTTCCTCTCTTAATTGTCCGTATGTTGTCCGTAAAATAGAAAAAAACGTGATTGACAGCAGCCAAGGACCTGATGATCGAGAGCGAAAACAAGGAAGCAATGCCCGGCATTAGGCTATTATTTTGGTTATCCTTTTTTTCGGGCGACCTATGGAAGAGACGTTTAAGGGGCACCAAAATTGTCGGAGAGAAATCGCATGAATAAGATTCAAGAGCATCGCGTTCTCGGCATGGGCCGGCCGATCGCCCGGCGGGACTTCTTGAATGGTGTCGCCATCGGAATTACGGGCGCGTATGCCGCCTTGAACGGAATGACTGCTGATGCTGCCCCGTTCTCGGAGATCATGGATGCAGTGCAGTATCCCCCTCTGCGAACAGGCCTGCGCGGCCAATATCCTGCGGCTGTCGAAGAATTCGAACGCATCCGCGAAGGAAAGTACGCAAAATTTCCAGTTGTCGATGGCGACATCCACGAGGAGTATGACCTCGTTATAGTCGGCGCAGGGATCTCGGGCTTGTCGGCAGCCTATTTTTATCAAGCCGCACTCGGCCCAGCGTCACGGATCCTGATCCTGGACAACCACGACGATTTTGGCGGTCACGCCAGGCGGAACGAGTTTCAATATCAGGGCCGGACATTTATCGGATTCGGCGGCACGATGGGGATCGCCACGCCCTATCCGTACAGCTATTGCGCGAAGGCGCTCATCAAGGATCTTGGCGTTGAAGTGGAGCGAGGCTCCGAATTCTATAACCGGGAAATCGAGGAAAAGTACAATCTAAGCACGGGCGCCTTTTTCGATAAGGAACACTTCGGAGAGGACCGCTTGGTAGCCGGGGAGGGGAGGCTTCCCTGGAAGACATTTTTCGAAAAGGCCCCGCTTTCCGAAGCAGCACGCACGGCTCTCATTCGCTTACACGGAAAAAATCCTGATTACATGGCAGGTTTCAGCGCACACGAGAAAAGAGCCAAGCTTGCCAGGATGAGTTATCAAGATTTTCTGCTGAATATTGCGAAGATCAGTTCTGATGCGTTGCCTTTTTTCCAGGGAGAGGGAGGCCGAAACAACAAGAGAGTGGACACCATGCCAGCGCTGGAGGCGGCCCATCATGGCGCGATTGGATTCAACGGCCTCGGGTTGAAGTTCGAGGAGAGTTTCAACGAAGGATCATTTCTGTTTCACTTTCCGGACGGCAACGCGTCGATCGCGCGCCTGCTCGTCGGCAAGTTGATTCCAGGAGCCTTGCCAGACAAACAATCCATGAACACCATAGTTAAGGCGCCGCTTGCCTACGAGCGACTCGATTCTCCGGACTCGAGTGTACGAATCCGATTGAGCAGCCCGGTGGTGCGAGTTCAGCACGATGGACCAGCGGAATCCGGGCGCGCGGTACGTGTTGCGTACATGCTCGATGGCAAGCTTCTAGGCGTTCGGGCGCGGCATTGCATTCTGGCCTGCTACAACGGATTCATTCCGCCCTTGATGCCTGAACTCCCTGAACGCCAGCGCGAGGCACTCGCTTATCCGGTTAAAGTGCCCATGATGTATACGAACGTTCTCATCCGGAAGTGGACCGCATTTGAAAAGCTCGGCGTTGCAGCGATCAATGCTCCGGGCATGTACCATACGGACTGTCGCCTCGACCCCGGCACGACTGTGGGTGGCTATCGCGGCGTGACAACACCGGAAGAACCCATCCTCGTTCACATGATGCGGAATCCGAACAAACCCGGCCTGCCCAGGAAAGAGCAAAACCGCGTCGGCCAGCAGGAGCTTCTATCAACGACCTTCGAGCAATTCGAATTGCAGATTCGAAGGCAACTCGGACGCATGCTGGGTTCGGGAGGATTTGATCCCGCCGAGGACATTGTTGCGATTACCGTCAACCGCTGGCCGTACGGCTATGCGTATACATACGACACCTTGGCCGATCCTGATGTGCCGCCGGAACAGCGTCCGCACGTGATTGGCCGCCAACGCTTCGGACGAGTAACTATCGCCAACGCGGACGCAGGTGCCGCGGCCTTCACCAATCAGGCCATTGACGAAGCGCACCGAGCCGTACAGGAACTTCTCGTATACGAAGGCCTGACCTGAGACCGATGAAACGCGCAGGTGGGAGCGAAGGGAGTAGTCCAACAATCACAAGAAGCCTGGGTTTGCCCGCGAAGACGGGAATCCATATCTTTAGTCTGCTCAGTTGTCTTCCGACTGTGCTTGCACTGCACAGATCTCCCAGGCACGAGGTTTCCTCGGCCCCCGCGGCAAGGCAAAGCAAGGATACGCCTGCGCCGAAGTCAGAGCCGTCCGCACAACCCATTCCCTACAGCCACAAGAAGCACCTGGCCCTCGGGCTGAAATGCCAGGAGTGCCATCCCAATCCGGAGCCGGGCGACCGCATGACGTTCCCCGCGACGGCCACATGCATGGCCTGCCATGTGACTGTTGCCAAGGACAAGCCCTCCATTCAAAAGCTCGCGGAATTTGCGAAATCCACCCAAGCCATTCCCTGGGTGCGTATCTACGTTGTCTCAAGTTGGGTTTACTGGAATCATCGTTCGCATCTTGAGGCCAAGATGACCTGTGGAATGTGTCACGGGCAGGTGGCAGAGCTAGAGGTCATGACAAAGGTATCCAATGTCACGACAATGGCTGGCTGCATCGATTGTCACCGCAAGAACGATGCGAGCACCGGCTGTCAGTATTGCCACGCAGACAAGTAAAACAGGGCAAGCTCCAAAGCCTCCTTCAAATTCACAATGCCCTTAGCCTTGGCCCCGTCCCTTTCCCTCAAGTCTGATTTCGTTTATTCGATCGTCTTACCTCAAAAACTTACCTCAAAACTTACCTCAAAAACTTGACTCACCCCGCAGTCGATGTTAAATGCTTCGCGCTCCGAAGTTACGCGCTCCATCGTCTTTCACGTGCCGGCCGCGAAGTAGCTCGCGAAACATTTCATCACCCTTTCCCGAGCTCCCTCCCGGCAGAGCCGGGAGGGAAGAACCTTGCTATAATTCGATAATCTTATTGACAGGCTTGTGCGAGTGTGTCATATGGGGTCAAAAGGGGTTCAGGTCGCTGCTTGATCCGGCTCAATTTTGAGTTCGGCAATGTGCATTATTCGATCCACTTGTGCGGGAGGGGATAATGCAAGTCCTTCGCCAAAGAGTTTTGGGGGATGGGTTTTCTTGCTCGCTGCTTTCACCTACTCGGGGGCTTAATCGCACACTGTTAGCAGTGGCCTAATTGATAGGGGAGGGGACTACCATGCTCTATTCCAGGACAGAAACTCGTCAGCTCGCATTTGGCGGTAAATTTCGCGCGCTTCTGTTGCTTCTCGCGGTACTTCTGAGCGGCAGAGCAGTTTGGGGGCAAGCGACCACATCCGTTCGCGGCACCGTCACCGACCCCAGCGGAAGCGCCGTGGTCGGGGCCACCGTAACCATTGCAAACCTGGAATCCAAGGCGGAGCGCACCGCCACCACCGGAACGCAAGGCGAGTATCAGTTTCTGCTTCTCCCACCGGGAACCTATACGCTCAAAGTGACGGCCACTGGGTTCGCAGGTTATGAACAAACTGGCCTGCAGTTGCTCGTGAATACGCCGGCTACCGCGAATGCGCAGCTGAAGGTGGGCGGTACCGCTCAGAGCGTGACTGTGACAAGTGAAGCTCCAGCGCTGAACATGGTGGACGCTTCGCTGGGAAATGCCTTTAGCGAAACTCAAGTGAAGCAGATCCCTCTTGACGGCCGCAACGTTCCGGAGCTGTTAAGCCTGCAGGCCGGCGTCGCCTATACGGGCAATCGCTCCGATCTGCAGTCAGGAAACTATAAAGATCAGGATACCCGCAGCGGCGCGGTGAACGGAGCGCGCAGCGATCAGAGCAACATCTCGCTCGACGGAGTGGACGTCAACGACCAGTCCAGTGGGTATGCCTTCACTTCGGTTTTGCCGGTAACCCAAGATTCCGTGCAGGAATTCCGGACCACCACGACGAATTACGGCGCCGATCAGGGAGAAGGCTCCGGAGCACAGGTTACGTTGATTACCAAAAGCGGCACGGATAAGTTTCACGGCTCGCTCTACGAATACAACCGTAACACCGCGACGAGCGCCAACGATTATCTCGAGCAAATAGCCGAAAATAGAATCGGCCTGCCGAACAAGCCCCTCAAGCTCGTCCGAAACGTCTTTGGAGGAGCCATCGGTGGTCCCGTCCAGAAGGACCGCCTGTTTTTCTTCGTGAATTATGAAGGCACGCGCCAGCGGGAAGACCATCCTCAGCTGCGAAGCATACCTACCGCGTCGCTCCGCGATGGCGTGATTCAGTATGTGTGTGCCGACCCAACCCAGTGCCCAGGGGGCAGCGTCATGGGCCTCAGTGGTAAGTCATATACGGTCGCGCCGGGCAATCTTGGAATTTCACCGCTAGATATCACTAATAAGCTCGACCCCCTTAAGATCGGGCCCAGCTCGGTCATGGTGAACTATTTCAATCAAACCTACGGCAAACTCACACCGAATGATCCTTCCGTAGGCGACGGGCTCAACTATGACGGCTTCCGTTTCCGCGCGCCATTCAGTTTGGATAACAATGCCGTCATCGCACGTATCGACTACCACCTCACCGCGGATGCGAAGCAGACGTTATTCTGGCGCGGCAACCTGCAAAATTTGTCCAATCCCCAAGAGCCTTTCTTACCGGGGTCGCCGCCCCAGCAGACGGTGTTGGACCACAGCAAAGGATTTGCTCTTGGATATACTGCGGTCCTCAGCCCATCTCTGGCCAATACGTTACATTGGGGGTTCACGCGGCAAAGCACGGCTTTTATCGGGAACACAAACCTGCCGTGGAACACCTTCGCTGGCCTCGACCAGGGCATCAATTACAGCCATTGGTTCCAGGTTCCGGTTCACAACTTGCTCGATGATCTCTCCTGGACCAAAGGCACGCATACTTTTCAATTCGGCACGAATATCGGGTTTGCGCGCGATCCACGCGTCAGCTTCCAACATTCGTTCAGCGTTGGGAAAGGGCAAACGTTCTGGATGGCCCCCGTTGCATTCGCCAATACCGCAGGTCCTGGCTGCCCGGCCGGAGTCGGTAGCCCGCTGGATCCCTGCTATGGCGGGTTCCCAGAACCCGCATCCACGACGGCCTATGACTTTCCCATGCTCGGCCTGCTTGGCATGATTTCGCTCGTGGACACAAACAATAACTTCGATCGGCAAGGCAACCCTTTGAAGCCGGGTGATCCCGTAAAGCGGAACTGGGGACTCGATTGGTACGAGTTTTATGGACAGGACTCCTGGAGGATCAAACCAAACCTTACACTGACCTACGGCGTGCGCTGGTCGCTCTTCCCGCCGCCTTGGGAAGTGAACGGTTTCCAGGCAACTCCCTTGTGCGCGGCTGCCGCGAATGGGGCCGGTTTGACTAACGCGTGCCCCTCGGGCGGCTTCGACCTGGGAAAATACTTCAACCAAAATCTCCAGAACATGCAGAAAGGCTTGGGCTATGCCGATGCTCCGCTAATCGCTTTCGGTCTCGGAGGACCCGTGAACCACGGGCCTGGATTTTATCACTTTGAAAAGTCCGATTTCTCGCCACGTCTCTCTATCGCGTATTCGCCCCGCTTCCGAGACGGTTGGTTGAGAAGTCTTTTCGGCGACGGCGACAAGACCGTCATCCGAGCTGGCTTCAGCAGAGTGTACGACCGCGCTGGGATGCAGTTGCTCAACACTTTCGACGCCAACGCACCCGGTGGCTTGTCCTCTACTACGACAAATCCTTGTTGCATAGATGGCGCCGGTGAGGTGGCCCGCGTCACGGGTCTGAACACGATCCCCCCTACAAATTCGATTGGCAGCCCTTATTACACGCCAGCTACTACGCCGATTGCCTTTCCTCAGACGCCAAACAATTTCGGCGAGGCCATCACCTGGGGAATCGACCAGTCCATCAAGACGCCCCATGCATACGCCTTCGACTTTTCCATCGGGCGCCAACTGCCGGATGGATTCTCGCTGCAGTTGTCCTACGTCGGCCGCTTGGGCCGCCGTCTGCTCACCCAGCGTGATTTAATGCAGCCTCTCGATCTGGTAGACCCCAAGTCGGGAATCGACTATTTCAAGGCGGCTACGGCGATTTCGAAATTGGCCCAAAGTACGAATAATGGCCCTGCGGGTCCCCTCGGTCCAACCCAATTGACGCCAGCCCAATTCGACCAAGCGCTTGGCCCGACAGTCGCTTATTGGGGCAACCTGCTTAAAGCGTCGGGATCCAGCACCGCTCCCGCGCCCGGTACTACTTACATGATGCCTACCGGAGCCACAACGACCGACATTGCTCAGGCTGCTTATGCGCTGTATGTAACTTCCGGAGCATTCACTGGAGATGAAGTCGTGGGGCTCGGCAATATCGACCTATTCGGCTTATTGCAGGACACTTCCAGTAACCAATATTTCTTCAACGGCAAGACCGGAGAACTCTTAAATCAGCAGTTGACAACCAGTTATGCCTGGAGTTCGATTGGCAGATCGAATTACAATGCCTTGCAAGCCAATGTAAGGAAACAGTTTCGCAACGGTGTCCAGTTCGACCTGAACTACACCTACTCCAAATCCATCGATTTCACATCTGGGGCCGCCCGGCTTGGGTTTAGCTCCACCGCAAACATCGGGGCGCCCGGAAGCCGCCTGGTAAATGCATTTTCGCCGGGTCAAGTTCGCGCCGTCTCAGACTTCGACACCACCCATCAGATCAACGCCAACTGGATTGCGGAACTCCCGTTTGGTAAGGGCCGTTCGTTTGGCCGGAACGCCAGCGGGCTCGCCGATGCATTCATTGGCGGATGGCAAGTCTCCGGTTTGGCCCGCTGGACCTCGGGGTTCCCCTTCACCGTGGATAACGGCCAGTTCTGGGCCACGGATTGGGACGAGCAGGGAAGCGGGCAGCTGATGGCCCTTCCGAAGACGGGCGCTTTCAAGCAGCCGGACGGCACCGTTAGCGTTTTCGCCAACCCAGCTGCGGCGCTGCAGGACTTCGTTCATCCCTTCCCGGGCCAAAGCGGCTCGCGAAATGTCCTGCGTGGGAACGGCTATGCAGGCTGGGACATGAACCTGAGCAAGCGTTGGAAGCTGCCATGGGAAAGTCACAGCTTGCAATTCCGCTGGGACGTTTATAACGTCCCGAATCTCAAGCGGTTCAACGTCCTCCCGAGTGGCGCCACCGGTCTGACCAACGGCATAGGGGACAGTGGTGTTCCGACTCTGACACAAGTGCCAAGCGCTTTCGGGGATTACGCGGGCCTCCTGACTTCACCCCGAGTCATGCAATTTGCTCTGCGATATGAATTCTAGGCCGAGGGAAAGCACTCGGGCACACCATCTCTTTTTCCAAGATCGTTACACGGAAGCCGAAATTGGCGTGCGGCAAATAGTAGGCGGTCCACAAGCCCGAATAACCGCCTCCGAGAATGGCAACGTCCACTTCGGTTGAGCGCATGAGCGATGCACGAGGCGTGAGTGGTTCCCCCGCCCGTTACCAGCCAGAAACCATGCTTTGTGTAATCTATGGCGCACATTCTGGTCATAAATGCTCCTCCGGGAGTTCGTGCCGGCGCGTCCAGAGCAGATATCCAAACAGGCCCCAAATGGTCATGGAGATCCATTCGGAAGCGGTGAAATGCCCGGGCACCAGCGGCACGATTTTCACGAGAACCATCACCGATGTGAGTAGTACCCCATAGATGGCCGCAGCGCGTCCCGCGAGAGAGGGCTTCATGCAATAGTAAGATCCGCATGCCGCCATCCAGCCGATTGCCGAACCGACAGCTCCAACTTCCAGAATGGGCACGAGCAGTGCTTCGCCCATCAGAAAGGCAACTGCTGTGGCGACTCCGACGCCGAGCACCGCAACCGAAGGCGTCTGATTAATCAAATGTACCATTCCGAGCCGCTGATCGAGCAGATTGCGGCGCCCCATCGCGAAAAGCATTCGTGAGGAAGCCACCACATTTCCGTTGAAAGCCTTCAAAAGTGCGATGAACGCAGCCCCCAATATCAGGTTCACGATCCACCGGGCATGGAGGGCGCGCTCGAAAGCCACTGCCGTCGGAAACTTTTCGTGCGTCAGAGATTGCCACGGCGCAACATAAGCAACCGCGGCGATAACCACGGCGAAAAATACCAGGGCCACAAAAATCGTCATCTGGATGGCCACCATGAAATTCCTTCCTTGGAAATCAGGGCTGGCCTCTTCCGCACCCTTGCCCACCGATTCGAAGCCCGTCAAAAACCAGGGAGTAATTTGCCACACGAGCAGGACGGAGATTAGCGGAGAATGCGAGAACAAAGGCCGAAGATTGGAGATGGAACCGTGACTAAATCCCTCGGTCGCAAAAATGACCACCAGCGACAGGAAGGTGAATGTCGTCCACTTTAGAAATCTTGCACTCGCCTGGATGCCGCGATAATTCAACCAGGTCAAAAGCGCAGTGATCGTGAGTCCCAAGACGACGCGCCAGAAATAGATCGGGCGTCCACCCAACCGGTAGAGTTCGATGGAATCGATGGCAGGGAAGAGATAACCCGCAATCTTACCGGCGGCGATCGCCTCGAAGGGACACGTCAGAAAATAACTCAATAACATCATCCAACCCGTAACGAAGCTCACACCGCGCGGAAAAACTTTTGCCGTGTAGGCGACTTCCCCGGCCGCGTCGGGAATTGCTCTTACCAACTTGCCGTACACATAACCTATGGGGAACAACGTCAAAGCGCCCAGTGTAAATCCGAGGATCGCGCCCAACGGACCGCCGCGTTCCAGTATGTCGTCCATCACGACCAGCCACGCTGCGCCCACCATCACGCCAAATCCCAGCGCAAAGTAGTCAATCAGATGCAGCTTGCGTGCGAGGGTCGTCATTTCACGCTTCGCATGGAGGACCAATCATTCTGCAATGTTCAAAATGGTGTTTGGAAACAGGGCCGCGTTGGCGCGGATTATAATCTGGAAGGCTGGTGGAAACCAGAATCATTTGCCCTATCTGAGAATATCTAGCTTACTTGGCTCTCAAAATCATTATTGTCACCTGCGGCGCCCGTTTCTGATTCGACTCCAATTCATCGCCCTGCCAGTAGTGGACAAAAGCAAACAGAACACGCCCCACTTCACCGGCGAAGTAATCGCCGGGATCCTTAGATCTTCCAATGGGTACAAGCAGATGTTCTGTGCCCTGCTTGGTGGGGCTGGACTCCGGGTTGGGAGAGCGATGGAACTTGAAATCGACAAACACATTTCAAAGAACTTCAGAACGCTCTACATTCGGCAAAAAGTCCGCAGAGGGAAGTTAGAAAACCAGAAACCCCCAGTGCTCCGCGCTGAGAACGGTGGCAAGTCGGTAGCGCTTCACTCCCAGGCGCCTCTGAAGCAGCTACCGAATCTCAAGATGAAAGATGTCCACAACTATATTTGTTCGGTGATTCAGCAGAACAATGTGTCCGCCAATCAACACGTGTGCACAATCCGGAGGCGGTGGAGGTAGCTGCCGCTCGAGATCTTCGGGACACGGTTGGAGCCGCTTCTGAAGCCCTGGCGGGAGCTTGCCGCGCCGTATAAGTTGTTTTTCCAATCCAGGAGGCAGCTGATCTTTCTTGGCAAGCCCCGGCGGAAGGTTACTCTGGTGGCCGTCGTACCATCCACGCATAACCTCACGGTCGTGATCCTTATAAAACTGTTCGCCTTGGTCGTCATCATCTCCATGCTTGCCGCGGCCCTTTCCTTGTCCTTTTCCGTGACCTTGGGCTAGAGCGAAATTGCCGGTGAGCAAAAGAATTCCCAGCGCGCAGGCGAACATCCATTTTGTCGATTTCATTCTCCACTCCAATCTGAGAGGGGCAGCTATCAGAGTAGCTGGAAACTGATGGCTCAACAATTTGTTACCCACTGGAGTGTGTTGTGTTATCGACTCGAGGAAGTTGATCACGGATTGCAACTCTCAGTACGGCTTGGCCGCCCTCGGTCTCCTCACACCATTCAGTTTTCGCTTAGGACAAAACCACCACCAAGGCTGTTGTCGTATACTGGCGGCGTAAGAATCGATCAGATGCCTGGGAGCCGTCCCGTGAGAAAAGTTAGTGTTTTTGTCATGGCCATTTTCCTTGCCTGTCCCACTTTCGCAGCGAATGAAAGCAGGGAGCAAAAGCGCCTCGAAGCTTGTGGCCAAGTGTTCAAGGAGATTATGGACATCCCCGATGGGATTCCAAAAGAACTGCTCAACAAGGCGGAATGCGTCATTGTGATTCCTTCGGTCTTGAAGTTCGCCATTGGCGTCGGCGGCGACTTCGGCCGGGGTGCGATAACCTGCCGAACCGGCCAACACTTCACGGGACATTGGAGCGCTCCCGCATTGTTCGCGCTCGAAGGTGCAAACATCGGTTTTCAGTTGGGCGGTGAGGCCACAGACTTCGTCCTCTTGGTCATGAATCCCAAGGGGGCCAACTCAATCTTGAGCAGCAAAGTGAAGCTTGGCGCCGACGCCTCCGCGGCAGCCGGGCCGAAGGGACGCGCTGCGGCAGCGGATACCGACATTGTGATGAGGGCAGAAGTCCTCAGCTATTCACGGTCACGCGGATTATTCGCGGGCATTTCGCTGGAGGGCTCGACACTCCGGTCTGACGGCAGTGCGAACAAAAAGCTCTATGGCCGAAGCCTCAGTGCAAAGCAAATTGTTCGGCAAGGAAAGGTCGGCGTCCCGGCCTCTGGCCGCGAATTAGTGTCGCTGTTGGACAAGAGGTCACCGAAAAATGAGTCCGATCCCGTGTCGCTGAAGGAATAGGCCCTCGCAGGACGGCCAAATATCGCTTCAGAATTAGATTGTCTTCGCTGATAGCTCTCAAGCTTTGGGACATTCGGCTGCAAGCAAGGCCCGTCTCCTTGACTATCAGGCTCCCTCTTCTCATACTGTCTCGGAAGGCCGAAGAAGTCCCCGCCCTCGGGATTCCCTCCTCTTGCAACTGAGACCCCGGAGGTGTGCGCATGCGATTCAGCGGTTTTTCCAAACGCCAAATACCTACTTCTTACATGCCGTTGGGCGTTCTCGCCCTTGTTGCAGTGGTCCTGACCCTGGTGACGTGCGGCAAGACAACGATCACCGGCCAGCTTAACAACGGGATGGCCACAGTCAACGTGAGCGTTAGTGACCCGCCGAGTTGCTCGCCACCGGCGGGCATTTTCAAGAGCGTCTTCGTCACCATCCGTTCGGTGCAGGCACACATCAGCGCTACCGCGGACGACAATTCCCCCGGTTGGGTGGAACTCGTTCCCGAATTGAATAGCCAGCCGGTTCAGGTTGACCTGCTGAACCTGCCGGCCAACGGGGCCTGCTTGCTCAAGACCCTCGGTTCCAATACCAGTCTTCCCGCGGGCGACTACCAACAGATTCGCCTCCTTCTTGCCGACAACTCCAGCTCAATCGCGGCTTTTCCCTCAAATGCCTGCGCCAGTCTCGGCCAAGTGTTCAATTGCGTTGTGGACAGCAACAAAAATACTTCGGAGCTTCTGCTCTCCAGCCAGGCAAATACTGGCCTCAAAATTCCTCCGGGGCAAGTCGTGGGCGGTCCCATTCACGTGGCTGCCGGGCAGTCCGTGGATATCAATGTTGATTTCAACGCCTGCGCCTCCATCATCCAGGAAGGCAATGGCAAGTTCCGGCTCAAGCCCGCGCTGACCGCTGGCGTAGTCAGCACGAATACCACGGGAATCTCAGGCCAAGTTCTGGACAGCGTGACCTTGCAACCCATCGCCGGCGCCACGGTTGCCCTCGAAAATTCAGACAAGTCCGGCACAGATCGCATTTTCATGGAAGCCCTAACTGACTCCGGCGGGCACTTCGGCTTTTGCCCGTTGCCCATGGGTGCCGTGTTTGATGTCGTCGTCGACGCAGTCAGCAGTTCGGGCACGGCTTACAACGCAACCGTCGTGGTCAATGTTCCCGGGGGAACCGATGTGGGCGCTCTGCCTCTAGTGACGGAGACAGGAACGACGAAAGGGCCGGCGACCATTCAAGGCATTGTCACGGCGCTGAACGGACCAGCGGGAGTGAACATCGACGTGAGCACAAGCGCGCTGCAAACCGTTTCACTTTCGGGCGGCGCGACTCGCCCAGTCACCGTTCCGCTTTTACAGGGCTCTACTTCAAACGTCGCCGTCGAATCATCAACGCCTTGCCCGGCAACAGGAAGCCCCATGGGAGCCTTCTGTGCCCAATACACTCTGGTCGTGCCGGCCAGCAATCCAAACGTGGGCAGCTTCTCGGCGGGGAAGGTCTCTTTTTCGCCGCCCGCCGGCGGCAGCGTGCTCTATTCCGTCGAAGCGGACGCCACGAAACCCATGTCCGGAGGCGCGGCTATTTGCTCGATGCCTTCCCAGACGACGAACCTGGACACACTTGGAATAACTCTGAAAGTAACTGCCGGCGCGACCATTACCGCCAAAGAGATTGATTTCGCTAGCTGCTCGTAGCGATTTGGCAGAGCACCCTCGCAACAAAATGCAATGTCCGCCTCAGGTATAACGCGTCTCGCCTTCGCCTCGGACGCCCCTCCAACCGCCTCACCAAAATCCTTATCGAAGCACGCAAGCTCGCGACGCCCTGAGAATCGGAAGAGATTCGCCGGTAATGGCGTGACTCGGGCGCGATCCTGGCGCTCGTGCTGACGCGCCGATCATGCGTCATTTCGCTCACGGAATTTGGAATGCACGGGGAATTCGCCTGTCCAGCGTCGCAAGAATTGCGCCCTTTGCTTTGGCCAATTGCGCTAGATGGCCATCGGTCGTTTGTTTTGCTGTCTTGACCCAAGCCGGCAGGCGTGAAATGTCGTGGTCGTCGGGAATAAATTTCAAAACTCTTGCCGCTTTCAACCGCAGCAACATGTCCCGGGCCTGGGAAACGGCAAATCCGTACTGCGGTGCCTGCACAAGAATTCGGACGAAACCAAGCTCCGTGATCGAGCAGGTTGCCAGTTCTACAGTTCCCTTTGCAACTGACGCACGCACCCAGGCCGCGACTCGCGCGTGGAATTCATGCTGGAGGAAGCCGAGCGCCACGAGCGCGTTTACGTCAAGCAAGCATCTCATGGAAATTCGGAGAGAATCTCGCGCACCTGCCGACTGGTCAAAAGCGGTGCGTCCGGTCCTGCGCTTAGAACCGGAAGACCGGTGATTCGGTCAACGAGGATTCTTACCTGTCGCGAGCGCCTCCTCCGGGGAGTCAACATGACGCGCCCTGCTTGCACTTTTGCGTCGAGCGAGTCGCCCGGCTGAAGGTCCAGCTGGCGGCGAATTGGACCAGGCAGTACAACTTGCCCCTTGGTCGAGAGTTTAGTTTCCATGGTAAGACAATCTTACCGCATCA
>DATKEV010000070.1:0-5104 GCA_035511855.1 Candidatus Udaeobacter sp.
GTTCAGCAGTCCAGCTCCAGGCTGGTAACACACTTCGTTGTAGAGATTTCACAGAATCTCTACTTTGTGGGACTTGTTCTGACTTATGTACTCTGGGGCGCCGTTCTGAAGCTGCGTGAAACGCGCACAAGGTTGATCCAATTGATCCTCTCGATCGGCGTTTACTTCAGCATGTTTGCGGCGAACTACGCGTTGCAGAACTTGTACCAGAGCCGGGCTAGTATCTTCGAGTACCTGCCGCAACTCTTCGGCTGCTTCCTCGCCTTTTCGTGGGCGTATGCTTTCTGGCGTATTCCAGAAGAAGCGCGCACAGTTCCCGCTCGGCTTGCGGTGGTGCCGCGATGATGGCTGGAATCATACTCGCGTGCTCGGTGGTGCTGTTGCTGCAGTTCTTTGTGTCCTACTGCCGCTCGCTCATCGCCGCCTCCTCGAGACAGACGCTTTCCCCTGAGGTGCAGGATGTTACGGGCATCCAGCGGACCGCTTCCGGTGAAGATTACACGCGGGTCATGCAGCTTTTGCAGCTCTGCCCGGAACGCCCGGAGGACCGCAATAGTATCCAGGCAGTCAGCGTTTATTTCAGACTACTGAACTTCCTGCGCTCGACGATCGCGCGCATGGTTCCAACCATGCAGGAATGGACTGAGTTGGAGCGCGGTCATTGCGCCTACTTTGCTGCTGTCGCACTCGAGCGCCGCATCTCGTTCAGCCGCGACATGCTCGCGGAACAGATGGACGGTTAGCAGTTCCGGCCCCCACGCCCTTCGCCAGTTTGCTGCTGCTTTTTTCGCTACCATCGAAATCGTTTTTTTGTTTGACATTTTCTACGGTGTGCTATCTTGTACTGGTTCCCTCCTCACCGGAGTGGAAGCGTCCGCAGCGCAAAACTAACCGGTGACAAAAACTTGTCTACAGTGTGGCGCGGTGCTGCCGTCGAGCGTAGGCGTCTGCAATTTTTGCGATTCCTCATTTTCCGTTGATTTTTCTGGAACGGACGAAGCTTCCGGCATCAGCCGGCCTAGAATTTCAACTACGAATCCAACTCTCGACCACCCTTCGATTGACCACTCCGTCGGGCGCGGCGTTTCTTCGCGCGAAACGGGAAAGAGCATTACCTGGCAAGGTGAACTCGCTCAGCGCCTTGAAACCTACCGTACGCGGCGGCGCAAAGTGACGCCGAACGCAGCGCAGTCCCGCTTTTCGTTCGACGAAGGTTGGCACGAGGCTCCTGCCCAGCCAGCACTTGCCGTTGCTGAAACGCCACCGTCAAAGGAAGAAGATTTTTCCTTTACCATCGCGATCGGCCGACCCTCGAAGAAGCGTGTTCTCGAAGAATCGCGGATGGTTATCGATGTTTCCCTTACTCCAGAGAGTGAAACGGCCTCAGCTGCTCAAGCGGCGGGCGGTGGAACCGATTCTCAATCGGATCGGCATCCGGTGGCGTGTATCGACGACCGCCGCTTGGCCGCGCTGATCGATCTGGGCTGTCTGCTCTTCGCCTATGGTGGGTTCCTGGCGCTTTTCGGGTCTCTCGGCGGACAATTTACCTTGAGCAAGTTGAGCGCAGCTGTTTACGCCACGACATTTGCGATCGTCTATTTGCAATATTTTGCTCTCTTCACCGTTTTCGGGGGAACGACGCCGGGGATGATGATGCGGGGGTTGCAGGTGACGAGTTTTTCTGGAGAGCAGCCCACACCCAAACAGATGTTCTTGCGCAGCGCGGGGTACATGCTTTCCGCGGGTACATTTTTTCTGGGATTTCTTTGGGCCATGTGGGACGAGGATGAGCTGACCTGGCACGATCGCCTCTCCCATACCTATCTGAGTAAAGCTCAATCCTTTGCCGATCTCGAAAGTTCGGGCGTAGTACACAGCCAATAGCCTTTCGAGCGGGATGTCATTCGTGATGTCCGCTTCTGCCTTGGACAGAAAAGCCCGTTGGCCGGCGGCAATTTGTGCCGACCAACACCATCTACTTTTCCTATAAAGGAAGAAAAGAGCCGATGTCCGGTTAGTTCTTTACGACGGCTTCGTCAGAAGCGATCTTGCCGTCGCGGATGTGGATGATGCGGTGTGCGTGCTGAGCGATGTCGTGCTCGTGTGTCACCAAAATAATGGTGTTCCCCTGACGGTACAGATTCTCGAACAGAGCCATGATTTCCTCGCCCGTTTTCGAATCGAGGTTGCCCGTCGGTTCGTCCGCCAGCACGATGGACGGGTTGTTCACGAGGGCGCGCGCAACCGCAACGCGTTGCCGCTGCCCTCCGGAGAGCTCGTTTGGCTTGTGGCTCATCCGGTCCATCAAATCCACGCGCTCGAGGGCCTTCTTCGCTTTTTCGATGCGTTCTTCGGAAGGCGTACCGTTGTAAATCAGAGGCAGCTCCACGTTGTGCAACGCCGTCGCGCGAGGCAGCAGATTAAACGTCTGAAACACGAAGCCAATCTCTTTGTTCCGAATGTAGGCGAGTTCATCGTCGTCCAGATCGCTCACCAGGCGGCCCGCCAGCCAGTATTTCCCGGAGGTCGGCGAATCCAGGCAGCCGATCAGATTCATCAGTGTCGACTTACCCGAGCCGGAAGGGCCCATGATGGCCACGTATTCGCCCTTGCGGATCTCGACATCCACACCCCGGAGCGCGTGCACCTGCTCGGCGCCCATTTCGTAAACTTTCGCAAGCCTCTCAGTCTTGATTACAACGCCGGAACTGACCAGATCATCGCGGTAGGAATCCGTGGCTGGTGTCTCGACAGGCATGCAAATCTCCCTCGTCCTTTGTTCCTGGGCGCGCGTCAGCTTTGCTGATCTTCCTGCTTCTTTGGCGCGCTGTTGTCCACTTTGATTTGCGACTCCGGCTTCAAGGTGCGCAGCGCTTTGTAGCTGCCAACAACGATTTCGTCGCCGCTCTGCAATCCCTTTGTAATTTCGATGTCCGTCACGCCAGCAATTCCCGTTTCTACGGGCCGAAATATCGCCTTTTTTCCGTTGATCACGAAAACGCCTTGCACTTCATCTTTCTTGGGATCCCCTGCCGCCGCAGGTGGAGGAGCAGCGAGCGTCACACCGGAGTTGCCCTGTTTCTTAGCGTTCTTGGCGGCTTCTTCCAGATCCTTGCGGGTTCGCACGGCCAAAGCCTGAATCGGAATGGCTACGACGTTCTTGCGCTCCGCAGTTTTGATTTTCGCCGTGGCAGAAAGCCCGGGCCGCAGATTCTCCGGCGGATTCGCTAATGTAACCACAACTTTGAAGTCTTTGGCTTCCTGCGTGCTGGTTGTTGTCTGGGTTGTCGTCAAGCCCGAACTGCGGAGCACCGCCTGCGAACCGATCTCGGTGACCTTGCCTTTGAACACTTTGCCGGGGACGGCATCAATGGTTACGTCCGCTTCCTGGCCCATCTTCACGTTGACGATATCCGTCTCGTCTACCTTTACTTCGGCCGTGACCACGGACATGTCCGAGAGTGTCATGAGGAAGCTGCCGTTGGAGTTCTGGATCCCAGGCACGACGTAGTCGCCCACACGCTCAGGGAGATAGCTGACAATTCCGTTGATGGGGGATATATAGGTTGTCTTGTGGAGAATATCTTGTGTGTGCACCAGCACCGCACGACTCTGATTCGTTAGTGCACGCGTCTGATCCAGTTGTGCTTTCAGAGATTGCACGCGCGCCCGAGCCGAGTCCACGGCAGCCACCGCGCCATCATAAGTCGTTTTGCGTTGGTCAAAATCCTGCTTCGGAATCAGCCCGTCCTTGTAAAGACCCTGGCCGCGATCGTAATCCAGCTTGGCCTTCTCCAGGTTGGCCTGCTGCGAAATAAGGTCCGACTGCGCCGCCTTGTAGCTGGCTTCCGCTGCTTGCACGGCGGACTCAGCCGAATTTACCGCGGCCGACTGCGCTTGCACATCCGCATTCGCCTGAACGTTTTCCTGAAGAAGCAAGCGGTCGCCCTTTTTGACGTGATCGCCTTCTTTGACGAGGATTCCCGTTATACGGCCAAATCCCTGGGCTGTTACATTCGTATAGGTCGTCGGCTTGACTTCACCCGAGGCCGTTACCAACGACACCAAGCTTTCCTGGTTCGCTACTTTGGCGGTTTGAACCGTAACGACACCTTTGCTTGCCTGGTTCACGCTGAACAAAACGATGCCGCCGAGCACCACCACGGCGCCCGCACCAATCGCCACTTTGTGCCACGTCTTCATTTCGACTCCCCTTCGCTCCACCTCGCTGCGGCCAGACACTCAGAGTTCCACGGCAAACGTCTTTCTGGGTGATCGCACTGCTGATCCTCCGTCGCTGTGGACACAAGTGCTCGCCGAACCGCCTCTACCCTACATACGCCCAATTGGGTCGAAATGTTTCGCGCTAGGATGGCTCCACGACCACGGCTCGGCGTTCGAAGCAGAGGACTTACGGGAGCCACCGCAACCAACGGCGTAGCCGTAACCCCCGCTGGTACGGCTGGCCCCATGTGCCATTGTATGTTCAAAACACCCGAATGGAAAGATTTACTGTTCTGCTTCCACGGCTACTTGCTGACAACCGACCCACCCTGTTTGACGCGGGCAGCCATGAATCGTTCGCTCAGAACGCATGATTCTCTGTGGTACTGAAACCTGCTTATTCTCTTTTTTGACGTTATGCTTTATTTATCCGGCCGAATTTTTCGGCCGGGTCCGACCGTGGAGAAGTGGCAGAGCGGCTGAATGTGGCGCTTTGCTAATTCTACCTGCCCTGTTCGTAGGGTTGGGATGCCTCACCCTCACAGATCAGAGTGACCGCTTCATTTCTAGATCCCTCATCCACGCGTTAAGAAGGTACCGACAGGGGCGGCTTCAATCTGAACCAATGGTGCAGGCCGGCTGCTCAGTGACTCTACTAGCTCTACCTTCTTGCCTGCCGCATAGATTTGGTGCCTGCCGTGGTTTCTGTACCAATCGGCCACCGTCGCCGTATGATGGACGCTCTCGAGTACCTTGCGCCAGCCACCACCATTGTAGGCACAAAAACTGATCTCCCCCTGCCAAGTTGCTACCGGCGTGTTCGAATTGTAGATCGTCGCAAAGTCGTAGTTGTAGGCGTCTTGGAACCACATCCCATTGA
>DATKEV010000071.1:0-13214 GCA_035511855.1 Candidatus Udaeobacter sp.
GTGCGCATCTTCTCCCATTCGAGCAAAGTGAGGCCGTAGGACGCGAAGAACCGCCGGATCTTGGCGGAATCCCAGTTCATGACTTTTTCGAGCACGGGAACAAGGACGCTCACGGCGTTGTCGCTGAGAACAGTGCGCTTGGCGACGCGAGTGATGAACTTGGCTTCGCTGACGGCGATGGTTAGGCCATCGTATTGGTTGACGTGCATCATCACTGGGATATCGGAGCTGCCGTCGCCCATGTAGATGATGTGGTCGTGGCTGATGCCGAGACTGGCGCGAAGCTCTTCGAGCACTGTGATCTTGCCCCATCCGGCTGAAGCGCGAACGATCGATTCGATTTCGCCGTTTGCTTCGTTGTAGCGGAAGCGCGTGCCGAAGATGTGATCGGTCGGAACAATGCCCTCGAGCGCCGATTGGATGATCTCCTGCGGCGCAGCAGAGATGACGTTGAAATGGAACTTGTAGCCTTCAGCCAGATTGTCGAGCGCGCGCGCGAACAGAGCAACGTCGTGCTTCAGGCGAATGCGCTTGCCGGTCTCGACAAGGTGCTCGCGGCGAACCCGGCGGAAATCCGGATCATGGAGAATCAGGTAGCTGAGCTCCGCCCCTTGCTGGACGAGGTTCATCTCCGACAAGCCCTTCACCTTGTCGTGAAAGCCGTGGAAACCGATGAGTTCGCTGAGAACCACGCCGGAGTCGTTGAAACTGAGCGTCTGGTCAAAATCGCTGGCCAGTAGAAATTGTTTGAGCATGTACTGGTACTCCTCTTGCTGCCTTTCTTGGCGGCGCTGCCCTGGGTAGCCCACCCCCTCCACCAACACCTTAACCTTAATCCTTCTAACCTCCGCACGAATTATTTTGATGGGTGCTATGCGTTAAAAATGTGGATGACTCATTATACCCCGGTTAGATGTGTTGCGTCCATAAAAGGTGCCAAGCAAAGGAGATGGCTGCTCCGAAAGGGAACATAACCCAGCAAAGTTAGTGGAAAGAAGGGGTTAGCGGTAGCGAAAAAAAAGAGAAAGCCGTGGGGCGGCTCAAATCACGTGAATTTAGGCCGGATATGGCCCCCGACCTCGGATAAGGCAAGCTTTGCATGGTCCAATCACTCCCAGGAAGGTTTGAGCCGCTCCGGTTTTGGGAAACCGTCTGGCTCATCTCTGACGGCCTAGGGCTCGCCGGCCGTGTGGAGATCAAAATAAGTGACGTGGTATTCGCTGCGGTCGCTGTGGAAATTGCCGAAGATGCGCAAGGCCGGTTCTTCGTCCACAAAAAGAAATCCGCGAAAATCGGCGTTCAACTGCCGGATGCCGGCGCGCACGGAGACGAATTTTCTCGAAGACGGTCATTTGGCGCCACTCGAGGGATCGGCAGAGGATGCTGCGTTTACATCCAGAAACCAGGAGTGAGCGGAGTCGCCGGGCGCGTAGCAGTTCCCACCGCGATGGTAGGTCGCGCGGCAGTGAGAGGTGAATTCTCTGCGGCGGGGAGACTGAGCGAATTGCCAAACCGCAGCATAGGGAATTCCGCCGGCAGAAGGAGCGGGCGGATCTTGCGGGAACGCGCAGCCGGGTGAAGGCGGGCAAGCATCGTTGTAGACCCAGAAGATGATGTCGCGGTAAGGAGCATTATTCCGAATGTCGTCCGCTGTGGTGATGGTGACGGTGGGCTCTTCTTTGACAGGAATGCCGGAGCAATAGACGCCCGCGCGGTAACCGGCCTTGAACAATTCCTCGATCCACTCCCGCAGATAAGCGTGGTATGTCGCCGGAAGACGGCCGCCCTCTTCGATGTCAAGGAAGATGATAGTGCCGCGAGAAAAACCTTCTGCTTCTGCGGCACTCGCTGCGCCTCTTGCATCTTCGTTTCCCAGACTCTTTGCTAGCACTGCACTCTTGATTTCGCCGCTGTCCCGTCCACGGTACAAGACCAAGAAACCAAATCCCTGCGAGCGAAGCAGTTCGCGTTTGCCTAACCAGGTGTTTGTTTTTTCTCCTGGTGACGGGCTGAGCCAGTAACCAGAAAAAGCGAATGTTTTTCGCAGAATGGAAAGAGCGGGGTCGCCGGGGTAAACGTTGCGGTCGTAACCAAGATAAGCGCGTTCCGACGCGGCCGCCAACTCCCGCGCACCGACGGAGCGGGTGTAGGAGGGCAGGAACACACCGATGCACAACAAAACGAGTGTGACGCCGATAGGGCGCAGCCGATTCATACGCAACGTCCATCGTACGACAAAAGAAAGGGGGAATCAGGAATCCATGTATTGGGCTTCGCCATTGCCGAACGACCAATTTTCCCATGACGTTTCGACAAGGTTTATCAGGAGATCCTGCGCCGGCAAGCCTGGTGTTTCCGCCAAAATTTCGGCCATGCGCTTGTATAGCTTTCGTTTTTGCTGTGGCTTCCGGCCACAGCTTAGCGTGATCTGGACAAACACTATGCGATCGGAACGATGAACCCCGAGATATTGCGGGTCGTAAATGAGACCTTCTGGCGGATGCTCCGTGATGACCTGGAAGCGGTCGTCCGGCGGGATCGCCATGGCTTCGACCATCGCGCGATGGACCCCATCGGCAATCGCTTTGCGATGTTCCAGCGAGGCGCCCTGGCGGAGCGAAATGCGGACGAAAGGCATAGTTGGCCTCCCGCGTACTTCGATGCCATGCCAGCCAAGACGTGAAGGCAAGACACGTGACTTCTCCGTCGCATAAAAATGCGACGACTTCTCGTGGCACGCATGAGTTAGAGCCTCTACGTTACGCCACGAAGGCCTTATCCGGGGCCTCAAGTTCTTGAAGACTTACGTTGCCCAGCGGGCGGTCGCTTCAAGAGGTCACGAGGAAGTTTAGTACAAGCGAAAGTCAGGTTCAAGGAGGAGCCGATTCCGCTGTCGCTTAAAAGCGACAGTCCCCTCGGCTGAATAATCTATGGCGTCAGGACACAACCGTACGGCGGGTTTTCCCTCAGTACGGTTGGAAGGTTGGCCGGTCAGGTAGCGCCTTCCCTCATCGCCCGGCTTCCGTTTAGGGCAGCATGGACGAAGAGATCTCCCCCAGTCGTCCGCCAGGCGCTGAGGGAGATCAGGGAACGGTTAGAGCGCGCCGCCGAGGAACGATCGAACATCACGCAATTTCTCAAAGTACATCCGTTCTTCGATCCGCTGCGCGCCGACCCGCGGTTTGCGGAGTTTCTCCGCCGCGCGAACTTCCAATAACCCAAGCCATCATTCCCATCATTAGAGTGCTGCTACCAGCCTGGATTGCTTTTCAGGTCAATGTGGTTGCGCTGGACAAACCCAACGGCCGTTGGATCTTAACCCTGGCGGCAGCAGGCGCGATTTGCAGGGACGCGCGGACTCGAGAGTGGAAAGTGAGACTGGTGCCCGGGGTGGGAGTCCAACCCCTCGGGGGGATTGATACGTGAAGTGCAAGAGGCGGCCGTGTGCTAAACTTTCGGTACGATTCCGGATTTGCCCCGACCGGTTCCATATGAGAAGAATCCAATCCCACCTGGGCTCCTGCGGCCTTGTCTTCCTTCTATTCTTCGCATGCCCGCCCGCCCACGGCTCGGAGATTCTGGTGCGCTCTTCCAGTTCGGAGGCGTTGGGACTGTCTCCTGTACAGACTTATGCGGGAAGGGTCGATGCCATCCTCTCGGGTGTAAAACCCGAGTCATCACTCACGGTTGTGCTGCTCATGAATGGGCTGAAGGCCGCGGAGTTGGAAGGCGCCAACAAAGATCTACTCGCGTTGTACGGTGGGATGAACGGGCGTCCGGTGCGGCTGATGGTGCTTCGGAACGGTTCGACGGAAACCGCGGGACCGTTTGCCAGCCGTGCGCGGTTCAAAGCCGCGCTTGAGAAAATTCAGGCTGGTATGGAAAATGCCACGCCCGTTTCGGCGGAGGCGTTTTATGACGCACTTGCCGCAAACGCCGCACAATGGGGTTCCAATTGGTCGCGCGTCCTGCTGATCGGCGACTTGCCCGCGCTGGAACCTGCCGTCAGGGAGTACGCGACAGCCCTCCTGTCGCGCGCCTTTAGTAGCCAGCATGTACAGGTGAGTTTATTTGGGGTGGAGGGTGAGGAGGAAGCCTGGTTGCCAGTTTTCCGATCCACCGGCGGAACAATCATCCATGACCATTTGAGCGATTATCCTCGACAGACCGGCGCAGCCTCGTCATTTTACTTTCAGGTGGACTGGCACACGCCCCAGCCCGCGCACGGGTTCGTCATCTCGCATTCCTCACTTTCCGATTTGTCAGGACAAGTTCTTTTCGAGGGTCCGGAATTTGCCGCCTCCGAGGGCGGCGCGCTCCCCTCCATCGTGCAGTATTCCGGAATGCTGGCGAACATCGCGGAAGCCGCGAAACTCGTGAATCAGGAAGGAATCAGCGAGGCCGATGCGCAACGGATTCGTGAAGATTTACGTGCGGTGCTGGAATTGAATCCGCTGGAACCGGGGGGACTCCTTACGGCGTCTGCTTACAACGAAAAGCAGAAGGATTATGCAGCGGCGGCACGGTTCCGCAAGATGTTCGTGGAGGTGCATCCTTTGGAGAGTGGCGCTTATGCTGGCCTCGGGCATCTGTTGCTGCTGGCGGCGGACTATGACCGAGCGGAAGAGGCGTTGAAACATGCGGTCGATCTCGAATTGCTCACCCCGGCTCTCGCGGAAGATCTGGCGCGAGTCCACTTGGCGCGGAAGGATGACAAGGGGGCGATTCCTTTTCTTGACGAAGCTCTTAAGGGTGATGCCAAACGGCAAGACCTTTGGTTCATCAAAGCGCGCGCAGGGGAGCAGACGGCGGATCCGCTGCTTGCTATCCAAGCATACGAGCAGGGGCTGGCACTGGGCGGGGTGCACGTTCCGGAAACGGGTTCGCTGCTGAAGCTGTACCTCGGCGCAAAGCAAAATGAGAAGGCAGCAGAACTGAAAGAAGCAGTAACCTCAAGCTTGCCGGTGGATGCGGGAATTCGCGCAGAGTTTGCTGGAATTCTGGATGATCTCGAACAAAGCACCGCGGCGCTGGCGGTGTGGAAGCGCGTGTTGGAAGTGCAGCCGGCCGCCGAGCGCGCTCATTACCGGATTGCGCGATTGCTGCTCGAATCGGGGGACGCGCGGGCTGCGGAGAAAGCTGCCAATGAAGGCCTGGCCGTGGCGCCCAAGTACGCAAGCCTGTACGTGGCGCGGGCCGACGCGCTTGAGAAGCAGGGTCGGGTGTACGAAGCCCGCGAGGCTTTGGAGCAGGGTGCTGCCGTGGTGCAAGACCCCGCACTGATGCTCCGCCTGGCAACCGTGGAAGATAGTTACGGCGGCGCGGCCGCGGAGGCTTACGCCCGGCTGGTGGACGTACTCGGAGGATCCTCGCCCCAGCGGCTGCCCTCGCTCGAACGGGGATTCGCCGTGGCGTTACGTGACGCGGATTTTACGCATGCCGAGTCCTTCGCGGCGATGCTCGAATCTGCGGGACATCCGGAGTATCGGCGCTTGCTGAGCGTGGAGGAGAAAAACGAAGGCGGCGCGATGGTTCCGGGAGGGCTGGATGCGCTGGCGTTCGCCGCACACGCCCAGGAGGGAGTGCCGCCGGAAAGATTTTTTGTGGAATATAGCAGAACCTTAATCGCACGGATCTGCCAACGGCCAAGCTGCGGCGCCAAGGGATACGAGGAAGAAATTCAAGAGCATTTTCAACGTGTCGCTGCACTGGAGGCGCTGGGGAAGCGCGACGGGAACAGCGTGGTCGTTACGCTCTCGCTGAATAGCAAAGAAGGAAGACGCGATACCGAGAAAGTGTTAAATCTGCTTGGCATCAAGTTGCACGCTTCCAAGGGTCAGGTGGAATTGGATCGCGGGGAGAAGAAGAATCAAGCCAAGAAGCAGGAAACGGCCTCGGCACTGGCCATCGACGAACTGGGCATTCAGGAAGCCCTTCAGGGCGGCAAGTCCTACAAGCTGAAGATTTCCGACGAGCGAGCCGCGGTCTATCCGGGCGAGAACGTGTGGCGCGAGAGTTTCTATCCGAGTGAAAATGAACCCGGGGGATTTGCGGCCGCTTTGCTGCGTCAGCCGAAGATGGCGCGGCTGTACTTGGGCATTAGTTCGCTGGATAGGGGGGCCGTGAGCGCGTTGCTTGCGGTCGTGAGCCTAAAGGCGCTGGCAGATCGTTGCGCGGACCTCATCTATTCTTATGCGCCAGCTTTTGCCTTGCAGGGTTCACACGCTGCGGTTCCCGGCGGAGCGAAAGCCGAATCCATTTGGACGAATCTTGCCGGCGCTGATCCCGCACAGCCCGGTCCTTTCTTTCTGGCATTGATGCAGCGCTCGGAAGGCAGATTGCTGGCGTTTTACTTTTCTCTTTCGCAGCTGGACCGGGCGCATCAAGCATTTTTCACCGCCAATCCCTCAAGGACCGCGCAGTTCTACAAGCTCTTTTCGGAAACGGAAGAGATGCGGCGCGCGGCTTCCGCCATGATCGGAAATACCGCCTTCTCCGAGTTTCTGCGCTCCATTCCATTGGATAGCGAAGGGCATGTGGATTTTCCGGGATCCCCCGAAGTCTGGATGGTAGCCAAAGGACGCTCTTCGAATGAATCACAAACAATAAAGATGATGAAAAAGGTCTCAAAGGTCGCAGCGCCTGAGGTAGAAGACGAAATCCTTCTTCGGCTTGCGCAAACGCGATACCAGGACAAGTCCGCCCGGCATACGGAACTCGAAAATTTTCTCAGCGTGGCGCGCATCGATGCGCACCGCCTAAAGCCGCTCGATGATCAATCGGCTCTGATCCTGGCCCAGGAATACTCCGATTTTTCCGGCGCCTACGCCTATTTCACCGATATTACGGGGTTAGAGTCTTCCGATTACTCCCAGTTCTTTGCGGCCATCGAACGGGCCAAGTCCCATTCCATGCTCGATGCGAACCTGGAGCTGGGGCAGTTTCATTCCCTGGTGGAGTGGATATGTCTGCTCCGGCGGCGGCGGGCCATCGGAGACGAGGAAGCCGCCAAGCTGTTCCGTTTTGTTGCCGGTCAGTTTGTCGCGGCTGATGGAGCCGCCGCATATAGCCAGGCCTCACTAGAATCTGCACGCGCCATACTGGGATTCTGCAAGTCGATGGACCAGGGGTTGACGGCGGACGAACAAGTCCGCACTTGCTTGCTGGGTCCGGAAGCGCAGCCTGGAGGCCACCGAACCGTGGAGTTTCAGCGCGTCCTGGAGCTGCAGAAAGTACCGAGCCTCGCGGCGATGCTCCAGATTTACGAGGGAACAAGAAAACTTTCCGCGACAGGCGCAGCAGCTCTTGCGACGATCGAGAAGTCCGCGAACGGATTGCCCATGGTGGAGCTGCCTAAGAACATTAAGGTGGAGGGAAAAGAAAAAGAAAGCATCCTCCGGTACGACCCTGCGCCGATTCACAAAATCGTCGCCCAGTTGGCACAGAAGATCGCGAAGCACAAACAGAATGCGAAGGAACTTGAGAAGCTTTCACAGGAATTGCTGGCGGCGCTCCAGCCTCAGATTTCCCTCGCGCTTGCCGGACAGGTCTACGCTTACTTTCTGCGCCCGGCGGATCTGGTCGTATCGGAAGACCCCCTGCTTCTTCGCAAGCACCACTATTTTAATTTTACTTCGGAAGTGGGCCGGAAAGAGCTGGTTCCAGAATCGGCGTTTGCGCGGGCCAGCGAGGGAATCGGGAGTAACTTTGTCGGGGGATTCGCGCAATTTGGATTGTCTTCCGGCACGGCCGCAGGAACGGGCTGGAAAACCGCTGGTCCCGCGGGCGAGGAGGCCATCGCAGCGCAGATCGCGGCCATCCGCGGCACAGCCTGGGACCAACTTGAGGAGTCGGATTTGCGACTCGTCGGATTGCGCACTACGGCGGCGCGCGAATGGATTGCGGAGTCGGCCAGCCGCCCCGTTGAGTTTGAGGCCTTGGGTGAAGATACCGTGGGTCTGCTCTCGCTTACACGCCGCTCGGAGCTGCTCAGCGGCATCGAGAAACGGAATTGGCCGAAAGTCTGGAACGCCGTGACACTACCGGATCTTTTCGCGCTGGGGGGCAAGTATCTTGAGCGATTCAAGACGGATCCGTGGCCCTCGCCGTCGACGGCGGCTTTGCGTCAGTTGTCCAGTTCGAATAGTGGCTCAAGGCTCAACGTCCTCGGCGCAGTGACATATCATGCTTTCGGTTGCGGTCATCCTCATCTGATCCCAGATGCTCCCTATGAGGAGTATGAGAGGCATATGTTCCCGGCAGAAATTGCCGAGCGTTCCGCGCAATTCAAACTCTATCTTGTGGTCCTGGCCGACAGTGCCGGCGTGGAACCGCCAGCACTTGTGAATGTGGCCGAGCCGCTAGCTGCCAAGGCGTTCCATCATGCGAAAATGACCGACTCCCGCGATTGGCGGTCGTTGATGGGCGCGTTTGCGTCCATCGCGTCCAGCGATTTGAGAGAGGCGCTTCAACAATGAAGAAGCCCATGCGCCTCTTCGCAGTGTGCATCCTCACCGTCGCTATTGCCTGCGTGCTTTCAGCACGCGGACAGCAAGCAGTGAATGTAATCCGCGTCCAAGTCCGGCTGGTGGAAGTTTATGCCAGCGTCTACGACCACAGTGGCCAATATGTGCAAGGCCTGAGCCGTGACAGTTTTCAGGTATTCGAGGACGGCAAGTTGCAGCAAATCACGAATTTCGAAGCTGATTCGGGAAAGCTTTCTTGCGCCATCCTCCTGGACACCACCGGGAGCATGAGCGAAGCACTGCCACGAGTGAAGAATTCCATTATGAAACTGATCGACGTGCTGGAGAATGAGGATGCCGTGGCCATCTATACGTTTGACCAGCGCCTGGTGGTCCGTCAGGACTTCACCACGGACAAAGCGGCGGCCAAGCGCGCCGTCTTGCGGACGCGCGCCGAAGGCCAGACCGCGCTGTTCGATGCGCTCTCCGAAGTGGCCCAGGAAATCTCGAAACGTCCGGGAAAGAAAGCACTCGTGGTTTTCTCCGACGGCGACGATAATGCCAGCGCTCTGAACGCGAATGCCGCCGTCACCCGGGCAAAAAAGGCCGGCATCCCGCTCTACGCGATCGCGGAAGGCGAAGCAACACGCTCGAAGGAACTAAGAAAACTCCTCGAAGATTTGAGCAAGCGCACGGGCGGGACTTCTTACGAAGTCAAAAAGCCGGCTGACATCGATCAGGTCTTCCAAAAAATTGCCCTCGATCTCCAGCACTTGTACATGCTCGCGTACCGGCCCCCGGCCGGTGCGGAAGCGGGCAAATGGCGGAAGATCGAAGTTTCACTCCGGGGGCAAAAAGACTATCGCATCCGCTCGAAAGAAGGCTACTTTCCTGAGTGAAAGTTGACCGCCGCCGGACCACGAATGCGGAATTATGGAGGAAGCCAGCGAGTGGTCAGGCAAAGGATTCACTGCCGAGTCTTTGGGCACCAAATTACTTTTGGTCAGTGCGGAGAATCGTTAACCAGGAATTCAGTGTCGACATTTCCGAGGAGGGGATTCAAAGCGCTGATTCCACAGATCGAGGACAATGGCCACGATTCTCTAACTATTCGGAATCGAAGAATCCCTTCATCATCTATCAGGCAGATTCCATCCACGTCATCGTTCCCAAGCGTGCTTTTGACGTTAACGATAGAGAGCTTTCGCCGCCTCATCGAGGCGAACCTTGCGCTTTACTAAATCCCGAACCGAGAGCCGTGACAGATAGCATCTTCTGCCTGGCTCTCGCACTTGGCACAAGAAAAGCGGGGCGCTTTCGCGTCCCGCTTTGCCTTGCAGAAGGGTTCACGTCTTAGTGGTGGCCGCCTCCGCCACCACCATGAAACCCTCCGCCAACATGAGAACCTCCGCCACCATAGTGCTCGCCACCGCCGCGGCCCATGTCGCCGTGCGGGCCGCCATCTGCTCCATGATAGAGGCCGCTGTGTCCGGAGCCGCCGGGGCCATGATAGAAGCCGTGATTAGTGTGAGCAAAGTAATGGTCACGGTCACCTCCGCCCCAGTGGTGCCAGTCGGGATCGAAATGATGGTGGTAGTGGCCATAGAATCCATACGGAGCCCAACCAACGAAGAAGGGCGAATAGAAACCCCAGCCGAACGGGCTGTAGAAGATTCCGTCTCCCGGAATGTAGGTGTAGCAGCCGAAATACGGATCCCAATCCCAACCCGGGGCGTACCAGCCGCCCATCGTATAAGTTTCGGCCCGATCAACGTTGGCTTCCGCGGTATACGAAGATCGCAGGCTAGTCCAGCGGTAGAGATCGTCCTGGGCCTGTTCTTTGTTGAATTTCTCAGCTTTCGGCGATCCGCTGGCGCCGAGCACGAGCTGATGCTTGCCCTTGACCGTGACATCCCGGTCCCCTTGCCGAGCGACGGCCTCGCCCTGGTAAACGCGGAAGAGGTTGCGATCGGCGTCGAAATCGTACAGGCCGGTCTTGAGAAGCCGCTCAGTGTCGCCATCTTGCACGACGATGAGATTATTCTCCGGGTGAAGCTCCGCAACTTCGACGGTGGCGCGGCCCTTATCCAACCGAACTTCCGTGTCGGTCAGGCTGGGCGAAATCATGGTTACGGAGCTGTTGTCACCGAGTCTCAAGAAGGCACCCGGCGTCAGAAGAATCTCCGCTCTACCAATCTGAGTGTCAAGCGATTGACCCGGCTTCAATTCGGCCGAACCTATTGCCTGTGCGTCGAGGGCCTGGCCTGCGATAAAGGCCTGCCCTTCGACATAATTTATGCTTCCTGGGCGTGCAGGGTTTGCGCCATAAGCGGGCGTAGACAGAGCCGCAACCAGGATGAAGCCCGAAATGGCTACCAACCTTGGCTGCCGCATATTTTTATCCTCCAAACCATTAGATGCCGAGCCGCGACTGCCGTTGCTGAGCACCGGCTCGCCCTTAGCAGCGGCGGGCCAGTCGCGTAATCGGCCATGTGCATTCGGAACAATTCCATTTGTCCGATAACGGCAGCGTTTATCAGGAGTTGGGACTGTTAGGCGGGTCGCCGTACAAGTGCCGGGCGGCATTGAAGCGCTTGCTTCCAGTGTTCAAAACTTTCGGCGTCGCATGGATTAAATTCCTCTTGAGAACGAAGAGTCCTACTGAAAGTCGAGGACGAGGAGGGTGATGTCGTCCTCCTGCACGCGGACGGAGTTGTGGTCGGAAAAACGGGCGATGTTGTCGAGGAGGGCGTCAGCGAAATGAGCGGCCGGGATATCGAGTTGCGTTTCCAGGAATTCTTTGCAGCGTGCCTTGCCGAATTCTTCCTGTGCGGCGTTCTTGGCTTCGAAGAGTCCGTCGGTAAAGAGCAGACAGCGATCTCCGGGACTAATGCGGATTTCCGCAGAAGAGTACGCTGCTTCGGGAAACATGCCCATCATCGGGCCATTCTCTTCGATTTCCCGTACGTTACCTGCGGCGCGGGAGGCCAGCATGAGCGGGGGGTGGCCTGCAGCGGAGTATTGAAGCAATCTCTTCTCCAAATCTACGAAGAGATAAGCGGCGGTGACGAAGTGCTCTTCGAACTTGCCGCAGAGAGCACCGTTCAAGCCCGTGAGAACGCGCACGGGATCGTGGGCGTGAGCCGCTTGGCTCGCCAAAGCGACTTTGAGCATTGAGGCGATCAGCGCAGCCGGTACGCCGTGTCCGGTGACGTCGGCGACCAGAATACCGACGCGCTTTTCGTCTGCGCAAAGGAAATCGTAGAAATCGCCAGCGACGGCACTCATGGGCGCGTAGCGCGCAGCAATTTCGAGTCCTGCGAGGGAGGGGACGCTTTGCGGAAGCGTGCAGGACTGAATCCGGCGGGCGATTTCCAACTCCTTGTTGATAGCGAGGAGTCGTTCTTCCTTCGCGAAGGTACGGTACGCGGAGACATATCCCAGACACGCAACAAAGACCAGGAAACCAACAAACTCCACGTTGTGCCCAGATAGGATCTTAAGGTTCAAGAGATTTTGGTTCACGACGAACACCATCCAAACCAGAAAGCCGGCGATAAAGACGCGGAATTCGTGGCTTAAGCGTTGGCGCGGGCCCGGGCGCCATTTACTGACGAGTAGGAATACCGCGGTGGCCGCTAGCGTGCCGAGCACCACAAAGTTATTCGCGAAGAAGAGCTTGCCCAGGCTGACTCCAAGCGCGGCGGCGAGGATTCCGAAAATCGCGAAGGCCGTTTGTGCAGCCAGGAACCAACGGATGAAGTTTTTGAGGTGTTCGTCAGCGAGTTGGTAAAGGAAGAAGCCAAGGGGAAGAATGATCGTACACGTAATGACCCAATCGACGTAGAGCCAAAACATTTGCGACGCATCGAAGAGGGGACGGAAGGACGGGAGAGAAACCAACAACCTGACAGCGTAAAGAATGCACAACAGGCCAAAGTAAATTAGCGTCAGGTCGCGCGTCCTGCGTCGAAAACAGAAAAGCGCGATTGCAGCAAGAGCGATAGACAGAATAGCGACGGCGGCCGCGATAGTCGCGAGTTCCCAGCGCAGTTCCGAGCGAGAGACAGAAACCACGGCTTGAGCCAATAGAAGCGCGGTTGTGCTCGACGCGTCGGCCATGTGGGATTGAATTGTATCCAAGTCACGATTCGAAGGGCCAGCGGTCCTCAGCAACCTTGTGCTCCTGAGCGTTCAACAGGGGTTATAATCCTGCACTCTGGCCAACTCCCGATAAGTCGCCTGTGCATTCTGTGGGGGCGCTAGTCCCACTCGATTCGATGGGTTACTCTTTCTCTGTATGTCGGCGGCTAGTACATCTTGGGAACGGACACCGTTCAAAGAGTGCGTTCCGATTCCATATCGCGCTGCTTTTGATGCGGAGCAGTTTGTCCGACTGAAGGCTGGTCTGATTCCTCAAACTATGGAAGACAAGTGGTTCACCCACTATGAGGAGCCAGAACTGTTTTTTCACCGTAGCTGGACAGGTCAACCAGTCTACCGGCTCACCCTAGCCACCCTGGCGGACGGTGGCGCCGCAGTGAGTGAGGCCCTCTGGTCGAAGGAGCTCGCGGTTGCATCTAAAGACGGTCCCGATTATCAGGTGCAACTCTTGGATTTTTTGGTTGCCAATCTCCTGCTCGGCCAGTCAAAACCCTTCCCTTTGCCTTCCGACTTGCGGGAGCCGATGCCTGGTGTTTTCCAACACCACATCTCTGGCACAGGTTTTCCAGAATCGCGGCCCAAGTC
>DATKEV010000072.1:0-8826 GCA_035511855.1 Candidatus Udaeobacter sp.
GTCCCAGCCGATCCCGAAGGCAGCGTAGATAGCTTCAAGCACGGCATCGAGCCGCTCCGGCAAATCGCGCTCTTGCGGAATTTCAAACTGGATACCGCCATCGCGGATTTTTGTCTTCGCGCGGAAGAGCCGCTGGCCCATGGTCTTCGGCGGGACAAGGAAGGCATGAGCAATACGAGCTGCGTCCAAACCCAGAACCGTCTGCAGCATGAGCGGCGTGTGCACGGCGGGATCAATCGCCGGGTGAGCGCAGACGAAGAGCAATTTGAGCCGTTCATCTGGAAATTCGACGGACAAATTCGCCTCCGGGGAGTTTTCCTTTAGGAGTGCAAGCGTCGGCTCGCTCGCTAAGACCACGCGCTGGTGACGAATAACATCAATGAGTGAATGGCGTGCTGCTGTGAGCAGCCAGGCCTCGGGGTTTTGCGGCACGCCGTCTCGTGGCCAGGCCTTGAGGGCGGAAACCAGCGCTTCGCTGAGGGCATCCTCAGCGCTGGCCAAGTCGCGCGTGTGGACGGAAAGATACGCCACCAGACGGCCGTAGGATTCTCGGGCCACGCGCTCTATGGTCAGCCCTACGCGACTCTGGACGTCCTCCTGACTGCCTTCATTCATCCTGTGAACCCCCGGCGCATGGCTTCAGGTGCCAGCGGCCGGACTTCCACCGCGCCGATGGATGCCCCCGGGCATCGCGCAGCCCATTCGAGCGCGGCGTCGATGGAAGGGAGTTCCAGGATGATGAATCCAGCCAGTTGCTCCTTCGTCTCTGCATACGGCCCATCCTGCACGCGGCGCTTTCCCTCCTTAAGACGTACGGTCGTTCCCGTCTCCGGCACTTCAAGGGCATTGGCGCCGAGGTAGACGCCAGCCTCGACGAGCGCTTTGTAGTAAGCCCGCCAGGCGCCGAGATGAGGATCGCTATAGTCGTTCTTCCGCATGTCAAACTCTTCGGGCGTATGGTAGATCATCAGAGCAAACTGCATTAGTTTTCTCCTTCGGCGCAATTCTCGTCGGCTTTACGACGCCTGTCTGTATGACGGCCGAGAAGCGTTCCCTTCGACAGATTTCAGGAAATTTACAAGAATTTCAAGCGGCCGCAAGTGGATTGAAGGGCGCCGTCGCGAATTCTGCGCGTGTCACGCGTCATTCAGAAGATAAGGTCAGGGTGTGGATGAGTACTGGTAGAACGCGCTTGTATGGCCACTCCAACCCCGGAGACAATCTAGCTTAGCTTAGTGCTCTCGTTCGGAATTACGGCGCTCCTATTCGTATCTCAGCGCCACTAACGGGTCGACGCGCATGCCTCGCCGCGCGGGGACGTAACAGGCAACCAGGGCGACAAAGGCAAAAAGAACCGGTACCGCAATAAACGTCAGCGGATCGCTCGGCGCGACCTGATACAGCATTGTGGCGAGCGAGCGGGTCGCTCCCAGCGCAACAAGCACCCCCGCGCCGACTCCGATCAAAACCAGCTTCAGACCCTGGCTGATGACCATGCACATCACCTGTGCCGGGCTTGCCCCCAGCGCCATGCGGATTCCAATTTCATGGATTTTCTGGGAAACCAGATGCGCCATCACGCCGTAGATTCCGATCGCACCCAAGAACATCGCCAGCGTGCCGAAGAAAACCATCAGCCTGGCGACTACGCGGTTGCCTGCGTCCACCGTGGCTATCAGGGTCGTCATCGGCGCGGAAGAAACAGGTTGGTCGCGGTCTACCGACCAAATCGCGTCGCGGATCGCCGTGTCCATTGTCGTGGCGTCGCCCGCTGTGCGCACAGCGTACGCCAAATTCCTTGAAGGAAACTGTGCCATGGGAACGTAGATGTGCCAGCTGCGGCGTTGACGTAAATCGTAAATCTTGACATCGTTCACTACGCCTACAATCGTGCCAAGCGTACGCTGCTCGCCCAATTGAAGTTTCTTCCCGATAGGATCTTCATCGGGCCAAAGCTGTCCGGCCATCGTTTGACCGACAACTACAGATGTGGGGCTGCCATATGCGTCGGTGGAATCAAAGAATCGGCCCTTCACTAGCCCAATCTGCATCGTTGAAAAATAATCCCGCGATACCGCGGTGAAGGGTGCCCCCTGTCTTTCGCCGGGCTGAAGAGGCCTTCCCACGACTTCGAATTCGATGCCCCGGCCGAAGCCGCCGAAGGGGACATAACTCGCCACGCTGGCGGAAGCCACTCCCGGCAGGGTGCGGATGCGGGCCAGCGCTTCTTCGCTGAAATTTCGCACTTGCGAGTCTTGCGTGTATTTGGTCCTCGGCAGCGTGAGCTGCGCTACCATGGCGTTCGCCGGATTGAATCCGGGGCTGGAGCGCACGGAAATGATGAAGCTCTTTACCAGCAGTGTCGCCGAGATGAGCACCACTGCCGCCAGCGCTATCTCCGCAGCCACGAATATGCGCCGCATCCGCGCGCTTTGGCTGCTGCCAGAAGCTTGGCTTGACGCTTCCTTAAGGGTCCGATTCACATCGAGCCGCGAACTCCCAAATGCTGGCGCTAAACCGAAGGTAAGGCCGCATGACAGCGTGATCCCGGCCGTGAATGCAAGCGTTGTGAAATCCAAGTCGACGTGTCCGTAATTCACTATGTACGCGCGAATATGACCGGGAATCTGCGACTCGATCCAGCGCATGCCCCAAAGGCCAAAGAGCAAGCCCCCTACACCCCCGAGCAAAAACAGCAACATCGATTCTGTCAGGAGCTGCCGCGCTAGCCGTCGCCCCGTTGCGCCCAACGCCCCACGAACGGCAAATTCCTTCGTGCGGCTTGCCGCACGTGCCAGCATCAAATTCGCCACGTTCGCGCAGGCGATAAGGAGAACCAGCCCGACAATCGCGAAGCAGATCGTCACCTCCGGCCCGCCTTCCTCGGTGCGGATTCTATCTGTCATGGAGCTGACGAGCCAAGTCAGGTTGGTGTTTGTCTGCGGAAACTCCTTCGAGAGATGAGCAAAGAACGTCGCCGTTTCCGCTCGAGCTTGTTCCAGCGTTACGCCTGGTTTCAGCCGGCCAAAGGCAGGCGACCAGACGTTGCCGCGGTCCGTGCGCTGTTGATCGGTCAGCGCTAGCGGCGTCCACAAATTAGCGACACCCATCAGGGGAAACTGAAAAGTTCCGGGCATCACTCCCACGACTGTGTACGCTTCGCCCCCAATGCTGATGCTCCGTCCGATGATTTTTGGATCACCGGCGTATCGGCCTTGCCATAGTCCCCCACTGAGAACGACCACGTGCGGTGCGCCCGAGCGATCGTCCTCCGACGTGAAGGTTCGCCCCAGAATTGGCTTGGCGGCCAGTGCATCAAAATAATTACAGCTCACTCGTCCGCCTTCAACCAACTCAGGAGAGCCGTCGCTCGTGAGATTGAAATTCGAGACAGTCCAAGCGACAGTCTCCTCGAACGAAGTGTTTTGTTTCTGAAAATCGAAGAAGTCCGCCGCGGAAGTTACTCCGCCGCTTGTCCATCCGTGTTTCTTGTCCTGGGTCTCGAAGATCACGAGCCTGTCTGGGTGCGGGAAGGGCAGTGGCTTAATGAACCAAGCATCGATATAGCTGAAGATAGCGGTGTTTGCGCCGATGCCGAGGGCGAGAGTCAGGACTGCGGCGGCGGCGAAACCGGGCGATTTGCGCAGCATGCGCAGACCAAAGTGCAAATCCTGAACGAAATCCTGAATCCAATTTACGCGGCGCGCCTCGCGGCATTTCTCTTTGGTTTGCTCGATACCGCCTAGGTCTAGCCGCGCGCGCCGCCGCGCTTCCTCCGGTGCCATCCCCTTTGCGATGTATTCGTTGGTTTTTCGTTCGAGGTGGTCGCGCAGCTCATCGTCCAGTTCCTGGTCCGCCTGCGCCCAGCGAAACAACGACCGCAGCCGCAGTGGAATCGTAAACAGCCAATGCTCCGGTCGCATATCCAACCTCCGTTTCGCGCTGCGCGACGCTCACGCCTCTTTAAGCTTAATCACCCGCGAAATGGCACTCGAAAGCCTGCCCCAATTATCTGCTTCTTTTTCGAGCTGTAGCCGCCCGTGCCGTGTCAGCGAATAATATTTTGCCCGCCGGCCATACTCGGACGTTTTCCACTCGGCTGTAATCCAGCCCTCCTGTTCCAACTTGTGCAAAGCCGGGTAGAGCGATCCGTCGCTCACGTGCAACACGTCGCCGGACACTTGCTTTAACCGCTGACTGACGGCGAAGCCGTTCATCGGCTCAACCGCCAAGATTTTCAGCAGCAACATGTCCAACGTGCCCTGCACGAGATCCAATGGTTTGCTCATCTCTATGTCCTCGGTAACCGAGGTTAGCACCTCTGCCCTCGGTAAGCAAGGGGACTGCTTTTCGGGCGAGACTGGCGGTTTGCGTGTTCGTTCGCATGGGTGTTGCTCCTGGTTTTGGGTTAAAAGCCGAGAGGGCGGGAGAAGGGAGCTTGGGGATGTACTGTCACGGGACGAGGCAAACGCCGTTCCGGTGGTCAGTGGCTGTGGGATGAAAGGGATTGTGGCTGATACCGTCAGTGAGTGTGACCGGCGGGCTTGTTCTTCTGAGCTTTCAAAACCCGCACCACGGCAAGGATCGTGTTCCAGTTGCGTGTGGTCGCTGGTACGCCGAAGAGCTTGTCGATCCGCCCAAGATAGCCGATGGTCTTCATGTGCCGACGGTACATTCCAAAGACGAATCGGTTCCTCGATGCGATTACTCGCACGAGCCACTGCCCGTCGGGCGGAAATGTGACTGGCAGGGCTGCGCGGAGGCCTGCGGGTCTCGACAGGACGCTCACAAATCGAACGATGTCGGGGCGTGACGGCTTAGCTCCAAACGGATTCTCAATCTCCAGGCGGATTAGATCGCGACCGTCGCATAGCACGACTTGTGCTTCGAATGGCAGCTTCCGTAGCAATGCAGCGCGGAACTTGGCCTTAGAGCCGGGCTTGCGAACGACAAATGTGCCCGCAGCTCCGACATTCACGACGCCGTATCCGCTCAGTCCCCTTGCGAGGACAGTTGGGCGAAACGTTTTATGTCCGCCAACGTTTACACCGCGAAGAAAAACGACGAGAGCCATGTCCGTCACCGGTCGCCATCATTCCGAAGCGTTTGAAACTCCGCCGGCCAAATTCGATACGAGGAGTTGGTTTATTGCCTTTGTGTGCGTGTGGACCAGCCAGTGCGATGCGTCGGAAATGCGATGGACAGCGAGTCGCGTCACGTATTCTTCTAGCCCGTCGAGGTTCTGAGGCAAGAGCGCTGGGTCGTTCATGCCCCAAATTACGAGTGTGGGTACGTCAACTTTTGCACTCCAACCAGACGGGCCGTCGCCCGCCGAAGAAGCTGTGAGACGATTGGCTCGGTAATAGTTCAGACCGCCGGTGATCGCACCGGGCTGCGACCAAGCCATGACATATTCGGATTTGTCTTCGGCCGGAAGGCCGTTCTGCCGTCCGAATGCCATCACCCGGCTCAGGAACTCGAAATCATCTGCGGACAAAATCTGCTCCGCTTGGGCGCTACGGAAGAGTTCCATATAGCTGCTCGCCTTCTGCTGCATGGGATCGGAACGCAGCAACCGGGCAAAGACCGCTGGATGCGGAGAATTGATGATGACCAGCCTGCGCAGCACGTCGGGGTACGCAACGGCGAGCGCCCGAGCGATGTAGCCGCCCCAATCGTGTGCCACCAAAGCAAATTTCTTGTTGGGCGAAATTTCACGGGCGAAGGCCCAAACATTCTCGACGATGTGTCCGACCTCGTATGCCGATAGTTCTTTCGGCTTGTCAGACAGATTGAATGGCAGGTCGAGAGCCACGGCACGATGATCCTTGCCGAACTCCTCAAGTTGGTTCTTCCATGCGTACCAGAATTCGGGGAAGCCGTGGAGAAAGAGGATCAAGTCCCCGCGTCCCGCTGACACGTAATGGAGATGGAGACCGCTTGCCGTCATGTAACCATCCTCGAACACAGGCTGAGCGCCAATATGAATGTCGTTCGTCTGCATTATCGGTGTCCTGAGTCGCCGCTAGTGTAGTAATCCAAAGGTGGCTTGAGCAAGGAATCCGAGTCGGAGTGGCTTTCGTCTCTCCGACTCGGCTAGGTGGATGTGGCAGCCGGTCATTCCTCAGCTTCGGCACACATACACCGGTCATTACTCGGCTTTTGACAGAATCTTGGCGCGACATAGCCTGTCATTTCCGCTTTGTCGCTTCTTGTCGCTTGCGTCTCGTACAGCCGCCGCTACGATTGCTCAATCGAGACGACCGCACAGTGCCGATCCGCGCGGCCAGTCAGAAAGCGAGAATCACCATGCGCGTTGCCAATATCGACAGGAACACTCCGAGGAGTACGCGATTCGCCCCCTTCATATTTCTGGTCTTGCTGTTCTGCGCCACTTGCACCCCGTGGGCCTCTGCGCAGTTTGCTGGAAGCTCCTCCCTTAATCCTCCGATTATCTACGTGAGCAACGGCGGGGGCGGAATTACCGAGGTCAATACCGCAGATAATTCCGTGATTGCCACAGCTCCTTTTCCGAACAACGCGAATGGGGTCGTCCTCACCCCCGACGGCCAACGAATGTACGCTTCGAACCGCGATGTGGGGCGAGTGACCGTTTTCGACGCCGCCACGAACGTACCCATCACGGTGATTCCTGTCGGCAATGGTAACGACAACCTAGGTTTGGCCATTTCTCCCGACGGCAGCTTGGTTTACGTGGCCAACCAATTCTCTGGAACCGTGACCGTCATCGCCACGGCCACCAACACGGTCGTGCGGACGATCCCGACTGGGTTCGAACCCATCTGGATTACCTTTTCGGAAGATGGCTCTCGCGCTTACGTTTCAAACCAGGCCAGCGGCACGGTCAGTGTTGTCGACACTGCTTTAGGCACCGTAATCGCCAACATTTTCGGTTTCTCTTGCCCGTTTCATTCCAAAGTGACTCTGGACGGCTCGAAGCTCCTGGTTTCATCGCAATGTGACAGCTCGTTGAAGGTTGTCAACCTTGCCTTGAACACGATTGTGAATTCCATCCCTACCGGACCCAACCCCCGTGGCATCGCCCTCACGGCCGACGGCACACGCGCGTATGTGGCGGACTGGCTCTCCAACACCGTGGACGTCATCGATGTGACTGCGCAATCGAATCTCCAGACGCCCATTGTGGTCGGTTTGAATCCCTGGGGCTTGGCCATAACTCCTGGCGGAAAAATCTATACTGCAAATTTTGGCGAGAACACCATCTCGGTAATCGATACCGCCACGAACACCGTGACCGCCACTTTGCCTTCTCGCGGAAATCCTGAAGACGTCACCGTGAGCTCCACCGCGCGGCCTCATATCTTGAATTATTCTTTCCTGGCCTTCGATCCGCCAGGTTCTGTGGACACCGTTCCTCGCGCGATCAACATTCGCTCGCAGAGCGTCGGCAGGTTTACGGACGCATCCAGCGTGGTGCACGGGTACTTGCGCCGGCCAGACGGGTCTTTTGTAACTATCGACCCGCCGAACTCGGTATTTTCTGAAGCGTTTGGCATCAACGATGCCGGCACGATCGTTGGAGTTTGGCAAGATGCCAACGGAGCTTTCCACGGCTTCACCCGCAGCTCTTCCGGTTCGTACACCACCACGGATTTTCCTGGTGCGCTTGACTCTGAATTCACCTCAATCAATGCGCAGGGCACTCTCCTCGGCGACTATGATTTAGGTAACACCAGCACATCCATGGCGTTTCTCGACGCCCGTGGCCTCTTCACTTCATTCGAGGATCCCTCTGCGGCCTCCATGCAAACCGCGGCGTTTTCGATAAATTCAGAAAGCTTTGTCACCGGCTTTTTCGACGATCCGGCCGCGAGCGAACACAGTTTTGTCCGTTCGCCGAATGCGCAGTTCAACAACTTCGATTTCCCTGTTGCCGATTTCACCGACGCTTATGCGATCAACGATGTCGGCCAGGTCGTCGGGCAATACGCCACGAATTTTCCAAATCACGGATTCGTCCTTACCGGCGCGATGAATTTGACCGGATCTCCGTCGCCGTGCCAATTCCTCAACTTCGACTATCCCGATTCGCAAGCTTCCGGCGCGCGCGGAATCAACAACGCCGGCCAGATCACGGGCATTTTCCACGTCCGAGGTAATCCGGCAAGACACGGTTTTCTAGCCACGCCAAAGTCCGGCGCGACTCTCGCATCAAATACGCAATGCTTGCAGAATGGCGCTCCTGCGGCGAACCGTCACGTTGATTTCAAATCTTTCGATTTCCCCGGCGCCACCAACACGCAGGGAACCGCCATTACGCCTTCGGGCCTGATCGTCGGCCGCTACAACAGCCCCGACGGCGTACAGCACGGCTTTACCTTGCGCAACGGGACGTTCTCCACCGTCGACGGCCCGGGCGCAACTTTCACCGACGTTGCCTGGGCTAATGCTCGCGGCGACCTGGTCGGCAGTTTCAACGACTCACGTGGCAGCCACGCTTACGTTTTGAGCCGCGGCTCCTTCAAAACCATCGACTCTCCCATTTCCGCTCTACCCTTCATTGCCGGGTTTGGCCTCAGCAATGGCGGAGACGTCGTCGGCGTGCTTTTCGGCGACAACTTCTTTCAGGGCCGCGGCTATATTTTTCGGAACAACGCGTTCACCTTCATCGACGTCCCCGGTGCAACGGGAACTTTCCCGACCATGGCCCTCGATCCCACAAGAATTGTGGGCACTTACGTCGACGGCAGTAACCAGTTCCACGGTTTTTCGCTCGCGAACGGCAAGTTCACCCCTGTCGACGTTCCCAATGCCACGTTCACCTGGATTACCGGCATCAACCCT
>DATKEV010000073.1:0-56933 GCA_035511855.1 Candidatus Udaeobacter sp.
GCCATGAGATTCGGCATTTACGCGGAGATGCAAACCCCGCCGGGAAAATCCCACGCCGACATGACCTGGGAAATCCTTCGCCAAATCGAACATGCCGATCAGGTCGGCTTCGATGTCTACTCCGTAATTGACCATCATTTCTTCCAGAAATTTTCCATCTCTGCCAATCCCCTGGCGCTTTTCAGTGCTGCGGCCCAGCGCACGGAGCGCATTCGGTTTCGCGTTGCGCTGTTCACGGTCCCGCTCGAAAATCCGATGCGGCTGGCAGGCCAAATCGCGGAAGCCGACATCCTCACGCGAGGCCGGCTGGAATGCGGTTTGGGGCGCGGCCATGCGTGGCTTTTCGGCCCTTCCAATGTTCCTCTTGAAGAGAGCCGCCCGCGTTACGACGAAGCCATCGAGATTCTGATCGAGGCCTGGACCAAGGACAAAATGTCCTATGAAGGCCGGTTCTACAAAGTGAAGAACCTTGCCGTCGTTCCCAAGCCGGTGCAGAAACCGCATCCGCCGCTCTATACGGGTGGAACGAGCGACATCACCTATCAAATGGCCGGAGAGCGCGGTTGGGGAATCTTCGTACCGCCCTTGCTTCCTTGGAGTGTGCTGGAGAAGCCGCTTGGCATCTATAAGAAAGCCTGCGCCGAGCACGGACACCAGCCAAACATCGTTTACATCCGGCCCGTATATTTGGACGAAGACGAAAAACAGATTCGGAAAGAAGTGGAGGGCGCGCTGCTCAACTTTCTGGCGTTCAATGCCTCTCCGGTTGAGTCTTTGCAGGATGAAGCGAAGAAGGCGGAGCTTCGCGCCAAGGGCTACGGCTTCTACGCCAGCGGCGCGCTTGAATCTCTGACCAAGCTGACCTTTGAAGAGATCGTGGACCAGGAGATTGGTTTCATCGGCCCGCCGGAGAAAGTAATTCGCCAGATTCGAAACTTGCAAGCCAAAGGCGGCATCGGCGAGTTGGCCATCGTCTCCAATTTTGGCGGACTCGAACATTGGAAATCCATCAAGACGCAGCAACTCTTTGCCGAGCGCGTGATGCCCGCCTTCCGCGGAAGCGCCGCTGCCTCGCAAGTGGGCGCATGAACACAATCAGAAATTCTCGGCTGCCCAGGGACCGATGGAATCGATGAGTTCCTCTCGAGACGCTAGCCCGCGAGAATCGGATAGGGTGTTCGGACGGAGCGAAACATTTGCTCCGCTAAGCGCGCGCCGCGTCCTCCTACTTGGAGGCATCGGCCTGATCCTCGTCGGAATGATTTTCGGCGATATCTTCGCGGTATTTGTGCTGCACCAGAATGCCGCGCGAGTCGGTGCCAGCCTTTCGAATGCAGCGCATGCGGCCCTCGCCGGTGATGGCGCCGCGATGCTCGAAAATTTTCAAGACGTTGGCAGTTTCCTCGAAAATCGCGGCACCAAAGTCGACACCCACGTCCACATGATTGCTTTCGGCTATCTGGCGTTACTGTTGGCGCTGCTGCAGCCCTGGATCGCGCTTTCACGCGAGGCAAAAAAAGGCCTGACATGGCTGCTTCTGATTGGTGCCGGATTACTGCCCGTTTGCGTTTTCCTGATCCATTACGTTGGGCTGGCTTACAGCCCGTTACGGGCCATCGGCTGGGCCAGCATTTTCGCCGATCTTGGCGGCTTCCTGGTCATCGTTGCCGTGCTTGGCTTTCTCTCTGGGCTTATGAAGCATTTTTTCTCGGTGGCGCAGGCCGCCGCACCGGACGAACTGCTTTCCGACACAAGTGTCCCGGGCCGTTTGCTGCTTACGGGTGGCATCTTCCTGGTGCTGCTAGGATTTTTGCACGGCAGTTACTACGCCGCCGTCGACCTCTATCGTCACGAGGCGCTCGACTATTCGATTCTTTCAAAAATCAGCGGTGCAGCGGCAACTCAAAACGCTGCGGCTGTTGAGAGCGGACTGGCGGAGTACGGCCAACTGCAGGGCGACAAGGCGGTGAACATCGCCGCGCATGCTCACAGTATCGAGTTCGGCCTGCTTGGAATGCTGCTGGCATTTTTTCAACCCTATGTGAATCTGCGCGAGACGTGGAAGCGGCGCTGGGCACTCGTGCTTTTGCTCGGATCCGTGCTTCTGCCTGTGTGCGTGCTGCTCGAGGTGAAGTATGGCCTCATCGCCGGAGGGTTGGCGGACGCGGGAGGCCTCCTCGTGATCGTGGCTCTGCTGGCGATGTGGATTGGCATCTTGCGTTACACCGGCCGGCTGGATGCGGAAGGCGCAACGTGAGCAGCGCACGTCGGCTTCTTCTTGCGGGCGGGATTGCCTTGGCCGTGTGGGGCATGGGCTACGGCCTGTGGTATGCGGTTTCTGCCGAGCATCAGGCACTGGAAGAGATCGGCTCGTCCCTCGCGGCAGGATTCGGCGGAGCCGCAGCCCGAAATTCGGCGCTCACCGAGAAGGCTCTCCAGCAATACCAGCAAGCAAAGTACGTTTACGACCGGCAAGTGGATGTGCACGGCCATTGGATCGGTCTTGCAATGATTTTGATCGTATTGGGGATTGCCCTCGATCGCCTCGCGTTTTCGGAACGAATCAAAATGCTCCTCTCTGCCAGCGCCTTAGTGGGCTCTTTTCTCTTTCCGCTGGGAGTGCTGCTCCAGACGGCCGACCACGGCAACACGCCGCGCGCCCTCGCCATCCTTGGATCGGCGCTCGTCATCGTTGCTCTCGCTGCTTTCACATTAGGCTTCGCGCGCAAGCCTTCCACCTAAAATCCGCAACTGTCCCGCGTTACGTCCCGGCCATTCATTCTTTCGGTAATTGTACCTGCGGAGAACAGTGGTGGGTGCCCAAGAGGGCATGGCCGCTGTTGAAGCTGCACACCAACTGGTGGTCAAATCAATAATTGGAATGTTCCGAGATGTTTTGCATGGTTGCCTCACGACTAGGGAAAGGACAGAAGCGTCGGTGCGAGCGTTTTTGCTTAGGCATTTCATCCGGCAACACGGTCACCTCGAAATACAACGAAGAGAATCTCAGCGGCTAGCCAAGCGCGATGTTCGCTGGGGACCATAAGCGTATACCTTAAGATGAGGACGAGACATGAAACACATTCTCAGGCCCAAACTCACCGCCTGCCTGGCCATCGGACTAAGCTTTTTTCTGCTCATGGACCAAGCCTGGGGGTGGGGGCCCGGCGGTCACATGATCGTTGCCCAGATCGCTTATGGACGGCTCAACACCAGGGCCAAGTCAGAAGTCGATAAATTGATAGCACTCCAAATTGATCCGGCGGAGATCACGAAGAACAGTCTTGATTTCGTGAACGCCGCCCATTGGCCTGACGACATTCGGCCCGTGCCAGCATTCCATGACACCCTGGGCCTGCACTACGTGGATTTCCCGTTCAGTGGGGATGGCACGGCATTGCCGGCAGACTTGCCAGAACAGCAGAACGTCATTACGGCTTTGACGAAGTATCTTGAGATCGTCAAATCCGGTACCGATGACAACGCGCGCGCCCAAGCCTTGCGGTTCATCATTCACTTTGTTGGCGATATCCATCAGCCACTGCACTGCGCTTCCCGTATTACGCAAAATCTTCCGGAAGGTGATCGGGGTGGCAATCTCTTCAACCTTAGTCTCTCCAAGAGGGGCGGTGGGACTCAAGAGGTCAACTTACACAGCTACTGGGATGGTGGAATCGGCGATTTCCCAAAGGCCGGACCGAATTTTGCCCCGCCCCCGCTCGAGCAAATCGGACCAGCTGTCGAGCGCATCACGGCCGAATTTCCGGATACGGATGATGGCTGGAAGGCTGGCGGGCCATCTGATTTTGCCGGGTGGGCAAAAGAAAGCACGCAACTAGCTCAGCGTGTGGCCTACGAGAGCATCCAGCCGAACCGCCAACCGAGCGGGCATTACGATCAAATCGCGCTGCAAACCGTCCACCAGCGAGTCGCTTGGGGTGGCTATCGTTTGGCGGAACTGCTCAATTCCATCTGGCCGAAGCAGTGAGGAGCAAAAGCCTCGTCCGCATTACGCCGCCATCCTGTCGAGTCGGCGTTCGCGAGACAGTCTCTGCAGATCAGCTCTTTCTTGATTGAGAGACTCACCGGAACCTCCTGTTTCTGAACCAAGTGAACTCAGCCTTGGTACTGCCCTGATCTTCTGTCTTGCAGGCCGCGCTGTGGTTCTGATTCGATGGCAACTGCTTGGCTTGCGGCTGAAAAAGTTCGGGCCGCTGGAGTTCAAGCAAGTCATCAGTCGACGGAGTCCCGCAGGGACCCGAAATAAACGGGCCCCGGAGGGAATTCCGTAACGATGGGACTGTTAGGTTCCGGCGGCCTTCTTTCGGAGGCCCCCAGCAGACTTACCAGTTTCAGCAAAGCACCATATGTTGCGCCAAGCCTGAACCCACGCCTCGAAGGCTTGCGGTTTGCTGAAACAGCCGGATAAGCAGGAGCTGGCTAACCATAACGCCCCCTCCCCCCTAGGTTTTTTGTAAGTGGCTGGAGCGGCTGGAAAAAGTGACGGCGGGATGAGCGGCGCGGACGAACCCACTAAGCCAGACGCAAGAACGGCGTCGGGGGCACCCGGCCGAAGTGAGTAAGGTATTGCAATTACAATCCGGGGACGAGAAAAGCTTGAGGAGAGGACGTTCGGAGATCGCAGGGAGGGACGTCGGAACGGTTTCGCCGGTTTTGAAGGGAACGCAACAGCTATCGTTGAAGGATGGCGTTCCTAGGAGGCGCGAGTGCATGCCGTTCGACGATTCCCTTACGCTCGCGTACAACGATCCACTGGTTGGCCGCGACATCCTTGAAGGTTTCTGTAGCGCCCGGCGGCCAGCGTATGGTGACGTCCACCTTGGTGAACGGGCCCAGACCAAAGTGAACACGAAAGTCACCCTGGGACATGAAATACCCGCCGCTGCGCACTTCGTCGATCTGCTTGCGGTGCCCGGACGTCACGGTGATTCGCGCGCCGATCGCGTCGCGGCCGGATGCGGTCAGCGCCCGTACCAGCAGAGCATTACCTCGGGGGCCGAAGTTTTTGAGCAGCGAAGGAGGCTCAAAAAGGTTGACGACCACGATCTCTTCGGATCCATCGTTGTCGAGGTCTCCCACGGCAATTCCGCGCGAGGAGTGCCTGGCGGTAATGCCGGGGCCCGCGATGGTAGACATATCGAAGAACTGCCCGTCTCCGCGATTCCAAAAAAACTGGCGCGGCTGGCGGAACTGTTGGCCAAGGCCATACTTTTCAACGAAGGGATAAACGTGTCCGGCCGCTACAAAAAGATCCTTCCAGCCGTCGTTGTCGATGTCAACAAAGGCCGTGCCCCATTTTACGTAGCGGGTTTCGACCGCTAGACCCGCGCGGGTGGTGACATCGCTGAACGTTCCATCGCCCAGGTTGCGGTAAAGGGTGTTGGTGTCACTCGAGAAATTGGTCTTGAAAATGTCGAGGTAACCATCGCCGTCATAATCGCCGGCGGTCGCACCCATGCCAGCCTGCTCCCTGCCATCCTCATTGACAGCCAGTCCCGTAGCGAGGCCCATCTCCTCGAACGTTCCGTTTCCTTTGTTGTGGAAGTAGAGACTTGGACTTGAATCGCAGGCCACAAAAAAGTCGGGCCATCCGTCGTTATCGAAGTCGCCGGTCAAGACGGTGAAGCCGTAATATTCGGGCGGCGTTTCGATACCGGCCTGTCTGGTGACGTCGGTGAAGTGGCCGTGCCCGTCGTTGTGATACAAGGTAATGGTTTCGCCCTTGAGGCCTTTCGGTCCACAGGGCACGGGAATGCCTTTCCACTTGCAGCCGCTGAGGTCGCGCGGCCGGGGCGACTGCTGGGCGTCGAAGTCGATATAGTTGGCCACCACGAGGTCGAGCCACCCATCCCGGTCATAGTCGATAAATGCGCAGCCCGTGCTCCAACGCGAGCCGGGACGGTCCAAACCGCGCTCGCGAGTCTCATCGAGGAAAGTGCCTTTTCCCGTGTTGTGGAGGAATACGTTGTGACCCCACTGGGTGAGGAACAGGTCCACGTTTCCGTCGTTATTCGCGTCGCCGGCGCACACGCCCTGCCCCCATCCAGTGTGCCCGATGCCGGCCTTCTCCGTGACCTCCTCAAAGCGAAGTCCGCCGAGATTGTGATAGAGATGCGGTGTGAGAGGTGCTGAGCCTGGCCTCAACCGGTCGCCCTGGACAAGAAAAATGTCCGGCAAGCCATCGTTATCGTAGTCGAAGATGGCCACGCCCGTGCCCGTATTTTCCACCACCGAGGTCTGGTCCAGGTCGCCGGAGATAACCACAGCGCTGAGCCCAGCTTGGGCCGCGACATCCCGGAAATTAACGGCCGGAGCTTTCATTCCTGGAGGGAGGGGACGAACGGGCTGATCCTTGGCGCCCGACGAGGTCATCTGCGCCAGGCCCTGGTGCGCCAATGACAGTGTAAGAACCAGCACGAGGGCGGTGACTGTTCCCCGGGTGAACAACGAGGAACGCCTCGAGGGACTGCTCATCAATGCGCCTTCTCGGGGTCGGGTTGCGACGCGACGCCCTTCGCGCGGGCCACGGCGATCCGCCCGAGAGCCCGTTCGATGTCCGGGTCCGCGGGCTTCAACGCCTGGGCCAACCGAAGCTCCTTTTCTCCGTTCTCGATATCGCCCATCTGGCAATCGGTGAGGCCGAGCTTCTTGTGCAAATCCGCTTTGATGGCGCAGTCGCCACAGACTGCAATTGCTTTTTGGAACTGGCGGATCGCTTCGGGCCAGTCATGCGCCGCACCGGCCGCCAGCGCATTATTGCCGAGATTGCCAGCCTCACCGACGATGCGGTGTTTCTTTTGCACTTCGCTGTAGCGGGCCATGAGGCGCCCGGCCTCGTCTGGATCGGCTGGCTTGATGGCTCGTGCCAGGCTCCAAAGCGCCTGGCTATTGTCAGGCTCGATCGCTACCGCGTGCCTCCAGGCCGCGACGGCTGCCTGGGTCCGCGACCCGTATTCCAGACTCTGCCCCAGCAAATTCCACGCGGTGTCGTTACGCGGCTGCAACTTGACAACGGTTTCGAGCAGGGCGACAGCGCGATTGTAGTGGCCGGCTTGTTTCTCAATGACGGCCAGAAAATAGTAAGGCTCCGGCATCTGAGGAGCGAGGCGGGTGGCAAGTTCGAGGTCGGGTTTCGCCTCGGTGTTGCGACCGAGATCGAAGAGCACGCGGCCACGGTTGAGGTGGGCCAAAGCGGACCCAGACGCCAACCGAACTGCTTCGCCGTTTTCGGTCAAGGCTCCCGCCAGATCGTAGCTCTCGGCTAGAACCATGCCCAGCTCAAGATGCGCGACGGCGGATTGCGGCGCGAGGGTAACGGCCTTGCGCAGCAGTGCCACGCCTTCGGCGCTCTTGCCCAGGCGAGCTTTGACCCTGCCCGCCGCCGCGAGAGCAGCCGCGTCCTCCGGAGCCAGCCTCATGGCTTGGTCTACTTCGCCTTCGGCTTCGGTGAACTTTTGCTGTTTCGCAAGAATCAGCCCGAGATTGAGGTGCCCCTGTTCGTAGTTCGGATCGTCTCTGATGGCCTGCCGAAACAGCCTTTCGGCTCCTTCGTTGTCGCCCTTATTGGCGCAAAGGATGCCGAGATCGACGAGCGCCGGGACGAGTTGAGGGTCCAGTCTGAGGGCTTTGCGAAACTCGGTTTCCGCCTCGGTCGGCTTCCCCATATCCATTAACACGGACCCAAGGGAGTTGTGCGCCATCTTCATACTGGGTTTGTACTGCAGCGCGAGACGGAATTCGGCAGCCGCGGCTGTTAGCTGGTGTGCACGGACGCGCGCTGCGCCCAGGTTGTAATGGACCTGGGCAGAGTGCGGCTCCAGTCGGGCCGCCTCTTCAAACGCGGCCAGCGCGCACCTCAGGTTACCTTGCTCCGAGAACCAGGCGCCGGTTTCCCCATATACTTTGGCGGAAAGGTTGCCGCGGAGGGCTTGCTCGCGGTACGCCGGCGACTTGCACTCCTCCGGCAGTTGCGCCGAAGATGCGGCACAGGCGGAGGCGAGAACTAATCCAAGGCCTAACGCAGCCTTCATGGCGGATTGGCCTCAGTATAGCTGATCTCTCGGCCGATTAACACCGGACGGGGGGCCTGGACTTAACGCTCTAGACGAATTTGGGCGCTCCGTCCGCGGTTTTTGAGAGGGGCTTTTGATTTTTTCCCCTTGATTGTCTCGCGTCCTCAGGAACCGTTTAACCCCCCCGTAATTGCCGTTCAACCCTCAATTTCGCCCGTTCGCTGCAAGTCCTAGCTACTAGACGACTGTCAACCTCTTTCCCCTCAACCTTCCAACGTTTCAACGTTTTTCAGCCCCGTGGTTCGCCACGCGCAACGGTTCATGATGCTGCCGAAGAAGGAACTGGTCGGTCATGCCCGCGATGTAATCGCACACGATGACGTGCCGCGGCGCCGTGTGCGCCAGCTCCTCGTAGGAAGCCGGCATCGAGCCGGGCGCGCCAAGATAGTAGGCGAACAATTCAGCGAGACACTTCACCGAACGGTCGCGGTCCTCGGTGATCGCCGGATGATTGTAAATGTGAGAGAACAGAAATCGCTTCAGTGCGGCGTTCAGGGCATCCGCGGTTTCACTGAAGCCGACGAGCCGCCGCGGCGCTCTACGGATGTCGTCGGTGCTCGAAGCGCCAGAAGCGAGGACGCGCCGGCGCGTGGTCTCAATCAGATCCGTAGCCAGCGCATCGAGAACGTGCTTGAGGGCTTCATTGAAGATCAATTTTTCGCGCGCACCGGGATGCGCGGCCGCGACTTGCGTGTAGGCTTCGCCGAAAAACGGCGCCTCTTTTCCCAGTGCGGCAACATCCAGGAGCTCGGCTTCCAGTGCGTCGTCGATGTCCGCGGTGTTATAGGCGATTTCGTCGACCCAATCGATCAGTTGCGCCTCGAGCGGCGGGCGCAAATCGAGCAGATATCCCGCGAGCTCCGGAAATTCCGCGGCGGAATAATCGCGTGAATGTTTGATGATGCCTTCGCGCACTTCAAACGTCAGGTTGAGCCCGGGAAAATCGAGATAGCGCTGCTCGAATTGCTCCACGATGCGCAGCGCATGCAGGTTGTGATTGAAGTGCCCGCCGCGGGCGCGCATCAACTCATTCAGTTTTTCCTCGCCCGCATGCCCGAACGGCGGATGGCCGATGTCGTGAACGAGGGCGAGGGCTTCGGCAAGCTCGGTGTTCAAGCCCAGCGCAGCGGCGACCGTACGCGCGATTTGCGCTACTTCGAGAGTATGCGTCAAGCGGTTGCGGAAATGATCAGAATAGCGCGTGGTAAAAACTTGGGTTTTTGCTTCGAGGCGGCGAAATGCTCGGGAATGAATGATGCGGTCGCGGTCTCGCGCGTACGGACTGCGATATGGATGCGCGGGTTCCTCGTAGCGGCGGCCGCGAGAATTCTCCGCGCGCATTGCCCAGGGAGCAGGAGTGGGAACTTGTTCGATGGGCCGCTCCGAATTTTCACGGCAGATCAGCGCGAATCACTTTTCACGGCGCGGATCAGGATTTCGGCGAAAGCATGTCCAGCCCACGGTCCGCTTGCTCGGCGACGGCCGAGTCCGGGAATTCTTTCTTGATCTGCTGATAGAGGGTCGTGGCCTCTTGCGGATTGGTCTTGCGCAACAAGCCAGCGAGTTCAAGCAGAACCAGCGAACGGGGCACTAGCGCGGAGGGCTTGTCCGCCAGCGCGCGAAATATTTTGGCGGCGTCAGCGGGTTTGTCGGTACGCGCGTAAATGATCGCCATTTGATACTGGGCCATAGCGGCAAGTTCTTTGTCGCCGCCGTTGCTGATTCTCTTTAATTCTTCGAGCGCCTGATTGTGTTTCTCAAGATCTTCGAGGCAGAGAGCAGAATAGTAGCGCGCCACCTTTCCCGGATTCGTGCGCGAATATTTCTCGGCGACGCTCGCAAATTTCTGCGAAGCATCCTGAACGCGGTGCATTTCATCGGGATAAGCGGGCTCGCTCGGATCTGCCGGATTCGGCGGTCCAATACGCCCTTGATACGCCTTTTGCGCCAGGTCGAACGCGGTGGTGGCTTCCGCGGTTTTGCGATCAAAGTAGAAGCGCCAGCCGCCATATCCCAGGGCTACCACGAGCAAAGCGATGATCACGATCAGCGCCAGCTGACTGTGCGAAAAAACGGCTTCGGCGCCGTGCTCGAGGGTTTCCTTAATTCTGTCTTGCTTCAATTCTTTTCGAGAAATATGCTCGGGCACAAGCGTTCTCCTCCAGAGATGCAGAACTAACCATCCTAGCACAAGAGTTGGCGCGCAATGAGGCAACGGCAAAACGCGGCACACCGGAGAGCGGATTACTTTTGCGTTCGAATGGGGAATGGAGTTCGAACGCGACCGCGTGAAAGATGATAATTTGGGAGGATGCAGACGGCTTGCATCCATTGTGGAACGGAACATTTGCTGAAAGAAGGCTCTTTGGGGGGCCATTCGAAAGTGCAGTTCAAGTGTTCGAAATGCGGAAAGACGACCATTGTGGAAATCAAGCGGCGCGTGGATTCCACCGTGGTCATGTCGCCATTGCCTTCGTTCGCGCGCGCGAACGCCAGCAATTCGAATCTAAATCTCCAGATGGACGATCCGGGATTGAAGCTGCCACAAAACGCGAAGATCGTGCTGAACGTGATGTCCGGCCCTTCGAAAGGCGAGAAGCACACGCTCGCGAAACCGCGGGTTGTGCTGGGACGCCAAGGCGCGGATGTCGCTGTAAGCGACCCGGAGATTTCCCGGCATCACTGCCTGCTCGAAGTGCGAGACACGTACATCAATCTGAAGGACATGGACTCGACGAACGGAACCTTTTACGACGAGGAACGCGTGCGCGCGGCGATGCTGCAGGATGGCAGCGAGTTTCGAGTCGGCGGGAGTTTGATTCACGTGAGCTTTCAGAAAAAGTAGGCTTCTTTTTTGCGGCCCGCACCCTCGATTCCCACGCACTCTTTCGAACCGTCACGATTGTGAGATACTAGCGCCGATTCCCGAAAATTCCGGAGTCCGATGAACCGTCTCTCCGCCTGCCTGATTACCTTCAACGAAGAAGAAAATTTGCCGCGAGTTCTGGATTCCGTGCAAGGCATCGCCGACGAAATCGTGGTCGTGGACTGCGGGAGCAAGGATCGCACGCAAGAGATCGCGCGGGAACGCGGGGTGAAACTGGTCATTCGGGCATGGACGAATTTTGCGGAACAAAAAAACATCGCCGCCGCGGCGGCAAGTAATGACTGGATATTGTCCCTGGATGCGGACGAGGAATCGAGCAGCGCGCTGCGGGACTCGCTGTTCGAATGGAAACAGCAAACGCCGGCATTCTCGGTGTACGAAGTCGCGCGGCGCACCTGGTACCTGGGGAAATGGATTCATCATTCGGGGTGGTATCCGGATTTTCAGCGGCGGCTTTACCGACGGGACGCGGCGAGTTTTTCCGGAATTATCCACGAGTCGCTGAAATTCGCAGGCCAGCCAGGGCGGCTCCGCGGCGATTTGTTGCATTACACAGTGCGTTCTTTCGGGGAGCACAAAGAAAAAGTGGAACGGTACGCCACACTCGCGGCACAGCAAATGTATGCAGCAGGGAGGCGGAGCTGGCGCGCCGCAATGTGGCTGGCCGCGCCGTGGAGTTTTCTCCAGAATTGTTTTCTTCGCGGAGGATTCCTCGACGGCTATCGTGGTGTGTTGATTTCCTGGATGGCCGCGCGATCGGTTTGGCAGAAATACGGCAAGCTGGGAAGACTCGCGGAAGATGAGCGGCGTGCCCGCGGAACAAATGCCTTATGAAAGTGCTCTATGTGGATCTGGAGCGCGAATGGCGCGGGGGACAGAGCCAGGCGTTGCTGACGGTTACAGGGCTCCGCGCTCTGGGGCATGACGCGCAGCTGCTTTCGGTGCGAGATTCGCCGCTCGCTCGGCGTGCTAAAGCCGCAGGCGTGCCAGTGCACGTCGTCGGACGAAAGGCGCGGCGTGCGGGCTCGGCACTGCTCTTGCGCAAATTGCTTTCGGAGCAGAAGTTTGACGTTCTTCATGCCAATGAGCCGCACGCGCTGACCTCAGCGTGGCTGGCGCGGGCGCAAAGAATTGTGCCGGTGTTGGTCTCACGAAGAGTGGCGTATCCGCTTTCGAGGAGTGGACTGGCGCGGATGCGCTATCAAGCAGCGCAATGCATCGTTGCAATTTCCCATTTCGTGGAGAAAAGCGTTCTGGAATCCGGGATGCCCGCTGAAAAAGTGGCCGTTGTCTACGACGGGGTGGAAGTTCCGCCTTTGCCGACGCCGGAGGCACGCCGTCAAGCGCGGCAGCGTTGGGGCGCAACCGGGGAAGATAGGCTGCTGGGCTGCATCGGGTACCTCCTGCCGGAGAAGGGGCAGGAGATCGCGATACGCGCGCTTGCAACGCTGCAGGCTAAAATCCCTGGGGCCCGTTTGCTGTTAGCGGGAGACGGGCCCTGCCGGCGACCCCTACAAGCACTGGTGCAACAGCAGGGGCTGCAAGATGCGGTGATCTTCGCTGGATTCGTGGAGGACGTGTCGCAAGTGTACGCTGCGCTCGATGTCTTTGTGTTTCCCTCGCTGGCGGAGCCGCTCGGCACGTCCCTCCTGGCCGCCATGGCCTGGGGGCTTCCTGTCGTGGCTGTGGCGATCGGGGGCCTGCCGGAGTATGTAAAGGACGGCGAGAACGGATTGCTGGTGGCGCAGCCCGATCCTGAACTTTTCTCTGCCGAGATACGGAGGCTGTTGAACGACGAAACGTTCGGAACCGCACTCGGCCAGAAGGCGCGGTCCACGATTGCAGAACGATTTTCGGTGCGCTGCATGGTCGAGAACACGATCCACGTCTACGAGGACGTCTTGAGGAAGAAACACGCGGGATAAGGCAAGCGGGCTGCGGGTAGCAAATCAGTTTCTGAATCATGTGTTTTTGGATTGTGATGGCCCCGCTCGAATTGCCGAATTACCCTTCATTGGGCGCCGTGGCCTCCGGCGGAGGCGCAATCTGGAAGGCTTTAGCAGGGGTTTTCCCAACAGATATATATTCGCGCGTCAATGGATTCCAATTTTAATGGCCATTTTCGGTTGGCAGATACGACAACTCCCGTACGGCGGTTCCATTTTGAGACGAAAGATGCCGCAAAATCTAAGCGATGAGGTGGAGCGCCCTCCGCATCATTTCGACTATGCTCATTGCTCTGAGTCTTTTTCTCACGCCCGGTAAGTGATGCAGGGCTCCCCCCAGGTCATTTTGAAGTCGAGAGCCAGGAAGGGAGGAACACAAGGAATGCGGCTGGAAAGACTATGCATGGCAGCCTTATCGATCTTGTGCGTTCCGGCAGTGGCCGGCGCTGGCCCCAACAGCGGGATCGTAGCCGGAAGAGTGACTTATACGGGAACTCCCGCGAAACCCGAGCCCGTCAACATGTCCAAGCAGCCGGAATGCGCCAAGCTGTACCCTAATCCTCTGATGACCGAGAAGGTCGTCACCGGGCCGGGAAATACGCTCCAAAATGTGGTCGTGTACATCTCCGCCGGCGCTTCGGACACCTCTCCGGTGCCGGCGATGCCGGCAAACTTCGACCAGCGGAATTGCCATTACACCCCACACGTGCTCGCCTTTCGAGTAGGGCAGGATGTGAGTATCTCCAACAGCGACCCCTGGTCTCACAATATTCACCCGCTACCTCGACTCAATCGCGAATGGAACAAGCTGCAGCCACCGACAACTCCCCCCTTTTCTTACTCTTACGATAAGGAGGAGTTCATTCCCATTAAGTGCAACATTCACGCTTGGATGCAGGCCTATTTTGTCGTTCTAAAGACCAATCATTTTGCGGTAACGGGAGAAGATGGGCGATTCGCGCTGCCGGACCTCCCCCCGGGGAAATACACAATTACCGCCTGGCATGAGGTCTATGGCACGAAGAGCCAGGAAATCACCATTGCGAATGGACAGTCGCTCACGGTTGACTTCGTCTTTCAAGCAAAACCTTAAGCGACGGGGCTCCATCGAACTGCCCCCCTTTGCCAGTGTTTTCGCTGTGGCCACCGCGGGAAGCGATCTCTTAACTTCGGCTAAAACAAAAAAGCAGAAGCGCCTGGCGGCTCTTTCCCAGTCCGCCAAGCGCTTCAGGCCTTCTTGAAATTTTTGCACCAGTAATCTGTTTTCCCTTGTTCCAGCGTTTCCCTCCTATCCGCTCGCGGTTTGACGTCGAGCTATCTTGCAGATTGAACTACCCATCGCCCTTTTGGCTCCAGGAACTCCACGCCAATGGCAAAGCCTTCGCCTTGCAATGGCTGGCAGTAAGCAACCCGGGCCGGGGAGCGAAATTCTCCAGTGCGCGAGGCGAACGTCAGCTTCTCGCCTTGTTCCCAGTGACGGACGCTGACGACGCGCGCGCCGCGCGCACTGACATTTTCCGTAAACGTGGATTCCGAGCCGGGCGCCTGACGATGACCGTCGATCATCACGGGAATCTCCATGGGGATGCGTTTTTCGGCTCGATGACACGTAAAGTGGCTCTTGAGAGGCATGCTCGTGGCCATCCTCACAGGCACGCGGCGATGCGCGCGAGATTTTGCACGCTGCTCTTGCCATGATTCTTCATGGCGTAGAGAGCATGATCGGCGGCGCCAAGAAGTTTTTCGGGAGAGTCGCCGTCTTCGGGGAACGCAGCAACTCCGGCGCTCACGGAAAGCGCAGGTTGTTCGGGTTCGGCAGCAAGCCGCTCGCGAATGCGCGACACGACGCGCGAGGCAATGTCCTTGCCCGCTTCGGGCAGCACCACCGCGAATTCGTCGCCGCCGTAGCGCGCCGCCGTGTCAATCGCGCGGGAATGATTGCGCAGAATCTTGCCGAGCCGCACCAGGGCGCGGCTGCCGGTGAGATGGCCGTAGTGATCGTTGATGGTCTTGAGGCCGTCCATATCGAGCAGCACGATGCTGAAGGGGCGCTGCGTGCGGCGCGAACGGTCCAGCTCCGCTTCGAGGACGCTGATGAGACGCCGGTAATTCGCCAGCCCGGTAAGCGGGTCGCTGACCGCCATGGTGCGAACTTGCTCGAAGAGCCGCGCTTGATCGAGCAGGGCGCCGAACAGCATGACGATGTAGCTGAAGGTCTTGCTCAGTTCGGCCAGGAAAAAGGGGCCATCGAAAAGCTGGCGCGAAAAAGCGGCGGAAACGTGACAGATAACGTTGAGCGAGGCCACGATGAACAGCGAATAGTCAAAAATGCTGGAGGGATTTTTCTTGTCCCTGTCGTTCTTAAGACGTCGGCGAAAGCTAGCCGCAGCAAAGAGGAAAAGACCAGCGGGAAGCAGATCCCAAGGGCGAGAAATGAGGTTGGCGGCATGTGCAACAGGCGCGGCCGGGGCAGCAAGAAAAGCGGCGCTGGTGAGGTACGCGGCGAGGGCTACGACAAGCAGTGCGCCAGCGGTTTCCTTGCTGGGCTGGCGCGCGGTGGGCATGTAACGCTCGACGGCAATGGCCGCAAGCAAAAGCACCGCGAGCAACGTGCGGCTGACCATCCAGCCCATGGGAATGCCCGAGGGCGAGAGGGCGCCGGAAGCAACCGAATCATCCAGACCTAAATAGCCGATGGTCTCGATGATGCCGGAGAGTACGAAGCCGAACGCGAGGATCAGGGTGGTGCGGTCGTGCGTACCGCGAAAACGCACAATCGCGTTGGCGGAGTAGCAGAAGCAGAGCAGCGTGCCGCCCATCTCGAGGTAGAGATATTGCTGAACGGAGCCTGCGACGCCAATCTGCCGCAGGTAAAGGATGCCGCCAAAGAAGAGACCCAGCCCGGCTACAGAAGCGGTCGCGAGAAGGTGGGAGCGGAGCTTCGGCAACGAGACCGCCTTCGGCGCCTCCCCAAGAAACCCGGTGATCCTGGCCCAACCTCCCACGATATCCCCCAAATGCCAAAGAAAAGATGCCAACTCCCAAGGGAAGCAAGTTGGTGCCCTTTTTTGTGAGGAATGCATTTCATCGTAACTTATAGAAACAAAATAGTTTAACTTGAGAGCGAAATGGAATATATCTCTGGCATCTTTGGCGGCGAGACAAGCTCAAGGCAGGGAATCTCGAACATTAGGGCACTATCATTTTTGTTTCGTTAGAGTTATCGGGTCTTAGGTCAGTATCATTGGAAAATCAAAGGCTGTCTCAAGGTGAGACAGTCTCACAGTTTGAAACACGCGCAAAACGCCTCACAAGGCCGGTCACACCTTGGGTTTAGGAGCGGGTAGTTCCCGAGCGGCGACGGTATCGGCGAATCCGCACGTCTTGTGCGAGCCATCACAAAAGGGCTTGTTGGCGGAGTGGCCGCAACGGCAGAGGCTGATCATGGTGCGCCCGGCGAGACCATACGGGTTGCCGAGAGGATCGACAATTTCAAAGTCGCCTTCCACGCGGATGGAACCGTTGTGATTCACGGTGATTTTTGTCGCCGCCATTTCTTCTCCTGTCAAACGTTGTGCTGAATGATGAGAGCCATCCGAACTGTACACGAAATTGCACGGCAGGAGCTAGGCAGGGAAGTACGCATTTTCTCAGAAACGATCTCCTGAATGCTCAGTACTTCGGAACCGATGGATCGACTTCGTCGGACCAAGCGAGGATTCCGCCTTTGAGGTTGAGAATTTTTCTGAAGCCAGCTTTGCGCAGAAAGTCGACGGCCTCGGCGGAGCGCTTGCCGCTGCGGCAGTGCGCGACGATTTCCCGTGAGGAATCGAGCTCGTGAAGGCGGCGCGTGAGCTCGCCCAGCGGAATCAAATGCCCTTTGAGATTGCAGATCTGATATTCGTGGGGCTCGCGCACGTCAAGGATGAACAGATCGTCGCCGCGATCGAGCCGGGACTTCATCTCGCGCGGAGTGATTTCTGGAACTTGCACCGACGGGCCGGGAGCTTCTTCGCCGCGTACGCCGCAGAATTCGTAGTAGTCGATGAGCTTGGTGATGGAGGGATTCGTGCCGCAAACCGGGCAGTTCGGGTTCTTTCGAAGCTTAAGCTCGCGGAACTTCATTCCCAGCGCATCGAAGAGCAGCAGTCGGGCCACGAGACTATCTCCGCTGCCGAGGATCAGCTTGATTGTTTCCATGGCTTGAATGGAGCCGACGATGCCCGGAAGAACGCCCAGCACGCCGCCTTCCGCGCAGGATGGGACGAGGCCGGGCGGAGGCGGTTCGGGATAGAGGCAGCGGTAGCAAGGGCCGTCGGGCATGCCGAACACGGAAACCTGGCCTTCGAAGCGGAAAATCGAGCCGTACACGTTGGGCTTGCCGAGCAAAATGCAGGCGTCATTGACGAGATAACGCGTGGGGAAATTGTCGGTGCCGTCGACGATGACATCAAAGTCCTTGAAAAGTTCAAGCGCGTTGGCGCTCGTCAGTTGCGTTTCGAAGGACTCGATGTGAATGTCGGGATTGAGATTCGAAAGGCGCGCGCGCGCGGCTTCGCTCTTGGGCTTGCCGACATCGCTGGTGCCGAAAGTGACCTGTCGCTGGAGATTGGTAAAATCCACGACGTCGAAATCGACGAGCCCCAGTTTTCCCACGCCGGCAGCAGCAAGATAAAGGCCGAGCGGCGCGCCGAGGCCGCCGGTGCCAATGAGCAGCACTTTGGCGTTCTTCAGCTTGAGCTGCCCGGTCATGCCAACTTCGGGCATGATCAGATGGCGGCTGTAGCGTAGAATCTCTTCTTTCGAAAGGCTGGCCGCGGGGAGCGTTCCTGATTGCGGCTGTGTGGTCGTGGCCATTGCGATTCGTTGCTCCTTCAAAGTTGTTACTCGCCCACTGGGAAATATCCAAAATAAATGACGAAGAAGATCTGCTGATTTCGCTGCCCAAAACGATTTTATCAACAACCGCCGGCGATGGACGGAATGATGCTGATGGTGTCGCCGTCCTTTGTGGGCGTGTTTTCTTTCGCCAGATAGCGAATGTCTTCGTCGTTGACATAGACGTTAACGAAGCTGCGCAGCTTGCCGTCTTCGGTGAAGAGATGCTTGCGCAGATCGGCAAATTGCGTCGTCAAGTGCGTCAGCGCTTCACCGACCGTGGCGGCCTTGAACTCGGCCGAGTCGCGCTTGCCCGCGTAGGGGCGAAGCGGAGTGGGAATCATGACCTTTACCGGCATTCTGTCTCTCCGTTGCTCTGTGACCAGGGCACTAAACAGCCGCGCGGTGGCGAATTTCGATGCCTTCCGACGAAAATTCCTCGCGATCGTTGTTCAGGCGCCAGGAAGTCATATCCTGCGGCGCGCCGTTGTGCACGCTGACGATGATGTAGCTGTACCACGGCCAGGCGTGGTCGCGATCGTACTGGCTCGGGCGCGCTGGATGATCGGGATGCGAATGATACCAGCCGACGACTTCGAGCCCGTGCCGCCGCGCGGCTTTTTCCGCGTCGCGAACGTCGTCGGCGGTGACCGAGAAGCGATTGCGCGGAGAATCGTCGCGGCGATTGACCAGCGGAAACAGCGAGAGAATTTCGCGCGAGGGCGTACGCGCCTCCTTTTCCGGATTGGTTCCCGCAATAACGCTGGAATCGCGGCCAAGCAGAGCGCCGCAGCATTCATGCGGATAGGTTTCCGCTCCGTGGGCACGGATTTTTTCCGCGAGATGATCGCTGATCCAAAGTGTTGTCTCGTTGGCCATGGCTAGATTTCATCCCAGAATCGTTCGTTAAGGTATTTCGCGGCCGAATCAGCAAAGATCGTGACGATAACGGCGGGGTCGTCGCGCCGAATATTGTTCGCCACTTGGAAGCAGCCGAGAAGCGCAGCCGCTGCGCTCGGACTGATCAGCAAACCTTCTTCGCGTGCAACGCGTTTGACCAGGTGGTAGGCGCCTTCAGTGCTGATCTCAAAATTTTCATCCGCGAGCTTCTGGTCATAAATCGCCGGACGCATCGCCGTGGCCATGTGTTTCCAACCTTCGAGTCCATGGAAAGAAGCGTCAGGCTGAAGACTGACGCACCGAATGGCGGGGTTCAATTCCTTGAGCCGCCGCGTCGTGCCGACAAATGTTCCGCTGGTGCCGAGCCCGGCGACGAAATGGGTAATGCGCCCGGCCGTCTGCTCCCAGATTTCGTTCGCGGTCGTGCGGTAGTGCGCTTGCCAGTTGGCAGGATTGCTGTACTGGTCGGGGTAAAAGTATTTTTCGGGATCGGCCGCGACAAGTTGATGTACTTTGCGAATGGCGCCGTCGGTGGCTTCGTCTCCGGGCGTAATAACCAGTTCTGCCCCGAGCGCCGCAAGGATGCGTTTGCGTTCCGGTGAAGCACTGTCCGGCAGGCACAGTTGGACGCGATATCCCAGCGCCGCCGCGATCATGGCGTAGGCGATGCCGGTGTTTCCGCTGGTGGCGTCAATAATGGTTTTTCCGGGGCGCAAAGCGTCGCCGGCCAGGCCCGCCTGAATCATGCTGAGCGCCGGGCGGTCCTTCACGGAGCCGCCGGGATTGAACCACTCGGCCTTGCCGCAGAATTCCACGCTTGGGAATTCCTTGCCGACGCGCTCCAGGCGCAGAAGGGGTGTATTGCCGATACGCTCCAGCAGAGACTGGCCTGCGCGGCCCGGCTGAGCCCCCTGAGCTGTTGATTCGCTAGGAGTTGCGGCGATATGTCTCGTGGTGACCATGACCCCTTGAGCCAGACATCCCTTCCTGCTCCTGCAGCAACCCGGATATCCGACCATTTTACTCCGAATTAGATGCGCCCGCCTAGCCCAGAGATATCGCACTGATTTTGGCTTAGGGTAACGGCCTGCTTGGACTTCCTCACGCCAATAAATCGAGTGTCAAGCTGTGGATTTGTCCCCTGCGCCTCAAACAATTTTGCAAGAGTATGGCGAAATCAGGCACACCAGTAAAATCAATGCTGTGGATCCGTTCGGTAAGACACTCGCGATGGCCTCCGGATCGCTCGAAAACATGGCATAACTAAAGAATAATTCGGTGTGCGCTTTACAGAATCGCGGCCATTCATTACCCTGAATACGCCATGTGGAACGTGGAAGAGCGATTCTTACCCACAGCCATCGAGAGTCTCGCGGCACTGGGATTTGCCGTGGGCAGCACCCGCGGCGTCGTGCGCGTGGAAAAATACGGCTGTGGCGCGGAATTCCGCAAAGGGACGGACGACCGCTACCAAATGACAATTATGCCCACCATCATGCTCAAGGGGCAGTTCACACGGTTGTGGGACGCCGGCTATCAAAAATTTCTGCTCACCGACGAAGGTCTGAAAATCCCGGCGCTCGCGACGCACCTTCAGAATTTGCGGAAGTTCAATGAAGAATTACGCACCGCGCTGGGTGTGCCGACGTTTTACAACGAAGCTCTCGGCTCCGTCAGCCAGGTCAGCGTGTACGACCGCGTGAAGGGCCGCAAGGGCGCCGTGCCGGATGAGACCGTTGGCGCGCACAGCCCCGGCGGCGACCATTAGAAGTCGGGGGTTTCTTTCGAAGAATCTCCGCTGTGAACTTACAATACTACTGCCTGTTGAAGCTGCCGCCGGAACTGCGCCAGATCCACGCGATGCTTCGCCGCTTTGCGCCGCCCGATGAAAATGACCGGCACGTCCCACGCGTAGAGTTCCTTCAGCGCTGCATCCTCATCTATGTTCACTTCGTGGAGAGTCGCTTCAAATTCCCTAAGCAGCGGCCCGATCGCGGCCTTGGCTTCCTCGCAAAGATGGCAGCCGGGGCGCGTGTACAGCGTGACGTCGCGCGGCCCACGATCCGCGAGGCCCGAATCTTCCGGAGAGTGGCTCACGGTTTGGGATTCGAATACTTCATGAATGGGCCGGAGTGCGGATGAAACGCAAACGCGCGATAGAGCTCCGCGATCTGGCGAAGATGCCCGAGATCATGATTGGCCCACTCGTTCAGCATGTGGGCAAGGGTGATCGTGCCGAGCTCGGAATGGATGCCGGTGAGTGCGCCCGCGCAAGGTGGCAGACCGGTCAAAAGCGCCAGCGTCGAGCGGCGGGTGCGGGTGAAGTGGCCGAGACTCTCGCCGGCCGAACTGCGGGAATATTCTCCCCGCGCCGCAGCGCCGGCCTGATCGTACTTGGTGATGGCGGGCGAGTCCTCCGCGGCCATGCGCATCGTGCGGTCGGCGTACACTTGCTCGAGGGCGGCCAGATGCGCCAGCACTTCTGAGATCGACCAACGGTCGGGCGCGGGTTTCCAATGCAGGATCTCTCCCGGCAAATCGCCAAGCAGCGTTTCCAGAAGTCGCGGCGTCTTTTCCAGCAGCGAAATGGCGGGTTGCATGTCGCTGGCAGAGGCGGGTTGCATACGACACCTCCGATGAAGGATTTCATCTTACGCGCAATCGTCGCTTGAAAGAAGAAGTGGCGCATAATCTTCGAGGCGGTTCGAACGAGGATAAGACACATGGGCAGAGTCGTGGCGTTGATGGATGACCTGTTTTTCCAGATGAAGATGGCGGAAACAGCCAAGCAGCTCGGTGTGGAATTGAAAGTGGCAACAAACTGCGATGCGTTGATGAACCTGCTCGAAAGCGCGCCGAAGCTCGTCGTGGTGGACTTGAACGCGCGCGGCCAGCCCATTCAGGCCATCGAGAAGCTGCGGCTGGCGCGAAAGGACATCCGCGTGGTGGGGTTTTTGTCGCATGTGCAGAGAGAACTAGCGGCGCAGGCGCAGGCCGCAGGTTGCGATGAAGTGATGCCGCGGTCGAGCTTTACGCAAAATCTTGCGGCGATCATGAGCGCGGCAAAAGATTGATGGAAAGCAGAGAACCATGAAGATCCGTGGACAGCTATTGGTCCTTACTCTTGCGGGCCTGGTGCTTGCCACGCGCGGTTCGGCGCAGGAATCCAGTTCGAAAAGCGACAGCCCACCCGGGGGAACCGTACCAGTCTCATCAACGGGCCCGGCGGCTGCGTTGCGCGATGTTTTGTCAGCGGCCTGTTCGCAGACACAGACGGAATTTGCCCGTTTTCTCACCGCCCGCAACAAGGAAGCTTTTTCCCGCATGACTCCGGCAGCCCGCGTGGCCCTGATGAAGCGCTTTGTGCTCCTCAACGAACCAGGCAAAGCGACATCCTCGGCGAATCCATCCGGCCGCCCCATCGTCCGCTGCGCCACTCCCGAAGTCACCACCGAAATGCAAATCGGCGGCACGGAATTCCGGGACAACCTCGCCTTCCTGCCCATGGAACTGCGCAGCGCCACGGACACTGAGAGTACAAACGTCCGTCAAATCACCATGGGCTTCGTTCGCGAGGATGGAGGGTGGAAGCTGCTCTCTCTTGGTTTGTTATTGCTGGACCTTCCCGCACTGGAAATCGAATGGGACGCCGCGGAAATGGATTCAACCGAAGGCAGCGCCATGGAAGCCTTGAAGAAAATTGAAGAAGCTGTCGAAGCTTATCGCCGGAAATATTCACGCTTGCCGGATTCTCTGGCGAGTCTTGGTCCCCCACTCCATGGCAGCGCCACCGCCAATGCTGCCGGATTGATTGATTCGGACCTCGCAACGGGAATGAAAAATGGATACGCCCTCCGCTATGTGATTGTAGGGGCAAGCACGCTTGGGGCGCCGGCAAAATACGAATTATCTGCGACCCCACTTCACTATGGACGCACCGGCCAGCGCTCTTTTTTCCGCGATTCGAATGGCGGATTGCACGGCGCCGACCGGAAGGGCGCAGTCGGAAGCGACGCCGACCCGAAAGTGGAATAGCATTTGCCGGTCATCTGACCCGTAACCCATTGGAGGCAACGCGGAGTTGCCTCTCGCTGAGGCCGAGGCCCACCATTTGCCGGCAGGCGAACTTTGAGAGCTATTCCGGCGATGGCTCATCTCGCATTTGTGATACGGAAGCGATGGCGCTACTATCGTGCGATTCTCCTTGAGCCGCCGCGCCTATTTCCGGATTGCCTTAGCGTTGTTGACTCTTCCTCTGCTTACCCCGGCGAGCGGGATAGCGGCGCCGCAATCCAGTTCCACCTACGGCCCGCTTCCCGTTTTCGAGCTTCACAGCGGATTCTGGATCAATCTTCACCACACGCTTTATCACGAAGCCAAAGAGAGAACTTCCGCGTCATCGGCACAAGATAAGGCCGGAAAATCATCCGGTGCTTACGTCAAAACAGCACCGGGTGCAAAAGTTCCTCTCAATACCGCGGAACAGCAGGCATGGAATGCGGCCGTCGCGTACTACGCCGGAAATTACGCGGAAAAAGATTTGCTCTTCACGACCGAACTCATCGAGTTGAAGAACCAGCTCGGCGATTTCGAGGATTGCGATGAGCTTTCCGGCAAAAGTAAGAAATTCTGCGATGCGGGTTTGCCGCTGAAGCTCACGCAAGTCCTTGAATCGGCTGCGCCCGTCTATCGCGCGCATTTTTGGCCGGACCACGACCGCGCCAACCGCCGCTGGATCATGCGTGTAGCCCCGCTGGTGATCGAGCAGGGCGTGGGCCTTTCCGAGCGTCTCGCGGATATTTATCAGACGCGCTGGCCGCGGGAGAAAATTCGCGTCGACGTTTCTGCCTACGCCAACTGGGCGGGCGCCTACACCACGCTCGATCCCCTGCGCGTCATGATTTCCAGTCTGGACTTACGCAACCAGGCCAACGAGGCACTCGAGGTTCTTTTTCACGAAGCCTCGCACGGCATCGCCGCTCCTGTCCAGGAAGCCATCATTCGCGAATGCCGGCAGCGCGACAAAGCCATTCCTCGCGACCTCTGGCACGCGCTGATTTTCTACACCACGGGTGAGGTTGTGCGTCCGGTGCTCGCGGGAGCCGATCAAACCCACAGCGGTTCGAACGGCAGCGCGTCGGAAAGCGGCTACATGCCCTACGCCCTCCGCGAGGGCCTTTATGAGCGCGGCTGGAAAGATTACTACTCGCTGCTGCAAAGATTTTGGCAGCCCTATCTCGACGGCAAAGCCACCTACGACGACGCCATTGCCCGCATGGTCTCTTCGCTCTAAACGCCTTTCTGCCACCACTGGCCTTTCGGTCAGGTTCTTGAAGCGAGTGTGCCTGTACCTTTTCCCGGTTGCCCCAGTCCGCGGCTACGGCCTAAAGTGAGGATGTGTTCGTCGCTGCTTAGCAACCATGATTTCACTCTTCGGCCGACGCTCTCCTCAGCCCCATCCCTCGCCGCTCGAGGGACTTCCTGACTTCCGCGCGCAGCAAGTGGAAACCGGTTTGCGCCAACTCGGACGGCGCGAGCGCTGGCTCTGGATCTCGGCGTTCTCCGTCACCATCCTTTCGGCAACCGCGCTGATCTTCTCTTCGTTCCCCTCTTTCTTCCAGCGCCAGCAGCACTTTTACGAACTCCGCCCCGATCAGGCCCGCTGGGGAGTCCTCTGCCTGGTGCTGCTTTTCAATGTCTGGGCTATCTATCGCCAATGGGTTTTCCGCCTCATGCACAGACAACTCACGAGAGAAAGCACCGGCTCGGGATCCAATCTCGGTCAGTTTTTTGATCCGAGCGGCCTCGACCCTCAGACCGGCCTGTTCAATTTCGCATTTGCGCACCAGCAACTGGGGAAAGAAATTGCCCGCGCGAAGAGAAACAACAGCGCACTGAGTCTCGCCACCGTGCATCTGGACGAATTCGATCAACTCAACACGCGCCATGGCGCTGCGGCAGCGGATTTGGCATTAAAGGAGCTTGGCCGGCGTCTCAAGAGGTCATGTCGCGGCTCGGATTTTGCGGTGCGCTTGTCGAAAGACGATTTTCTCCTCGTGCTGCCAGAATGCGGCTTAGGCGAAGTCAAATTGGTCTTGAATCGGCTCGGCGTGTTGGAAATGAATTGTGGCGGCCGGAAAGTGAATCTCGCCTATACCACGGGCTGGGTGGACTACCAACCGGGCGACGAGCCAACCGATTTGCTCCGCCGCGCCGTGGAAATCCTTCATCTTTATGAAGACGCCGCGCAAGCCAGTTTCTTAACGACTCCCGCTCCTCACTAAGACGCCCGGTTTTCTTTCCGGCCGCGCCCGTCTCTGTCGTTTGTTGCGGCCACGCCGATATGCTAGGCTTTCTTCTGCGAAAATAGACCGGCTTGGCGCCACGCACGTCCCTGCGACGCGCACGTTCTTTCCCGTTCGTTCCTCCTCGAGAAATTTCCACCAAGGGGGAAAGTCTCTCCGGGAAAAGCCCAGGCCGCGCCAACGATAATTTGATTTCGCCGGGGGCTCCTGCTGAATCGATCCCCGGTGGTTTGGAGTCGCAGCAGAGCTAGATTATTCGTAGCTGTTCAAGAAAGGGAATCGAGCAAGCCCATGCCCGCCCGACAAGCAGCCTCGAAAACGGAACAGGAACCGGTGGAGATCAAGCTGGCCCATTCACCGGATTCCGACGATGCGTTCATGTTTTACGCCCTGGCCACTCACAAACTGGCCACGCCAGGTTACAGGTACACCCACGTCCTCTCGGACATCCAGGCGCTTAACGAAGCCGCGCTGACCGAAACGTATGACGTCACTGCCATCAGCTTTGCTGCCTATCCCTCTCTCCGTGACAATTACGTCTTGCTCGACTGCGGCGCCAGTTTCGGCGAGGGCTACGGCCCCATTGTCGTCTCCGCCAAGCCGCTCAAGCCCAATGAACTCTCCGGCAAGCGCGTCGCCGTACCCGGACTCAAGACTTCCGCTTATCTCACCTTGAAGCTTTTCGAGAGCAAGTTCGAGCCCGTGGTCATGCCCTTCGACAAGATCATGGACGCTGTGCAAAACAATCTCGTCGAGGCGGGCCTGCTCATTCACGAAGGCCAGCTCTTCTTCCCGGCGAAAGGCCTGCATCGCGTCATCGACCTCGGCATCTGGTGGCAGGAACAGACGAGCTTGCCTCTCCCCCTCGGTGGTAACGCTGTGCGCCGGGCTTTGGGACCTCACGTCGGCCTGCAAATCGCCAAGACCATTCGGGAAAGCGTTTCGTACGCCCTCGAACACCGCGAAGAAGCCCTGAACTACGCCATGCAATTCGCCCGTGAGATGGACGCCGAACTGGCCGACAAATTCGTCGGCATGTACGTCAACAAGTGGACTCTTGGCTACGGCGAAAAAGGCAAGCAAGCCGTCAAAGAGCTGATCGTACGCGGCACCAAGGCTGGTCTTCTCCCCACTCCTCCAACGGTCGAGTTTCTAAGCGAATCTCAAGAAAATCTGTCCTTTTCTCCGGCGGGAATTCCCTAAAGCGCCGGCAAATCTCGCCGATAAAACCTTTGTCTGCATCCGGGCTCGTGGTGGCTGTTCGCGGCCGGGGCCGCGCATCTCGTCTTCCATCAGCCGGCAGACAATCGACGGCGGGCCCGCCAAGAAGCAAGCGAAAGAATCAGGCGGGGTCAACAACAAGGACAGGGGTGAATGAATGCGGGCAAAGCAAGGAGCGGTCTTAAGACTTCCTTTGACAATGCAACGGGAAGAAGAGTCTTCGTGAAACGAAATTGGCTAACGTGCGTGGAGGACAGCCGCCTGTCGAGTGATCTTCGCGGTGCTTGTGGCGTGTCTTGCGGCCAGCGTGCGGCTTCCGGTCCACACAAGCTGCAATCCCGCAAATATAGCCACCATGGCAACAGCCGTCTTCAGCTTGTTCGCAGGAACTCTCCGCGCCAGCAAGCACCCAAACACCACTCCGGGAATGCCACCTAGAAGAAGCTGAAAAAGTATCGGCATGCTGATCGAGCCAAAACTCCAGTGAAAAGCGCTGCCGATGACCGCCAATACCAATCCAAAGAGCAAGTCCGTTCCCACAACTTGGGGAGGCGTCATTTCAGAATAGTTCAGCAGAAGAACAGTCCCGAGGGCTCCAGCGCCTGCGGATGAAAATCCAGATTCCACCCCAATCGGCAGAGCGAGCCAGGGAAGCCAGCGATGGTTTTTTCCAGCGAACGCGTGATTTTGCACCCGCCTGATAAACGTCACGCTTGATGACGCTGCTAAGAGGATACCCAGTAGCACGATTACGACGGGGTTCCCCGCTTCTCGATTCAACAAACGGAGCGCCCAAGTGCCCACAAGAAGGCCGGGAACTGCCCCCTGTAGTAGAAGCCACAGGTAGCGCGAATGAAGCTGTTTCCCGAGCAAATAGAAAGGGGCAGCAATCAACCGCAGTACGCCGGCAAACAAGAAAGCTGTTCCTACGGCTTCCCCCGCCGTAAGTCCGGCGAGCAGCACCAGCGCGGGAACTGTAAAGCTGCCACCACCGATGCCGGTCAACCCGACAGCCACGGCAATGAGAAATCCGATGAGGAAGTTCATCCTTCTGCGCGCCTCGTGAAAGTGTGAATTCCGCACTCGAGCTTCGTTCCACCCCACCGTCCGGACCGTGGATTATTGGGATCGGATGGCAGCGCGGTGCACGGCTGGCATCCGATGCTCAGATATCCTTCGTCGTATTGCGGCAGGTAAGAGATTCCGTTCTCATTCACGTGCTGCCATACCTTCTCCCAGTTCCAGTCGGCGAGCAGGCTTACTTTCCACAAACTCTTACCGGTCGGCAGGCGGTGTAGTTCGAGCTTCTTCAGATTTTTTCGTGTCGGCGACTGTTCTCGCCGCAATCCTGTGAACCAGATGTCAAACGGCTCAAGCGCGCGCATGAGCGGCTCGACTTTACGCAGTTGGCAGCATCGAGCAGGTTCGCTGCGGTACAGCATGCCGAAAGCTGATTCCTGCTCTGTGATCGTTTGCGCGGGAAGCACGTTAACCAGATTGAGCGACCACTGCCTCGTCATTCGATCGCGATATTCGTAGGTCTGCGGAAAGTGATATCCCGTATCGAGAAAAAGTACCGAAAACTCCGGAATTCGCCTCCTGAGGAGATCCGCAACTACCATGTCTTCCGCTTGAAAGCTGCTAGTCAGGCAAAAGCGTCCGCTTTGCTTCGCCGCCAGCACGGTTTCGAGAGCTTGCTCGGGTCCAAGACTTTCCAGTTCCTCGGCAATGCGATCCACTTCCATTTAATTGACCTCTTCCTGATTGTTTTGCGGCTTTGCGATCCGCAAGGAGTCCGCCAGCGACAAGGCGCGCCGGAAGACTTCTTCTTCGTCGGTGTTTTCGTTTTCTCGGGAGAGATCGAACAACCTGGGTTTTACTTCAGCAACCAGCCGTTCTTTCGTTCCGGCATCGAGGGCCTCTCCGGACCAAATAGAAATGGCCCCAATCCCTTGCGTCGCGCGAATCGTCTCCACGATCTCGTGGCGGGACGCTTGGTCGCCGTCTAGATGCAGCACCTCGAAACCTTGCTCGAAGAGGGCGCGCTCCAGCCGCGAGGCAAGAGCAGGCTGATTCCCTAGCAAGAAAGTCGCTGGATAGTGCCCATGCAGTTCGTAGCGCTCCTGCGCCCTGACACTTTTCCGCTCGATCTCCGGCGATGCACCTTCTCGTTCCTCTTTTCCTAGCTGGTCAGATAGATCTTCTTGAATCATCCCCGCGCCAACAGTGGCGTTGGAGATCAGATCGATCAGGATGAAACTGCCCGTTGCGCGATTGCTTGCATAAGGATCGAAGAAAAGCGGGACGTGAGCTTCAAATTTGACTGAGGCAATATCGTTCATGTTTAGCTGCCTCACCGGTTCACGTTCGAGCGTATTGACATTCACGCGATGGCGAATCTGCAGCGCGCGAATTTTTGTTTGGCGGGCCGTATGCTTCACGAGATAGGTCCGCCCCGCTTCCAGCGGAGTCCCGTCGAGCCAAACCACCATGGCGCGGAATCTTCTCGACACTCGCGGGCCATTCCCGGGCGACACCAGCATGTCTCCGCGGCTGAGGTCGATCTCATCTTCCAATCGCACGGTCACCGACATCGGAGCAAACGCCTCCGGCAAATCGCCGTCGTAGCTTACGATCGAACGCACGCGCGTTCTCCGCCCGGACGGCAGCGCCAGCACATCATCCCCGGGACGAATCACCCCGCTCGCCACGCGGCCGGCAAATCCCCGGAACTGAGCATCGGGGCGAATCACCATTTGCACCGGGAATCGCAGACTTTCGAGGGCATCGCCTCGAGTCACAGCCACGGTCTCCAAGTGTTCGAGTAGCGTTGGCCCCTGATACCAAAACGTCCGCTCACCTCTCTCGACGACGTTATCTCCCTCCAGCGCGCTGATCGGCACGCACTGTACGTGGCCGATTCCGAGTTGCCCTGCCAACTCCAGAAAATCCTGCTCAACTTCCAAAAAGACATCTTCCCGGTAATCGACGAGATCCATCTTGTTCACCGCTGCGAGAACATGGCGTATCCCTAGGAGCGAAGCGATGAACGCATGGCGCCGCGTCTGTGGAAGGATTCCCTTGGTGGCATCCACAAGAATCACGGCAAGGTCTGCCGTGGACGCGCCGCTGGCCATGTTGCGCGTGTACTGCTCGTGCCCTGGCGTGTCTGCAATGATGAATTTCCGCCGTGAGGTCGCGAAATAACGATAGGCCACATCGATGGTGATGCCCTGTTCGCGTTCCGCGCGCAGGCCGTCCGTCAGCAGGGAAAAGTCGACCGGTCCCGAGGAACGGTTGATGCGGCTCCTTTTCACCGCGTCCAGTTGATCTTCGTAGACCGCTTTAGAGTCATGGAGCAGCCGCCCGATTAACGTCGATTTGCCGTCATCGACGCTCCCTGCCGTCGTGAATCGAAGAAGCTCCATCTCCAGACTCTGCTCGAGGAACTCCCTAAAGTTTCCGCGCGGTCTCTCCGGCGTCGTGGAATTCACTAGAAATACCCTTCCCGCTTTTTGAGCTCCATCGATCCCTCTTCATCGTGATCGATCGCACGGTTCTCGCGCTCGGAACGTCGGAATGAGACCATTTCCTCGACGATTTTTGCCACAGAGTCCGCTTCCGACGGGATTGCTCCGGTGCAAGGAACACAACCGAGCGAACGCATCCGGCACTTCAGTATGAGTGTCTTTTCGCCGGGCAAGAGCTCCTGGGCGTTGTGGATCAAGACGATCGAGCCGTTTCGCAGCACCACTTCGCGTTCCTTCGCGAAATAGAGCGGAACAATCGGAATATTTTCCGCCTGGATATAGAGCCAGACGTCCAGCTCCGTCCAATTCGACAGTGGAAAAACACGAATGCTTTCTCCTTTGTCGATCCGCGAATTGAAAATATTCCAGAGCTCCGGCCGCTGATTCTTCGGATCCCATTGCCCCAATGGATCGCGGAACGAGTAAATTCTCTCCTTGGCCCGCGATTTCTCTTCATCCCGCCGCGCTCCTCCAAACGCAGCGTCGAAGCCCCCTTCGGCAACCGCGTCGAGCAGCGATTTTGTCTTCAGCAAGCCGCAACACTTTTGTGTTCCCAGCGAGAAGGGATTGGCTCCTGCGTCCAGGGCCGCCTGATTTTTGTGGACGATGAGTTCCGCGCCGATCTGCCGTGTATACGAGTCGCGAAACGCGATCATCTCGGGAAATTTGTAGCTGGTGTCAACATGCAGCAGTGGAAATGGAATCTTGCCTGGGAAAAACGCCTTCTGCGCCAGACGTACCATCACCGAGGAGTCTTTGCCGATCGAATACAGCATCACGGGGCGCGCAAATTCAGCCGCCGCTTCCCGCAGGATGTGGATGCTCTCCGCCTCCAGCGCCTTCAGGTGATTCAAGCGCCGCAGGACGCGCGTCGTCGGCCCGCCGTCGTAAGCAGAAGCCGCAGCCGGTTCAGAAAACGAGACTTCCGATAAGTGCGCCATGGATCTCCGTTTAAAAACAAAAAACCCACCTGCCAGGTTTCCGGCGGTGGGTTGGCTACAATCTTGTGGTAAAAGACTTCTTACAAAGCTGGCTTTTCACCCATGCAAGACACAGCGGCCCTCGCCGTCATTTGCAGACGACAACAACAGGCAGCGGTCATTGGAATGGAAACCATCACCAGAACAAATGATACCCAATGCGCGCAGACGTTTCAAATCACCTTTTCGCTTTGGCAGTATCAGTATTTTCGATGAATGAAACTCTAGTTTGATTACCGCCCCTGGTCGTCGTTCGCCAAAACCACAAGGGCCCGTGACCTTCCCGCCGTCCCCCGCTCGGAAATTGTCCTTAAGCTGGGATCGGCGAAACAGCGTCTCTTGGCGCTACCTCAAACAACCCACAAACCGCAATTCGCGCCGCCTTGACGCTATAGCTCGAATCCCTTAGTGTCTTTCGTTGATGAATCGACTCCATAAAACTACTTTGATCCGCTCTTTAAGCCTCGCATTGGCCGCCGCGGTTACCGTGTCCCCTGCTGGCGCACAATCCGCCGCAAGTTCCCCAATTCATGCCGATGTCAATAAGGATTGGCCAAAACAGGCGGTGCATGGCGCGCATGCCATGGTCGCGACGGATGAGGCGCTTGGTTCTCAAGCGGGAGTGGAAATCATGAAGCACGGCGGAAGTGCCGTGGATGCTGCTGTCGCTGTTGCTTTGGCCCTCGCTGTTGTTGAGCCTGCGGCCGGGAACATCGGTGGTGGGGGCTTTATGTTGATTCGACTTGCGGGAGGTAAGACCACCTTCCTCGACTACCGCGAAACGGCTCCGGGCAAGGCTTCGCGCGATATGTACGTCGGCAAAGACGGAAAGCTCGAGGAAGATACTTCGGTCATCGGGTACAAGTCGGTAGCCGTACCGGGCACAGTCGCCGGGTTGGAACTCGCTCTCAAAAGTTACGGCACGATGAAGCTTGCTGAGGTAATGGCTCCGGCCATTCGCCTCGCCGAAGAAGGCTTCCCCGTCAGTGGCAAGCTGGCGAAGGAATTGGAAGAGGAAAGCCCGGGACTGGATGCGTTTCCGGTGAGCCGCCGCATTTTTCTCAACAATGGACAACGGTGGAAAGCGGGGGACACGCTGAAGCAGCCCGAACTTGCCGCCACATTGAGACGCATGGCCAAGAATGGCTCGGCGGATTTCTATCAGGGTGAGACCGCGAAAATCCTCGTCGAGGAAATGGCCCGCAACGGCGGACTCATTACCCTGGACGATCTCGCGCACTACAAAGTAAAAGTCCGCGACGTGTTGCAAGCGAAATACGATGTCGATGGGCACGCTTGGGAAGTTTTGACTTCGCCGCCGCCCAGTTCCGGCGGCGTGGCAATCATCGAAGCGCTCAACATGCTGCAGGGAATGCCCCTGAAAGGGTGGGACGATCCGCAAAGCGTTCACTTGGTCGCGGAGACCATGCGGCGCATTTTTGCCGATCGCGCCGCGTATCTCGCGGATCCTGATTATTCCGATGTGCCCGTGGCCGGGTTGACCGCGCCATGTTATGCGAAAGAACGAGCGGCGACGATCGACCCGGCAAAGGCGACGCCCAGCGCCAGCGTGAAAGCTGGCGGTCCGAGCGCTTGCGGAAATAAATCCAGCAACTTTGCCGCGCCGCAAACCATCGTGACCCTTGGCGAAGGCCCGCACACCACGCACTTTTCCGTCGTCGATGCTGCAGGAAACGCCGTCGCCAGCACCTATACGCTGAACGACAGTTACGGTTCTCACGTAACGTGTGCCGCAGGGTTTTTGTTGAATGACGAGATGGATGACTTTACGACGCAGCCCGGCCAACCCAATGCGCTCTATGGCCTGATGCAATCCGACGCCAACGCCATCGCTCCCGGGCACCGTCCGCTTAGCTCGATGACGCCGACGATCCTGCTGCGCGACGGCAAGCTCAGCTTCGTTACCGGGTCGCCGGGCGGGCCAACGATTATTTCTGCGACACTGCTGAGCGTGATCAACTGGATGCGGCTGGGCATGGAAGCGCAGGCGGCGGTGAACGCGCCACGGTTTCATCATCAATGGTTTCCGAACCGCATTCGCATGGAAGCCGAATTTCCTGAGAGCATGGAAAAAGCGCTGCGGGCGCGCGGCCATGACGTCGAGCGCGGCTGGTACGATACGCCGAGCCTCGGTCACGAAACAAAATTGCGCAAACACATGGGCCTGGTGAACGCCATCGGCATCGATCCGCAATCGGGCGACCGGCTGGGCGCCGCCGATCCGCGCGACGACGGCGCCGCTGTGGGATACTAATAGAAGAAAATTAATTCAGGCTACGGACCGGCGCCGCGGAAATTCCAACGAGATCATGCAGAGACTACTTTCCACCTACATGTTCGTATCGCGAAAACTGACGCCCGAACTCTTGGGGCTGATAGCTGGCGCGGGATTCCAGGGCCTCGAAATTTTTTGCGCCCGCAGCCATTTTGAATATGCGATGAAACCCGAGGTGCGCGCGATGACCGCGGCGCTTGAACAGCATCACTTGCAACTCGTTTCGCTGCACGCGCCGACAAGCCGCGACATCAGCGCCATGCGCGAAGGCGGCACGCCGATCTCCATTTGCGAAATCGAGCGCGTCCGCCGCATCGAAGCGATGGATGAACTTAAGCGCGTCATTGACGTTGCCGACGATTTGCCATATTCCCGGCTCATCCTGCACATGGGCGGCCCGCGCGAAACCGCCGATCCGCGCAAACGCGACGCTGCCTTCAGTTCGCTCGAACATTTAATTTTGCACGCGCGCCACTCCGGCGTGACCATTGGCGTGGAAAATACTTTGAGCGAAATGGGCGATCCCCATTATCTCCGCGCCTTCGTCGATGAAACGCGGCTCACGGGAATCCGCTTCAATTTTGATATTGGCCACGCGCATCTCGCGGAGTTGCCGGAAGCAGAACGCATCGAAAAAAGTTTTGCGCCGCTGCGCGACCTCGTTTCCTCCGTGCATCTTCACGACAACCACGGCGAGAAAGACGAGCACCTCCCTCCCTACGACGGATCGATTGATTGGCCCACTGCTATCAAAACCCTCCAGTTTGCGGCGCAAGCTAGTTTGCCGATGGTGCTGGAACTGAAGGAAAAGACCGGGCCGGAAGCTCCGAGCGCCGCCGAACAACTCGATGCCGCCCGTAAGTCGATGGATCGTTATGAAGAGGCCTGGTCTGGTTATTGACTATTATTTTGACTATAGTATAGCTTAGGACCATAGGGCTGATCATGAAAGAAGTCTCTATCTCTGAGTTCAAAGCCAAGTGCCTCGCCTTGCTCGAAACGGTTCGCCGCACGCGGACGCCGATTCGCGTCACGCGCTTTGGAAAACCGGTCGCCGAGGTCGTCCCTCCTAGTGCCGTCGTCGACCGTGCGGCGTGGATTGGCTCGATGAAAGATTCGATCGAAATCGTTGGCGATATCATCTCCCCCGCCAATGATGAGGGCGAGTGGGAGGTTTTGCGCGATTGAAGCTGCTCCTCGACACCCACATCTGGCTGTGGCTCTTGCAAGATCCGAAGCGTCTTGGACCACAAACTCTTCAGCTGTTGCAAGATACCAAGAATGAACTCTGGCTATCCGCCATCAGCACCTGGGAAGCCCTCACCCTGAATTTCAAGGGGAGAATTCAATTGAAGGGCCATCTTGTCGATTGGCTGGCGCAGGCAAGCGCTGGTACGCGGGAAGCTCCCGTCACCCATGAGATCGCTCTGTTCGCCCGGCAACTGACCCTGCACCAGGATCCCGCCGATCGCATCCTGGCTGCCACCGCCCAAGTCCTGGACTTAACGCTAGTCACCGCCGACAACCGTCTTCTGGGTTTGGGAAATATCAAGACGCTGGCGAACCGCTAGTCCTCACCTTGGTGCGTGCTACCTCCGGCGAGCATGAAACTTCAATTTGCGCCTTAATTCTACTGGCTGCGGTGAGCCTGCGTGAAAAAGAAGGTCTCTGGTAAACTCCTCGTTTGGCGCTGCGGCAAAGAACCTCACCATGACGACGATCACCATCGAACAGGCAGGCAAGCACGACGGACAGGAAGTTACGCTGAAGGGCTGGCTGTACAACCAGCGCGAATCGGGGAAATTGCTCTTTCCGATTTTTCGCGACGGCACAGGCCTAATTCAAGGCGTGTGCGCGCTGAAGGAGAATCCCGAGGCGTTCGAATCGCTGAAGGGCTTGACGCAGGAATCGAGCGTCATTGTTACGGGCAAGATTCGCGCGGAGAAGCGCGCGCCCGGCGGCTACGAGATCGGCGTCACGAAAATCCAAATCGTCCAGAAAGTGCCGGAAAGCACACCCTTCCCCATCCAACTGAAAGAGCACGGTGTTGATTTCCTGCTCGATCAGCGGCACCTGTGGATTCGAACACCCCGGCAAGCGGCGATCCTGCGCATTCGCGCCGAAGCCATTCGTGCCGCGCGCGAGTTCATGGACGGCCAGGGCTACACCCTTGCCGACGCGCCGATGTTTACGCCGGCGGCGTGCGAAGGCACTTCCACCCTGTTTGAAGTCAATTACATCGACGAGCAAAAAGCCTACCTGACGCAGAGCGGCCAGCTCTACGCCGAAGCCATCGCCATGGCGCTCGGGAAGGTGTACACGTTTGGCCCGACGTTTCGGGCCGAAAAATCGAAGACCCGACGGCACCTGACCGAATTCTGGATGCTCGAGCCGGAGGCCGCCTACGTCGAGCTCGACGAGGCCATGGCGCTCGGGGAAGGGCTCGTTAGCGCCATCGTCGAATCGGTGCTGAAAAACAAAACGCGCGAACTGGAAACGCTCAAGCGCGACACGACCAAGCTCAAAAATGTGAAGCCGCCTTTCCCGCGCATTAGCTATGAAGATGCCGTTGCCTTGCTGAATAGGAACGACAATCCCGCAAAATTCGGGGACGATTTCGGCGGCGACGAAGAAACCATCATCTCCAGTTCCTTCGACCGGCCCGTTCTGATTCATCGCTACCCCACGTCGATCAAGGCGTTTTACATGCAACCCGACTCCCAGCGCCCGGAGCTCGCGCTGGCCTTCGACATGATCGCCCCGGAAGGATATGGCGAAATCATCGGCGGGAGCCAGCGCATTCACGACTACGATCTGCTGGTGAAGCGATTGCGCGAGCACAAGCTCCCCGAAGAAGCTTTCCAGTGGTACCTGGACCTCCGCCGTTACGGGAGCGTGCCGCATTCCGGCTTCGGAATGGGCCTGGAACGCACCGTCGCGTGGATTTGCGGGACCGAGCACATTCGTGAGGTCATCCCCTTCCCTCGCATGATTTACCGCGTGTATCCTTAGGGCGGGGTAGTTCAGCGCTTTTCCTGCTGTTCCCGCAATCTGGAATTTAACTTGAGGTTTGCCTGGCTACCGTGCCTTGGCCTGTCGAAACACCGCGCGCTTGGTTTGCGCGGTTCACAAGTCGCGAGTCACCAGTCACGAGTCACGGAGCCTTTCTATGGCGCAAAAAGTTCGCATCATCGGCGTCCCCATGGACCTCGGCCAGAGCCGGCGCGGGGTAGACATGGGCCCTTCCGCGCTGCGCGGCGCTGGCCTCCAGGCCAGCATCAAGAAGCTCGGCGTGCAGGTCGAAGACATCGGCAATCTTTCCGTCAAGCAGCCGGAAGAAATGCCCGTAGGCGAAAAGCGCGCCAAATATTTGCAAGAAATTGCGGAAACGTGCGCGGATATCGCCGCCGCTGCCGAGAAATCGTTAACCGAAGGCTTTCTCCCGATAGTTCTGGGTGGGGACCACTCCATCGCCGCGGGCGTGGCTGCAGGCGTCGCGAACCATTTCCGTAAAGAAAAGAAACAGATCGGCTACCTCTGGCTGGACGCACACGGCGACATGAACACGCCCGAGTCTTCTCCTTCGGGCAACGTGCACGGGATGCCCCTCGCGGCCATCATGGGCTACGGCGCGCCGGAGCTCGTGGACCTTCTCGGCTTCCAGCCGAAAGCGGAGCCGGGCAACATTGTCATTGTCGGCGCGCGCGATCTCGACGCGCAGGAACGCAAGATTGTGAAGAAATCCGGCATCCACGTCTTCACCATGCGCGACATTGACGAGCGTGGGATGCGCGAAGTAATGTCCGACGCGCTCAAGTATGCGATGGACGACACGGCCGGCATCGCCGTCAGCCTGGATATGGATTTCGTTGATCCCGCCGATGCGCCAGGCGTTGGGACGCCCGTGCGCGGCGGGGTCACCTACCGTGAAGCCCATCTCGCCATGGAAATGATCGCGGATACCGAGTCCATGGTTTCCCTGGAAGTCGTGGAGATCAATCCGATTCTCGACGAACACAACCGCACCGCGCTGCTCGGCGTCGAGCTTGTGCTCTCTGGCCTAGGGCAGAAAATTCTGTGATCAGTTCCAAGTCATGCGTTAACAGTTCAGAACCGAAAGAGAAACAACCGTCACACCAATCCTCGCTTTTCACTTATAACTGAGAACTGAGAACTAAAAACTAAAAACTGAAACTGAAAATTTCCATGTCCCCTGATAAGAAAAGATTGCGTGTCGGCGTGCTCTTCGGTGGGCGCTCCGGCGAGCATGAAGTCTCGCTGGCCTCGGCGGCTTCGGTGATTCGCGGGCTGGACCCCGACAAATACGAAGCCGTGCCCATCGGCATCACCAAGGAAGGCCATTGGCTCATCGGCGCGGGCACGCAAAAAATGCTGCCGGAAGTTTTGAAGGGCGGGCAGCGCGTGATGATGACCGCCGATCCCGCCGACGCCGCGCTGGTGAAGCTCGACGGGAGCGGCGGCGGCCAGCGCCTCGACGTCGTTTTCCCCGTGATGCACGGCACGTTTGGCGAAGACGGTACGATTCAAGGGCTGCTCGATCTTGCGGGATTGCCTTTCGTCGGCGCGGGGGTGCTCGGCTCCGCGATCGGCATGGACAAAGACGTCGCCAAGCGCCTCCTGCAAGGCGCCAAGATTCCCGTCGTGCCGTGGATCACCGTCCACCGCCACGATTGGGAAAGCAACCCGGGAGAAATCCAGGGCGCCATCGAACTGAAATTCCCGTATCCCGTTTTCGTGAAGCCCGCCACACTGGGCTCTTCCGTAGGCATGACCAAAGTGCATTCGCGCGAAGAGCTAGCCCCTGGGCTGAACCTGGCGGCCGAATTCGCCATGAAAATTCTGGTCGAGGAGTGCGTCGTCGCGCGCGAAATCGAAGTCTCCGTGCTCGGCAACCACGATCCGAAGGCGTCGGTGCCTGGCGAAATCGTGCCCCATCGCGAATTTTATGACTACGCCGCGAAATATCTTGAGGAAGGCACGCAACTGCTGATTCCGGCGGAGCTCAAACCCGCGCAGGTGGAAAGAATTCAGAAGTACGCGGTGGACGCTTTCCGCGCGCTCGAACTGAGCGGCATGGCGCGCGTCGATTTCTTCCTGGAGAAGGAGAGCGGCAAAATTTTTCTAAACGAAGTCAACACCATCCCCGGCTTCACTTCCATCAGCATGTATCCCAAACTTTGGGAATCCAGCGGCATTCCTTTTCGCCAGTTGATCGATAAATTGATCGAGCTGGCTCTCGAGCAGCACGCCGAAAAAGCCCGCACCAAATACCAGATCGAGTTGCCGGCTGGCTCGGGCGGCGCCCTACAAGGTTAGTCCTGTACTCGACCAGTTTTCGCTTAGCCCGCTCCATATTCTCATGGACTCTTCCGAACCTTACTTCGGTTCCTAAGACTCGCCTTGCCTCGCGCGCAGTTGTACATGAACGAAGGGTGGAGTAACGTCTCGCACCAGCGGCCAGAATCCGGCCTATTCAAATCGTGAGGAGAGGTCTCATGCGAATTGCTACATCATCGCCGGGGTTTGTGCGGTTTTAGTGTGTGGCTTTACCACCGCGCCGTCAGCCCCAACGCCGCAAGCGACAAACGTAACCAAGCCAACGCCGCTCATCCTCGAAAAGAACGAAGGCGAGCGGCTAGTTTTCAGGGGATGGCCGGGACACCCTTATCCGGGAGCAACCTTCCTTCTGAAAGTTGACCCAAAGAATGGCGGCTCCGAGCATTTGGTCTTGGGCAAGGAAGACCTCGCGCCCGGAGAGACCATCCCTACGCACAGACACCCTGGTTCCGACGAAATCCTCTTTTTGCAGAACGGAAACGCTCGAGTGCATTTGGGAGACTCCGTAAGAGAAGTGCATGGTGGCGCGACCGTGTTCATCCCTGCCGATACATGGATTTCTGTTTCCAACATTGGGAGCGGCGTCATCAGCTTCGCGTTCATCTTTTCCGCGCCGGGGTTCGAGGAGTTTATGCGGGCCGAGTCTGTTCGCGAAGGAGAGGAAAACGTCCCCCTGTCGAAAGCCGAGGACCATGAGATCCAGAGGAAACATGCGCACGCTGTGATTTACAAGGAGCCGTAGATTCATTCCATCGGGAGATGATGGCGCGCTTGCATCGCTGGTTCTTTATTCGATCGCCGCTATTTATAGATATTGCCGATGCGTTGAGGATCAAAGGCGATGGCGGAGAACTTCGCGACGGCACCAGTACCCGCAGGAGACTGCGACTCAAAGCCCGTGCGCACGGGAAGTTCCGTATCCAGGCTAAACGTGCGAAGGATTTGCCAATTTTTTCCGTCCGTTGAGAAGTAGAAGACGTAAGTCGTAGCGCTCTTGGCGATACGCAGATAAACCGAGTCCACCCCTAAGCTCGTGGAATTGCAGTCGTCGGAGAGCCCTCGTGTGACCACAGTGACCAGTGTGGGTTTGCCGTCGGGCGAATACTCGAAAGAGAGTTTGGCCCAGTGGTGATCGTCGCCCATCAGCATCAGCGCCCCCGCGTCCCACTTGTTGGCGAACTTCACGGTCACGCGGGCGCTGAGAACGTAATCAGAACCTGGGGTGAATAACAGGATGGGGGCGGTGTTCGCGACTGTCCCGTCAAATGGATCGACGAACCAATCCGACTTCGCGTTCGAGGAGATAGTGAGCGCGTTTTTGCTGTCGATATTCCAGGAGCGGGGCGTGTTCTGCCAGTTAAGCGTGCCGGGAAGACCTGCGATGGACACGGTCGTCTGTCCCAAGGCAAGCGTCGAAGCGAGCCACAGAAGAAGGCCGGAAGCACCGATCGATCTCAACATGCGTGAGTTCATGTTCTTTCCTCCCGACGCAGCGAACGCCGCCGCCCTTGGGCCTCGCCTGCTTTTCCATCAGCACGCATGTCAAACTCGGCGAAACCAGCGGCATCCCGTTCCGTGAACTGATCGACAAATTGATCGAGCATGCCCTCGAACAGCACGCCGAAAAAGCCCGCACCAAATACCAGATCGAGCTTCCCGCAGGGTCCGGGTGCGCTCTCGAAGGCCAAGTCGGCGCAGGATCAGAATTCGTAGCGCAGAGCAAACTGCATGACGCGCGGCTGCGTCAGCAGGCTGTTGTAGGCGCCGAAGCTGCCCGGCGACTGCGTCAGCGAAGTGAGCAAAGATGCTCCCACGCCCTGGGCGTTGAAGCGCGTGAGGTTCGGCACATTGAACACTTCCCAGCGGAACCGCAAACTGTGATTTTCCCAGGGCATGTTCCAGCGCTTCTCCAGGCTCATATCCCAACTGGCGAAGCCATCGCCACGCAGGACGTTGCGTGAGCCCACTCCACCGGGGAGAGGCAGCGTGAAGTCCGCTTGCGCCGCAGCTGGATCGGCAAAAACGCTGACACTGCCGTTTCGCTTGAAAACTCCCGTCTTCGGCTTGGCGGTCATCTCTGCGATGGCCGTGAGGAACCAGTTCGTGGGCCAGCGCTGGCCGCCGTCCACGCTGAAAGGGAATCCGCTGGTCCAGCGGGCCAGGCCGGAAATCTGCCAGTTGCCGACAAAAGCTTCCAGAATGCCGTGGGCGTCGTGGGCCAGGGCCCGGCCCCTGCCAATGGGGAGTTCGGCAATCCAGTTGAAGTTCATCTGGTGAGTGAGATCAAAGTCGGAAACCGCACGAGCCAGGTTCGGGGAAAAGTCATTTGCCAAGCGAGTGCCCACAAGGCCGATGTTTTGATAACCGTAGACGGAAAAGCCCACGCGCGCCGCCGCCGAAGTAATATCAATGGACTTGGAAAACGTATAGTTGAAGTCGAACTGAACTCCGTGGCTGAATTGCTTTCTCAGGCTGGCCTGGAACGCGTGATAGCTCGAAGTGCCGACGGAGCTCCATCCATACATGGAGATGGCCTGGTTGCTCAACAAGTTGCCGGAACTGTTGCCCAACAAACCCGGCGGGCCGTTGAAGAAATAAGGTACAGGTGAGCTGCCCGTGGGAACCGGTGCGTTGTCCCCCAGTCCGCCGAACAGGTCAATATCCGCCAGACCTACAATCTCATCTCCGATCACGGAAAGGGCCGGGTTGTAATAGAGATCGAAGACCGCCCGAAGCAGGCTATCTGTAGGATTTGCCGCGGGGTAGGGGACTGGGACTGGCGGTGTTAAGAGGAGGTCCGCATAGGCCGTGGCGCCCGGTCGAAGCGGCGGCAGCATGTCCACCCAGTATTGCGCGGTCGGGCCAACCATCGAAGCGGTGATGCTGGAGATCTGCGCAGGGGTGATGACGGCCTGATAGAAGTTGCTGGACTGCCCGTTGTTGTTAGCTAAGGCAAAGGTCCTTGCCAGCTTGGACAGGGCCGATGCGGCTGCGTAATAGTCAATGCCGGTCTTGGGGTCCACGACATCCAGGGGCTGGTTTAGATCACGCTGCGTGAGCAGACGGTGGCCGAATCGGCCCACGTACGATACTTGCAGCGAAAATCGCTTAGGCAGCTCGCGGCCCACGGAAAAGTCAACGGCGTAGGCGTGGGGTGTCTTCAGTTTGTCGTCACTTGCCCACAAGTTGGCCTCGGCGGCGATATTGGGCACCTGTGGGAAGCCAGGCGGAGGCGGATCGTTCAGGAATTGCACGGGACACACCACACAAGGCTGTCCTGGCGGTGGTGGCGGGGGGTTGTTGAACTTGGGAATGGTGTTGATGCCGGTGATCCGCGGCAGGTCCTCGGCTCCCGTCTGATTAACCGTGCAACAGGTATTCTGCAAGGTTGTGGTCAAACCGGCGGCGCCGATCTGGTCGGAGCTATTAAGGAGCGCGAATCCCGCGCGGTCGTAAACACGGCTGAAGCCGGCCCGGATAACGGTCTTATCGTTCTCTCCGAAGATGCTCCGCAGCAGGCCACCACGAGGACGAGGCGAATACGCAACGGAGATTCGCGGCGAGAAATCCGTCTTTTCAAAGTTGTAAAAACCAGGGCCGTGGTTTACGGGACCACCGAGGTTGAAGGCAATGGGCGGCTCGGACGTATACCCCAATCCTTGTTTCATGTTCTTGACGTTTTGATCGAACTGCGTCCCCAGACCGAACGTCGGAGAGGTCTGGAAGCCGTTCGTCTCCCAGGGCGGAGGGAAGAGCGACCAGCGCAGCCCGTAGGTCAGAGTAAAGTTTGGTTTGATGCGCCAGGTGTCCTGTCCGTAGAACTCATACCAGTCGAGCCCATAGTTCCGTCTTACCGCATCGCCCTGAGGCTGCGCGATGCCGTTGCGGTCCAGGTTATAGTTCGCTACCACATCAGAAATCATGCCGTATAAGGCCAGCAGCGGTCGGTCGTACTGAGTTGCGGTCAGTGGTTCCGGGGCAGTCCCGTTGCTCCCAAGCTGCGGATGGGCCGCGGCGTTCATAGGATCCAACGTACTGGTGGTTCCCGCAAATCCAATCGGGGACGTCCAGTTGGTTGTCCCGAGACCCAAAGCTGAGGAATGCAGGTAGCTCGTGCGAGGATCACGGGCGAGGCCTATCGCGGCCCCGAACTGCAAGGCATGATTCTTCCTGGTCCAGGAGAAATCATCCAGCAGGTTGTGGGTGCCTACCTGGAAATTGTGGCTATAGGTGATGCCCTGATCCAAACCCAGAAACGTGTTCCACGGCTGGTTGGTATCCCCGACGACGCCGAAGCTCTGTCGCGTGTATCCCCAATGAAAGGAATTAGCGAAAGTGGAGCTGAGAATCGCGGTGTAACCCAAAGCGAATCCCTTGCTGTGGTCGGCAATGGTTTGCTGGGGAGCGTCTCCTGGCAGGAACGGAGCTCCCGGATTCCGCAAATCCTGTAGGGCGCCGCGCCAGAATAAAAGGTGCCGGCCGTTGGCGGTGAGGCGGTAATCCGCGCGGGCGATGAAGACATCGTTATCCAGGCTGGTGGGAGCGCGGAAGACGAAACCGGCATAGTTCAAACCATCGCCAGCGGAAAGATCGTTGGTCACCGTCTTACCCGTGCAGAAGGTCTTATCCAAATAGCCGGTGTGATTGGTCAGATCGAGCATGGCGGGATCAATTCCAAAACCACGTGGGTCGAGTTTCTGGAGGTCTGCGGGCGTCATCGTGAAGACCTGCGTCGCGCCGGTTTGATCTAAGTATTGATACCGAAAGATTCCCTGGCAAAGAGAGGGCGTTGGAATCACACGCTCCGCACGCTGCTCCTCCCGCTCGCGTGTTCCCTCGTAATTCGTGAAGAAAAAGAGGCGGTCCTTTCGAATCGGCCCACCCACCGACGCGCCGAAGATGTTGCGGTTCAGTTTCAGAGGCTTGTTCGGAGCGCCAATGTTCAGCTCTGACTGTTTCACGAGGTAATCGTTGGCGCTCGTGGCCGTGTTGCGAAGATATTCGTACAACGAGCCGTGATAGACGTTCGTGCCGCTCTTGGTTACCAGGGCCACCTGCGCTCCCGACCCCTGTCCCTGGTCGGCGCCGTAGTTCGTGGTAGTCACCCGAAATTCCTGAACCGAGTCCTGCGTCACCGGTAATACCGAGGTGAAAGCATACCCGCTAGACTGGTCATTCGCATCGACTCCATCAAGCGTGATGTTGCTCTGATCGCTCCGGGCGCCATTCACGGATCCGTTCCGCGTATCCTGATCCTTGTCAGCAACGCGGTTGCCCGTGTAGGCCACTCCGGCTTGCAGGCTCAGCAAATCGGGAACGTTTCGTCCTTCCAGTGGAATCTGCCGCACGTGTGTTTCGTCAAAAGAATTTCCGATCGAGGCATCCACCAGGTTCAGCGCCGGTTCTTCTGCTGTAACCGTCACGGTTTCCTTGCCGCCGCCGATTTTGAGTTGCACATTCACCGTCACTGGGGTGTTTACCAGCAGTTCGAGGCCGGTCTGCTCGTACTTCTGGAACCCCGCAGCCGCCACTGTGAGTGTGTACGTTCCCGGAGGAAGAAATAGGAACTGATAACCTCCGTCAGCTTCTGTCGTGGCGGCACGTTCGCTCTTGGACTCCGGATTTGTCAGCGCCACGGAAGCGCCTCCGACAAACCCGCCGGAACTGTCGGTTACAGTGCCGCGGATCGAGGCCGTCGCCTGGCCCCGGGCAACACCGGTAAGAACCCATGGCGCAAGCAGCACAAGGACGACTGCCCGTGCGACCGCCCTCCCTAAAAAGAAATGCGAAACAACCACAACGCTCGCGGGACGGATCATGGTGTCCTCCACATGCAGTTGCATTATTTCCCCCGGGATGAAAGCGGAGCCGCGTGCAAAACCTTACTATAATTGTGCAAGGCTAATCACAGACCAACGGCGTGTCAAGCAAGAAGTTTTGCTCGTGCGGCGTCAAATTTTGAAACTAGCGGTTCAGGATGGAATGGGATTCAGATAGGCACCAATATGGCCTGCGCAGCCGCACTCGCCCGCAGCGCACCGCACACACCGGCACCGCAGTTCGCGCTTGGCTTCCACTCGAGCGCGAATTATTTTTGGGCCAGGAGCGTTCGTGCTTCTTTCAGTTCGGGCCGATCACCGTCTGCATGGTCGCAGAGAGTCAGCAGTTTGGCGTAGTAGGTTTTCGCTTTCTCGCGGTCCCCGGAAAGTTCGGCAGCCCGCGCCGCGCCGGAGAGTGCATTGAAACGATTAGGCGCGGTTCGCAGCGTGGCTTCGAATTCCACGATTGCCGCCACGGGCTCTTTCAATTCCAGCAGCATCTCTCCCAACAGCTCGCGGGCGGGCAGGAGGACTCCTGGAGTAACGGGGTGCTTGTCGGTGCGATCTTCATGATCGGCCGCCTGACGCATCTGTTGAAGCGCCTCCTGTTGCTTCCCGTCCGCAAGTGTCAACCACGCAGCGGCGATTTCCCACTGAATTTGTAGCTGGTCCGCCCAGTATTTGTCATTCAACTGGTTGAGAGTATCGCGAAGAGCTATGAGCTGCTGCAATTCCTTTTTCGCGGTGTCAGCATCCCTCATGTGCGCGGCACCCAGGGCACGCGCGAAATGAATATTCGCCTCGGTCCAGGAGTACCTGCCGCCAGGAAAGATATTGGGTGGCAGCGTTAGAGCTGCGGCTTCTGCCCAACGGTGCCGTTCCACAGCGTAGCGGGCGGATGTGGTGCCAGTCGCGTAGAGCCCGTTAAAATATTGAGGATCGTCTTGCCGGGGTTGAGAAAATGTCTCCAGCATTTTTTTCGCTTCGCCGTCCCGGCCTCCTTGGAGGTAAGCATAAACCGCGTAATCTTTCGCGTGAAGCTCGTTGCCGGGAGCATTAAATTTTTTGGCCGCGGCAGAGGAGGCCAGGTTGGAATCGATGGCCTCCTGCCAAAGGCCCAGGCGCGTAAAGATGTGCGAAGGCATGTGTAGCGCGTGGGGCGATTCCGGTGCGATTTTCGCATACCGCCGGGCCGCATCCCGCGCCCGATTTGCAAGCGGAGGGTAATCGTAGGCATGGATGATGTAGTGAGCGACGCCGGGGTGGTCCGGCTGCGTACTAAAAATCTTCTCCAGAATCTCACCGGCCCTCTTCTGGTTCACATAAGTTTTGTCCGTAGGTGGCGCCGTGGCAATTAGGGAAAGAGCGTGGAAAATAGCGGCTTCCAGATCGTCGGGATAGCGCGCCTGAAGTTGCTCCATCTCTTTTTCAAACGCGAGCGCGCGGGTGCGATGGTCGATCTTGTCGGAATCTTTGTAGAAAATCTCGATGGCGGCGATATAGTCCTTCTCGCGCTGCGTCTTGGCGCCCGCGGACTTCGCCTTCTCGACGGCCGCGGAACCATCTTTTAGGGCTGCCGGGCCAGGCGCTTCCCAGATGGGGTGGTAATCGGTCATGGCGATGCCCCAATCGGCCATGCCGCAACTGGGATCTTTTTGCGCGACGGCGGCAAACGTATCGCGAGCTTTCTCGTACCAGAAGGAGTGCAGCATCGCCACGGCGCTATTGAATTGCGGCTGCAACTCCGCATCACAAGAAACGGAAAAATTCACCTTCCCTAGTTTTTCGGGATCCCCCGCGGGGTGCTCGTGCTGGGCACCCACAGGGCGCGCAGATAACATGAAAACGAAGCTCACCAGGATTCTTGGGATCGTAATGAATTGGCTCATACCGGCCTCTTTCCCTGTAGCAGGCTTTTGCCAATGAGTCGAGGGAAACGTGATGGCTGATTCTGTCTTGCGGAGTTCTTTGCGTCAAGGACCAGATTGTGCACGGTAATTTTGGCACTACGCTCTCGGAGTCTGTTAGGATTTCCTTGTTGCTGAAGAGTCCAGGGATAGCGCCGAGGCAACGGCACAGTTCGTTCTCACGCTCGCGGGGCAGGAGACTAGCGCATGACACTTCTCGATCCACCTGCCGATAAACCCGACAAATCGCGGGCCATGGCATTCACGATCGCGGCGCTTTCGCTCGTCGCGATTGTGGCGCTGTGGTTTACGTTCCGCTACTACCCGGAAAAGAAGGCCGCCGAGCGTTTCTTCGATGCGCTCGTTTCGGGCGATACCAGGAAAGCATACGAACTCTGGAAGCCCAGCTCGAACTACGCGATGAAAGACTTTCTCGCCGACTGGGGACCCCAAGGCTACTACGGCCCGGTGAAAAGCTACGAGATCGCTCACGCCAATGCGCCGCGCGGATCCAACAGCGTGGCCGTCACGGTAAAGCTCAGCCCCTACTCGCCCATGCCGGACATCAGCGACACGGAGAAGAGCCGCAAAACGAGGGTGATTGAAGTGTGGATCCTGCCGAGCGACAAATCCTTTAGCTTCCCACCTTAGCCGCGGAGGATTTCGAGCGATCCTGGCTGCATTTTATTGCCATCGGATGAAAGCCACACAGGACTGAACTATCGGCGGATATCGTCGAGAGCCTGCGCCAGTTCTTGCGGACTAACGCTCGCGGTGCCGAGTTTTCCGACAACGACGCCCGCGGCGGTGTTGGCGAGCATAGCGGCATCCGCAAGCGATGCTCCGGTGGCCACAGCGAGCGCAAGCACGCTCAGTACCGTATCGCCGGCCCCGGTGAGGTCGAAAACCTGCCGGCCGGTGCTGCCGCGCTCGATCCCAGGCTGCCCGACGCGCGCGTAAGTCACTTCAAAACTGGTCGCGGGAATGTACAGGTGGCGCGGCGAGGACTCTTCAAACAAGCTCATTCCCTTTTCGCCCTGTGTGATCACCACCGCGCCACAGCCGAAGTGCGCCAACAGTGCGCGGCCCGCTTCTTCGAAAGATTTCTCGTCGACAAGAGAGCGCGTGACGTAGAAGCCTGCTTCCTTAGCGTTACAGACAATCACGCGCGCGCCGCGGTAGGCGTACAGCCGCGAAGTCTTCGGTTTGACAAATACCGGAACCTGCAATTGATGCGCGGCGCTGAGCACGCGATCCGCAAAATTATCGTTGATGAGGCCCTTGTCGTAGTCGGACAGGACCAGCACGTCCAGATGCTTCAGCGCGCCGAAGAGGAGGCGGAGGAGCTTCTCCTGAGTATCCGGCCAAAGCGAATCGCGCCGCTCGTGATCCACACGGACCACCTGTTGGTGTTTCGCGATGATCCGTGTCTTCACCGTGGTCACGCGCTTCGAATCGGCGATGACCCCTTGGTCTCCGATGTTGGCGTCGCGGAAACATTTCTGCAGCGCGCGCCCCGGCTCGTCCGCTCGACCCTTTTCGCCACCCAGCACGCCGAATGCTTCCACTTTGGCGCCGAGCGCCGCCATATTCGCCGCGACGTTTCCGGCGCCACCGAGACATTCGCTCTGCGAAACGAAATCAACCACGGGGACAGCGGCTTCTGGGGAAAGCCGCGAGGCCGTGCCCCAGAGGTAGCGGTCCAGCATCAGGTCGCCGAGGACGCCGATGCGTTTGCCGCGCATCCGTGGAATCAAGCGTTTCAGGCGCGGAATGGAATCGGGAATTTTGCTCGGCATGCGGTCTCTTTGATTTTTTTCTCTCTCTGACCGGACTATTCAGGAGCGATTTGCGCTTCTTCCGGCAGCATCACGGGAATCTCGTCGCGCACCGGATACACGCGGCGGCACGAAGTGCACTTCAAGCCGGAGCCGTCGGCCAACAACTGCACCGGCACTTTGCACAAGGGACAGACCAAAATATCGAGAAGTTCTTTGGGGATGGTCATGCTGCATCTCCGTCGAAAAGGAAATTGGTCAATGACGCGTGAAGTGGCACTCTATCAAACGCCGTCCGCTGCAAGCAAATGAATGAGCGCGAATTGCCAGCCCTGCGATTGGTTCGGAGCGCAGTCACTCCTTGGCCACAGGCGGGATTTTAGGCATCGTTTTCCCAGTATCCTTTCCTCGGGGGAGTTTTCCATGAATACCATCGCTTCGCACTACCTTTGTGCTACTCCTTCCGCCAAGCGCCTTCCAAATAACGGATTCGGAATCAGAGCTCTCTTGATTTTCCTCACGATGATCTCTTTATCGCCACTCGCGCTTTGCCAATCGCAGTCATCCTCACAGCCATCGCCGTCCCAACCGCCATCGCCAGCGCAGCCGCAGCAGAAGGATGATTCGAAGGCCGACGCCGCGAAAAAAAATGAAAAAGAAAAACCGAAAGCAAAAAAAGTCTATACGGAAGAGGATTTGTCAAACATGCGTGGCGGCGTTTCGGTGGTAGGAGATTCCAACCCGGCGACTAATTCGAACGGACATGGGTCGGCAGGGGGCTTGGTGCCGATGTCGGGCCAGGATGAAAAATATTGGAGCGGAAAAGCTAAGGAGATTCTGGATGAGATGACGGCGATCGACCACGAAATTGCTAAGACGAAGGACGAAATCAAGAAGTACGGCGCAGACGGTTTTGATGCCACCAGCCGTTTGGGCGTTGTTTACGTCGATAATCGGGCGTCAAAGGTTCAGGGGCTGGAGAAGAGAAAATCCGAGCTCGAGAAAAAACTGGACCAATTGCAGGAAGATGGTCGGAAAGCGGGCGCCGCTCCGGAGTGGTTCCGCTGACGGTGAAAGAATTTTCTTGGCAAACCTCTGAGCACGCTTCCGCTGAATAGGACCGAATTAAGCCCGCGCTCCTCGAAAGCGTAGGGCTTTTCTTTTTCAATTTTTCAAGATTAAAAACCACTCTCGAACTTGACGAGCCCGCAGCTTCTTGCCTATTCCCTGTTTCCCTTTCCCTAAACCCTACCCGCGCTTCAAGATCAAACACCCCGCCATCATGTCGTGCAGCGCCTGCTTCCTCTCCGTGAAAGCCGCCATGATGTACCCGATGAACGCCGGCACCATGTTGGTGATGATCTTGCCAAAATGCCTTCCTGTCGAGCGGCCAAAGCTGACGCGCTGTCCCGCCATATCCGTCACCACGAGCCCCAGCATCCTTTTTCCCACTGTCGCCTGCCACTCCGAACTTTCCATCAACGCGTGATACAGCCAGGTAACCACAAGGCTGGCCATCGCCGCCAGAAAGAAAAATCCTATGATCACCAGGACGCCCGCATCATCCCAATCTTCTTGCGGGTGAATATGGCTCACCAGCGCGCCGAATCCCGTCAAGAAAAAGAGCGGGATCAACACGCACAGCAAACCGACACCGATCACCACGTTATCAACGATGTACGCCAGGACCCTCAACCAGAACCCCGCATACTCCACGCGTGGACCGGCAGCAACCGTCGGCACCCCTCTATAGTCCGGCACATTCCTAAGCGGCGCGGGCGTCAGGGGTGCGGGCGCCTGCGCCGTCACAGGAAAACTCTGCCCGCAATTCGCACAAAACGCCGCTCCATCCGCCATCGCCGCACCACATTTTGAACAATACACAGCCTCTCCTCGCTTCTCGCCACAGCTTCCAAAGAACCCACGATCCTAAGGGTGGAATCCTACTGGCAACCCGGCACTCGGTCAATCACCGCCACCCCCGGCCCGCCTCGCAGAATTACTCTCTATGGAGCGCAATTATTTCACAGAACTAGTACCCTCTCCACGCCCTTCGTCCTTTTCCTCCATTCCTGCAACTCTTTGATTTCGCGTGCATTAGCCAAACCTGTGGATTTTCTCCTCGCTTTGGCTCATTTCGTGCCCCTCTTGGAGGTCCCGGTTCAAATCGAAATGGAGGTAGTTGAATGCGATTTCGGACTGCACTCTGCCTGGCCACTCTGTTCCTTGTCTGTTTTACCGTCGCCGCTTGGTCCTCGCCGGTTCCGGACCGGCTTGTGACCAGCGACCCGCAACCCGTTCCCGATACCCAGTCCGTCTCAGGGAAAATCTCATCGATCGATGACGCAGCTTTCGCTCTTGAAGTTGCAAAGGGCAAAGACGTGAACACCGTTCGATTCCTGGTGGATGACCAGACCAGGGTCGAAGGCAAGCTGGCCGTCGGCGCGCAAGCCACCGTCGAGTACCGCTTGAATGGCGACAAAAACGTCGCCGTTCACGTCGTCGTTATACAAGGCTCAGGAATGAGCTTGGACTAATAAATCGCTCGGCCGCTTGTATTCTGTGGCCGGGAATTTCCTGCTTCCCTTGGCGCCGCCCGCACCCAGCCCCTCGCGGCATCTTTCTATTCGTCCCCTTTAAGGAGTCTCGATGCGCACGACTCTGAAAATCGTCCTGCCCCTGATCTTCAGCGTCGCCGCGGTGTCTCTGCTCTACGCCGCACACCAGGTACGCACCGAAAAACGCCTTCTGCGCAGCGACCTCTCGCATCGCGCGGAAATTCAGGGAATGAATCTTCAGGAAAGCATCGAACTGCTGCTCGACCGCTCCGCCGAAAGAATCTTGCAACGGTCCATCGAGCGCTTCAGCCAGCGCGAACACCTGAAGGGCGTGGTTGTCTACGACACCGTTGGCACGGCTCTCGCTATCACTTCGGGACTCGCGCCGATCTTCCGGTACCGTACCGGCGCTGCGATACGAGCGGCAAAAGAGAATGCAGGTGCCGGCGAATTCCTTCCCGCCGGTCAATTTCCTTTCATCGATCCGCAGCAGCAGGTTCCTCTGCACGTTTTCGCCTTGCCGCTTCACAGCGACGGTGAGCTCGTGGGGACTGTCGCTCTTTTCCACGACACTAGTTACATCGACAGTCAAGTTTCGCGCACCCTGCGCGACTCCCTTTTCACCGCCCTCGCGCAAACCCTTTTGATCACCGGCCTCGCACTCGTTTTGGTACGCTGGACCTTCACGGCCCCTCTGGCGCGCACCGCAAAATGGCTGCGAACGCTGCGCACCGGCCAGCCCAATGCGCCTGCGGCCATTCCCCAGGGCGAAATCCTCGACCAGCTGAATCACGAAGTGACGCATCTCGCGCGCGACCTGCATACCGCCCGTGCGGCCGCGGAATCAGAAGCCCGCCTGCGCGATTCGAATGCCTCCATCTGGACCGCCGAGCGATTGCGCGTCAGCCTGCGGGGCAAGCTCCAGCAAAATCCGTTGTTCGTGGTCTCAAATCGCGAGCCCTACATGCACGTCTTCAATGACAAGGAAAAACAGATCAAGGTCATCGTCCCGGCCAGCGGCGTGGTCACGGCCCTCGAGCCCGTCATGCTGGCGTGCGACGGCACGTGGATCGCCAACGGCTCCGGCAACGCTGACCGCGAAGTCGTGGATGCCCGCGATCACCTCCGCGTTCCTCCCGATCATCCGAGTTACACCTTGCGCCGCGTCTGGCTTACCGATGACGAAGATAAGGGCTACTACGAGGGCTTTTCTAACGAAGGGCTTTGGCCGCTCTGCCACATCGCGCACACCCGACCCGTCTTTCGCCCTGACGACTGGATGCAGTATCAAAAAATCAATCGTCGTTTTGCCGACGTCGTTCTGCAAGAGATGGAGGGCACCGAGTCCCCGATACTTCTCGCACAGGACTATCACTTCGCGCTCCTTCCCCGCATGGTCAAGGAAGCGCGCCCCGACGCCCGCGTGGCCATCTTCTGGCACATTCCTTGGCCCAATCCGGAAGTGTTTGGCATTTGCCCATGGCAGCGCGAACTCGTGGACGGCCTCCTGGGCGCCGATCTGATCGGTTTCCACATTCAAACTCATTGCAATAATTTTCTGGAGACGGTGGATCGCGCGCTCGAAGCACTCACTGAATGGGATCGCTTTGCCGTCAACCGCCAAGGCCACGTGACCCGCGTGCGCCCCTACCCGATCAGCGTGGCCTTCCCGGAAAATTCGCGCGCGGCCGATGAATCGCCCAGCGCCGGGCAGCTCCGCGCGGCGCTCTGCGCCGAACTGGGCATCGAGGCTTCGCTCCTCGGAGTCGGCGTCGATCGCGTCGACTACACCAAGGGAATCCTCGAGCGCTTCCGCGCCATTGAGCGGTTCCTGGAACTAGACCCCGCCTATCAGGGGCGCTTCTCTTTCGTGCAGATCGGCGCTCCCAGCCGCACGGATATCGAGCGCTATAAGAGTTTTCTTGACGAGGTCAGCGCGGAAGCCGAGCGCATCAACACTCCCTTCCAGACGCCGAAGTGGAAACCCATCGTCTTTCTCAAGAAACACCATTCGCATGAGGAGATCGCGCGTTTCTACCACGCGGCTTCTGTGTGCATGGTCACTTCGCTCCACGACGGCATGAATCTCGTCGCTAAGGAATTTGTGACCTCCCGCGAAGACGAACGCGGGGTGCTCATTCTGAGCACGTTCGCCGGCGCCGCGAATGAGCTTACTGACGCCTTGCTCGTCAATCCGTACGACGTTTCGCAGCTCGCCGACGCCATTCATCGCGCGTTGGAATTACCCGAGGACGAGCAAGCCGCTCGCATGCAACGCATGCGCCACAAGGTGCGCGAGCACAACGTCTATCGCTGGGCTGCGCACCTGCTCTCCGATCTCACGGAAATACGCATTGAGTTGCCGGAACGCGTGGAGGCGGCTCAGTTGCCATGAATGTCGCCGAGACGCCTTTCGAATTCTTCACCGTCTCCTATCTCACGCGCATCGGCAACCTCTCTGCCGGAACGATCGCCGAATTGCTCACCGGCCTTGAAAACTGCAGTGATGCCTCCATCTTTCATCACACCTTTCAAACTCTCGGCAGCCACCACTTTCTCACCGAGGGTTTTTCGAACGACTTTGCCCAGTGGGTGCTCGCCGATGCCAATCGCAACGATCTCGCCGAGCAGCTCGCCGCGCTGGATATTCGCGACTACGTTTCCATCGCCGCCCTGCGCCGCGACCTGTGCCGCGTCGTCGGCGACTATGGCACTGGCTACCCGCACTTTGCCGCTCAATCCGCGCTCGAGCGCTTCTACTTTTGCGAGAGCACGGAAGTGACCGTGCCGCTGGGCCGCAGTGCGCAAACATTGGAGGAATTCCGCGACGGCATCGCGCACCTCAGCCACGCCGCTTTCTATTTTCATTTCATCTCTTCACGGCTCCGCCTCCAGCTGCGGACCAATGATTTTTCGCATTGGCTCGCCGATGGCCTAGGTCTCCCATCGCTGGCCGACAGCGTCAATCACATCGACATCTACACGAACACTCTCGATAGCTCGCGCTCCAAGCTGCTCCGCCTGCTCGACCGCGAACAGAGAAAAGCATGAGCGAAATCCTCACCTTGACCCGCATTCCGCTGGACGACTACGCCGAGTTGCTCGGGGCGGGCGAGATCGAGGAGCTTCGCGCGCTCGCCAAGCCTTTGCGGGGCCGGGGCATCGAAATGATCAACTCCACCGCCGTTGGCGGCGGCGTCGCGGAAATCCTCACTCGCTTGGTCCCGCTCGCGGAAGAACTGGATCTCAATATCAAATGGGACGTCATGACCGGCGGCCAGGACTTCTTCGACGTCACCAAGTCCTTCCACAATGCTCTCCACGGCGCGCCTTATCACGCCAGCCCCAGGGATTTCGAAATCTTCCTAGCCTATACCAAACGCAACTGCGCCACTCTTCCCCTCGACTCTGAATTCGTCGTCATCCACGATCCGCAACCCTGCGGTCTGATTGATGCCCGCCCTTCAGGCGCGAATCACTGGGTCTGGCGGTGCCATATCGATCTTTCCCATCCCAACCGCACCGTCTGGGATTTTCTGGAAAAATTCGTTTCCCGCTATGAAGGCGCGATGTTTTCTTCGCCGGAATTCTCGCGGCAGCTCGCCATTCCCCAATATCTTTTTTATCCGGCGATTGACCCTCTCTCCGAGAAAAACCGCCCCCTCGACCAGGAGTTTACCGCCGATGTTCTCTCTCGCTATCAGATCGATCCGCATCGCGTCATCCTCACGCAAATCTCCCGCTTCGACCGCTTGAAAGATCCCGTCGGCGTCATCCGCGCCTATCGCATCGTGAAGCGCTATTTCGATTGCCAGCTGGTTCTCGCCGGTGGAAGCGCCTCCGACGATCCGGAAGGCGCCGTGGTCTTGAAGGAGGTCTTGCGTGAAGCGCAAAGCGATCCGGACATCAAGGTGCTCGAGCTGCCCGCCTGGGCGCCGCTCGAAGTCAACGCCTTGCAGCGCGCTTCCACCGTGGTGATCCAGAAAAGTTTGCGCGAAGGCTTTGGCCTCACCGTTTCCGAAGCTTTATGGAAGAAAAAACCGGTCGTAGCCTCGGCTGTCGGCGGCATCCCCATTCAAATCATCCACAAACACACGGGCCTGCTTTCCCACTCCATCGAAGGCACCGCCTATCAAATCCGTTTCCTGCTCTCGCATCCGGAAATCGCCGCCAAGCTCGGCGAACAAGGCCATCAGCACGTCAAGGAAAATTTCCTCATCACCCAAAAACTCAAACGCTATTTGACCCTCTTCCTCACCCTCGCCCGGAATTCGTAGCCTGGCGCGAGACCGACTCGCGTCCCACGCCACAACTCCGGACAGTGTTTGAGAAATCCAGCCTAACTAAATCCTCTGGCAACTGCGGGTTACGAGGGCTCATCCAAGTAAGGGAAGCAGCCCCCCAGCCCCGAGCCCGCCCCGTGCTTTTTGTGTGTCCAAATCTAGTTGTCCGAGGAGAACCCGTATGAAGCGTGTCGCACTTCTATTTATTCTGGCGGCGGTGTTGGTGCCTGTGGCTGCAGCACAGGAGAGTTTTCAGGTGGGCGCGTACGGCGACTATTTCCGCGTCTCCCAGACAAAAACCAACTTGGCCGGACTTGGGGCGCGCGTGGGCACCAAGTTATTGCCGCACGTCATCCTCGAAGGTGAGATGAGCTATGACTTCAAGCAGGCTTTCACGGAGAATTTCAACACCACTCCAACGGTGACGGTAGTGAACAGCAACCTCAAGGTCTTGCATGGCCTTTTTGGCCCCAAGCTCGTTGCCGGCCACGGGGCGATTCGTCCTTTCGTCGCGGTCAAGGGCGGATTTGTGAATTTCCGCCTGGATCCCCGGCCCGCCAGCGTCGGAACCGCCATCAGCTCGATTGAAAACTTGCGCTCGAAGAACGTGAGCGGCACGCTCTATCCCGCTGCGGGCCTGGAAGGCCACGTCGGCCCGGTCGGCTTGCGCCTCGAGGCCGGCGATGAAATGTATTTCGCCGGCGGCACGCACCACAACCCGCGCATCTCCTTCGGCCCGTTCATCCGCTTCTGATTTCTAAGAAGGCTGCTGAAATTTAGAATTGTCATCCTCAGGGCATCCGATGACGAGGCCCGAAGAATCTCAACGCGTTAATTTCGTCTTCCGTTGTCTTCCCCGATTCTCTTTTCTATTTTTTAATTTTCTTTTTTCTGATTTCCGGTTCAATTCTCTGTGTCCTTCGCGATCTCTGCGTTAAATCTTTTTCTTCCGCTGTCTTCTTCGATTTGGCTTCCATTTTCCCTTTTCTATTTTCTCCTTTCTGCGCTCGGCTTTTTCGCGGCCTGCAATTCTTTCCGCAAGCACTCCGGGCACAAACACCCTTTCGCATCCGCCGGCACGGGGCCATGCGGCAATTCCGCGCACCAGCAATTCCCCTCGGGGTTGCAGGTCATCGGCTTGTTGCAGCGCGCGCAGCGCGTATCCATGACTCCGATTATCGCTCCAATCTTATTTCTCGGTGATTCGAAACGATCCCTTCAAAACCCCTTCGGACCGCGGCTGACGCCGCCTGCGAATTGTGGCAAACTGAATGTTTACACGGCACGGTTTTGCCCTGCATGCATCGCATTCGAATCCCTGCCGGCAGCCGAGATCACCGGTAACCGAAAATATGGATCCGAAGTTCATACGGAATTTCTGCATCATCGCGCACATCGACCACGGCAAGTCCACCCTGGCGGACCGTTTGCTCGAAATGACCGGCGCGCTTAGCTCGCGCGAAATGCACGAGCAAGTTCTTGACTCCATGGACTTAGAGCGCGAGCGTGGCATCACCATCAAGGCGAAAAGCATCCGCCTGCACTACAAGGCCCGGGATGGAAACACCTACCGGTTAAATTTGATCGATACGCCCGGCCACGTCGATTTTTCGTATGAAGTTTCGCGCGCCCTCTCCGCCTGCGAAGGCGCACTCCTCGTCGTCGACGCCACGCAAGGCGTCGAAGCGCAAACCGTCGCGAATACTTTTCTTGCATCGAGTCACAACCTCACGATCATTCCAGTGATCAATAAGATTGATTTGCCCGCCGCCCAGCCGGATTTTGCAAAAGAGCAAATCGAAAGCGTTCTCGCGATTCCCGCGGACGACGCGCTCCTGATCAGCGCAAAAAGCGGCCTCGGCGTGGAAGAGGTTCTCGAAGCCATTGTCGCTCGCGTGCCGCCCCCGAAAGGCAGCGCCGAAAACCCGTTGCAGGCGCTGATTTTCGATTCCTGGTTCGACATTTACCGCGGCGCCGTGGTACTGGTGCGAGTAATGGAAGGCCGCGTCAAGAATCACGTGAAAATCAAACTCGTCGCCGGAGACGAAACCTACGAAGTCGAGCAGCTCGGAACGCTCACTCCGAAACCCGTCGCGCTCGAGGAACTCGAAGCTGGCGACGTCGGCTTCATCGTCGCGAATATCAAGCGCGTGGCCGATGCGCGCATGGGCGACACGGTAATCGAAGTGGCGCG
>DATKEV010000074.1:0-37990 GCA_035511855.1 Candidatus Udaeobacter sp.
GAAGTTTAAAAGCAGCTTGCTGTTTTCGGTCCCCTGGGTTTAGTGTTCGTGCTACAGATCATGTCTTTGCCGGTGATCCCGGTGATAAGGAGAGAAAACATGTTGAAGAAGCAACTCACTCTGCTGTTCGCGTTGGCACTAACCTTCCCGCTGGCGGCGGTGGTGTTCGGGCAACAGGCTCCCGCCAAGTCGAAGGAGGCGCGCTGGGAAGGTCGAGTTGAAAGAAGCAGCAAGGAGCAGTCTAGTCTGACTGTTCGTAAGGCGGGTTCGAATTTAGAGAAGACCTGTGTGTACGACAGCTCGACGAAATGGGTCAGTCAGTATCACGCCGACAAGAAGGTCAACGACATTGACGCCAGCCAGGTTAAAGACGGGGACTACGTGATTTGCAAGGGCACTTCGGAGAGCGGCGCCGTAATCCACGCCGCTCTAATCTCTAAGCGGCTCTCCCACTCGGAGTAGACGAGTTCGGTTTTGTAACGCAAGTTGAAACGCGCGGATCTCTTAGTTCACTTAGTAACCAGCTCGCGGAGCCATCATGTGATGGCTCCGCGATTGTGCCTTTCCGTGTCGTCTATCACGAACCGCTGCGTCAAATGCAGCCCACAATTCCTAACCTCGAAGTGGCCGTGCCGAGGTCTTGGTCCAGGAGAAGTGAGAGTCCCTTCATCTGGTCGGGCACCCCTCGGCTGTGAGGATGCTCTGCTGCCCAGTGCTGCCGGCCGACTACGTGGCTGCCTTTGCCACGTTTGCGGGTTTCTCTATGGATATTTTCCGCTTGTTGACTTGTGCAACTCTGGCAGCCTAAGATGCACCCCAATAGAGGACGCCTTGCGGAACGCAATGTTTTCGTCAAAATTCTGCGGCTTGGCTATGGGAGGCAGGAAAATGGTCCGCCCTCCGGTCTGTGATTCTCCCCACCGCGCTTGTATTTCCGTCCTCCTGGTCCTGGTGTCGGCGGTGCCAGCGTGGGCTGAGCCAGCAAAGGCTCCAGCGGAACCGCCGGAATCCGTAGTCGCCATCGCCGATGTCCACAATGACTTTGACGACTTCGTCGCCATTCTCCAGCACACCGGTCTTATAGACGAGCACAACCAGTGGACGGGCGGTAAGACCACGTTCGTCCAGGTCGGCGACCTGCTGGATCGCGGCCCCAAGCCGCGCGAGGTCATGGACCTGATGATGGCACTCGAGAAAGAAGCGGCACCAGCAGGCGGGCGGGTCGTAAGCCTCTTGGGTAACCACGAGGTGATGAATATCATGGGCGACCTGCGTTACGTCACTCCCGTGAACTATGCCAGTTTTGCCGACGGCCATTCGGAGGAGCGGCAGAAAGCTGCGTATGACGAGTATGTGAAATGGAGGGCTAGTCACGCCTCCTTACTGGCCGAGCTTCCCCAGCCCATGGAGTTGACTGAGGCAGAGTGGATGGCGCGCCATCCGGCAGGTTTCGTTGAGCAGCGCCAGGCGTTTGGTCCAAAGGGAGAATACGGTGAGTGGCTGCGCGGACATGCCGCCGTGGCGGAAATTGAAGGAATCATCTTCTTGCACGGGGGAATTCATCCTGATCTGGGCAAGACGAAACTTGATGCGATGAATCACCGGATCCAGGACGAAATCAAGGCATTTGATGCCTCAAAACAGTATCTGCAGAATGAAAAGTTGATTCTGCCATTCTTCAATTTGCAGGAAATCAATAATGTGCTTCAGGCCGAAGTCATCGCTGAGATCAAGTCGCATGTCCCCACGAACGATGAGCGCCGGGCTAAGATCCAGGAGCTTTTGAGACATGTAGATTGGCTCAGTGTGCGGGTCGACGGCCCGCTGTGGTTTCGCGGTTACGACCATTGGAGCGACGAAGAGGGTGCACCGCAGGTCGGCAAGCTCCTGGAGGGTTACAAAGCGACACACCTCGTGGTAGGGCACACGGTGCAGAAGGATGGTCGCATCCGGCCTCGCTTCGGCGACAAAGTATTCCTGATCGACACCGGTATGCTCAGCAGCTACTACCCTGGAGGCCGGGCATCGGCTTTGGAAATCTGCGGCGGTGCCAAATTTGTCGCTGTGTATCTGGACCAGCAAGTGGTGCTTCTCGATTCCACTGGGTCTCCGCCTCAAAACGGAGGCCCTGGTGAGCATCTAGCGGTGGGGGATGGGACAACGGGTTCGGGAAAAGTAGCCGTCTTACCCGCCGACCGTATATGTTCCGCAACGACGGCCGCGCCGCAATAAATCAGAAAGAGTTATGAAGGGAAAGTACCGCGGATGAAACGGTGGATTGAGCGGGCCCTGAACATCCAACCCGGAGATCTGGGGCGCGGCCTCCTCCTATGCTCGTGTCTGTTCCTGATTATCAGCAGCTATGTAACAGGAAGAGTTGCGCGCGATGCCTTGTTCCTTGCCCGATTCCAAGCCGTCCAGCTGCCCTATGCGGACATCGCGAGCGCGGTTTTGGTCGGGATCGTGGTATTCGGCTATGTTCGTCTGGGGCGGAGGACCTCTGTTCACAATCTGCTCCTGGGCAGTCAGGTTTTCTTCGCCTCAAACTGTGTGGCTTTTTGGGCGCTAGCCCACTACTACCATCCAGCGTGGCTTTATCCTGCCTTCTACGTTTGGGTAGGCCTGTTTGGAGTTCTCGCTCCGACCCAGTTGTGGACCTTGGCGAATTATTTACTGACAACGCGAGAAGCGAAACGCGTTTTCGGCATGGTGGGCGGTGGAGCCATCTTGGGTGCGATTTTCGCCGGCTTGTTTTCGAAGACCGTAGCCAAGGCATTCGGCACGGAAAGCCTGCTGCTGGGAATGGCTTTGCTTCTCTTGATTTGCACGCTGCTCATAGTAATCGCGTGGCAGACCTGGAAATCCCGACTTGCAGATTCGGGTGAAACGGCTGCCGGAGACAAGGGTATCGGGCAAAGGGACCTGCAGGGCAGCATGCGGTTGGTTTTTTCCTCCAAGTATTTACGAGCTATAGCCGCGGTCATCTGCCTGGCTTCGTTCGTCACTACGCTTACCAGCTGGCAATTCAAAGCGGTTGCCAAGCAGGTTCTGGTGAACAAAGAGGCGTTGGCCATCTTATTCGGAGACTTTTATTTCTACGCCGGAATATTGGGATTGTTGGTTCAGTTGTTGCTGACCACGCGATTGCTGCGTCGATTTGGCATAGGCGCGATGCTGTTTGTGCTTCCCCTTGCCGTGATGGTGGGTGCGTCCTGGCTGCTGATTTGGGGCACCCTTGCAGCCGCTGTCGCGCTAAGAGGCAGCGATCAAGTGTTCCGCTATTCCCTCGACAAATCGGCGGTCGAATTGCTCTACCTGCCGCTGCCTCATACTTTGAAACTACGGGCGAAATGGTTTATCGACACGGTGATCTGGCGTTTAGGCGATGGTTTGGCTGGGGTGACCGTGCTGATTTTTGCCAGCTATCTTCATCTGACGGCACGCCAGATGAGTTGGGTTGCGCTGCTTCTCATCGGTATATGGCTCGTATCGGTTTCCGTCGCTGGGAAGCAGTACATTGCTACCCTCAAGGAATCCATTACTCAGCACCGGTTTACTGCAGACCAGGCCTCTGCTTTGGCCCTGGACCGTACCACGGCGGATTTCTTATCCAGCAAAATCCTTGCCTCCGACCCAAAAGAAATTCTCTACGCGCTTAGTCTCTTCGAAGTTGAGCGGGAGCGCGCAGCCCACCCCGTGATTCGCGGTCTTCTGAACCATCCCGCACCCGAAGTCCGCCAAAAAGCGATCTCTGTTCTGTCTGCCGCCGCCGACAAGTCCGTGCAGCCCGCTATCGAACTCCTGGTAAAAGACCCCGACCACGGAGTTCGAACCGAGGCAATGCTCTACCTCGTTCACCACGCCCACGTTGATCCCCTCACGTTGCTCGCAGAACTCGGAGATTGCGCTGATTATTCAGTGCGCTCCGCGGTGGCCGCTTATCTCGCACGCCCCGGTGAAGCGCAAAGTCTTGAAACGGCTCACCAAATTCTCAATGGTATGGCGAGCCAGGACGGTGAGGACTGCCAACGAACGCGCATGGAAGTTGCGCGCCTCCTCGGCGAACTCCCCGATTCCTTCGATCCCTTGCTGGCGACGCTCCTCCGTGATCCCGACAATCTCGTCGTGCGGGAAGCCATTCGCTCTGTCGGGACGATCAGAAAATTCTCCGTTGTTCCAACTCTGATGGAGCATCTTTCGAATCACGAACTCTCCGGCGACGCGGCGCAGGCACTGGCCAAATTCGGTGGCCAGGTCGTCGGCCTCCTTGGCGGCCATCTCGGCGATCCCTTTGTCCCAATTTACGCCCGGCGGGCGATCCCGCCCATTCTCGTAAGCATCGGCACGCCTGCCGCGGCGCAGGCGCTCCTGGACAACCTCCTCGAAAGTGACACGACAGTCCGCTCTCAAGTCATCGGTGCTCTAAATAAAATCCACCAGGCTCATCCCGAAATCGGACTGGACACGCAATTGCTAGAAACCGTTCTCGCCGCGGAAATCATGGGCCACTACCGCTCTTATCAAATCTTGGAATCGTTTCGCGATCCTGCGAACTCCGATGAGCCCGTCAGGCACGCGCTCGGCCAATCCATGCAGCACGAGCTCGAAAGAATATTCCGTCTCCTCGGGCTTTTGTATCCGCGTCTGGATTTGCATTCGGTTTATTTTGGGTTGCAATCGAACAATGCGACTGTCTACGACAATGCTTTGGAGTTTCTGGAAAACGTCCTGAAATCCCAATTGCGGGGTACCCTCGTGCCGCTCCTCGACGGCAAGGTGAGCCCCAAGGAAAGAGCCGGAATCGCAGACCGCCTTGTGCGCACAAGAGTGGAAAGTCGCGAGCAAGCCGTTGCGGAACTAGTCGCCAGCGATGATCCGTGGCTTAAATCGTGCGGTGCTTACGCTATTGGAACACTCGGAATGAAATCTCTGGAAGTGGAATTGAACCGCTGCCTCGAGCACCCGGACCCGCTGCTACGCGAAACGGCGCGCGCCGCGAAACTCCGCCTGGAAGCTCTCGCCGCGAAGTCCTGATACTTCGCGGTCCTGTACAAAATCCCTCACCCCGTCGGACCCACCGCCAATGCGTGTACAAAGCCGAAGGCCGCGGCACCAGCGGTCAGGGCCCCGGGACATCACACCTTCGAAAAAGTTATCGTGGCAGCCGCAGGTCAATGCGCGTCGCGCGCAGTATGCCCTTTTCGTCCACCTTGCCCAGAACAATCACAAAGGAGCCTTCCTTCACCTCGTCCTGTTCCCCGGGCTTTCCCTGCTTGGTCCATTGCGTTGAGCTGTCGTAGGCCACCTTCCTCAAATCCTCGGAATGGGCGGTTCCGCCACCCCGAACGTCCATCTGCGACAGGTCCTTATAAATTCTGACGACATGGCCCTGCCATCTCGTCCCTTTTTTCGCAGCTGGTGCTTCTTTCTTTTCGGCCGCGGCCTGGTTAGCGCCCGCGGGCACGGCGCCAAATACCGCTCCCGCAAGTACTACGGATAGTATGGTTACCGGAACTTTCATTGTACCCTCCATGTTGAAACGACCATTGGATCTCGACCAACTACGACGGGTTAGGTTTCGTGGCGAGAGGATAATCCTGCGCATGTGAAGAGTAAAGAAAAATCTGCCGCCAAAAGACACCTCTCTCGTTTCCTCGCCCGGCGAAGCGATTGCAGTGTCTCCATGCCTCTCCTGGTGTACCGTGTTGGCCAATTCTGCGCAGGCGGCTGACGACACCCCGCTGACCAAGGAACAGATCAAGCAATTTCTTCAAACTGCCGAAGTCACCAAGAGTAAACCCTCGAGCAAGAGCGTCACGCATCCCTGGCGGCTCACCCTGAGCAACGGCACCATCACTCACGACGGCTCCTTCCAGCCGATCGCAGAGCACAAGTCCGAAATGAAGCCCTCCCCAGCTCAGTGATTTGATCTAGCGACAGAGCCAATCTGGCATCACTAGGTGGATTCGCCAAGGACGGCGGAAGATTCGGAATCTTCAGGTATCGCGGGCACAACAGTGGCGCCGACCTCCGGACTTGGTGAAACCAGGGAATCGGGGAATGAGACCCTTGGAGCGCGCAAGAGCACAAAAAGCTCGCCGGCCCAGAGCAAAATGTCCAGCAGGCGGCCGCGCTGTAGATTGGTCAAATTCTCGGAATGTAGGCTGATATCGAGAGCCTTGCGCGAGCATTCCTCGATAAAGGCGCGGATAGCAGCCAGACTCGCATGCCCCGAAGGGGCTCTCCGGTTGCGAGGATCCACGGCTTCGAGTGTTTGGTAGCAGTGGTGCAGGAAGTGGTTCAGGCAAAAATCCTGCTGATCCAGTGAAATGACCGAGGAGCTGCCACAAGAACTTGAGCTGCAGTTTCGTTCCCGATACATTGGATCCATCGCCCCCATGACCCTAGACTCCAATCAGGCGCTATTCTCATAGCGCCGTGAGGCACCCGCTTGAAATTCAAGAGGCGAGACACACTTCTTTGTCCATCTCGACACAGGGACGGTAAGATAAAGCACTCTCGCTGCTGGTTTGTTCCTGTCCCCATCAAGGGGCTAAACCGATCCCTCGGGTTAACCGGAGTGCAACGGGCGCCAGACGCCTGGGTCCCCAGAATCGATCGCAGATTATTTATCTGCATGTCAACAAAAGGGTTAAAGTTCCGTCTCAATCTCCAGCCTCCATAATATCGGCCCGCCTCGGAAAGAGGGGAGGCGCACCCACACCCACTCCGGGCAGGCCAGATGCGCCTATTGGGGCACATGGGGACCGGGGAAGGTTCCCCGCGGATAAGAGACTCCCGAGTGAACGGGGTTCCTACAGCTGGGTAGTGCAGGAACGGGACAGATCGTTTCAGGCGCGAAATTGAATCCGATGACTCATTGCCCTAAAACAGTCGCAAAGCTATACTCCTCGGCCAAGTCTCAGAGGGTGCTGTGGATTTTTTCGCGTTCGACAAAGCCTACGTGGAACGCCTGCGAAACGGGGATCTCCCGACCGAGCAACACTTTGTCACGTATTTTGAACAACTTCTGCGGATTAAGTTGAGGGCGCGGATGCTGCCGTCCGATAAGGTGGAGGATCTGCGACAAGAAACCTTTATCCGGGTGATTGCGGCGGTGAAGCGAGAGGGGGGAGTGCGGCAGCCGGAACGGTTCGGGGCCTTTGTTAACTCTATTTGTAACAATGTGTTACTGGAATATTACCGCACCTCGGGGAAGAATCAGCCAATGGATGATACGCATCTCGAAATTCCCGATAAGTTGCTGGATTTGGAGGGGATGCTGGTAACCAAGGAAGCTTCAGTGCGCGTGCGCCAGATCTTGAAGGGCATGCCGGAGAGAGATCGGGATCTGTTGCAAGCTATCTTTTTTGAGGAGAAGGACAAAGACGTCGTTTGCAAGGAATTCAAGGTGGACAGGGACTATCTGCGGGTATTGTTATATCGTGCCAAGGATAAGTTCAAGTCTTTGTATCAGAAGGACCCAATTGGGAATTTGGGCCGGGCAACAGGGATGGGAACTCCGTGAAACGGTTTGGTGGTGTCCTGCACTACTTAACGGATGGTGCGCATGGACCATAGCGATGCGGTACGACTACAGGCTGCCGAGAAGTACGTGCTCGGCGAGCTCTCCCCCACCCACCGGGACGAGTATGAAGAACATTATTTCGATTGCCGCGAATGCGCCCTCGATGTGAGGGCCGTCGTGGCGTTTGCGGATACGGCCCGCGAAGTCTTGCGGCAGGATGACCAGAGGGCTTTTTCGGAGAGCAAAGCTGCGAAGCGCGGTGGATGGTTCGCGTGGCTGCGGCCGGCGTTTGCCGTCCCGGCGATGGCAGTTCTCCTATTGGTTGTGGGTTATCAGAATTTCGTGACGATTCCTGCGGCCAGGCAAGAGGCAGCGCACGGCGCGGCGCAGTTGTTTGCTTCCCCGTTTTCGCTGCAGATGGCCAACGTGCGGGGCGGGGAAGAAGTGAAGATCCAGATTCATTCGAACGAAAGCCTTCCGCTTAAATTCGACTTTACGCCCGGGAAAATTTTTGACGAATATATTTGTCAGGTTCAGGATGAAGCGGGCCGCGCTTTGTACCAGTTGAAGGTCCCGGGGGCGCTTGCAAATAAAGAAATCAATCTGGTCGTCCCGGCGGGGAGCGTGAAGACAGGCAAGTACGCGCTGGTCTTTACTGGCGTTCCCTCCGCCAGCAAGCAGCCGGCGCGCGACGAAGTGCTGCGGCTCGGTTTTTCAGTTGAAATTCTGCCGTAAATGAATAAGTATTAAGCCCCAAATTAGCTAACGGAGGTGTACCCATGCCACCCCTGCACCGCATCCCTTTTCACTTTCACGCCCTAGGGCATGCCCTCAGCGGTGAGTTTCGTCATCCTCTCTGGGCCGTGATTCCTGCACAAGGCTCTGCCGCGCTATCCACGATCGGCGGTCACGCGGCAGCGAAGGTGGAGAATTTCCATTTCCAGGATTTCGTCTGCTTCAAGTCCGCCCACACGCATATCTCAGGGAAGCGCCGCCTCGACGAAACTTTCGTGACCCACGCCAGCACGGTCGTCAAGGGGCTTAATATTCTCGGAGTGGTCACAGCCGACCGCATCGTTTGCCGCCTCACGTCGATTCACGACCCGAAGGAGCCGGAAGGGCATATCATTGCCGAGGATAGCCGGTTCGAAGGGCTGAAGATCAACGGAGAGGAAGTCAAGGTGACTCTTCGTCACGATCTGCTGGTCAAATGCAAGACATTTGGTGAACTGACGAAAGGTCTTGCAGGCGACAAGAAATCCGGGAAAATAGTGGCACTTGACGAACGCCGGCAGGTGGCCCTTTGCTCCCTAGTGGAAAAAATCGAGACGAAGTTGAAGGGCGTCGATTTAAAGCAGCACGTCATCGAGGTGAAAGATTTTGGAAAAATCTTTTTGGCCGAGGTCTTTGCCTATCCGGGGACCAAAACCCTGACAATGCTCCGCCTGGAGCTCGGTTCGCCCCACGTCGCGGAGCTTACGGCAGCCCAGGCGACCACCAACGGCCAACCCCCCTGGGGATAGTTCTTAGTTTGCTGCTTAGCTTCGCGTTAGCCATCTTTGCGTGCGGACGTAGAGAGAGCTTCGGTTCACAAGCTATCTACCAGGACGTACGGATGAAGCTGAAGCGAGGCGAAATATCTTCAGCCCAAGAACAAACAGACCGAGCCCTCCTGCGCTACCCTTCGGAACAGACGGAATGGCACTGGCGGTTTAGAGTCACAAAGGCTGAGGCCCTCGCGAGGAAAGGCTTAGTTAACGAATCATTAGAGCTATTGAGAATGGAGCCGCCAGCCTCACTTGCTACGGCAGACTTGGCTGTCCGGCGGAAACTTGTGCTAGGTGTTGCGAGCGCCCGTGTTCAGCAGGCTGCTAATGGTGCACGGTTCGTAGCGGAAGCCGAGGATCTTGCAAGGGCAATTCATCCCGAACTGCTAGCAGAAGTCCTGTCGGCGAAGGCGGTAGTTGATTACCTGGCTGGCGATATTAGCGGCGCTGAAAGCGCCTACCGAGAGGCCCTCCAGGTCTCGAAAGAACAGAGAGATCCTTTTGTCGAAGCCGCCGCCCTCGGCGGTCTGGGCCTGATCGCTACGAAGCGGGAACACTATGACGAGTCTATAGATTTGGACCTGGCGGCTGTCCGATTAGCTGAGTCTGTTGGTGCTCAGAATACGCTGGCTACAGTTTTTGGGAATATAGCCTGGTGCTACAAAAAGCTAGGCGATTTCGAAAATGCGCTCGAATTCTACCAGCGGGCTGAAGAAGTCTCGGCCCGAAGCGGACAATTTGGACTACAAACATACTGGTATACCGGGCTCTCGAACGTGTATTTCGATCAACACGACTACAGATCCGCCGAGGCAGTCCTGACGCAAGCCCTAGAGCTCGCGCGAAGCCGGGGAGATAAGAGGACACTCGTTGAGTATCTGAACGCCCTCTCCGAAATTGCCCTGCAAACAGGACGCATTGATGTGGCCGAGCGATACATTGGGGAGGCTTCTGAAATCGAAAAGCTCGGCGGCGGCCAGGCCGGCCTCGATCAGTCCGGGGTACTAGGGTCAACCCTTATTCGTGCCAGAATCGATGAAGCCAAGCACAACTATGCCACAGCCGAGGAATCCCTTCGTGAACTCGTTGTAAACCCCGCGGCAGATGCTTCGCAGCACTGGGAGGCGCACGAGCAGCTAGCCAAGATCTACTTGGATCTGAAGTTGACCGCCGAGGCAGAGAGACAGTTTCGGAGCGGGCTGGAAACGATTGAGACTGCGCGTTCATCCGTGCGCGCGGAAGACTTGCGAGTAACCTTCCTCTCCGGGGCTATCGCCTTCTACGATGATTACGTCGACTTCTTAGTTTCGCGGCATCGCATAGACGAAGCACTGCAGGTGGCTGACATTAGCCGAGCGAGGACACTGGAAGAAGGCTTGGCTTCGACAAGCCAACGTGCTCCTTCAACCTGGCGTAGAGTTCGCCCCCAGCAGATTGCGCAAAAGTTGAAGGCGTCACTGCTCTTTTATTGGATCGGTCAGAACAATTCCTGCCTGTGGGTGATCACTCCTGCGAAGATTTCCTATTTCGATCTGCCGAAGGCTTCGGAGATTGAGCCGCTGGTGAAGTCCTACCGCAAGACGGTCTTGGGGATGCGTGGTACGCAGGACGCAGGGAGGACGGATGGGGAAAAGCTGTACGCGATGCTGGTAGAACCGGCGAAGAAACTGATCCCGCCTGGTTCGCGCGTGATCGTCCTGCCGGATGCGAGCTTGTATGGATTGAACTTTGAGACGCTGATCGTGCCGGATCCGCAGCCGCACTTCTGGATCGAAGATGTTACGCTGACGACGGCGAGCTCGCTGACATTGTTGAGTGCTTCGGTTATCCAGCCCGCAACGAAGGGAAAGAGCCTCCTGCTCGTTGGCAACACGGAGCCGCCGAACACGGAATTTCCCCGGCTGGCTCAGGCGCCTGCCGAAATGGAAAAGATCGGTAACCACTTTCCGGACCAAGAGAGAAAAGTGCTGGAAGGGAAGGCCGCCACGGCAACAGCGTATTTAAGCAGCAATCCTGAACGATATTCCTACCTCCATTTCGTGACGCATGGGACCGCCAGCCGCATGCGTCCTCTGGAATCGGCGGTGATCTTGAGCCCCGAAGGCGACTCGTACAAGCTCTATGCGCGAGATATCGTCCAGCATCGGCTGAATGCCAACCTGGTGACGATTTCGGCTTGCAACGGCTCGGGCACTCGCACCTATTCTGGCGAAGGCTTGGTGGGTCTTTCGTGGGCCTTCTTGCACGCCGGTGCGCACAACGTGATTGGAGCGTTGTGGGAGGTCAGCGACGCTTCCACGCCGCAGCTGATGGATGCCCTTTATGGAGAATTGAGTCGGGGCAAAGATCCCGCCACGGCGTTGCGCGAAGCTAAACTGTCCCTACTCCATTCTTCAGACCCTAATTCTGTTTTCAAGAAGCCGTTCTACTGGGCGCCATTCCAGCTGTATGCAGGTTCCTAGCGGAGAACTGCTCCTACTGGCTCAAGACTGATTTCGCGTTGGCCCTGACGCTTGACGATTTTCTTGAAACGATTCAGTAGCGGCGGACACCATTCTCCATGGAAGTGAAGTATCGGAGAGTATGATCCCCATGAATGTCAATAAAAATGCAGTGTACACCCAAGTTCTCGGCGTAATCCGTTCGAACCAGCCAGAGCGGGAGAAGTCTCGTGGAGTGCTTGTCGAGCGGTGCGAATTCGAAGCGCTGCTTCAGCGCGCGATGGAAATCCTGAGCGCGAGAGCCAGAACCGCAACGACGAGCAGCAGTTAAGGCCAAGATCTCGTCCTGACGGTTTGCCGCACTCCTTATTCCTTCCACTGTGCCGTCGAACCTGCAATTATCTCAACGTTCGTGGACATCTCCGGAAATTGGGTGAAACGAGTTGCGCTCCCGCCGCCACTACTGACGCAGAGATAGCTCCTATCCGCGAGACCTTTGGGGAATGTATATGCCATCTGCCGGACAAGATAACTTGAAGCATATCGTGATCCTGATGACGGACCGGTCGTTCGACCACATGCTGGGATTTGCGCGCAGTGATACGTGGCAGATCGAGGGCCTGAAAGGCGATGAAACCAATAAGCACACCGCCGGCGGAGTCGCTCAAGTTTCAAACGACGCCGGCTGCGGCGGAGATTTTACGCCCGATCCCGGACATTCGGTCTTCGATACGTTGAATCAGCTCTAGGGAGATCCGAACACTTCAGTCACCAGCGGGACACCGTGACTGGCATCGAGGTTTACAATCCGCTGAATTCCTGGCTCAACATTGGCGGAAAAATCCAGGGACTGTGGCCGAACGTCGGCGGAGTCACCGATTCCAACGTCATTTCCATCGACACCCAGCACACGGAGCAGACCGCCCCTGGACTCACGAGGCAACCGCCCATGACCCATGAGCAGATTTACTTACATCCGAAAGCACAGCCGTTCCGGCGGCTGGAATTGGACTACTTCATCGGATACGATTTTTACCAAGATACATCGAACGGGCATTTCTCCTTCCGGCGTTTTGAGACCATCGCTGAGCACACGTTCTTTCCGGTAACCAATAAGCGAGGCGACCCGGAGAGAGACCGCGCTTTCATCTTTCGTTGGAGGCTCTCGGCCGCCGATTCCAGCGCGGGCACGCCGTGCCGTTTTACCTCCAGGAGACACTAGCCGGTTCGGACATCGACAATCAGGCGACGCTCCGAGCGTTCAAAGACTACCGCCTCCGAGGACCAGACATGATGATGGTTCAGGCGGAATACGACCTGCGCATCCGGAGCTGGGCTTACAAGTATGTGGGAATAGGTGTCATGGCGACGTACGATGCCGGCAAGGTCACTCTGCAGAAGAGCGATTTGAATTTTTCAGGCATGCGCCAGAGTTTCGGCGGTGGCCTCGTCTTTTACCTCGCCGATAAGCTGGTGTTTCGCGCCGCGGTTGCGCTGGGCGGGGGAGAAGGTGCGCATCCCTTCTTCGGGGTTAACAACTTCTTGTGACGGCACCGTCAAACTGTCGCGAGGGTTCCTTCAGATAGCCAGCGCTGTCGCCATTGCTCGCACGTTCTCTGCGGAATAGCCGAGGCCGTGCAATATCTGGCCAGTGTGTTCGCCGAGGAGGGGCGGGGGCAAACGATAACTGACCGGCATATTGGAAAGGCGGATAGGATTGGCGAGGCTTCTTGCGGTGCCGATTGCGGGATGTTCGAGTTGAACGATCAAGTGTCGCGCGTGCGTTTGGGCTTCATTGAGCGCGCCAGAGACGGTGTTGATGGGCGCGGCAGGAATATCCGCTTCGGCTAATTTCTGGAGCCAGGATTCGGCTAGTTGCTGCCGAAAGATTCTTTGCAGCAGCGGAATCAGAACCTCGCGGTGTTGGATCCGCAGGGCGTTGGTCTGGAACCGCTCATCCTGGTCCACATCGTTTTCGATACCCATCACCTTCACGAGCCTCTTCCACAACGCATCGGTTCCCACGCCGATGACGAAATATTTATCGTCGCTTCCGCGGAAAGCCTCGTACGGCACGATGTTCGGATGGGCGTTGCCCCAGCGGCTCGGCGAAACGTTGGCGTTCAGATAGCTGCTTCCGACGTTAGCGAGCCAGGTCAGTTGCGAATCGAAGAGCGCCATGTCAATGAATTGCCCTTGGCTCGTTTTCTCGCGCGCGAAAAGAGCGGCGAGAATTCCCATTGCCGCGTACATGCCGCAGGTCATGTCGGCGATGGCGATGGGATAGCGCACGGGCCCGCCGCCGGGCTCGCCGGTGAAGCTCATCAGGCCGGCTTCAGCTTGCGCGAGGATGTCATAACCGGGCATGCCTGCTTTCGGGCCAGTGAATCCGTAACCGGTGATGCTGCAGTAGATGAGCCGCGGATGCTTGGCGCAGAGCGTCTCTGGATCGATGGCGCGCTTTTGCAAGGATGCGATAGAGGGCTGATTGGTGATGAAAACATCGGCGGTCGCAAGCAACTTGTGCATCGCTTCCAAACCGCGAGGGTGATCATAGTTGAGAGTGATGGATCGCTTGTTGCGATTGGTGGCGAGAAAGTAAGCGGATTCGCTGCCCACGAAGGGCGGACCCCAGGCTCGCGACTGATCGCCGACACCAGGCCGCTCGATCTTGATCACGTCGGCGCCGAAATCGCCGAGCAGCATCGCGCAATACGGGCCCGCCAGGGCTTCGGTCATTTCCATGACGCGAATGGAATCAAGAATGTTCTTCACGCGCGCGATTATAGCTGACAACGAGGTTGCGCTCGTTCACCCCAAGTGAAATTGGCTGGACCGGGGCAAACCGCTCACCGTTGCCTCTGCCGGCGCGCTGAATCAGCAATTGTGCGCACATGCCGCTTGCTGGTGCTTGATTGCACGGCGGTCTTCCCTGACAATGTGAAGTTTACGGAAGCGGATTTTTCCGCGCGAGCGCGAACGATCCCGTGCTAAGCGTAGAAACGAACAAAATGACCAGCCCGGTAAATTCGACGAAGCGTTTTGTCGCTTATTTTTCCATGGAGATTGCGCTGGAAAACGCCATGCCGAGCTACAGCGGCGGACTCGGCGTGCTTGCGGGCGACACCATCCGTGCCGCCGCCGACTTACGCCTGCCGATGGTGGCGGTCTCGCTCCTCTATCGCAAGGGCTTTTTCACCCAGCGTCTTGCCGAAGATGGATCGCAAAGCGAGGATCCCGTCGACTGGCGCGTCGAAGATTTTTTGATGGAAGAGCCGGCCCGCGCCACTGTCCCGCTCGAAAATCGGCGGGTCGAGCTGCGATGTTGGCGCTACTCGGCGATGGGGGTCCGCGGATTTGACGTGCCCATCTATTTTCTCGACGCCGATCTCCCGTCAAACGCGGAAGCCGATCGAACTCTCACGGGCGCTCTCTACGGCGGCGATCCGTATTACCGTTTGCGCCAGGAAGTGCTGCTCGGCATCGGTGGCGTGCGGATGTTGCGCGCCCTTGGCTACAACGAGCTAACGCGTTATCACATGAACGAGGGCCACGCGGCCTTGCTCACGCTAGAACTGCTTGGCGAAGAAGCCAGAAAGGCGGGGCGGACGTCCATTCGAGGGGAGGACATCGACAAAGTGCGCGGCAAATGCGTTTTCACCACGCACACCCCGGTTCCCGCTGGGCATGACCGCTTCCCGATGGAATTTGTGACCAGGGTGTTTCCCGCAGGGACGGAGTTTCTCGATTTGAAAGATGCCTCCTCCGCGGATTTGATGAAGCGCGTGTTGCAGGCAGATGAGAACTTTTCCGGCTTGCAGGAAGCCGCGCGGCGCGGCGCTTCGCTGAACATGACGCAACTTGCGCTGAGCCTCAGCACGTATGTGAACGGGGTCGCAAAGCAGCACGGCGAAACCTCGCGCCAAATGTTCCCGGAAGTGCCCATCGAAGCCATCACCAACGGCGTCCACGCCGGGACGTGGACTTCTCCTTCGTTTCGGCAGCTTTTCGACCGCTACATTCCCTCCTGGAAGGAAGACAATTACAGTTTGCGCGGCGCGCTGGGCCTGCCTGCGGAAGAGGTCTGGGCCGCGCATCTGTTCGCCAAGCACGACTTGCTCGAAGTTGTCCGACAGAAAACGGGCCTCAAGTTTGATCCAGAAGCATTCACCATCGGTTTCGCGCGCCGCGCCACGGGCTACAAGCGCGCGGACCTTTTAATTTCCGACCTGGACCGCCTTCGCCAGATCGCCAAGAGCGCGGGACAATTCCAGATTATTTATGCCGGCAAAGCGCATCCCAATGATGGCGGAGGTAAGGATATTATCCGCCGGATTTTCAAGGCTAAGAAAGCCTTGCGAAAGACGATCCCGGTCGTTTTCCTCGACGACTACAACCTCGACCTTGGCGGGAAAATTACTTCGGGCGTGGACCTGTGGCTCAACACGCCGCAATTCCCGCTCGAGGCCTCCGGGACCAGCGGCATGAAAGCGGCGCTGAATGGTGTTCCAAGCCTGAGCATTTTGGATGGCTGGTGGGTCGAGGGTCACATTGAAGGAGTTACGGGCTGGTCGATCGGCGAATCCAGGCGCGCTGCGGGCGGCAGCGCTCCGACGGACAATCAGGCGGAAGCCGAATCACTTTATTCCAAGCTCGAAAGCGTGATTCTTCCTCTCTACTACAACGAGCGTGCCAAATTCCTCGGAGTGATGCAGCACGCGATCGCCATCAACGGCTCGTTCTTCAACACGCAACGCATGGTTCAGCAGTACATCACCGACGCTTATCTCCACTGATTTGGCATGGTTCGAAAGCTCTATCGAGGCGCAACACTGGCTACTGAACTACCGGAGCAGGTTCCTATATATGGCCATGCCGGCTGCGGCGTCCATGCCCATCTTCTCTAAGGCCGCAATCTCGCGACGCGTGGTAATTCCGCCCGCAGCGATCATCGGGTGCGATGACGCGCGTCGCAGATGGCGAAACCATTGCAGATTCCCGCCCGCCATCGTTCCTTCGCGGTCCACATCCGTGCAAAGAAATCCCGCGCAGAAAGTCTCAAGCTGTGGCATTACCTCTTCCGGCCGAAGTGACAGTTTCCTTCGCCATCCGTGAGTAGTGATTTTTCCCCGGAAGGTATCCAAGGCGATGATAATCCGTTTTCGATTCAATCGGCTCGTGAGCCGCTTCAAAAAACGCGTGTTCACCTTGCCCTTGCGGAATGCCGCACTGCCAACAATGATCTGCTGGGCGCCCCATCCGGCGATTTCTTTCGCCTGCCGAACGGTGCGGATACCCCCGCCTACGCGAACTTTCATCCGAAAATCTTTCTTTGCTTTTCCGCATAGTTTACGGACCAGATCCTCATTCGTCCCCGTGCGCATCGCGGCGTCGAGATCGATGACATGCAGCCAGGAATATTTCTTGAATTTCTCCAATAGGCCGAAGACATCCGCGACGGCCAGTTCCCGCTTGCGTCCATGCACCAGCTGAACCGCCTGCCCATTCTGCAAATCGATGCACGGAATCAGCACGGCAGACGAACCTCGATGCCGCGCGCCGCCAGGAATTCTTTCAGTTCACGGATTGGCTGCACTTTGTCGTGAAAGATGGATGCCGCGAGCGCCGCATCCGCGGTGCCTTCCCTAAATATTTCCACAAAATGCTCCGGCAATTTCGCTCCGCCCGAAGCGATGATCGGGACCGAGACTTCGCGGGAAATTGCCGCGGTCAGCGCGGTGTCGAAACCGTTTTGTGTGCCATCGCGATCGACCGAGGTCAGCAAAATCTCGCCCGCTCCACACGCAACACTTTTCTTTGCCCATGCAACCGCGTCGAGTGAAGCGGATTCTCTTCCGCCGCGCACCATGACGTCCCAATGGTCACCGCATCGTTTCGCGTCGATGGCCAGCACGACCGCCTGTACGCCGAATTCCTGTGACAATTCGGAAATAAGCTCAGGCCGCTCAACCGCAGCGGTATTGACTGTGATCTTGTCCGCGCCGGAGCGCACGACGGCACGGCCATCTTCGAGCGTTCGAATGCCCCCGCCCGCGGTCAGCGGAATCGACAGTTCTGCCGCGACGCGACGAATGGTTTCGAGAAAAGTGGGACGGCGATCCCGTGACGCCGCGATATCCAGAACCACGAGTTCATCCGCACCTTCGGCGTTGTAACGCGCGGCGAGAGCAGCGGGATCGCCCGCATCGCGTAGCCCGGCAAAGTTCACGCCCTTGACAACACGCTCGCCATCCGTGTCCAGGCAAGGAATGATGCGGTGTGCCAGGCTCACACTGCCATCCTCAAAAAATTGTGCAAGACGCGCGCACCGGCTTCACCACTCTTCTCCGGATGAAACTGCACCGCGCAGATGTTTTGTTCTTCAATCACAGCGGTAAATTCCGCTCCATGAGTGCACGTGGCTGATGCCGTGCCATTCGAATCGAGCGCGGCATACGAATGCGCGAAGTAGAAGTAGTCCTCCGGTCCGACCCCTGCGAGCAAGCCTGATTCGCGCTTCGCGGCGAGCTGGTTCCAGCCCATGTGTGGAAGTTTTATATTTGATGGAAGAGCCGAGACCCTTCCCAACATGAGGTTGAGCCCGCGGAGTTGGGGCGCTTCTTCGCTCGATTCGAACAGGACTTGCAATCCCAGACAAATGCCCAAGAATGGCACGCCTCGCCGGATGGCGGCGATAAGTGGCATTCGCAGGTTGCGCTCGTCGAGGGCGCGAATCAATGCGGCGTAGTGTCCAACCCCGGGAAGCAGCAGAGTTTCCGCTTTCGCGATGGACTCGGGCGACGCGGTTCGCTGAGACGCCGCGCCGAGCCGCTGCAGTGCGCGCTCGACCGAAGGCACATTTCCTGCACCGTAGTCGATGATCGTTACCATCATGGAAATCCCTAGAGAAGTCCTTTAGTGCTCGGCAGAACCTGGCGCAAGCGCTTGTCACGTGCCACGGCAAAGCGCAAGGCTCGAGCAAATGCTTTGAACATTGCCTCGACCTGATGGTGCGAGGAACGTCCATACAAAACACTCAGGTGCACGTTCGCCCGCGCCGCCTGGGCAAATCCCTGAAAAAAGTCCTCGATGAGCTCCATCTGGAAATCGCCGAGGCGCTTTGCGACAATCCTCGCGTTCACCACGCAATAGGGTCTTCCGCCGAAATCCACGGCTGCCGCGGCCAGGGTTTCGTCCATCGGCATGAGGAAATAGCCGGCGCGCAGAATGCCCCGCTTCGTGCCCAGAGCCTTTTGCACCGCTTCACCAAGGGTAATTCCGACGTCTTCGACCGTGTGATGCTGGTCCACGTCGAGATCGCCGCGTGCCGTCAGATCGATGTCGAACGCACCGTGCCGCGCGACGAGATCGAGCATGTGATCGAAAAAGCGAATGCCCGTGCGGATGCGCCCTCGGCCGCGTCCATCCAGGTTCAGTCTCAGGCGAATGTCCGTCTCCTTCGTTTTGCGATGAATAGTTGCGGTGCGTGCCATTTTGTTTGCCGCTTCGTGCATCAGGCTGGCGGCTTCCACTGCTTTCGAATCGATTTCATCAGTATTTTCATTTCAGAAGATGTGCCGATCGTGATGCGCGCAAAGCCGGGTCCAATGTCCTTGCTTCGGTCGCGGAGAAGAATTCCTTGCCTCTCCAGCTTGCGGAACAAAGCGGCGCCGCCCAGTCCGAAGTTCGCCAGCAGAAAATTTCCCGCGCTCGGATAAGTTTTGATCCCCAGGTCTTTCAGTTCCGCCGCAAGCCAAACCCGCAAACACTTAACTTCGCGTACGTAGTGGTGCATGGTGGCAGCGTCGCGGACGGCCGCTTCCGCCCCAACAAGTGCCGCGAGATTGACGGGAAATGGGGGCATGGCGCGGCGTACCAGAGGGAGCGACTTTGAACAAGCAATCACCGCGCCGAGTCGAAGTGCCGCGAGCCCAGCCACTTTCGAAAATGTCCGGGCAACGAACAATTGCGGATACTTCCTGACCCACGGCGCAGCACTGAATCCCGAGAACTCCGCATAGGCCTCATCCAGGACTACAGCCGTGTGCCGTGCTGCTTTCAGGATTGTCCGGATTTCTCCAGGTTCCAGAAGTGTTCCTGTCGGATTGTTGGGATTGGCGATGAAAAGTACGCGAGGCTTTTTGCGCAGCACCGCGAGCACTCCTTCCAGAGGGAACTGCATCTCGGCGCCGTACCGCTGAACGATAATGCGCGCGCCATAAATTTCCGCATAATAGCGATACATCGGAAATGTCGGCTCACAAATAAGGATGCTACTGCCCGCTTCGACAAACGTGTCGAAGAAAACGCGGAGCGCATCGTCGCCACCGTTCGTGAGCAACAATTCTTCCGGTTGGACTCCGAAGTGCCGAGCGAGCCGCTTCGTGGAAGCCCGGTATTCCGGATACATGGCCAATTGTTTGCGGGTGAGCCTTGCCAGCGCGCGCCGGACCGCTGGGGAACAGCCCGCGGTGTTCTCGTTAAAGTCCAAACGCAATTTATCGGAGCGTCCCTCGGCGGGCGCCTCGTACGTGCGGCGATTCAGGATCGCCTCGCGCACGGGCAAATGAACTCTCATCGGCGAATCTCCATGGCGTTCGCGTGCGCAAGCAAACCTTCCGCTCGCGCCAAAGTTTGGACATCGTCAGCGAGCCTTGTAAATCCTTTGCGCCCGATGGTTTGAGCGCTGATGCACTTGACAAAATCCGTGGCGGACAGACCGCCTCGCCTCCTTGCCCAACCTCCCGTGGGAAGAACGTGATTGCTTCCGCTGACGTAATCGCCCAGCGCCTGCGCGCCCCAGGCACCCAGGAAGACCGTGCCCGCAGCCGCAATTTGGTCCAGTAACTTCCGTTCGTCCTCGGGCAAGCTCAGATGTTCCGGCGCGAACCGATTCACAAATTCGCAGGCGGCGCCGATGGAAGACGCCACAAGAATCGCGCCAGCGCGCCGTATCGAAATGTGCGCCGGGTTCGACGACGGATACTGTTTCAATTGCACGCCAACCGCATCCTGCACCTGCCGCGCAAGCGCGATTGAGGTTGTCACCAGAAAGCTGCCCGCGTCCGGTGCGTGTTCCGCTTGAGCGAGCAGATCCGCGGCAATCCAGCGCGGGTTGCCGCGAGAAGCCAGGACAATCGCCTCCGTCGGCCCGGCGGGCAAGTCGATCGCGCAATCCGTGCTCACAAGTTGTTTTGCCGCGGTAACAAAACGATTGCCAGGCCCAAATATTTTCTCCACGCGCGGCACCCCCTTCGTGCCATAAGCGAGAGCGGCGATTGCTTGTGCGCCGCCAATTCGCGCAATGCGCTTCACTCCCAGCACGCCGGCGGTCGCGAGAAATTCAGCATTCGGGCGCGGGCAAACGACTTGGATTTGAGGAACCCCTGCAACTTGAGCGGGAACCACGGTCATCACCAGTGTAGAAACGAGCGCATGGCGGCCACCCGGAACATAGCAGCCGATCGATTCGATCGGTCGGACCATCTGGCTGATCCTTACCCCCGGCTCAACCGCCAGCGTCCAGGATTTCGGCAACTGCTTGTCGGCAACCCGCCGAGCATTGCGGGCCGCGTGCTCCACCGCGCGCAGAAACTCAGCGCTCACCTGTTTCCGGGTGGCCAGAATTTTGTTCTCGCGAACCCAGAGTCCTTCCCGGCGCAGATCGACACCATCGAGCTTTTTCACCCATGCGAAAAGGGCCGCATCTCCCCAGCGCCGAACATCATCAACAATTTCCGATGCGATGCGTTCGGCCTCAGCGTCGCGTTCTTGCCGCGCTCGCATAAGCTTCTTCTGGACTGCCGATGTAAGCCTCAATATGCGCATCACAGCACAATCTTGTTCAGCGGGTATTCGACAATCCCCTGAGCCTTTGCCGCTTTAAGTTTCGGCAGAATTTGGCGCACGACGGCTTCTTCCACAATCGTGTTGATCGCCACCCAGTCGGGATCACTCAGCGCGGAAATTGTCGGCTTCTTGAGCGCGGGGAGCACCCCCAGCACACCCTGCAAATCATCGCGATGCACATTGAGGAGCAGGCCGACTTTGCTTGCCGCGGCGATCGCGCCCTGAAGCATCAGAATCAGATTCTCCGCCTTTTCGCGCTTCCAAGGATCGCCCGCCGCGCTCCGGTTCATGATGAAAACCGTCGCAGATTCCAGAACCGTGTCCACGATGCGCAGCCGGTGGGCGCGCAACGAAGAACCCGTTTCTGTCACTTCCACAATCGCATCCGCGAGTTGCGGCACTTTGACTTCCGTCGCGCCCCACGAAAATTCCACCCGCGCTTTCACGCCGTGCCGCGCCAGATAATCCTCCGTGATACGCACGACCTCCGTGGCGATTACTTTTCCCTGAAGGTCCCGAGCTTCACGGATCGCTGAATCCTCCGGCACGGCCAGCACCCAGCGCACCCGGGCCAGCCGCTGTTTTGCATAGACCAATTCCGACAATTCATCGACTGCCGCGCCCGTCTCCACAACCCAGTCATGTCCGGTGATTCCGGCGTCGAGCGCGCCGGATTCGACGTAGCGCGCCATCTCCTGCGCGCGCACCAGCAAGCATTCGATCTCCGCATCATCGATTGACGGCACATAGCTTCGGGAACCGAGCGTGATCTTCCAGCCGGCGCGCACCAAGAGCTCCAGTGTCGCATCCTGCAAGCTGCCCTTCGGAAGGCCAAGTTTCAGCTGGCTCATGGCTTCTTCTCCGCGCCGTAGATTTTCTCCGGATTAAAAACGCGCTCGGCGATTACCGTGGCGCTTCCATCCGCCTCCATCGATCGAAAAAAACAGCTTCGGTAGCCTTCGTGGCAGACGCCCGGAACCACCGGCTCGACGCGCACGAGCAACGCATCCGCGTCGCAATCCACGCGCACCTCGCGAACCTTCAGAATGTGCCCGCTCGATTCGCCCTTCCTCCACAGCGTGTTCCTCGACCGGCTAAAGAACACGACCTCTCCCGTCTGTTGCGTCTCGGCGAGCGCCGTTGCATTCATGAAGCCCAGCATGAGGACATCGCCGGTTCGCTCGTCTTGAATGATCGCCGGCACCAGCCCTCCGCTTTTCTGGAAATCGATTTTCACGTTTTCCGCCTCCCTCGAATTAGCAGCCCGAAAATAAAAATCCCGCTGGGCCTTGCCGCGCCAGCGGGCTGAAGAGTGCTTTTTCTAGAAAATCGCTAGGCACACCTCAGTCGGCGCGGCGTGTGGCCGTGATGATGATGGTAACGATGCGCCCGAGTTGTGCGTGTGCCGTTCACTGTGAAATCTAAACCTAAATGAAATTACTCTGCATGTCAAAGAAAGAATTTTTTCTGTTGACCAAAAACATCCCCAATGAATTTTTTGGATTCAATTCATCCGAATTTCCCATTTGACTGCGGAACTCACACCGTGAATATTCGTTCACAGGGGCCGATATTTAGACCTTGGGGTGCTTGATGAAGAAGCCGACTTCCCTCCTTCTTGCAGCCGCGTTGTTCCTGCCCGCCACCTCCTTGGCGCAACACTCCTCAAAAGCAGCCGAATCAAAGTCGGCTGGTTCGAAATCACAAAAGGCTGCACAAAAGACGGTAACGATCTCCGGCCAAGCCAGCGCGGATGGAAAGACACTTCTAACCGATGATGACGATATCTGGGTTGTGACCAATCCGAATGTTTTGGCCGGTCATGAGGGGCAATACTTGAGTGTACGCTGCCAGGCCGATCCGGATAAAAAAGAGCTTCACGTGTTTTCTGCAAAGGTGGCGGCCCGAGAAGCAAAATATATGGCGAACAGAGGTGATTCGGCCTTTCGGCGCTGAGACTGTTTACCCTGGAACTTGGGTTTTCGTGACTTTTCCGTTTAGCTCGCCCCACGATCCAACGAAGTAAGACTCCGGTCGCGATACAAAATAGCTTCCTCTCTTGGGCGCGTTGATACTGACCGGCAAGTCCCCGAAATGATTTGTCTCGCGGCGCGGACGGCCGAACGCGAACCGGCGGTGTTCGCCCTTCTACTGCGCCGTTTAACCGCGTATTCTGCCGAACGGGCTTCGGCCATGGTCCTCGCGCTTGCTATGACCACTATCCAGGCCAACGCGTGAATCGTCAACCGACTGGGCTGAATCGAATAGAACAGGTGGAGGGGCCATGAGTGCGAAAATCCAGAAGGATAACGCGGCTTGGAAAAAACAACTCACGCAGAATCAATACTTTGTGACTCGTCAAAAGGGCACCGAGCCCCCGTTCACCGGGGAATACGAAGAAACGGAGACGCCGGGCACCTATAAGTGCGTTTGCTGCGGGCAGCCGCTGTTTCGTTCTGAAACAAAATATCACTCCGGTTCCGGGTGGCCCAGTTTCTACGCCCCATCCAGCGAAAGTGCCGTGGAAGCCGAAACCGATACAACTCACGGCATGCGCCGAACCGAAGTAAAGTGCAGCCAATGCGAAGCCCACTTGGGGCATGTCTTTGAGGATGGTCCCCAACCTACGGGCCTGCGCTATTGCATCAATTCGGCGGCGTTGGATCTGGATGAAGATTAGAGAAGCACCCCGACTTGGTCTGGGCGCTTTCCAGTTTTGGCTATTCTCGGGTGCTGGAAATCGGGAATCAAGCAGCCGGGCAGGAGCACGCCGCTAGTTCTGCGACCCGGTCGCGTTCCCAAATGCCGAGGAGCAGAACCTTCGTGCCCGTCGGATACTTGAAGACGTAGAAAGTGTTCGAGAGCCCTTCGATTTCATAGAATCCGGGCCGGCGTGGATCGGGCCGCGAAGTCGCGCCCGTAGTCAGAAGCTGACCCAATTCAGCGATCTGTTCCTGCGAATGGTTCCGCAGATCTTCTACAACGGGCGGTTGTTTTGTTATCGTGATCATCTTTGTATTTCTCCGCCACATTCAGATTACCTGCTCCTCACAAGTAAAGACGAAAGAACGCGGGAAAAGTTTCACGGGCTGCAACAAAATCTGGCGACAAATTGGCCTGTTTGCTAGCCCGGCTCTACCCACGAATTGGACACCTCTATTCGATGCGCAGACCCTCGTTTCCGTTGGCATCGGTGTCTAAGGTCAAAGCCCTCTTCCGGGCATTCGAAAGGGGGCATTTGTTCCCACGGCGCCCCACAGACCGAGCTCGGAAGTTGTCGCTCCAATATTTCTGTTCGGTTATTAATATATAATATTACTTGGAATCGCGATTTCAGTTCGGATCTTCTTCGCACTTCGATTGATATCCTGCACGTGATACCATGTAGTTTGCTACTTGCGCGGCGCGGGTTTCCCTGAGGTAGTGCCGTGCTAATCCTCCAAAAACAGGGAAGGCTACTGTGACAAAAACTGATTCGAAGAAAGACTCCAGAAGAGGCAAGGCTGCCTTCGCCGACGATCGCCGTCGCAAACACCACCACTACCTCGTCAGCGTCTACTATGCCGATGGCGAGAAGTTCGGCCGCGTCTACACGGATAAAGAGAAAGCCACGCGCTTCGCGGAGCGCCAGCGCCGTTCACCCGTGGTGAAGTCCGCCCGGATTACCCAGGTTTCCTGAGAATTCTGTTTTCCTGGCGGTTGGATGATCGGCCGTTGCGCGCAGGCAACGCTTGTTCGGACCCGTCCAGCCGTGTTATAAAAAGAATGTAGCTGAGCGGCCTTAGTATAGTGGTAGTACGGAACCTTGCCAAGGTTCAGGTGTCGGTTCGATTCCGATAGGCCGCTCCATTAAATCAAGCACTTACCGGCATTGATTCTTTGTGCGTGGGACCACATGGGACCAACTGCCTTTCCCCCGGCCCTTCGATCAATCCAACCAACCTTCGATGCGCCGCCCGCTTTGCTGGTGTGAGCGCCTGTGCGTACAGGTCGAGCGTCAACCTGCTGTTCGCATGGGGCATCAGTCCCTGCATGGTCTTCACGTCTTCGCTTCCGCCCAAAAGTGTTGCAAAGGTTCTGCGGAAGGAGTGCCAGCCGATTTGCTTCGTGATGCCCAGGCGTATTGCCGCAGGCTGCACGTGGCACTTCAAGAGGGTTTCCGGCCAGTACGGTTGATTGCCGCCCTTATCGGGACTGGCAAACACCCAGTCATCGTTCTGCCGGTATAGTGTCTGGCCGCTCCAATCTTGCAGAGCATGAAGCAGCGCGCCATCGATTGGCACAGGTTTTTGTGAAGCCTCCGTCTTCATGTCGCCCTCATGCTGATGAACGACTGCCCGGCGAAGCAGAATATGACCATCCGAGAAGTCAACGTCACTCCACTTTAAGCCGAGAGCCTCCGAGATTCTCAGGCCCGTCGCCACGGTAAGAAAGACCAATAGCCGCGCCGGGTTGTCGAGCTCTTCGAGTAGCATTTTCAGTTCATCGAGTTCCAGCACGTCAGGCATCTTCTGACGTTTGGCACTCTGCCTCACAAGAGTCATGGGATTTTTGTCCAACCACTCATGGCGGCAGGCATGGGTGAAGATGATGTGCATTACGTTTCGGATCTTGGCCTTGGTGTGGTTTGCCAAGGAAAGGCCATGTAGCCAAGACTCAGCCTGAACTGTCTTCACGTCCACGAGTTTGTGTTCTCCCCAGGTCGGAAGGACCCAAATCTTGAACGTCGTCTCGACGGTTCTTTGCGTTGACCATGCCCTCTTTGGCAATTCGTTCTCTTCATAGTGCCTGACCAGCTGCGTCACGGTCATTGGCACTGCGGGATCGTCCGCGTTGATCGTGGAGCGAAGCTTTGCAACGGCATGTTTCGCCGCTGTCTTGGTGGGGAACTGTTCAACGGTACCCACAACCACCTTCCGGTAGACCCGTCCTTCCGCTGCGTTTTCGCGCCAGCGGAAAATCCAGACTGATGGGCCAGCCTTCCGCGCTTCGCGTGACAAACTACCTAACTGATATCGTTGCCTTGTGAATTTCACTGGCTTTTCTCCTTTGTGAAATCCACACGGTCAGCGAGTTGGCCCTTAGAGTGTGAGCCAGAGCGCAACCACATTTCAAGATCGGAAGCCCGATAGCGCCAGAATTTCCCCACTCGGAAAGCGGGTAAGTAACCGGCACGGGTGAGTCTTTGTAGTGTCTTTGGGTGAATTCTCAAGAGTTGAGCCGCTTCAGAGGCATTGAGCAGAGGCTCAAATCCGACGTCTTTCCTGGGGTGGAGTTGCTTTGGTTCGCGTGAGAACGGCGTCATTGCCATCATGAAGGTCCTGGATGGCGCCAGAACAGGGAAGCCTGGAAGGTCGTTGAATTGTTCTCGCGCGGTCGCATCCAGTGCCGCGGGACTCAGTGGGCTGTCAACATCTGCGGACGAATGAGTTTGAATCAGCGGCGATTCGGCTGATATGGGATTCTCGTTCTCGGTACAACCCTCGTTCGGGAAACTGTCTATTGGTTGGCTTGAGCCATGTCGTCGAGATGACGCTGGGTTCTCACGTATGCCGAATTGGAGGCGACGGTGCATGGGTCTGCTACTTCAATTCCAGTTGGAATGAGTCTCCCTTCGTGATTGGTTCGGCAGTGTTCGTGTGTTGGCGTGCCAGCCAGGACTGAAACTCTTTGTCCCTGCGATAGAGGAGTTTCAGGACTTCACTGACGACGTAGGACGGGTTGGCATCGAGGAACTCTGCGTACCTGTCCAGGTTGAGTCTGACGCATGCTTCTGTCACCCTGCCGAGCATTCTCCGTCAGCAACGAACGATGCCCACTGACCAAATACGTGTCAAAAAAGATGGCTCGCTCGGGCCTTTGCTGCGAGATCTTCGCCCGCAATTCACGCGTACCAAGCTCGCCCAGGCGCCAGGATTGATAGAGGCTCTCTATCCCACTGCTCCGGAACCGCTCCTGCGCATCTCTCAGAAATTCGAGATCCTCGGTCACCGGGATTATGTATTCTTGCCTTTCCCACTTCGCGCGAATCTCGAAATACTTCAGGACTTCGTTCGACCAATCGGCCTCGAGCGGCCGTTTGATCAGCGACCGGAACCGCTCTTCGACGCCGTGAAAGTAAGCTTCTTTCGCCGCGATGTATAAGAACCGAAAGTTGTTGAGCTTCTGGAGCAGGAGCCTGTAGGCAGCAAGATGGGAGGCAAAGCTCGACGGCCTCGAGAAGCCAGAATCGATGTAACTGAAGGTGACCACAGCGGGAACACCCGGGAGAGGCGGAGCCAGAAAGAGGGGAAATTTGTCTACAAAGTAGCGAGTCGTTTGCTGATCCGGAGTAGCGCCCTCATAGACTTTTGCCGGCAGACAATCCTTCGAAATGCCCAATTCGTTGCAGAAGAAAAATTGACCTTGTCCCGCTCAGTATCGAAGTAGGCAAATTCCTGGTTGGCCAGAATGAAGTCAAGGAGTACTAAGCGGGTCCGCATGAACTCAAACGAATGACGCTTGCGGTTGCGGAGGTTGTCGTTATCCATCTGACCGTAGACTTTTCTGGAGTAGAGATGAAACAGGGCGGCGGTACGAGCCTGAGCGCAGACACGGGCGTGCCCTTGCCCAGCCAGCTTTTGAGCAAAACAGGTTGGGCGCTTTCCGCATCGGCTACCCGTGAAGGCTCGGAACTGGGCCATGGTAAAGTAGCCGGAGAACAACGCCACGATGTAGAGAAACCGGGCCTCGGACTCGGTATAGCCGAGCCGCTGTAGGCGCTCAACGTAGGCGGCGGGAATCTTCATAGCGCCAAACTCCTCTTTCGTTCACATCCTTCCCTGCACGCCCTTTAGGATTTCCGTTCCGCAGGATCGCTCGGTGCACCCGACAGGGCAGAGGACGCTCGCCGCCTAAGCCAGTGGTTAGGCCAAACATACTTGGAGCCCAAGCTCCATGTAGTGGGTTTCTGACTCGTGGCCGGCGCGTCCGTCCCTCGGCCGTCCACGATGCCCAGCGGATCACCCGGCTGAATCGGGGCCACCAAGCCTGCAGGAGGTAAATTCGGCGAGAACTTCCCCTCACTGAATAAAGAGGCTTTGGGCCGGAAAAAAGTGAGAAAACCTTCACCTAACCCATAGCGTGGGCGCAACGGGATAGGCGCAAAGGCCAGCCCACAGATGTACATTACACGAGCGTTCCGTTTTGGAGGCCATGGCGGAGATTCTGACGCTGGACTAGGTGCCCCGATGGAGGGAGTTTCCCTGGGTGCTGGGTGATTTGGGTCCATAGGCATCCGTCTGGATCGTGCCCTGAAGACATTCCCGTCTCTGGTGTGGGTGCACTTTCGGCAAGGGCGGCGGCACAACGACAGCACTCGACGGCACTTCTTCTTGACACCCATGCCTGAGGAGAGTACGTTCTTGATCTTATAATCCTAAGTTTTGAAGATTTTGGGGGTGAGCTGCTCAGCTATTCGGTAGGCCTCGGGCATGAGGACAGCGCTGTCCCGGCTTGCTTTTCTACACCTCGAGGAGAGACCGCATGACAACGAGAAAGTTGTGTGTTCTGATAGCCGTTCTAGGATGCTTCTTGCTTGCTCCCGTGGACGCATGGGCCCAAGGTTCACAGTCCAACTTGACAGTCACTTATCCGGCCGGTTTCGCCGTATCAACGCCTGAGTCACAGATCCAGCAGGCCGCCCCAGCCGCTATTTTTCCTAATGCACAGAGGATAATTCCACTAGGGCGGCTCCCCATGCCAAGTGCCGGCGTGCTCGCGCCCAACTTGCTGGACCCAGCGCTGCAAACGTCGCCCGGCCCGCTATTGGAGCTTGACGACGATGGGGGGAAGGCGCGTTTTCCGGGCATGGGCGCCGATGGCTACGCGCCTCCCGACCCGAATCTCGCGGTCGGGCCGAATCATATCGTGCAGATCGTCAACGTGGAGTTTTCGGTTTACGACAAGAGCGGGACCATCTTCGCCGGATATCCGAAGACCATCGGCTCTCTGTTCGGCTCTCTCGGAAACTGTTGGTACAATTGGGGCGACCCCATCGTGCAGTACGATAGACCGGCCGACCGCTGGGTGATCACCCAGTTGGGAAATTCCCCAAACAACAACGCCCCTTACTCTGAGTGCTTCGCCGTTTCCCAGACCAACGATCCCACTGGCGCCTATTACCTTTACTACTACAATTTCGACTATTTTAATGATTACCCTAAGATCGGCGTCTGGCCCACTGCCACGAATAGCGCCTACACGGCCACTTACAATCTATTCACGAAAAGCGGCTTTTACGGCGCGGAGCTTTGTGCGTATGATCGCTCGGCGATGCTGAGCGGCGCGGCGAACCCAGCTTCGATCTGCTCCCCCCCCATCCTCAACGATGGCGGCTTCCTGCCCTCCGATCTGGATGGTTCGACACCGCCGCCCACTGGCTCTCCGGGCTACTTTCTGAACTTCCAGGCCCAGACTCAGAGCAGCCTGAGACTCTACCAACTGGCGCCGAACTTCGCCAACCCGAGCAGTTCCACTTTGAGCGCGCCAATGGACATCGCGGTGGAACATTTCTACCCGGCCTGCGCCGGGGGAACCTGCATCCCGCAACCCGGAACCTCCTACCTGCTCGATTCCTTGGGCGACCGCTTGATGTACCGCTTGGCGTACCGCAACTTCGGCGATCACGACACCTTGGTGGTGAACCACTCAGTGGCCACCGCGTCGGCCGCCGCGGGGGGCGTGCGCTGGTATGAGTTGCGCAGCCCGCTCACCGGCGTATTCACACTGTTTCAGCAAGGCACATACGCTCCGGATTCCACGTACAGGTGGATGGGCAGCGCCGCTATGGATCAGGCCGGTGACATCGCGATCGGTTACAGCGCCTCGAGTAGCAGCGTCTTTCCCGCGATCCGCTACACCGGGCGCACGCCGTCCGACCCCCCAGGCACGATGAGGACGGAAACCAGCCTACACGAAGGAGCCGGCTCGCAGAACATCGACTTATTGTCCCGGTGGGGCGATTACACCGCGCTGCGCATTGACCCAAGCGACGACTGCACCTTCTGGTACACCAACCAGTACCAACCCAGCAACGGCGCGTACAATTGGGCCACATTCGTCGGCTCCTTCAAGTTCAGCAACTGCGGTGCGCCGCCGGCTCAGAACTTCTCGATCTCGACTAATCCCACCTCGCTAACGCTGACGCAAGGCAACCAGGGAACCTCGACGGTCACCGTCACTTCCCAGAACGGATTCAATAGCGCGGTGAGTCTGACCGTTTCGGGCTGCCCGACAGGAGCTAGTTGCTCATTTAACCCAACTTCGGTCACCCCGCCGTCGAACGGCTCGGTAACCTCTATCTTGACAGTGAACGCGGGAACCGCTACGCCGAACACTTACACGCTTACGATCACCAGCACCAGCGGCTCACTGACCCACTTCACCAACGTTACATTGACGGTCACCGCGCCGAACTTCTCGATCTCGACTAATCCCACCTCGCTAACGCTGACGCAAGGCAACCAGGGAACCTCGACGGTCACCGTCACTTCCCAGAACGGATTCAACAGCGCGGTAAGCCTGGCCGTTTCGGGCTGCCCGACAGGAGCTAGTTGCTCATTTAACCCAGCTTCGGTCACCCCGCCGTCGAACGGCTCGGCAACCTCTATCTTGGCGGTGAACGCGGGAACCGCTACGCCGAACACTTACATGCTTACGATCACCGGCAACAGCGGCTCATTGAGCCATTCGACAAACGTAACGCTAGTTGTGAACGGAGGAGCAAGTCCTGACTTCTCGATCTCAGCCACGTCGCTGACGCTCACTCAGGGCGCGTCAGGGAACTCTACGGTCACTGTCACTTCTCTCAACGGATTCAACAACTCGGTGAGTCTGACCGTTTCAAACTGTCCGGCGAACACGACTTGCTCGCTGCAACCTGTTTCCGTGACCCCCACGGCGAACTCCACCCTCACCGTCTCCACAACGGCCAGTACCAGCACGGGAACATTCACACTGACTGTCACTGGGACCAGCGGCACACGGGTTCATTCCACCAGCGTGACACTGACGGTCAACCCAGCAGCGGCTCCGGACTTCTCCCTATCGCGCAGTCCAAGGTCGCTGACGCTCACGCAGGGCAGCTCGGGAACCTCCACGATAACGGTCACAGCGCTGAACGGATTCACCGGCAACGTCGCGCTAACCATTACGGGCTGCCCGTCTGGGGCCACTGGGGCGACTTGCTCGCTCTCGACTAGTTCCGTGACCCCCACGGCGACTTCCACCCTCACCGTCTCCACCACAGCCAGCACCAGCACGGGAATATTCACACTGACCATCACCGGGAGCAGCGGCTCGCTGGTGCATACCACCAGAGTGACACTGACGGTCAACCCGAATGCGGACTTTACCATCTCCGCCTCGCCCTCGTTGCTGAACGTAAACCGTTCGTCGAGCGGCACCTACAATGTAACCATTGGAAACGTTTACGGCGGAGGTACAGTGAATCTGCGCGTCTCCGGTCTCCCATCTCAGACCAGCGCCAGCTTTAGCCCGAATCCGGCCGGTAACCCCGGATCTTCTACATTGACCGTCAATGCCGGCAGCGGTGCGGCTTCGGGAACGAATGCCACGCTGACCATCAGGGGCAGCAACGGCACGTTTAGCCACTCGACGACAGTCACGCTGCACATCAACTGACAAAGTGGGATGTTCACAAGAAAAGATGAAGGGCGCCGTTGTTCTCGATGTGTGATCCCTTACCCATGTGATCCGGGTCGGGGACGGACTTACTCCGGGAATCTAGAAATTAGGGCACGAACGCCACTAAGCCTTAGCACATTGGCGAAGTACAGTGGATTTCCCCGAGTCTATCCCTGAGGTTAGTCGAGATTTTGAATCATCCAGATATCCCCGCCCCGCGGTCGGAAGCGGTCAAAGAGCAGCCACTTACCGTCCGGAGACCACACGGGATAGTCAATGCGGGTTTCGCCGTCAGGGAATTCGTAGACCTTCACCGCTTTGCCCGTCACCACTGGCGATACCCAAAGCGCTTTGTGGCCGACCACGTCCATGATGAGCATCTGCCAGTCCAGCATAGGCAGCTGCGTAGTTTGGGTCCACGGCAACCGCCTTCTCGAAAAACTCAGCTGCCGCGTTCAAGTCCTCGGGTGTCCAACTCTCGAGCCGGTCTCGCCCCCTCAGGTAGAACTGATACGCTCCAGCATCCTTGGTTACCGGCTTCGCGAGACCCTCCTGTTGATTCTCACTAAGCTGTGGTCGGAGATACCTGGCAAGATCACGCGTGATTGCAGTCTGCAACAGTGAAGCATCACTGGCGCTGCGTCTGTAGCGTTTACCCCACAGTTGCGTTCCAGTGCCGACATTTATCAATTCAGTTTCCACTCCGAGTTCATTACCGTGCTCCCTCACTCGACCAGTAAGCACCGCATCCACGCGCAGATCGCGCCCTACTCCCTGAGGATCATCCTGACGCAGCTTGTAGTGAGATACTGTGCTCCGAGCCATGACTTTAAGATCTGGAAGTCGTGAAAGAGAATTGGTGATCTCTTCCGAAAGACCTTCCCCGAGGTAATCCATTTCGGAATCTTTGCTGGCATTCGCAAACGGCAACACCACGATGGAATGGATGGGAACCACATCGCTAGACCGGACGAAGCGCCACGTCAGCAATACCACCGCGATAGCTAGAAGCGCGCTCCGCTTGATCCATGGGTGCACGTGCAGATTTCGAGCGAGGGACGACGTTTGTGGGACCGAGAACTCCGTCAAAGATCTAATGGCAAGGGCCAAGTCCGCGGCGGATTGGAAACGCCCTTCTGGATTCTTCGCCAGGCAGCGGCTAATGACTCGCTGCAAGCCGGGTGTGGCATTTCCTGACAGACAAGAAAAAGACGGCTCCTCATTGAGGGCGGCATTCAAAGTATCAGCAGAAGTGGCCCCCTGAAATGCACGTTTTCCAGTGAACATCTCGAACATTACCGCGCCAAGTGCAAAGATGTCAGCCCGGAAATCTGCCACCTGCGCACACACCTGCTCTAGCGCCATATAGCCGAGTGTACCCATCACTACGCGGATACGGCGAGAGGAGGTCATCATGAAGAACAAAGGGGAGGTCGGAACGGGCTATTCAGGATCTTGTTTATCGCGCTGCGTTACCATTTGTCGACCACGACGCTCGGGAACCTCCTCCCGGAAACTGACTCAACCGGCGGTTCCCATGGAGCATCAGTTCCTGCGTGGTCTTAACCTCCTTGCTTCCGCCTAACAGCGTTGCGAAGGCCTACGGAAGAAGTGCTAGCCGACTTGCTTTGTGATGCCCAACCGTGTGGCGGGGCACGGACTCCGATCAGCGGGCGAGTGATTGCGGAGAGTGGGCCTAGATGCGCTCTTTGTTGTTTTTGCCAAGCACGACATCGAGCAGGTCCCGCGGGGTGACGATGCGGGTGCTCTCCCAAGTCAGAGGAAAGTGCTTCGAATTGCCTGTTACCAGATATTCGGCACGACCGGTCTGTGCACACTCGAGATACATGTTGTCGTCAGGGTCCGCGCATACGTGCAAGCGCGCTGTTGGACGGACCCAGAAACTCTTGTTGCGAATCGCGCGAAGGGCGTCGGCTATGATTTCTTCAGATCGTTTGAACCGCGGGCGGCTGATGACCTCTTCATATTCCGCGTAGATATTGGCGCTGACGCACAGTTGAAGCGAGCCGCCAAGGGCGAGCACGAAAACCTGCGCAGGCGGCCCAGCGGGCTGCAGCAGGGCGGAGACGATGACATTGGTATCGAGAACGATCCGGCTCATGAGCCCGGCTGTGGTCGAGCTTCGCGCCGGGCCTTCCGCGCGGCTGCGATCTCCGCATCGATTTCTTCGCCGGAAAGCTGGTCGAGACCTTCCTGTCGGGAGCCTTCCCAAGATTTCTGAAGCCATTCAGGCGCGATATCGTTCTCCAGCACCTGCCGAGCGTATTGCTCCGCCGAGAGGCCACGCGCACGCGCCTTGGCAGCTAGAGCCGCTGACTGTTCGTCTGGAAGGTCAATGGTCAATGTCATTGCTGTGGGCCTCCTACCGTGATTATGGCCGATAATCTACACGAACGCGAGTTGAGGCCACAAACTGGCTGGGTCGATCAGACGCTGAGTTAAGCGCCAGGGTAGGCGTTTCGAACAGGGATTTTAGCGCCGCTCGCCGGCCTGGCAGGTACAGCGAAACAGCCGATCTCTTTTGCGAGTTTCGCCCGACACGATCCGTAAGAAATCCTGAATCTTTCAGGCGCGGTTGTTGGTTCTGAACCTGACGAGGGTTACGAATAGAGAGTGCCAACTCGCTTTCCGTGCGGGACCAACTGAAGGACCATTAGGGGTTTCTAACCGCTCCAAATGCTACCGAATCGTTCCGAAACTCCTTCGTAAGTCCTTGATGCTCCGTTACCTGCAGACTTGCCAAGGTTCAGGTGTCGGTTCGATTCCGATAGGCCGCTCCAGATTCCAAAAGACTTACGCCGCTGCGAGGTCTTGGAGCGGCACCAGGGCCGTCTTGCCATAGTGCTCGCCTTCAAGAATTCGCACCTGACAACGCGAACCCGGTTGCTGAATCTCCAGGATTCTCACTTGAGTCCCGTCGGGCACCATTAGAAGCTTTTGTGACGCAATCAAAAGAGACAGCCCCACGTCGTCACTCGCCGCTTCCAACTTCTCTCTTTCCGCGGCCGCTTCTTCATCCGCGGACACCAGAACGAAAGAGAGTTTGCTCTCAGCGCAGAGTCTTGCGAGCTGGCCTACGCCGGAAGATGGCGCCGGAGGCTTCGCGGACAAAGGCGGCGCAGCGTGCTCCAGGTTGCCGATGAACCGATAGCCGCGCTTCGGGAGGGTTTCGACAAAACGCGGCTTATTCTTGTCGTCGCCCAAAGCCTGGCGCAATTTCTTGACGGCCGTGTTCAGGCTGTGATCGAAGTCCACAAATGTGTCTCCGGGCCAAAGCCTTTTCTCGAACTCTTTGCGTGTGACAACTTCGCCCGGACGCTCCAGCAGCATGACAAGCGCTTGAAACGGTAAAACTTGCAGCTTGATTTTGCGGCCTGCTTTGTAAAGTTCTCCCGCGCAAAGATGCACCTCGAACACTTCAAACCGTAAGACACCAGCGGAACGGCCGGGAGACCACATAGATTCTCTTCTGCCTGCGATGACTATAATAACACTCCCCGGGAAGCCACGATTGGGGCAGAGCCTCTTGATTAAATCCCGTATTTCTGTGGTGTTCGTTGTTCATTTACAGTCGCTTTTCAGTTCATCCGCAGTGCATTGTGCTACAGGGAGGAAGGCGCGAGAGTGCACGGCATGCTGCGGCGCTGAGCAGCTGACACGAGCCAGGACAAAGACAAGTCAGCTTGGACGGCGCCAGCAAAGAAGAAAGAGGAGGGTCCCATGAAAAAGCAACCGTTCACGACTCTCACGCTTCTGGCGCTGCTTGTTGCATTGCCTCCTGTCGCCCTGGCCAGCACCACATGGTACGTGGATGGGGTGAACGGGAACGACGGCAATACCTGCCAGACACCCCAGACTGCTTGCAAGACCATTGGGCATGCCATCTCGCTCGCTTCGTCGGGCGACTCCATTGTTGTCGCGCCCGCTACTTATACCGAGCGACTCGGGATCGCCATCAGCTTGAACGTCATCGGTTCTGGTGCCCGCACGACAATCATCGATGGGCAAGCTGCCGGTTCCGTGATCGGCATTTCCAGTCCGGCCCAAGTCACGCTTTCCAACATCACCGTCCGCAACGGGCATGCGTCTTTCGGCGCGGGTATCTATAACGAAGGGCGGCTCACCATTAACTCCAGCACCGTCACTGGCAACAACGCCAACTTTTTCGGCAGCATAATTTCTTGCTGTGCCTACGGCGGCGGCATCTACAATGGGACTAACGGCACGTTGACGATCAACAACAGCACCATCAGCGCGAATACCGCGGGGGGTGGGGGTTGGCATTGCGGTCTGCTACCATGCCAAGGCAGTGGCGGCGGCATTGCCAACGTTGGTCAGCTAAGGATCAACAACAGCACCATCAGCGGCAATTCCGCCTTTGGTCTTCCGGCTTCGACTAACGGCCGAGGCGGTGGCATTTTCAACGGCTATCCGGGCGGCATGATGGCCAGCAACAGCACCATCAGTGGGAATAGCGGAACCCACGGCGGTGGTATCTATCCCGGCGGCGGGTTCCAGAACAGCATCGTCGCTAACAATTCGGGGCAGAACTGCTCTAACCCTGTCACCTCGGACGGCTACAACCTGAGCAGCGATGGCACATGCAATTTTAACAAAGTGGGTGATTTGAACAACCACGCCCCCTTGCTCGGCCCATTACAGAACAATGGCGGGCCGACAGATACGACGGCGTTGTTGCTGGGAAGCCCCGCTATCGACGCAGGCAATCCCGCCGGCTGCAAGGATGCTCAGGGCAATCTGTTGTTGACCGACCAACGCGGAATGCCACGTCCTGACAAAGAGGACGCTAGCGGCTGCGACATGGGAGCCTATGAAAGCCAGGGCGACGCGGGCATCGGTCCCCTGCAGGTCGCGGTGCCAAACGTCGTCGGTGAGACGCAGGCGGCGGCCACCACCGCAATCATGGGCGCGGGGCTTGTCGTGGGTACAGTGACGCAGCAGTCAAGCAGTACGGTCGCCTCCGGCGACGTGATCAGCGAGAGCCCCGCAGCCGGTACCAATGTCGCGACCCGCTCTGCAGTCAACCTCGTCGTCTCCACGGGTCCCGTGCCGCCCTCGGCTCCGTCGCTCTTGGCTCCGTCGAGTTTGAGCTTCGGCAATGTGCTTGCTGGTACTATTTCGGCTCCGCAGTCAGCCACGCTGACCAACGTTGGGAAGGCATCGCTCACAATTCTCTCAATGACTTATAACGACAACGCCCCAGGGGGATTCTGGGACGTTCTTTATACAACAACGTGCGCACCCAATCTGACCATTGCACCCGGGTCAAGCTGCACGTTTTCAATCGCGTTCGAGGCCAACTCAAACGCGTCGGGGCCTCAGCCAGGAAGCGTAATTATGAATTTTGCCGCTGGCGGGAGCGCGACTTTGCAACTGTCCGCCAACGTCATACCCTGAGGTAGGTCGCGTCCGGGGCCGGGCTACTTGGTGAGCAGAGCTTCAGGTTCACCCCGGCGCAGGGCTGAGTTCGCGGCGTTACTTACCGGGAGCGGACTGTTATGAAGTTCGAACCCTAGCATCCGCTTCCCTTACAGACCCGTCGGCTGCAAGGATGCTCAGAGCAATCTGCTGTTGACCGACCAACGTGGAAGGGGTTTAATTTTTGTCGCCGTGGAATACGTTAGACGATTCATATCTATGAGCTCTCGTAAGACCGCGAGAATTCTTTTCTCCTCTCATTTTCCATCATTTTCCAATTGAGACCCTGCCCAAGAATGCTAAGTGCCGCCGTTCCAGCGAGTTAGATTCAACTTCTCGAACCTTGCCAAGGTTCAGGTGTCGGTTCGATTCCGATAGGCCGCTCCAGATTCCAAAAGACTTACGCCGCTGCCATCGTTTTGCATATTTTCCAAAACACCGTGAAATGGTGCTGTTTGGGCCCGATCTGGTGGCGTTGT